>CAZXGF010000032.1:0-66348 GCA_964640185.1 uncultured Verrucomicrobiota bacterium | reverse complement strand
ACCACTCTTCCACTAAACCTATAGACACTTGACAATCCGGTCTTTCCGCCATAGTGCGTGCGTTAAGGCCACCAAGCACAGAAGTTGCCGGCTAAGCCCCGCGCGAGTGAATGGCACGACGCGGTGAACGGCGCGATGGCAGCGGACTGCAAGAACTTGCCGTGTCGCATAGCATCCATGATTGTCACCTCCGGCCGACCGTGGCCCCTCCCGGCACCTTAGGATGCATTGCAGCAGTCCGCCGGGCGCTCACTCTGGGAAGGCGTTTGGCATTGAACGAAGCATCAGTATTCCCGGTTCCTCACGATGCCCGGCCTCGGGACGGGATACTTGCCGTCGGGCCCAGGCTGCAACGGCGCCGGAGAGTCGTCCGTCAGCTTGTCCACATCGGGCGCGAACTCGTGCTGGCAGTTGAGAATGTCGTCCCAGGTGACGATCTGTCCGGTGTGGGCTGCCATACGGCCCATGGAGCTTACCAGGCTGGCTTCGGCCCCGCGCTTCGCCTCGTTGTAGGGCTTGTCCTGACGAATGGCATCTATCAGGTCGTTCCATTCGTTCTGATAGGGGTTTGCCTCGTCCGGGTTGACTTTGGATTGCCAGATCATGTCTGAGCGCACGGGATTCTGGCCCTTGTAAGTGCTGGAGGGCATCCCACAATCGCCCTGCTTGGAAACGATAGCCATGCCTTTGGCGCCGTGAAGGTAGCTCGAATAGATGTTCCGGCAGCCCCTCATGCAGCGCCCGTCGAAATAAAACTTAGTTCCGTCGGCATACGTGTATTCCACCGCGTACAGGTCGAAATTCTGGTCAACGCTATCGCCGCGATAGTGTCGGCCGCCGAGCGCCTGGGCCTTAACCGGCCAGGCGTTCTTCATCCAGCCGAGCTCATCGATGATGTGGATGTAGAAGTCGCTGTAGCAGCCGCCGCTCGCCCACAGAAAGCTGTGAAACCGCCGGACCTGGTAGAGCAGGTGGCTGATGCCTTCCGGCTTCGGGGGCGAGCCGAAGAAGCCGACCGACCCGTGCATCCGGTAGCCGCGCTGGAGGATGATGTCCCCGATTTCGCCATCGTGAACGCGCTTGGCCAGTTCTTCAAACGCCCGGCTGTGACGCGACATCAGGCCCACGCCCACCTTGAGGTTCTTCTTCACCGATTCTTCAGCGAGCTTGAAGAGCTTGCGGGTGCTCGGTCCGTCAACTGTAACCGGCTTCTCCATGAACACGTTGAGGCCCTTTTCGATGGCGTAGGCGAAGTGCACCCAACGGAACGCCGGGGGCGTGGCGAAGATCGCTACGTCGCCGGGACGGAGGCAATCCATCGCCTTCTTGTACGCGTCGAAGCCAACGAATTTGCGATCCTCGGGGACATCAAACTGCTCGGCGTGCCTGTTCTTCAAAGAATTGTAGCTGCTGTGGAGCCGGTCCTCGAAGACGTCCGCCATGGCCACAAGCTTGATGGGACCGTTCCGGACTGACAGGGCGTTCACCGCGGCGCCGGTACCCCGGCCGCCACAGCCCACCAGGGCCACCTGGATTGTGTTGTTCTCCGCACCGTGAACGTGCGGAATGGCCACATTGGCCAGGGCCGAAGCTGCGGCCATCCGGCCTGCGTTCTTCAGAAACTCGCGACGTGACATGGTTCTTTTCGTGGTCTCACTCATGAAAAGCCTCCTCATACCTTTTGTTGTTTGCTCCCAAGACGACGAAGCTACGTCTATTCGATTTTGCCGACCGGCCCAACTTCCAAGCGGCGATAAGCACGCCAGGAACCGCCAATCATTCTGCGCAAACAGGGGGCGCCAGAGGCACCGTCGCATGCTTCTTCCCGCTCAGCCAAACCGCTGGAGCGCTGCTGACGGGACGTTCCCAACGCGCCGTGCACTGGCTTATAAAAATAAGCGGTTTGTCGGCCCTGGTCAAGCCGAAGATGAGCCCGGGTGTGGCTCCATTTTGCCGGCACAAAGGCGACACGGTAACACCGCCTCGACAGTGGGCAGGATGCCCCCCGTATCCCCCCTCCGCGGGGCGCGACAGGATGCCGGCGATATGGTCCCATAACCATCCAGCGGAGGCTCGAGGGGGCCCACCTCTGGCTGTTGCATTGGCGGAGCAGGGAGCAATAACGTGCGTGATTTCCGAGAAACGTCAGAAACCTTCAACTATGGTGCGGACAGTTCCGGAAAGATACGAGGCGAAGCCGCGGGGTGGATAGCGGTCGATGGGAGAGGGTCCGCTCCTCCTCGAGAGAAAGTAGCGACTTCTTGCTGCTCTCGTTATTCTTCGCGAGAGCGATTCGTTAGCGCGATTTCTCCGATCCCTTTGCGCCGCGAAACCCCATAATACTACTTTCCTCGAGGGCAGTTGTGTGGCTCCGGTGACGCCATCGCAGGCCAGTGGAACGGCCGTCCACGACCCACCGCGGATCCCACTCTAAAGCCCCTCCTCGCCCCCGCCTTTCCAAATCTGGAAACCCGACAGGACGCGTGTTTCTTCTCCTTCCCTTAGAAAGTCACGACTCAGGCCCTTTCGTCGCCGTCAACGATGGCGGCCTCGACGCCATATTGTCCTTGTATTTAAGCTGCGTCTTCTATTTACCGAGTCTCTACATGATGCGTCTCCAGCGAACCTGGCTCCAGCGTACTCACCTTTGATGAACAATAATGGCGCGCCCGAAACCTTCTGTCAAACGCATTTTTGGGCTTGAGCCTCACGTCCGTCATAGCGTTGAACGCCACGGATTCTTACTCTCGTGCCTGGTCAGGTAGGCCATACGCCGTTTTTTCACTGACTCGAGCGACTCGCCGCCGATTTGCCACTCCAAGATTCCTGGGCGTCTTCCGAAGGGTTTTGGCGAGGTTACGCGAGATAATCCTCCTTTAGTTTCTAATCGGCCATTATTTTGGAAATAGTGCGTGCGGACTGCGGCAAATACCTCCAGCGGAAAACCTCGCCCTTCGGAGGAGACCTCTCTTGGATCACGATCAAGTCTCCGGCTCCATATGGCGGGCTGTACTCAGCACAGTCAAGCCTCGGCCCTTCAGGGGGCATGAGAACCTTCTTTCTCCGGGTCAGGAATATGATAACGAAAGAGCGAGGTTTTCGATTGAAAAACCGGCAGTTTTAGACTAAATTAGTCTTAAGGGCGAAGCGTTCTCACGCATGAGAGTGCTTGTTGGCAAATGCGCAGGCCATGAAACCGCCCCCGTTTTTCGGGCATGTAGTGATCGTTATAGGCGAGAGATGAGGCGCGCGATCCCAGTTATTGACAGATTCTTGTATAGGTTCATGCAATGGAGAAAAAAGCTCTGAGCGAACAAAAGCTCCGGGAAATTGTCCGCCGAATCGTCGAAGTCGCCCAACCCGAGAAGATTATTCTATTTGGTTCCGCGGCTCGGGGGGAACTGGGGCCAAACAGCGACGTTGACGTAATGGTGGTCAAGTCCGGCGTCCACAGGAGGAAGCTGGCCGGTGACATCTATATGAACCTGTATGGAGTGGGACAAGCTGTGGACGTTGTCGTCGTCACGCCGGAGGATATTGAGCGATACGGCAAGTGCCCTGCTTTGGTGATTGAGCCAGCCCTGCGGGAAGGAAAAGTCGTCTATGATGCATCAGCGGTTTCCGCCAGATGATCCAAGGGAGTGGCTGAATAGAGCGAGAAGCAACCTTGTTCAAGCCAAAGGGGACAAGCCAGGGATATACTGGGAAGACCTCTGTTTTCAGGCCCAGCAAGCTGCCGCGAAATCTCTGAAAGCCCTTCTGCTCGACCGTGGAGTGTCTTTTCCCAATATTCACAACCTTGCGGAGCTGATGCAACTCCTTGAGAAACAAGGAGAGAGCGTTCCGGCGGAGGTACGAGAAGTAGCTCGTCTCACTGACTATGCTGTGGAGGCACGCTACCCAGGTCTGGCGGAACCCGTGACACGGCACGAATATGAAACCGCTGTTGCCTTGGCGGAGAGAGTCTTAGACTGGGTCGAAGGAAGATTGACAGGGGAGGGAGAAGCACCACCCACCAAATAGCATCCCGTTCAGGTCACGCCGCTGCCCGAACATGCTTTGATGCTTCAAGCCTTTTTCTCTGAGCGAAAAAAGTTGGACGCTGGTAGAGCTGATCGAGATTTCTCCCGCGGCTGTCGTCTTGGGAGTGTTCGGAATGCGCCTCTGAATGAACTCGCCTACGCCTCATTTTTTCTGCTGTTGATAGGTTGAATTTCGGATCCACGATTTTCCCCACAGTACGTGCGCACTCTCAACGATCTTGCAGAAAGTAAAGTATACGGCGCCTGAACTTCGAAAAACGGGTGGGCGGTCAGTCAAAGGTAGCGTGCAGCGGGGTAGGTTGCGGGGTGCAGGTCGAGTTACATGTCGTTTCTCTCGGTTCTGGGACTGTAGACATGAACAGCTGCGTTTGCGACGTCTGTCAGGAGATGGCCGTCCGGGTAGTCGTGTCTGGGTCTGACGCGAGGAATCCTACTGTTCAGGCTGTTTCTTCCTGGCGCGCCGCCTTGGCTTTCCCCCACACTGTCGCCGTCCTTGCCTGTCCTACGTCACACGAAGTGTCCAAGGACTGGCCAGACGATCAAGACGGTTCTTGCCTGCACCGATAAACACTGGTATCCTCCGAGCAAAAGGGCGGTAGACCTTCTCAAAGCGAGATACCGGAAGATCGAGCAAGCACGCCACCGGAGAAAAGAGGAAAACCTCAAGAGGAAACAAAAGACGCTGTTTCTAACATGCCCCCCGCGGGTGGAATCACAACTTGAAGAAACCCATCAACATTCCATCTTTGCGTGAAACAGGACAACACGGCCCAAATCCGACGTCAAGATGGTTCAAGTCTCTAACACGGAAGCCAAACTGACTGTTCGTATTTATTACGCTGTTTCGTGCGTGCTGACGCCGCACACGGGGCCGGTGCCCAGTGCCGAATCACTCAAGAGCCTAGACGCCTATTTTGCGTGGCGACGGACACCGGAAGGAGAGGCGTGCGCGAAATAAATCTTCGCATTCCTGTCAATCAACTATTGGAGGCCATTGTTATGAAAATGAAACCAGCATTGTTCTCACTGGCAGCATTACTCACGTTCACTACAAACGCTTTTGCCGATCCAGATCCGAATTTCTACATTTTTCTCTGCTTTGGACAATCAAACATGGACGGAGCGGGGAGAATCGAGCAACAAGACCAAACCGTGGATGCACGCTTTCAGGTCCTGGCTGCTCTTGATGCTCCAAACCAGGGCAGAAAGAAGGGTCATTGGTACCCTGCCTTCCCTCCGTTGTGCCGAGGCACAGGGGGGCTTGGCCCTGCCGACTATTTCGGCAGAACCATGGTTGCCAACCTTCCGGGAAAAATCAGAGTAGGTGTCATTAATGTCTCGATCCCCGGCTGCAAGATTGAGCTATTCGAGAAAGACACTTACCAGACATATGCTGCAACGGTTCAGTCGTGGATGACCAATTTTATCAAGGAATATGACGGAAATCCCTATCAGTATCTTGTCGACATGGCCAAAACGGCTCAGAAGGATGGCGTTATCAAGGGAATTCTACTGCATCAGGGAGAGTCGAATCCCAACGACCAGGAATGGTCGAAGAAGGTGAAAGGGATTTACGACAATCTGGTCAAAGACTTGAATCTCAAGGCCGAGGAAGTGCCGCTGCTGGCAGGTGAAACTGTGAATGCCGATCAGCAAGGCGTTTGTGCGGGCATGAACAAGATCATTGCAGAGCTGCCGAAGACACTTCCCAATTCCTATGTCATCTCTTCGGCAGGTTGCACATGCAAACGAGACCGTCTGCATTTCGATTCGGCAGGCAACAGAGAGTTTGGAAAGCGATATGCAGAGAAAATGCTTTCATTATTGGGGTATAAGATCGTGGCCGATCCTCTTGCCCTGACTGTTCATACCGATCAAATCACGAAGACAGTCAGTACCGGTGTCTACGGTCAATTCCTCGAACATATTTTCAACTCCGTCCACGGCGGCCTCTGGGGCGACCAGATTCTCAACGGCACCTTGGAACTACGTCCGGCCAGACCAAGACGCCGCATGCGGGGTCCGGGCACCGCGCCAGCCACGACGCCGCGGAACTGGGAGTTCGTCAGCGACGCCAACGAAGTCTCCGTGGACCGGGACAATCCGTTCAACGCGGACGTCTCGGTGCGCATTGCGGCCAAGGTCGCTGGCGATTCGGCAACCGAGCCAGGCATCCGCCAGAGGAATATCGCCCTCAAGCAAAGTGAGAAGTACACGCTCTCGCTCTACGCACGCGGCAGCGGCAGTGTGTTCGCGGCATTTTACGATGCCGACACACCGGTGTTCACCAAGACCTTCACGGGACTTGCAGCCCAGTGGCAGAAATTCACCGTCGAGTTCACGTCGCCACGTACTGTGGACGCCTCCACGTTGATGATCAGCTCGTCGCCCTCGGGGCCGGTCAATATCGACCAAATCTCCCTGTTCTCCACCTCGGCCCTGGCCACAGGCGGCTATCGCCCCGACCTGTTTAAAGCCGTCGCCGACCTCCAGCCTGCTTCCATCCGCTGGCCCGGCGGGAGCTTTGCCAACCGATACATCTGGCAGAACGGCATCGGTCCACGTGAAAAACGCCTCCCACACCCCATCGACCAATGGGGTGACCGTGATACCTATCAGTTCGGCACCGACGAATTCATCCAGTTCTGCGAGAAGGTCAAGGCCGAACCCATCCTTGTGATCAACACCTCCCGTGGTGTCGACGACGCCCTCAACTGGCTCGAATATTGCATGGGCGACGAGACTACCGAGTATGGCAGGATGCGTGGGGCCAACGGTCACCCAGCGCCGTATCAGCTCAAGACCCTCGAGATCGACAACGAGCCCTGGCTCATGATGCAATACCCGGACTACCTGGACATCGTCAACAGGTTCTGCCCGGCCATCCGGGCCAAATACCCCGACCTCAAACTCTCAGTTGCCGGAAGCTACGGCTACGATACTGGCCCTGGCGAGGGCCACCAGGAGGCCAACCGCAACTGGGACCCGCGCATCATCGAACAGGCTGGCAAGCTTTTCGACATCCTGTCGCCGCACTATTACAACGGCATCTACTTCACCGCCGATCACGTCGAGGATCCCTACAAGTACGAGCAGTTCTTGAAGGGCCGCGGCGAGATCATTCGGAAATCCGACAATCCCAACATCAAGATTTACGTCTCCGAATGGAACCTCACCAACAACCGTTGGGGCAACGACTGGCGCGTCGGCCTCTATGCCGGAGGTATTCTCAATGCCTTTGAGCGTCAGGGCGATATGGTCACCATGTCCTGTCCCGCGCTCTTCATGCGCAAGCAAGGTGTGACGACACAATGGGATAACGCCCTGATCAACTTCGACCAGAAGTCCTGGTTCCCGGCGGGCAACTACGTCGTGATGAAGCTCTGGCGCGATTCCTTCGCCCCCAATCTCCTCGCGGTGGACGGACCGGATCGTCCCCTCAATTTCGTGGCCACGCGGTCCGCCGACAAACAGACGGTGTTCCTGAAAGCGGCCAACCCCACCACCACCGCCGTTGAAGCCGCTGTCCGCCTCGACGGCGATCTGATGCCCAAAACCGCGACGATGCAACTGGTCGCCCCCGGCGGTGAAACTGTGAAAAACTCCCTAGACGAGCCAGACAATATCAAGGTCGTGGCTGCCACCACTACCGTCGAAAACCGAACTGTCAAATTCACGATGCCCCCGCTCTCCGTGGGCGTCGTGCGTGTCACGCCCTGACTTCTCGCCATGTCGATTGCATGCAGGCAAACGGGCGTTCACGTACGAGCTGTGCGCCACAGGTATCCGGCCTGCGGCGCCGTCGGCCACAGTCAGATGAAAGCGGTGCTTCGTGAAGAAACTCACCTGGCCGGCGGGGACCATAACCTCGAACTCTGCTGAATTGGCCTGGGCTTTGCAGCGGTGGGCGTGAGGTGTGAAGGAAGAAAATAGAAAAACATTGACACCCTGTCTCACGTAGGGTAAGTACACCCGAAGTGCCACGGTTTTAGTCCGTCACCCGCCACAGTTTCCTACCGCCCTTCACAAGTGGCTGTCGGCACTGGTGAAGGGTGAGCCTGTGACACCGAAGAAGTAACTCTACTTGAGGAGTATTGCCATGCAACGCTTTCAACATCTTCTGGGGTTTGCGAGTCTGGTCACGCTGACCGTCGGTGTCATCACCGCTGCACTGCCCGTTTCTTCCGGGGGCTCCACTGCCGCGGCACAAAGCTGGACCGCCGACAACGGCAATGGTACCTATTCCAATCCCCTGTTCTATGAGGAATTCGAGGACCCTGACGTCATCCGCGTCGGCGAGGACTACTATCTCGCCGGCACCACCATGCACATGAATCCCGCCCTCATCGTCCTGCACTCCAAGGACCTTGTGAACTGGGAACTCGCCAGCTACTGCATGGATCGCCTCGACCTCGGCCCCTCCTTTCGCCTCGAGGGCGGGAACATCTACGGTCAGGGCATCTGGGCGCCCTGCATACGTTACCATGATGGGACGTTCTACGTCTTCTGTAACGTCAACAGGGTGGGAACCCAGGTCTTCCGCTCCAAGTCCCCCAAAGGGCCGTGGGCACGCAATCAGCTCCCTGGCATGCATGACTTGTCCGTCCTGTTCGACGAGGACGGCAAAATCTACGCCATCTTCGGCGCCAGACGGCCTACCATCGTCGAGCTCAATAAGCACATCACCGAGATTGTCCCCAACACGCGGCGCCGGATGGACGCCCGTGGCATGGGCGAGGGCCATCACCTCTACAAGATCAACGGCAAGTACTACGACGTCTCCGCCATCCCCGGCGCGCACACCGACCAGGTCGTCGCCCGCGCCGATTCGATCGACGGACCCTGGGAGGTCGAACGCATGGTCCAAGGCGAGTCCCTGGGCGTCCCCACCCAAAACAGCGTCCGCCGCGGCCACGGGGGTAATCCAACCTTCACGATCAGGCCGAGGGACCCCAACTCCGGCGGCGGCCTGACCCTCCATCAGGGCGGCATCGTGGATACCCCCTCCGGCGAATGGTGGAGCATCATCATGCAGGACCACGGCAGCATCGGCCGCATGGTCGCGCTGGTTCCGATCACCTGGGACAACAACTTCCCAATCATCGGCCTGCCGGGCAACCTCCGGAAGGCCCCCAACACTTGGATCAAACCCAACACCGGCTACACCCAGGCTCCCAAGCCGCTGTTCGTGCGCAATGACAACTTCGATTCTCCGAAACTGAACCCCGTTTGGCAGTGGAATCATGTCCCGGACGATTCCAAGTGGTCTCTCACCAAAGAGCCCGGCGTGCTTCGCCTGCACTCGCTTCCTGCCGATGACTTCTGGATGGCCCGGAACAGTCTGACGCAGCGACCAATGGGTCCCGAATCCATCGCGACGGTCGAGCTTGACGCCTCGGGTCTGGTAGCGGGAGACACGGCCGGCCTGGCGCTGCTAAATGCTCCCTACGCCTGGATCGGCCTGGTCAAGACGGCCGAGGGCGTGAACCTCCAGACCTTTGACCAGACCGATCGCAAGACCACCAAGGCTCCCGCCAGCTCCACCCACGTCTGGCTTCGCGTTGCCTGCAACTTCGACATCGAGAAAGCCGTCTTCAGTTGGAGCGCCGACGGCAAGGACTTCACTCCGCTGGGCGACACCTTCACCATGGCGTACCAGCTCACGACTTTCCAGGGCGTTCGCTATTCCCTGTTCAACTTCAACACGTCGGGCCAACCCGGTGGCTATGCCGACTTCGAGAATTTCACGGTCGACGAGCCGCGGGCGAGGGGCATTGAACGGGTGATACCGGTAGGTAAGACCGTCACGCTAACCAGCGGGGCAGACGGCAGCCTCCTGGCCGCCGACACCCGGAACATGTCGCTCATCAATGTAGCAGCCGATGCGCCCGGCTTGGTCGCCCGGAACGTCCAATTCCAGGTCATCAATTTGGGGAAGGGCCGCGTAGCGCTCAAGGCCGCCAACGGCCGGTTCGTGTCTGCGGCCGGTGACCGTGTCTCATTGAAGGACCTCACCGCAAGAACGCCCGGCAAGGCAGAATCCTTCCAATGGGTCAACCTGATGCGCGGTGACACCATGCTTCTGTCGCTCACCAATCATCGCTACCTCGCCACCAAACCCAACAACCCTGGTCCAGCCACGGTTACTGCTGCTGGACCGCGGCCGGACCGCAAGGGTGGCGCGTGTTTCAGATGGAAGGCAGTCGAGTGAGACGCGGTCGCCAGCGGTTTCCACGTCGCTGATGCTGGAGCCAGCGGCAGAGCGCGATGTCCACTCCGCATTGCGGACAACGTGCATTACCCCGACGAAACGCAAAACGGATTCAGGCGATAGCTTCTCTCCCGGTATTCAAGAAAGTCAAAGTCCTCCAGGATTTCGGCTCGCCGCTTGGCCCACTGCCCCGGCGTGGTGACCTTCGTCCCGTCCCTCATCTTGAGTGCGTCAGGCATCGTCGGCATGCACTCATTGGCGGCGGCTTCATCGAACGCCGGACCGGTCTGATTGTTGCCGCTCTTGCTGGGGCGAAGCGATTTGATGGCGAATACTGTCTCTGAGTCATAGATCGTATCTTCACCAGGGGATATGATGTTTCTTGCCGGTCCGAAAATCCTTTTGCAGCGACATTGACACGGCAGAGGGGATTGAGTACGATATCCCTGTATGTGAGGGAGGTTCTTATGCTGGTTCGCATAAAACACCGTGATATCCCGCGAGATGCAGCGCAACCAGCAGCAGGTAAAGGGCTTAGCGCGCTATCGCCACGCGGTCCGGTGGCGTGCTATACGGGCAGGAAATCAGGACCTGGCGTCTTATATGGACCAGTCTGATTATTGTTCTCCAACCGACCGGAACAGCACGATGAGCGAGTACGAAATCGTCGACACCAATGCTGACAACATCGGCGGTTGCAGCTTGTGTGGCTACAAAAACGCCAACAACCTGGGACATCGTCGAAAAACGGCTTGGCTGAGGGAGCGCTACGCGGAAGGCCTAAGATACAAGGTGCTCCGCTCTGAGAAGTTCGGTGATATCGGGATGATCGAGTACGCCTTGGGCAACCATGCGTGGAGACCGGTCGAGGCCGAGGGTTACCTTGTCATCCATTGCTTGATGGTCAACGGCAAACACAAGGGGAAAGGGCTCGGCTCTCTCCTCCTGGATAGCTGTATCAGCGACGCGAAGAAGAACCAGTGCCGGGGCGTTGCTGTGGTGACCAGTTCCGATAGTTTCATGGCACGAAGTGATTTCTTCATCAAGGCTGGTTTCGTCTCGGTGGAGAAGTCCCCTCCCTACGAACTGCTCGTCAAGAAATTGAAGAAATCAGCCCCTGATCCTCGCTTTATTGTGGAAAGGGACCGTTTGTTGAAGAGATACAGGAAGGGCCTCACAATCCTCGCTGCCGATCAGTGCCCGATGGTTCCAAAATGCGTGAAGGATATCGCGGCGATGTCCAGAACGCTAGGACTAAAAGCTAAGGTGGTGCAAATCACAAGCGCCGAAGCGTCACGGGAGCTTCCGACGCCCTATGGCGTGTTCAGTATCATTTACGATGGAAAGCTGATCGCAGACCGTCCTGTCAGCGGAACGAGATTCTGGTTCATTATGAGGAAGATCGCAAAACCAGTCAGTGGTGCGGACGGCTGATCGCCGCCGCTCACCGGCACGTTCGACCCTGCGGTATGCAGCTATCCGCCGCCTGCACCCCAGAATCGCGACAGGTTCGGGCTTTCGTCAAGTGGCGGCGCGAGTCAGGGAGATGAGGATACTTGCGCTCGAACAATGTGTGCACTATACGCCGCATTGCGAACAACGTGCATTACTCCGACGAAACGCAAAACGGATTCGGGCGATAGCTTCTCTCCCGGTATTCAAAAAAGTCAAAGTCCGCAGGGCTCAACGTGCCGGCCAGGTCCTGACAGGCCATGCCGACGAATGCGCCGGTGAAACTCGACTGGCCGGGAGCGGTAGCTTCGTCGGAGAGAATGCTCGCGTCGAACTTCTGCGGCAACCAGTGCCAGGCCTTGTCCACGCCTTCGACGCGATAGGCGAAGTGGAGTCGCTCGTAATCAATCTCGACGCGCAGATGCACAGGCCGGCCGGCGGGAATCCGGAGGGGCGGCGTGAAGGCGTCGGTCTGCAGCGAGTCGGGCAGGCAAGACATCACGCGCAGATGTTTGGCGAGCGTTTCGTCGCGCGAGAGATAGAGGTAATGAAACTTCGCGCCGTTGTAGTAACAGACGAGGCCCGCGCTCTGCTGAAAATGTTCCGGCTCGAACTCGACGACCGTCGCGGCGCTGATGCAATGCGCTTGCTGCCGCCGGGCGACGAGTGATTGCCTGAACAAGCCGCCGATCGTTTCGCGGCCAAAGAGTCGCAGGAACCCGGGGCGCGCGGTGAGGCTGAAAATTTCTTCGGGCCACGGGGTGCGCAGCCACTGGAAATCAATTGGCAGTTGCGATGTGTTGAAATCTTCGCGAGTCCGGTGCGGCGGAAACTTGTGCTCGGGCAACCCAGGCGGGGGTGTTTCGAGCGATGGAATTCCCTGTCCATCCAAGGTGCGCAGCCAGTCATCCTTTCCCCAAATCATTTTCTGAATCGCTGTCTCCCGACCAAGCGTGCAACGGCCACGATTGCGCAATGGCCTGCCACAGAGATAGACCATGTAAGCCTCACCGTTTTGCGTTTCGACGAAATCCGCGTGGCCCGCGCGCTGCAATTCGACGTCCGGGCGATGGCGCGCGCTGAGAATGTACGTGTCAGGATGCAGCTCGTACGGCCCGGTGATTTTTCGCGAGCGTGCCATCGTAACGGCGTGTCCCCAGCCCGTGCCGCCTTCCGCCGTGAGCAGATAATACCAGCCGGTGCGTTTGTAGAGGTGCGGCGCTTCAGTAAAACCGAGCGGCGTGCCTTTGAAGATGTTGATCCGCTCGCCGACCAGCTTGCGTTCCCTGGATGAGTATTCCTGCAAGACGATGCCCGCGAAACGATTGTTTCCGGGCCGATGGTCCCACAGCATGTTCAAGAGGTATTTGCGGCCATCCTCGTCGTGGAAGAGCGAAGGATCGAAGCCGCTGCTGTTGAGATAGACGGGATCGGACCAATCGCCGTCAATGCGTGGGCTGGTGACGAGGTAATTGTGAAAATCGCGCAGCGAAGCGCCGCCTGCGCCGCCGACGGTCGTGCGGCCAAAGCGCTTCACGTCCGTGTAGATCAGCCAGAACAAGCCGTCCGCGTAACTCAGGCACGGCGCCCACACGCCGCAGGAATCGGGATCGCCCAGCATGTTGAGCTGGCTGGCGCGATTGAGCGGGCGCGTGAGCAATCGCCAGTGGACGAGGTCGCGCGAATGATGAATCTGCACGCCAGGAAACCACTCGAAGGTCGAGGTGGCAATGTAGTAGTCGTCGCCGACGCGAACAATGGATGGGTCGGGATTGAAGCCGGGAAGGATGGGATTGCGAATGGTCATGCGGGCTTCACCTCAGGAGACGCGGCGGCGCGGCGGTCGGCCAGTTCCCGTTCGATTTCGTCCACGCGTTTTTGGTTAAGCGGATAAATCAAGAGTGCACCGGCTTTGAGCAACGCAATGGTTCCAGGCACGATTGAGAAGGCGAGCGTGATACCGAGCAGCGCAGCGGGTGTTTGCACGGCGTCTTTCACATAGCCGAAGCGATCCAGGAACAACAGCAGCAGGAAACCGCCAACGACCATTCCGGTCTTGATCGAGAATAGAGAGGCCGAATAAACCAGCCCCGTGGATCGGCGTCCGAATCTCCATTCCCCATAGTCGGCGACGTCGCCGTAGAGCGCCCAGGTAAGCGCCGAGGTTGGCCCCGCGCATAACTGAGCCAGCATGTTGAGAGCCAGCATGATTCCGTACCAGTCTCTGGGCAGGAAAAAGAAGAGGCCAAAACAGAGCCCCGTGACGGTGCTCAGCGCGGCAGCGCAGTACTTCTTATCGATCCGGCGGACGATCGAGCCGAGGCACGCGGTGCCGATCACAAGGCCGAGGGAGCCGGTGGTGAGAAAGATCGTGCTGCGGTCAAGTCCAAGGAAAATCGACGAGCCGTCGTCGCCCACAACATACTTGAAGTAGAAAAGCGTGCTGCCCGCTCTCAGCGCAACGAACGTCGTGGAAAAGACCGACGCTATCAGCAGCATGATCCAGGGCCGGTTGCGAAGTAGTTCACCTAGCTCCTCGGTGACGTTGGTCCTTTGACCGGGCGGCGGCTTAACGCGTTCTTTAACCGTCGCAAACGTGATCCAGAACAAGATCACTGACGCAACGGCGAAGATCGCCATGGTCGACCGGAAGCCGAGCATTTGGTCGTCGCCGCCGAGGTACTTCACGAGGGGCCGGACGAACAGCGTGATGAGCAACGCCCCGCCAAACGCGCCCACGAACCGGAAGCTCGACGCCACGGCGCGCGTACGCGACGACGGGCTGATCACACCCAGCAGTGACGAGTAGGGCACGTTGATAACCGTGTAGCTTATCAACATCAACGCATAGGTGATGTAAGCATAAACGAGCTTACCGGTCGAGCCTAAGTTCGGTCCAGCGAACATCAGATAGCCGCAGATGCCGTAAGGGACCGCACCCCAGAGGAGATACGGACGAAATTTGCCCCAGCGGGTCTTCGTGCGGTCGGCAATCAAGCCCATGACCGGGTCATTAAAGGCGTCGAAGAGGCGGATGATGGGATACATCCACAACAGCGCTGTGGCCGGGATACCCCAGACGTCTATGTAGTAGTAGGTGAGGAAAATGTTGAAGGTCTGAAAAAAGAAATTCGAGGCCGTGTCACCCAAGGCGTAACCAATGTATTCTCGCGTCTTGATGCGGTCGCTGGCGGCGGGAGGTTGTGGCGTGGATGACTTCACGGGTGCGCCTCCTGACGATGGAGGGCGAGTTGCACCGAAGCAATGGCAGCATTACGCTGCACCGCCGCGCTGGCGACGGCGTGTGTGCTGCGCGTGAGAGAATTGACGATCGAACCCTGTATGTCCGGCATGCTGTCTCTCCATATGGCAGGGGGGCCTGATCTGCCCCCTTTCTTTAGTTCAGCATCCGTGAGAGGATTCCACAGTCCTGTACCTCATTGGGCACTGGCGTACGCGGCCTGATACAGCCAACCTCACGACACAGTCGGGAAAAGCCTGCTGCTGTCCTTCGGACTGCTGTGCGGTCGGTAGTGATCGTAGCCCATCCGCAATCGCTGTCAAGAGGATTCTTTCGAACACGAGATGGAATCTCCACTCACGATTGAAGTTGATGGTCCCGCGCAATTCACCGGATGCCACATAAAGGGACGCGTCAGAAAAATGGCCAACAGAAAGAAGATCCCACAGGACTGTAGTTCCTTCATGGAATCTCCGCAATCTCAATTGTGTATGAACATTCCAACGGCATCCGCGGCTATTCGACCCAGCTCTTGAGCGTGGGGGCGACGGCGGACGCCCAAATCTCGTAGCCTTGTTCCACGGGATGGAGGTTGTCGCTGCGGAAGCCGATCAGGCCGCCTTTGTCATCGAGGAACCTGGAATTGATGTTCATGAATAACACGTGCTTCTGGTCGTCGAGCCTGGCGATGATCCTGTTGGTTTCCTCAATCTTGCGGCGATTGGCATCGGCAGGGCAGGCGCCGCGCGGGAGGATAGCCAGCAGCAGGATTTTGGCGTCCGGAAAATCCTTGCGGAGCTCCAAGACAATGGCGCCGATGCCTTCGGCAATCTCCGGGCCCGAACAGCTGCCGGTATTGTTGGTGCCGATCATGAGCATGACGGCCTCGGGCTTATGGCCCCGGCACTCGCCTCCGGTCTTGCGGACTTTCAGAGTGACGGCATAGTCCCGCCAATCGGTGCTTCCTATGCCGGCGCGCGTCCTCGCATCCGGGGCGGTCTGCTTATAGACGCCATCTTCCGCCATCCAGGTTCCGCCCATCGTGCGCCACTCGGATGCGCCGTTGGCGAAATCGGAGGAGTATAACACGCTCGAGCCGCTGGTCACTCGTACGTCTTTGAACTCGACCTGGCTGTTCATGGGGCCCAGCGAGATGCCCCCGCGGTCCGACGGGAGAATGAACAGAGGGCTGCGGGACTTCGCGAGAGGAGTCTCAGCGACGTCGCATTACGAAGAACACACTGCCATAGTAGGCAGAGTACCGGCGGTAGATGTCGATCTCCTTCTGAACGGATTCGATCATCGACAGATTCTCCGCGTTCCCCGCATGCCGCTTTCGGAGCAAGCACAGACGCTCTTCGACCGGATGGTAGTAGGACGTCCACGAAGCCGATTCCGGCACACTGAAGTGGCCGAGAAGCTCGTAGTCGGAGGTTCGTGTGGCAGACAGAGCCGCTTCAACATCGGTCATGGCCGGGTACACTTCAGAGAAGAACTGCCGACAGTCCGCCGGCGGATCGGGCCGCAACCAGCAAAGTTCGCTGACGGCCAGTCCTCCGCCCCGGGTCAGGAGAGAATGGCAGGCCGTCAGGCCATCTCGGAAACCCATGATGAAAAGGGCGCCTTCCGACCAAATCAGGTCAAAGGGACCGTCGTCCGTCGTCAGGGTACGCATGTCCTTCAGCACAACCTGAATTCTCCCGGAAAGACCGGCGGCTTCCGCACGGCGGCGTAACTCATCCAGGTAGGCTCGATGGTTGTCCAAAGCCAGAATCGGCCCTTTCGTGTACCGTGCCAGCGAGAGGGTCTGCCCGCCGCATCCGCATCCGAGGTCCAGTATCCGCCTGAACCGGAGAGCGGTCTGCCCCTCCCTTTCAGACCCCGCGGAACGGAACATGTTCAGCGCTCTGAGGGTTGAAGCCTCGTCACCAGGGTTCAGGCGGGGTAAGGATGGATCGAATATCTCGTAGAAAGACTCCGGCAGTTCGTTTGAGTCCATTGTCTTCGTCTCCGGCACATTTCGTCGCGGGCGGTGCCTGTATCGACACCGCTTCGCGCAGTTTGTCCGTTGGCTGGAAGGATAGCCAATTCCTACTTCTTTGAACGGTCCAATGTCAAGAGACCGAGTCGATAGGGCAACTGGTCGTAGCGCCTGTTAATCGCGGGATCGCGACCTTGATAGAGGAGTTGGAGGTTGTTGGGGTCAATGGTCAGCCTTTCATCATATCCGTCGCGAATCAGCTCCCCGTGGCTGATGTCCCTTGTCCAGCGCGTCACACCCTCAGCGAAGGTGACGTTGTTGATCCCGGCGAAAGGCTTCTCCCATGTGGTGGCATCAGGAATAGGCTTCCATTCGCCGTCCAGACTGTCTGCTATCCAGGCGCGATAATAACGGGCCGGTCCGATGGCCTCGACCAGCGTCAGATAGGTGTTGCTGCCCTTGATCTTGTAGGTCATACTTCCTTCAAAAACATCGTTACGCGGTCCCTCGATGCAGATTTCCGGATTACTCATACCCTTGGGAAAGTCCTCGATCCTGGTTCGGCTGCGATACACGCGGCCGTTATCGCCGGTGAAGAACAAGTAGGCATGCGTGTCGTCGCAGATCACCCAGTAGTCGATCCAGAGCCGCGGAGCGCCGCTCGGCTTACTCTCAAAGAAGTCCTGCGGCTTTGTCCAGGTTTCCGGCTTGGAAAGGTCATCGGTGGTGCAATATTGCGGCTGCTGTGACTGGAAGACCAGGTACCACTTCTTGTGCGGGCGGAAATAGAACAAATTCGGTGCGCAGTGATATCCTCTTAGATTCGGATTCATATCAATGTAGTGCAGCTTTGCTTTTGGGGCATCAGAGAAGTCCTTGAATTTCAGATATACCATGCTCCAGGTTCTGGCGGAATTGGAGTAGGCAGTCGCATAGATGTGCCACAGGTCATTGTAACGTACAATCGTTGGATCTTTGACGGACACAATGTTGTGCGTTTCGTCGGACACCGGCTTAACAAGTACGCCGGTGGATTTCCACTGGAGCGGTGTGGCGGAGGGCAGCTTCGGAACGTCCGCACGTGCCGTTGACGGCGTGGCGGGCTGGGTCGCGTTGACATCACCCACGCTGACGGTGAACCCTTTCAGCGGGTTGTCCTCCTTGTCGAGAAACCGCGCGCAAAAGTCGGTGGCGCCGCCCCCGTTGACGACGGCACAGCGCACGACGTTGGGCCCTTTCTTGAGCGTGAGGCGTTTTGAGACGCCATCGTCGATGACGGTCTGGCGGTCGCGGTAAATGCGGATGACTTCCTTGCCGTTAACCCACCAGACGGAGGCCGCATTGGACCCGATAGCCAGGCGCACGCCGGGCATCTCCTGCGGGCAATTGACAACAGTGACAGCCCAAAACAGGACGTTGGAGGTCGGCTTGCCGAGACCATAGGCGAAGTAATAGAGATTGACGTTGTAATCGTTCGTGTCGACGGCATGCCATGTGAGTTCTGTGTTGCCGACCGTCACCTTGTCACCGTCATGCGGAATCACGGTGAACTGGTTGGGGAAGTACTCTCTTTTGACAGCCGCTTGGACGAGGCTGTCGGTGAGTCCGTTGGCGGGGATCGGCTCGAGGATGAGCCAGCGCTGTATGAAGCCATCAGCATCGGGACCTCTCTCGGCGGAGGTAGGACGCGTAAGGTAAGGCGCCATGTCGCGAGCCGCGTTGCTGGATACGGCGGCCATGGCCAAGAACGACGAGCCCGCCAGGATAACGAGTGCCGACGTGCGGATTTTGCAGAGCGTAATCATGGGAGATCCTCTTCTATATTTTGGATTTCTGAATTGCTGATTCCCAATTCTCGATTCGTTGTCAGGGCGTCTTGAATAGCCAGCGTTGCTTGTCGCTGGTGGGATCGAACCTGGCGAGCGTTGCGAAACTGCTGCCGATGGCCGAAAGGGCCAGCGAATCCTTGGAATTCGGGACGGCCTTGGGCATGATGCGCCAGGTGCCGTCGGTAAGCTGATCGATGCGCCAGAGTTGTTCAGGCCCGCCGGTGAAGGTGGGCAGGGCGACCAGTTCACCATCCTCGGTCGCAGCCAGCGTGCGGTCGGTTCCCGCGATGGTGATCTTGAAATACGGCGAGCCGGGGTAGCCGCCGGCGTCGGCCACAGGCGTGACGGTCCATTTCTGCTGGGCCTGACACATGTAATCGGCCATGCGGATGTCGACATTGCCGGCCGGCCAGTTCGTCGAGACCTGCGCGACATCCTGCGATGGAATCACGCCGCCGATGCCGCCGAACATCCCTCCGCGGCCACCGGCGCCGCGTCTTCCTATTCTGCGGCGCCCGCCGACCGGCACCCCCTCCACGGCCAGCTCGAGCGCCGTACCGGTGCGGACGGACTCGCTCTCACATTTGCCTTCTTTGAAGTTGTCGCCGGCGACGGGCCAGCCGTCCTTCCATAGCACCGGGCGGACCTCGAGCACACTGGCACCGCCCCTGTCGAGGTCGGCCTCGTAATGGCAGGAAAACTTCTGCACGCCGTCGCCCAGGTCGAGCAGGCCGAAGTGGCCGGCGCCGACGACGCGGCCGCCGGAGCCGACGAAGAGCTTGCCGCCGCCTTTGAGCATATCCAGGCCCGTGTGGTCGAGGAAGGGACCAGCTACTTTCCTGGCGCGGCCCACGCGGATGTTGTAGCTGGAGTCGGTGCCCCGAAGGCAATTGCCATGGGTGGCCAGCACATAATACCAGCCGTCGCGATAGATCATAACCGACGCTTCGCAATTGATCGCGATGTCCACGGGCTTGTCGTTCGGGTCGACGCGTTTGCCGGTCTTGGGGTCAAGTTGGACCAGCCGGATATAGCCGAAATAGGAGCCGTAAGTGAGCCACAGCTTCCCGTCGATGGGATCCAGAAAGAGCCCCGGATCGATGGCATTGCAGAACTCGACCCCATCGGACGAGACGACAACGCCGCCTTCTTCCCATTTGTAGTCAGGGGAATCCGGGGTGAGGGTCTTGTTCCATATCATGTTGATGGCGGCTCTGGGCTGCCCGCCGATGTTCGCGGCAACATACATGTAGTAGCGGTCGCCGAGGTGAATGATGTCGGGGGCCATTCCGCTACGCGAGGGCCTGATCCCGCGACGCCAGGTCCAGCCGTCGTCGGAGACCAGGCAGGAACCGCCGGTGCCGTATGTGTAAAAGATGCCGTCGCATTGCATGATCGTTGAGGGGTCGTGAATTTTGACCTGGCCGTCCAGGGCGAACACGGGCGAAGTCCAGACAACGATAGCCCCCATTAGAAGCATGATAGGCCTAACGAAGTGGAATGACTGCGCATAATGGATCACGTTCAGCATGGCAACTCCCTCCAAGAAGGACACTTTGTCTCATCGCATGATCGCGTGGATTCCTTTGACGGCGAAGGCCACATACGAACGTGGCAGCACCGTGAATGTGAAAGAAGTTCGCCGCGGCGTAGCGGGCTGGGTCCAGGTGGCTGACTCGGCCGCTGATGTGCTTTGTAGTTGGATTCTTATCTCTTGCGGTTCCTGGCCCTTTTCGATCGAGAAGGTTGCCCTTGTTTCCGCGCCGTCGGTTCTGGTTACTGTTGCCGCGTAGTCGCCGTGGAAACCGCGGAATGACAAGAGGCCCTCCGCATCGGTCTTGCCGGATGTTTGAGTGGACCATTCTTCCATCAAAGCTTCGTACCGCTTGCCCGCCTCGTTGAGCGTCCAATCCCGGTGTGCCAAGCCTGCGTTGGGACCGCGCCAGGAATCGCCCGCCCAGAAGACCCACATTATGATGCCTTGGACCGACGGGTGGCTGTAGGCGGTGCGATAGACCAACTCGAGCTTGTCGGCGCAGCTTGTCTCGTTGTTGTCGGCCACGTCAAACTCAGTGATCCAGATCGGTAGCTCTAAAGCTGCGATCTTGTCCAACCGCTCTTTCAGGACGCCCGGGTTGGCCAGGATGTCTTCACGCCAGATATGCCCCTGAATTCCGACGCCATGAATCGGCGCTCCCTGGTTGAGCAAGCGACGAATGCTGGCGACGTACTCATCCGTTTGCACCTGCTCGAAATTCTGATCCACAGAGAGGATATTGAATTCGTTGACGAAGAGCTTCGCCTCAGGATCCAATTCATGAGCCCGTTTGAACATCCAAGGCCAGATCGACTCACCCAAACCATCCTTGAAGAACGTCCCGTGGAGCATTTCGTTGTTCACGTCCCAATGGACGAACCGGCCGCGAAAATGCGTCACAGCGCTTTTAAGGCGTTGTTCGACGGCCTGTCGCAACTGGTCGCCCGAGAGACGCCTAACCCACCTCGGTTGCCATTTCTCCGGTTCCCAGAAGATGCAGTGCCCCCGTACCGGGATATCGTTGGCCTTGCACCACACCAGCAAGGCATCGGCAGCGCGGTAGTCTTCCCGGCCCTGGAAACGTTCGTTGGAATACCATTTCGACTCATTTCCGAACACCGCCCAGTTAAAGTGGGTCTTGAAGAACTCGGCGTAGCGTTCGTTGCGCAGCAGGGCCCAACTCATGGCGGACCCGAATGGGAATGCCTGACGGGTCTGGCGAACGCCAACCTTTATGCCCGCGGCCGGATCGCCATGCTCGTTTACCACACGCACTCTCACCTCGCGTTGGCGGAGACGCACAATTCGCGCGTTGGCCCCATCCTTCCAGTCGGTGTTTGCCTCCGATGCAAACGCTGCGCCCGCAGCGGCCAGCATGACAGCGATGTACCTGCAGAACCGATTCATTCCTACCAAGCTCATCATGCATTCCTTTCCAGCAAAAATAATCGTCAGGGATCGAGTGCATTTATTGGCTCTCCCGGGCGGCCCTGACCACGGCGTGGAATGCCTCTTTGGGTTGGCCGCTGCGATCGAAAAGCAGGGGAGAGCCGCCGATCCAGGACGCTCCATCATAGACGCCCCAGAACGTGACGCGGGTGATGTCCTTCTTGTGCTTGAGGAGAACAGAAAAAATCTCGGCGTACTTCTCGGCGAGTTTCTTCTGTGTCCCCGTGCTCGCGGCGTTTGAGTCGCTTGTGCCGGCCCGGCTGACCCTGCTGATATCGGCACCGCGATACCCGCGACTCCGCGTGCGGATGTCCAACTCCGTGACCATCACCTTGACGCCGGCAGCCGCCAGACCCGTGATGGCGTACTCAAGACCCTCGGCGCTGGGGTGTGTCAGCGAACCGTGCAGTTGGATGCCGACCGCATCGATGCGGATACCCTTGGATTTCAGACGCTTCACAAGGGCGACCGCCCCATCGCACTTGGCCTTTGAAGACTCAAGACTGTAGTCATTGTAGTACAGCTCCGCGTTAGGGTCGGCCTCGTGAGCCCACCGGAAGGCGTGCTCGATGTAGTCGTACCGCTTGTCCTCGGAGCCTTCGCCGATGATCCGCAGCCATGAAGTATTTCGCAGCGTACCGTTCTCGTTGAGGGCTTCATTTACTACGTCCCAACCCTTGATACGGCCTTTGTAGCGGCCGACCACGGTCTTTATGTGCTCTTTCATGCGAATCAGAAGGACGTCTCGCGTCTCGTCCTTTCCCGAATCATCGCGAAACACCCACCGCGGAGTCTGGCCGTGCCAAACGAGGCAATGACCGATAACGGCCATCCGGTTCTTCTCGCAGTAGGCCACGTAGTTGTCGGCCGGCTCCCAATTGTACTGGTCGGGCCACGGATGGATCCGTTGCCACTTCAGATCGTTCTCTGCGGTTGCCGTGTTGAAGTGCTTCTCGGCGATGGCTGCCGCGCGGGAGTCCCGCCCTGTCACCACTCTTCCATTCAACGCGCCCCCAATCAGAAAGTGGTTCTTGAACACGTCCCTAAGAACGGGCACATCCTGCTGACCCATGCACGGGACCATGCCAACGAGGAGGCCCAGCAATGTCACGATCGTGACTGTTTGTCTTGTCTTCATTGCCTGCTCCCTTCATTCCTACGGGCGCCCTGCATACCCTTTTTGCGTTTCTCTCCCACTACTTGAAGATGCATTGAGCAAGGTAATGTCGGGCAATGAGAGAACGTGTTTACTCGGCGAAGATCTCGATGCCGTTGATCGCCGGGTTTTGTACGTTCGGTGTAAACGTAATCCTCAGCTTGCCGTCGGTGACCACAACGCCCCTGTACTCGCGCTGGATCGCCTTATACGGTCCGCCGGCTTCCTTGAAGATGTCGAAATCCTTCTCCGGCTTCTGCCCCTGCACGGCAAACGAATACACTCGCTCGCCGACACCTCTGATTCCCGTGAAGGTCTCAGCAAAATGCAGGTGGACGGTGTACTTGCCGTTGGGAAGATTGAACTCGTATGCGCTCATGCTGTACCGCTCGGTCCGGAAGATCTGTGGGAACGCGACGTCTGGGACTTCGAAGGTCTCCGCGCGCTCGACGGTCATTCCATCCAGCGGGCTCAGCGACGCGCCGGGAGCCTTGACCTCATCGGGCAGCCAGAGGTTGCCATTCTTGTCGGTGTAGGGCTGGTAGGCCCCACACGCCACGCGGATCGCAAGCTTGGATTCAGCCGGAACCGCCGGAGGTGCGGACAATGTCGGCGCAGCCGCCTTGAAGATGTGCTGGGCAAAGAGATACAGATTGTTGGCCCATTCGGTGCCGTCGTGGCCGTTGGAATCAACGTGCCAGACGTGGGGCACCCCTTTGTCTTTGAGGTAGTTGTGAACGCCCTGGCTGATGCGGATCAAACCATCCTTGTTGCCGCAAGCGATCCACAGCAGCTTCAATTTCTCCTTGGCAGCCGCCGGATCGGGCACGAGCTCGGCGGGAGGTTTGGTGTTGGGGGCCGATGAGAACCCGCCGATCCAGGCGAAAACATCGAGGTGAGCGAGCCCGAAGTTCAAGGACTGGCCCCCACCCATCGACAGGCCCGCCAAAGCCCGGTGCTCGCGGTCGGGATAAACAGAGTACCTGGCCTCAATCGCTGGACTCACGTCGTTGAGCAAATCGCCTTCAAACGCGGCGAAAGCCGGCGCGCTGGCGAAGACATTGCCTTCGGCTCGGTCGTTCTTCTGGGCCCGGCCGTTGGGCATGACCACGATCATCGGTTGGATCTTGCCGTCGGCCAGCAGGTTATCCAGGATGTTCTCCGGGCTGCATAGCCGCTGCCATTCGCGTTCGTCGCCGCCGATGCCGTGCAGAAGGTAAAGCACGGGGTACTTACGGTCGGTTGAATAGCCGGGCGGCGTGTAGACGAGCATCTGGCGACGCGTTCCGACCGTCTTGGAGTCATACTGAACCATCGTCAACTCGCCGTGAGGGACATTCTCTCGCCTGGCATTGAACCCGGCGGGCGGATCGTCGAAGGCGGGTTTGTCGTCCGGGCCCAGCTCGATCGGTCCGCCGAATCCGCCTCGTCCTGGCCCTCGGCGGGGGGGGCTAGCAGCCGAATTGCCGCGTGCAGGTCCCGGCTGGGCTTCTGCTGCCGGTTGCGTGGGGGAACTTTCCCTGAACAGCACTTGAGCGAACTCATGCAGGCTTCGGCGCCAGCTCTGGAACTCGTGGGCCGTATCCGGTGAGACATAGAAGACACTGTTGATACCAGCTTGTTTCAACGCATCGGCGTTCGCCTTGGGGTCGCCGACAAAGCCGCGACGACCGCCGCCGCGTCTGCCACTGAGTTCGCGGCTGCCGTAGCTAACGAATACCAGCTTAACCTTCTCCTTGAAACCGGGCGTGTTGTTGACATCTTCCAGGGAGATGGTCCCGCCGCTGAAGAGGCCGATGTGGGAAAACTTATCGAGATTCTTCAGGGTAATCGACTTGGTTTCCATTCCGCCCATGGAGAGGCCGGCCATGGCGCGATTGGGTTGATCGGAGAGCGTGCGGAAGTTAGCATCGATGTAGGGGATCAACTCGTCGACGAGAACCGTCTGGAAGGGACCGATCTTGAAATTTCTGAGGCCGCCGAACCGGATTTCGTTCGTCATGCCGTAGGTCATCACGATGAGGAAGGGCTTGATCTTGCCTTCAGCGATCAGGTTGTCCATGATCAGATTGGCGTGGCCCTGGTTGCTCCAGGCAGTTTCATCCTCGCCCCAGCCGTGTTGCAGATACAGCACCGGATAGCGCTTGGTCGGGTCCTTGTCGTAGTCAGGCGGCGTGTACACAAAGGCGCGGCGTGATGTGTTGGTGCTCCTCGAAGGGAAGAGAATCTGCTGCACTTGGCCGTGGGGAACGTCCTTGAGGGCGTAGAAGTCCTGGTCATGAGCGGGAATTTCGATGCCGCTTTCCCACCGAGTCGAACCGTAGAAGTTCAAGGTGCCGGGATCGTTAAATGTACCCCCGTCGATCGTGAGATGGTAGTAGTGAAAGCCTTCGTCCAGCGGTCCTGCCGTGGTACCTATCCAGGCGCCATCCTCGGCTTTCTTGAGGGTGGTGCCCCCGCGTCCACCCAGGCTCACGCTGACGCTTTGGGCTTGGGGCGCCACGATGCGGAATCTCGCGTAGCCTTGGGAATTCACCTGCGGATATTCCTGGCCGGGTTGGTTCAACGTCGAAGGCTTGAAATCTTCCTTGATCGTTGGCTGATCTGTCTGCGCGAAGCAGATTCCACCTGTCATGACGGCCACTAACGAAATTGTGATAAGCTTGTGATACATTTCATAACCTCCTAAATGATTTTGTCTGCCATCTACTTGTTACGATGACACAGATTCTAACTGGTTCTATTGCCCCACTCTTAAGAAATAGGCAGTATGATTCTATTTACCTTGCCTGCGCTTTCTTCTAATGTGTTGCAGCTTTCACACCACTCGGGGGATAGTCAATCACGGTTTTCCAAGCCAGTTCCTGCAGTGCGCGATTGAAGCCTTCATCATTCCACTCCGGCCTCCGAGCGTTCTTCAGCACGCTGGGGATCGGTAGGCCAACCGGGCTGCAGCCATATATCACGGCAAAGTGCAAATAGGCATTCAGTGCCTCCAGGGGCGGAGTCGGGTGTCCGATGTTGTCCGCAAACAGTTCGGCCTGCCTGTTCAAACCCGGAATCTCCTTGTTGTAAATCATTGTGCGCAGAGCAACCTGGGCCTGGGAGGTGGGTACAAGAAAGACGACCTGTCGTCCATATTGTTCGTTGATCTTCCTGGCCTGTTCCTCGCCAGCCTTGACGTTCTTCTCGTTAAGTCTAATGACTTGTTCCGGGGTCTTTTCCCTGTCAGGCCTTCTCCCCAGCGCAGAAAGGTCGAAGTCCTGATTGTCGATGTCAGGCCCGCCCCATGAAATTTGCACAGTGAACTTCATATTTGGATTGTGCTCCAACCCCAATTTGATGAAGTTGTCGATACCCTCATCCGGAAACTGAATCGGCGACAGGGTTAGTAAGTCCACATTACCTTTCTCTAATGCCTGCCTCACCGGGTTTCGGCCGCCGTTATGTTCCCAGTGCTGGATGGTGCGTGACACGCCAAGGCTCTGTACTCCCGCCTTTTCATGGCCTTCGATACCCGTAAGCCAAGGCCAATTCTGTAAGAATGTCCGGAACATACCAATGCAGACTATGTCCGGCGGTGACAATACGCAATCCATCGGGTTTAGCCGCTGTCGCGAGCTCTACCTTCAGGTCAGTGAACAAAAGCGGGGCGAATTGATAGAGACTTCGTCTCCAGGACTGCCACTCGTGAGCCGTCTGCGGAGAGACGTAAAAATGACAGTTAATGCCAGCCTCTTTAAGCGCATCGGTGTTCTCCTTGGGGTCGCCACCAAAGCCACCGCCGCCGCCCCCTCTGCGGTTTTCGAGTTCTCGGCTGCCGTAGCTGACGAACACGAGTTTGACTTTCTCTTTGAAACCGGTCGCATTGTTGACATCATCCATGCTGATGCTGCCGCCGCTGAATATACCGATATGGGAGAACTTGTCGAGATTGGCCAGGGTGATGGAACGAGTCTGCATGCCGCCCATGGACAGGCCGGCCATGGCCCGATGCGGTTGATCCGCAAGCGTGCGGTAGTTGGCATCGATCATGGGGATGACGTCCTCCAGAAGGGTCTTCTTGAAGGTGTCGGCCCAGCCTGCCGGGGGCCAGGCACCCTGTCGCCCCCTTTCGCCACGGCGTTGTGGGCGGTCCTGACCCGGCATACGCCATGTACCGTTGTCCATGACGATGATAAAGGGCCTGGCCTTGCCCTCGGCGATCAGGTTGTCAATGATCAGATTGGACTTTCCCTGAACGGACCAGCCGGTCTCGTCTTCGCCGCCACCGTGTTGGAGATACAGCACCGGATAGCGCTTGGCGAGATCCTTGTCGTAATCGGGCGGGGTGTAGACGAAGCAGCGGCGCCATGCCTCAGTGACCGTGGAGTAATAGAGATTCTGCCGTATCTGGCCGTGGGGGACATCCTTGAGGGCGTAGAAGTCCTGGTCCTTGGCGGGGATTTCGATTCCGCTGCCCCAGCGGCCGGCGCCGTAGAAAAACATGCTGCCGGGATCCGGAACCCGGGCCCCGTCAATGTTGATCTGGTAGTAATGGAAGCCCTCGTCCAACGGGCGCGTCGTGCCGACCCAGGCGCCGTCCTCACCCTTGGTCAGAGAGATTCCTCCACCCAGGTCGCAACGGACGCTCTGGGCCTGGGGCGCAACGATGCGGATTCGGGCACGGCGCTCAGAATTGACCTGGGGGTATTGCCGGCCCGGCTGATTGGAAGACGCGGGCTTGAAATCGTTCACCTGCGTCAGAGCGTGCACGCCGGTCGGTAAGACCAGCAACATGCCGCCAAGAATCAGCACTGCGGAACGAAGCAAGAGACGTGTCCAGGCCGAACTCAGACTCTTCATCCTACTGATGGCTGCCACTGTCCACCTCCATGTGGTTTGACGCCGTGAACAAGTAATCAAGAAGGCTGGCGGAGCGTTCCGCTTCCCAGCCTCCCAATTTGATTGCACCACCTCAGCCGGCATTTCCACAAACAGCCAGTGTATTATACCCATATAACGGTTCGCATTGCTGTCCCGTTTAGTTCAACCTGAGTATGAGTCAGTTGCGGACCACCAAATTCTCTTCCAGCTGGCTCCCAGCCGGGTTCTAGAACCAATGCGACTTGCCCCGATGCCGCGCCTTAAACGTAGCCCTATCCCGTCTTATAGCTAACCTTTGGCCACGGGGCGCAATTTCATAGGACGTGCACATTCCATGGCCTAACGGCTGAGAACGAAATTCAGTACAGGCTGAAACGAGTTTCCAGGCGATTCTGGGGGACTGGTCGAGTTGAGTGGCGTCTTTCGACTCCACATCGCCAGATCATACTGGGGTTCAGTGAGTTGCGACGGCCCGGTTTGCGCAAAATCGCGGAAATAGACTTTACGTCTTAGAAGATACCTGGTTTGGTTTCAAGCTGCGTCCTTCGCTGGCACCAGAGTTGCCAAGCCACGATTGTCTTTCGATTGACCTTGCCTCCAGGAACTGGCCCAGGCTTTATTGAGGATTGCGTTAGAAAAGGAACAGGACAGGAGGCCGGCAGCTATACGGCCCCGCTTTGCAACACCTTTCCTCTAAGCGAGGGGGCGTTCCTTTGTCTGAACGAAGAGCAATGGGGGAGAATCTGGGCGGGACCTCAGGGGAAAGGAGGCAAGGCAGATACGGCAAGGAGACGGAATTCGCCAGAGGAGATTAATGTGAATTTGAGGGAAAGGAGGTGTTGGGACGTTTGTGGAGTGCTGTTCGGCGAACATGGCATTCTGAAGCACATTCCAGGTGAGAACGGAGCAGAACGCACCATCAAGGTGGTGAAAATATGGCTGATGCGAGTGGTTGTAAGAAGGCTGTTCATCGAGCCGGGGAGTCCGTGAAAGAACCGATATATTGAGTCGTTCCGAAGGAAGTTACGAGACGAGTTGTTGAACTTAGGGATTCTTGATACGTTGTCGGAAGCGAACGTGTTGATCGAGCAATGGCGATGGGAGTACAATCGTCTTAGCCCATGTGGCTCGCTGGGCTACCGTCTCTGCGTCCCTGAGGCGGTCGATGTGTCGCGGCTGAGCTTCGTTACGCACCGGCTCCCGGCATCAACCACGCAGGGAATACAGACCTAAAGAATGGAACAGAAACGTCTGAAAGCAATGGACGCCTATTGGAGAGCGGCCAACTACCTTTCGGTGGGACAGATTTATCTTTACGACAACCCATTACTGAAGGAGCCCCTTTCATCGAAGCACATCAAACCACGGTTGCTCGGCCACTGGGGGACGACACCGGGCCTGAATTTCATCTATGTGCATTTAAATCGTGTAATCAAGGAACACGATCTGAACATGATTTTCATCGCATGTCCAGGGCATGGGGGACCGGCGGTAGTGGCGAACACGTATCTTGAAGGGACCTACACCGAACTGTACCCGAACATCACACAGGACGCCGAGGGCATGAAGAAGCTTTTCAAGCAGTTATCCTTCCCCGGAGGAATCCCGAGCCACGCGGCGCCGGAAACGCCCGGCTCCATCCATGAAGGGGGAGAACTCGGCTACGCCATCTCACACGCTTTTGGCGCGGCGTTCGACAACCCCGATCTGATTATTGCCTGCGTCGTGGGGGACGAAGAAGTGGAGACGGGGGCGCTGGCCGCATCCTGGCATTCCAACAAATTCTTGAATCCCCTACACGACGGTGCCGTGTTGCCCATTCTGCATCTGAATGGCTACAATATCACCAACCTGAAGGTCTTGGGCCGCATCAGCCGGAAGGAGCTGGAGAACCTTTTTGTGGGATACGGATACGGGCCGTATTTCGTGGGAGGCGCCGATTCAGAACCGACGCCTCAGCAGATGGCGGAGACGCTCGATACGGTGATCGCGCAAATCCAATCGATACAGAAGGACGCACGGGCAAACGGCTTCAAGAAGCGACCTCAATGGCCAATGATCATCTTGAAAACGCCCAAAGGCTGGACGGGCCCGAAAGAGGTTGACGGGAAAAAGACCGAGGGCTCCTGGTGCTCCCATCAAGCCCCGCTGTCGGACGTGCAGTCTAATCCGAAGCGTGTGGAGCAGCTCGAAGCCTGGATGAAAAGCTACAAGCCGGGGGAACTGTTTGATGACAAGGGCGGGCTGCGACCCGATCTGGCAAGACTTGCGCCTCGTGGCAATCGGCGGATGGGCGCCAATCCTCACGCGAACGGAGGACTTTTTGCTCAAGGATCTCAAGATGCCTGGCTTCCGCGACTACGCGATCACTGTGGACGAGCCTGGCCAGACAACCGCCGAACCTGTCAAGGCCATGGGTGCATTTTTGCGCGATGTGATGAAGGTAAACATGGAAAGCCGTAATTTCCGCGTGTTCGGCCCGGACGAAACGGCCTCAAACCGTCTCGACGGCATCTTTGAGGTGACGGACCGCACCTGGGTGGCTGATGCAACACCCGAGGACGACCACCTGTCGGCGGAAGGGCGCGTTATGGAAATCCTGAGTGGACACACCTGCCAGGGCTGGCTGGAGGGATACTTGCTCACCGGGCGCCACGGATTCTTTTCGTGCTACGAGGCGTTCATCCACATCGGCGACTCCATGTTCAACCAGCACGCCAAGTGGGTTAAGGTCACTCGCAAAGAAATCCCGTGGCGTTGTCCCATCGCCTCGCTCCACTATCTCTTGGCCTCGCACGTCTGGCGGCAGGATCACAACGGCTTCAGCCACCAGGATCCGGGGTTTGTCGATCACGTAGTGAACAAGAGAGCGGGTATCGTCCGCGTTTACCTGCCGTCTGACGCCAGCACGCTGCTATGCGTGACTGACCACCGCGTACGCAGTCGCAACTATGTCAACGTGATCGTCGCCGGAAGACAGCCGCAACTGCAATACCTCGCGGCCATCAAACACTGTGGGGCCGGACTGGTCGACTGTTACATTTCGGAAACGTGGCGCAAAAGAGATGAGAAACGGGAAGGTGGCAATGGAGCTGGCAAGCATGTTATCCTTGCATGGAACAGCAGCTCCCCGCCGCTGAAATACCGCCTGTACCGGTTTGTGGGCGAGGAAAAGTCGCTTTCAGCAAGGGAGTGCTGGAAAGCATCGAAGCCGGGCGGCTCCGCGCTTCAATGCGAGGGGCTATGATCTGCCCTTTTTGCCTGTATCTTACCAGCGGGAGACTGTCACTGGGAGCATGATGATGGATCGTTTCTGTTCACCGAGCGGTCATTCTTTCGTTTCCTCGAAGAGATTCGAGAGCCGCGATCATCGCCTCGTTGCGATCTCTGTACTGGTATACCTCCTTTTTTGTCAGGCTTACCTGCCTCTTCAGGCCAGCGCGCAGGCCCTGATTGGCAAAGAGCAGCAAGACGCCGTCCGATCTTCACTTGTTGGGGAATGGGTCACAGATGTGGGCAAGACGAAACTGCGGTTGAAGATGACCGAGGACGGGCGCTTCGCTCTCGACAGCACGAAAGGGAAATACGTTGTAGAGGGCAACGTACTTAAACTCCGCAGCGACGAAACCGAGGTTGGATACCAATTTGCCTTAACAGCGAACGAGCTGGATCTTTCGGGCGGGGATCTCGCTCAGCCGCTTAAGTTCGCCCGCATCCGAGAGCCGGGCAGTTACTTCAAGCAGCTCTTCACGGCTCCCAGGAGGTCGTCCAGGGAAAAACTGTATCGCGTTTTCGTCATACTGGCAGTGGCGCTTGTCTGTCGTCTCGTCGTTTCACTGCTTCGGGGGATGGCGCGGGTGGTCATATACTCTGAATGGGGCCCTTTGAAGTTCTTTTACGGACACCACAAGAACCGAGCCATGACCATGCATTCCCTGGTTCTCAACCTTGCCAAATATGTCATTTACTTCACGGCACTGGGATTTGTCCTGACAGAGTTGGGTATCAACTATACAGCTTACCTTGCATCGCTATCGGTCATCGGATTAGCGATCGCTTTTGGCTCCCAGGGTCTGGTTCAAGATATGGTTACAGGCTTCTTCGTCATTTTCGAGGGGCAGTTTGATGTCGGAGACATGGTTGAGATTCCGCCGCACACAGGCATTGTCAAGGAATTGGGTCTTCGTATGACCAAGCTGCGCAATTACTTAGGACAAGAGGTAGTGATTCCCAATCGGAATCTTGCGACAGTGGGTAACTATGCCACGGGAGCCCAGGAGGCGTACGTGGATGTGGCGACAACGAGTCCTGAAACGGCCAAGGGGGCCCTGAGCGTTCTCAGGCAGCTTGGCGAAGAGGTTGCTCGACAGTTTTCGGGTGTTATTCTGGGGGCACCCGAGGTCTTGGGACCGTTGTCGCTGGCCACAGGCGAACATTTTATTCGTTTGCACCTCTCAATTTGGCCACAACAGCAGTGGGTTGTTGATGGGCAGCTTGTGCCGCGTATCCGGGAGAGTTTGCGGCGAGCAGGCTATGAGGTGCCTGGCGACCGGGTGGCCGTGTTCTATCACGCGAGAGAAGAGCACGCTGCTCCATCCCTTCGGAAGATCTTTAAAGGCCGCAAGAAGCTGTTCAAGGCACGCGGAAAGACGGAATGAGAAGCAGGCACTCCCTCAATCGGTCTTCTTTTGCTTCGACATGGCGTGTCCTGCGAACACAGATGATCGGCACGAAAGAATCGGAGAGCCGTCTGGCATAAGGTCGGACATAGCAACAGTGGAGAGGCTTTGAAGCACTTGGATGTGCAGGCACTCATGCAGTAGCAAACTTGGACTTTCCCTCTTCACACTTGTTTCCGGCAGATTTTATCCTGCCCAAGGCCTTGGGCTTGACACATACTGTTACTGGTTACGGCGGAATTCTGCTCTAACACAGCGTTAATCGTTTGAAGTATAGGACGTTCTCTGATGGGAGTTTCTAAGAAGAGCTGGTTACGGCGTTGGAGGAATCTTCTCCTGGGAATGGCCCTACTATCCGCTGCGAGGGCGGATTTGGTCACTTTAGAGAGTGGCGAGGAGCTTGGAGGAGCCAGTAGCTTTGTCTGCCTGGAAGATCGGAATGTTGTAGTCGTCGATCCGTCTGGTGCCTCAACGAAACTTGCGGTGCAGACCCTCATCTCGGCGAGGTTGGAACAACTCAGGGAGCTCCAACTTGAAAACCGAGATATCCTTCATGTGGAGAATATCGTAATTGAGGAAAACAGCGTCAGCTTCGCGAGCGATCTTCTCGGGTTAAGCTTCACACGCAGAGAGGAGGCCGGATCATGATCGAGCGAGATGAGTACGCGAAGGAGATCGTGGACATACTTCAGGAGGACTGGAAGGAGGGGCTAAGTCTTTTCGAAGAGGTTTTGAGCAATCCAGGGGATCTCGAAGCGCGAAAGAAGCTAAGACAGCTTGAACGAAAACACAGGGAAAGGAAGAAACCCTTCCTGAGAATGCCCTTTGGCCGGGCACACGGCGACTCCATTCTTGACTGCGAGTTTCACTTGCTGCATGACCCCTGGGACGTGGAATGCCTCTACAGGCTTGGAGAATTGCTTCGGCGGGAGAGGGATGTGGCAAAGTGGATATACGAGGACATTGAGGGCCTTGTCGGGGAAAAGGCGGATGCCGACGACTGGGAACGCTTGGCAGAGGGATATGAGAGCGTCGAAGCCTGGCGCAGAGCGGCTGGCATCTACCGCATGCTGAACACAAAACGGCCCCGGCCCGAGTATGAGAGGAAGATAGCATTAGCAGAGGCGCACCCGCGGCCCAGCGCAGGGGCAACAGGTACTTATCGGGATTTCATCAAGGACAAGGAGGAGGCAGAAGCCCTGGAAGAAAGGGGAAGGCTTGCCAAGTCCGGAGAGGACTACGTGCGCAAGGCCCAGGAGAAAGAAGAGGAGTTACCCACGGCCCCGACTCCACAAAAAAGGATCCAAATTCTGGCCGAGATTGCCAGAGACTATCAGAGGGCCGGCGATCAGCAGCGGGCACGGGAGAATTACGAGAAGATTCTCAAGATTGACGGAGACAATCCCCACGCCTTGGAAGCCTTACTGCTTATGGACATGGCGGCCACGGAGGACAGAAAGAAAGCAGTGGAAATCGGCATCGCGGGATATGAGAAATTGCTCGGGCTGGAGCCCACGAACCCGGAGTTCAGCCTGGAGATCGGCAAACTGCATTTGGAGGCTGAGGATTATCACAAAGCGATCTTGGCGTTTCAGAAAGCAGGCCGACACCCGAACTTCAAACGAAGGGCCAGAACGGGGCTAGGGAGTTGCTTCTACAAGCAGGGCCTTTACGCTCTCGCGGCCAAGGAGTATGACGAGATATTGGCGGACACGAGCACCGAAGAGGCCGACCGAATGGAAACCACTTACGTCTTAGCGGACTGCCATTCCAAGATGGGCGATCTGAAGCGGGCATTCGAACTGTTCGGAGAGGTGTATAGGAGACGAGCTGATTTCAAGGATGTTGAAAAGCGCGTATTTGAACTGAACGAGAAGACACGGCCCTCCTCACGTCCGGCTGACGAATGACAGCAGTTGATTTCCATGCGGTGTCGTGAATTCTGACACTATAATTGCACTTCTCATGACGGAGGTCGTGACAGTTAATTGTTGCCGGAGCACGAGCGATAGACCAACCTTAACCTTAGGCGCTGAGAGCTACGATCGCACAAGTCTTGAGCCACGATGAACAAACGAGATTACTACGAAGTGCTCGGTGTTTCGCAGTCGGCTTCAGAAGATGAAGTCAAGAAGGCGTATCGCGCCCTGGCGAAGAAGTATCACCCTGACGCGAATCAAGGGGATAAGAATGCCGAGGAGAAGTTCAAAGAGATCTCGGAAGCCTACGAGGTGCTTTCTGACAAAGAAAAGCGTTCCCAGTACTATGAAATCAAAAAAGCCAGGGAGGCGGGCTTTCATGGAAGCTACGAGGACTTCCTCGGGCAAGCGCAGGCGGGGGCAGGAAGGACCTTCCACTTCGAGAACTTGTCCGATTTTTTCTCCAGCTTCTTTGGCGAAGGGACACCGTTCCGAGCAAGAGAATCGGGCGTCTCCTTTCGAGGGGAAGACCTGGTGTATGAGATTCAGGTGCCTTTCGAGACGGCGATTTCAGGCGGGACGATGGCTATCACGGTGCCTCAGGAGCGCGAGTGCTCCGTGTGTAAAGGAAGCGGCGCCAAGCCTGGAAGCACGGTGGAGACCTGCCGTGAATGCGGCGGCTCGGGAATGATCCGAGAGGGAAAAGGGAATTTTGTTTTCCAGAGGACTTGCGGCGTCTGCCATGGGCGGGGGAAAGTCATCGCAACGCCGTGCGAGGAGTGCGGTGGCCTGGGCATCGTCAGGCGGTCGAGGCGTCTGAGAGTCAAAATCCCTCGCGGCGTCAATAACGGTGCTCGGATACGTGTCGCAGGGCAAGGAGACGGCGGTTTGGGTGGAGCACCAAGCGGAGATTTATATCTCATCGTCAGGATTCTTCCCCACCACAAGTTCTGGCGGGATGGCGATAACGTCTATTCCGAAGAGCCGGTCAACGCGATTGCGGCGATGCTCGGAACGGAAAAGATGGTGGAAACGCTCAAAGGAAGGGTCAAACTGAAGATACCCCCTGGCACGCAGCCCGGTCGAAAGCTAAGACTCAAGGGACTCGGCGTCCAGAGAAACCATCACAAAGGCGATCACTACATCGTGGTGCGAATCACAATACCAGAGCGTCTCAGCGCGAAGCAGAAGAAGTCGCTTCAATCGGTCCTGGAAGAAGGAGTGTAGGCTATGCTGGTCAAAACGGTATGTCCAAAATGCCACCGGCGGATATATTTTGTGAAGCTGTCCCAGGGCGTCACAGCGCGCTGTCCCGGGTGTGGCACTGTTCTCAGAATTCAAGAGGCGAAAGAAGACCGCAGAAAGACCATTCTTGACTCCCTTCTTGAAGAGTTACCTCTTACCGACGTGGGATCGCGGGAAAGACCATTCTACCTTGAGGAGGAGGAGCTTCTGTCACTTGGGAAGCGTGTGCTGGATTCCGTCTCTAAGATTGACGAGTGGGCGAGGCGATCGCGCGAACAACTGCAAAGAGAGGCGGAGGAGCTGAAGCGCCTGATCGCGTATCTCGAGGAGAAGGGACGAGACCCGCTCCTCAGGAAGATCGAGTTCCTGATGCTCAACAGTTTTATCAGGAACTATTATGGTTAACTCCCGCAAGGCAAAAGAATTCCCGTTTGTGGAACGGAGGGGGTGAGAAATAGTATGATGGTGCCATGGGCCTGATCCGATGCGGCGCGCGTGGAGACAGTTTCTCTTTTCCAAGCGATCCGGCTACTCCCCTGTCTTTGCTCTGGCACGGCACCGTGACGGATAGTGCACCTTGACCGAGGTGATATGAAAGCCGTAATCATTGTGGCTCATCCCGACGACGAGACGATCTGGAGCGGCGGGTTTGTCCTTCAGCATCCTGATTGGGACTGGACTGTCTTCACCCTCTGCCGGGCAAATGACCCAGACCGCGTACCAAAGTTCAAGAAAGTCTGCGCGCACCTAAACGCGACTGGTCTTATGTCAGACCTTGACGATAGTCCCGATTTGCAGCCGATCGATCCGAAGAAGGATATTGGCTAGCGGATCACGGCAGCGGTAGGTGATATGCAGTGGGACCTGTGCCTCACTCATGGGCCAAACGGAGAATATGGTCATCGCAGGCACAAAGAAGTTCACAGCGAGGTTGTCAGGTTGGTGATCGAGGGAAGACTGCGATGTGACCAGCTATGGACCTTTGCCTACGAATGTGACAGCGAGACCGGGGCGTGCCGGGCCGCCCCCTGGGCTAATAGGTTTGTGGAACTGACGAAAAGCCAACTGGCCGAAAAGAAACGAATCATTCGGGAAATGTATGGATACGCAAAAGACTCATTTGAACTGAAAGCCTGCGTCTCACCCGAGGCTTTCCGTCGAGTGCAACCCATTGACCAAGAGGGACCATCATGAAAGTGCTGGTGATTTACGACTATCCCCCGTCGCCCGGGGGCTTGGCGACTCAAGGTGACCTCCTGCTTCGGGGACTGCGGGAGATTGGCGTAGAAGCTCACGCCGCTCATTTCGAGTCGGCGCAGGAGAAGGAGTGGTACTACCGCTGGTTCACTCCGGACATCGTCGTGGGCGTGGGGTACTGGGGGCACACACCCGACCTCGTACTTCACCCTCAGCGATACGGTATCCAGCCCGTACCCTGGTTGGTTGCGGATGGGTACGTGGCGAATTATCAAGAGGTCTTGAACGCCTTGCCGTTAATTCTTGTCACATCAAACTGGGTCAGGAAGACCTACATTCGTGACGGTCTCGATGGAAGCAAGATCGAAGTTCTTCCGGTCGGCTGCGATACCGACTCATTCAGGCCCAGGGACAGGAGTGATCCCAAAGTCGCCGCCGTTCGGGAGGCCCTCGGTGTGGCGCCGGATCAAGTCATGATTCTGACCGTGGGTGGAGACGCCGCGTCTAAGGGCGCCCAGGAAGTGATGCAAGCCCTGGCCATCGTTGACGCCAAGGCGCCAGACTGGAAATATGTATGCAAGGTCTGGCCGCAGCCCCGGACGCAGCAGCAGAACCTCGCAGACCTCCAGTTGGCGACGCACCTGGGAATAGACAAGAATGTGGTGTACACGACCAGTCGGGTGTCGCGGAACTTCATGCCCTACCTGATGGCCGCCTGCGACATCTATGCGGCGCCGTCCCGCTTGGAGGGCTTCGGCATGCTTCAGGTCGAGGCGGGCTCCTGCGGCAAGCCCGTTATCGGCATCAAAGCCATGGGCATGCTTGACACGTTGGTGCACGGCCAGACGGCCTTCCTTGCAGGCATCGCCATGGAGATTCGTCTGAAAGAAGCGACGCTGGGCGAGGAATCCGGATACGCGGACAGACACCGCGTTGTTTTCAAGTCGCCACGGGCGGCGGACTATCGGGCAAGTGTGCACGATATCGCGAATTACCTGATGGAGCTGATGACCAACGAGCCACTCCGAAAAAAGATGGGCGAGTCAGCACGCAAGCGAGTTGTAAAGAACTACGATTACCGAGTAGTTGCGAAACGGTTTCTGCAGATCGTTTCCGAGCGGCTGGGAATGGCATGACAATGAAAAAAGACCTGCGTTCTCACGTTGGAGAAGCGAAGAAGGCGGCAATTGAAGTCCTGCTTCACAATGCCCATGGGCCGTATCGCGGGCTGCCGCGAACCGCTGGATGGGGCTATCCGGAACCTTACACGAGAGACCTAATGATCGCGTCTCTTGGGATTCTCGCTTCAGGTAACGAGAGGCTAATCCGCTCGCTCCGACGAGTGTTGGAGACGCTGGCAAAGAACCAGAGCCCCCGCGGACATATCCCCTCGCTGGTTCACGATCCTGAAGACCGAGGAGCGAGTGACACCACACCCTTGTTTCTCTTGGCAGTTGCATGTTTTCGAAATGCGACGGGAGAAGCCGATTTCCTGGACGAGTCGGCTCAGAGGGCCTTGGTCTGGATGGACTATCAGAGTCCGGGCGACCGGGTCATGGTTTCCCAACTGCCAACGAGCGATTGGAGAGACGAGCAGTGGGTATTAGGTTTCGGCCTCTTCGTGAATACCATAGTGTACTCTTACCTGCGGCTCTACCACCAACATGAGAAGGCCAGGCAATTGCGCGGACTGATGGGTCGGTTCGCCATCGCAGCGGACAGAATGCAGCGCCACGTTCATGAGGGCCTGGTCCTGCGCCACAAGCCCTACTATGCGTTGTATTCTTACAAGCTATACAGGAGCGAGAGATTTGATCTACTGGGGAACAGCCTGACTGTTCTCTCTGGCATCGCCCCGTCTTCCCGGTCTCGGTCATTGGTCTCCTGGACAGAGAAGGAGTGTTATGCCCTCCGCGATCGCGGCGAACTGGCGCTGGAGCTCCCACCGAATCTTTTCCCGTACATCCGGCCAGAAGACCCGGACTGGAAACCCCGATACGAAAAATACAACTTGCCCGGTGAGTACCATAACGGCGGGGTGTGGCCTTTCGCTTGCGGCTTCTATGTTGCGGCTTTGGTCGCTGCAGGCAAGCAAAAGCTCGCTGAGAAAAAGCTTGAGGCTTTGACACAGCTTGTCCGTCCGGCGCGACAAGCGAACGTCTCTTTTGGCTTCAACGAATGGTTTCGCGCTCAAGACGGAACACCGCGAGGCCAGGATTGGCAGACGTGGTCGGCAGCGATGTACCTGTACGCGGCAATTTCAGTGGAAGAAAAAAGGACGCCATTCTTCGATGGTATTCGTGATGCGGGATTATCACGAGTCGGAGCAACCGAGAAAGGAGAGGGGTAATCATAATGAAACCCTTTTTCGAGAGATCTCAGAAGAACCCCATTCTGACTGTCGCGGATATGCCTTTCCCCGCAGAACACAGGGAAAACTGAATAGGGTGTTCTTGCCCTCGCGCGATTTTCAGTGTCCGGTTCTGCAACAATCTCAGCCGATTACGCGTGATAATCTTCGCATAGGGGAACATCGTGCGCTTCCGCCATTAAGCGGCGCGTGAACTTCGTTCCCGGCGCTTTTGCTTTTCAACGTGCCCAGTGTTCACAAGCCGCCATGAGAGCTTCTCATAGTGTCGACGGCCAAGAGAGTGTCGGGTAGATAGGACTGGCAGATGTAAGAAGCGACCACGCAGGTGGACGCCTGAATAAAAAATGGGATTGAACATCAGGGGCCAGCCTTGGAGCTGGAGGTGCCACTTTAGGGTAAGAGCCGAAAAATGCGAGGAAAGACTGGTGAACCGGGCTGGGACCGCTGTTGAGGGTACCGAGCTGAGCCCCCCCGATAACACTCTGCTGGCCGCGTGACGCTGTGGAGCGTATACTGCGGCGCAGACCTGAAACGGCCGTCGGACCTGTGGCCTTTCGGTCGGATCTGCAAGTGCTGCTATAGAACTGAGGCAAGGAATTCCTGTTAGTTTGCTCGGAGGCATGCATGCAACGAGCAATAATCTAAGCCGGACTTTTTAGCTCCGGTGGCCCTGCAGAGATGGTTTAGGGCGGAACTTCATGATCAGTCTGTTCTGAACCATCTTGCTGTCCACCTTTTCCTGTCCAGTTCGCGCTGACTGCGAGCCCCCGGCCCTTCGTCGGGGCTGATCGCTTTTCTCACCATCGGGAACGGTCTTTACTCTGTATAACCTTTCGCGCCGACTGTGTCCACAGGACCGGTGAACCCGGGTCCACCGGCGGCGACATAGCCGTAGCTGGCCCCGGACCTATCCGGGCTGACCCAGAAACTATAGAGCTTGCCGCTTTTCAGGTGGAAGCGAAACCGGACCGGCTTTCCGGACAGGACGGACAGGTCTTCGAGGGTCTTCCACGTCACCGCTACCAGCGTCTTGTCATCTGACACAGGATTGCAGTTGTTCAAGGTGAACGGCGAAATGACCTTGCCGTCGCGGTCGAGCAGCTCGGCGTGCAATTCGCCTTTCGGAGCATCAACGTTGACAAACAGGTATTTGCCCTTGAATGTCACGACCCGCGTCGTGAGTGTGCCGCTGTCGGAGCTCGCGTCCATCGAGGCGAACCCGTCGCGGCGCATGGTAGCCAGGCCGGTGTTGCAGTTGCCGTCCCAGAAGCGGTCGCTGAGCGCCCGGCCACTCACATAGAAATACAGCTTGTCCCCAACCACGAGGCAACAGCCCCCCACGCTTTGCACGTTGCCCCAGTTCCAGGCGCCTTCCGTCTCATTGGCCGTGAGAAACCGGCGGCGATCGGGACGGTGCCAATGGAAGCCGTCGCGGCTGAAACCGACCAGCACCTCGTTGCGTTTCTGGATCTTGAACTTGGCACAATCGCTGTTCGGTGGTCCCTGCCAGATGCAGAACAGGCCCAGCATCAGGCTCTCATAGGCCACGGCATCGTGGTTGTAAAGCTGCGGTTCGATGCGGCTGTATTGGGCCTTGGGGTGATGCGGGTCGAGACGATCCGCGCACATCCAGGGCACCGCGTCCTTGGCAAGCTGTCTTGTGCCGGCGATTGCGTCCGAATGCTCGAAGTAGGCACGTGATCGGCCCACACCGGGCTGGCCGGTTCGCAGGCCAAACACCCATTTTTTGCGAAAGGGGTTGTAATGTACCGTGGTGCGGTCACCGATGCGTGTAGCGCTGACGGTGAGCGGCTCGGACCAATGAATGCCATCGCTGGAGCAGCGCAGCGCAAGGCTCCACTGTTGGGGGTCGGTAGTCGTGACGAACATTTTATAGCGGCGCCGCGGGTCAGGATCCTCGTGATCCAGCCACACCGTGCTCGAGTCACGATGGCGCCCGCCGCTCGCCGGCTTGACGCCGCGGTGGCTGAGCACTTCGTTGGTGCCCGGTCGTACGCCAAAGGACGGCTTCTCCCATTGAATCCCGTCGCGGCTAATCGCCAGACACGTACTGGCGATGTACCCGCCCACATACCACATCTTGAACAGCCTGTCCTCAGGGTCATAAAACACGCCGTCGCTGAAGGGCGCAGCCGCCGGGGCGGCTCCCTCGCGCTCCCAGGGCTTGTCCGGCGCGAGCACCGGATTGTTCGAGTGGTACCTTGGGCTGTGGTAGCTGCGCTGGAGCGTTGTCCGCTCAATGAGGAAGTCATCGACGAAAAGCTGTCGCCCGACGTCGATGGGAATGACTTCCGGTGGATTCTCCAGGTACGGAACGGGCATCGGGTCCCGGGTGAGCTTCTTGATCCTCGGAGGCCAGTCGTCGGGCAACTCAATGCCGTTGTAGAGTACTTCGCCGGCCCAAGCTGACAGCGACACGGCGAGCCACGCCGCGGCGGCCACAACAGTGTTACATTTCTTCGTTTTCATAGTGATCCTCTGGGGCCTCTTCACTAAAATGTCATTGAGAACGACAGGACAAAAGGACAAAAGCGTCCTTCCGTATCAGAGAAACCATAGCAAGATTGTCAGTCCCCACGCAATGAATCATCTTCAAGAAGAGGCACGCAAAAGGCCTGTCCAAACGCAGGGAACTTCCTGTGCAAGAACAGGAAATGCAGGTGTTGGAGCGCCAATGTTCCGCTAAAGACATGTTAAGGCCTTAATCATGCGCTTTTCCGTTCAAACGTGCGGGTGATGGCGTATTGAGCATCTCCGTCATCATGCGGTACTGAGATTCGAAAAGGTGGAGTGAGCCGGTTGACACGAGGCAAGCCTCGGATTGATCTTGGGGCTCAGTCTGGCGAGTATGCGGCCTGACCGAGACCTGGCACGCGGTCATCTTATGAAGCATGTCCACGGGCACGCTACGACATCGAAACCTATGCTGACCCCGCCTCAGGAGGGGCAAGGCCGCGACTTATCAGCTCTTCTTCAAAAGCAAACGGAAGGACTTCTCGAAGAACGCCCAGATACCATTGCGACTCATGCGACAACTCGCGCCTCAGATTGACGCCGACGGGGCCATCGCCCTTCGCCCTATCGCGCCCGGCTCGCTTATTAGGAGCGCGTACCATGTGCCCCTTTACCCGCGTCATTCTTTTGTTGACTTCGGGCTGGACAGCCCGTAAGGTTACCTCAAGTATTTTATACGTATGCGTACTATATGTCTGAAGGGCGCAATGGCAACAGGGCATGACATTGCGATGAGCTTGCGTGCGGCGTACCGGTCAATGCACCGCCAGACCAACACGCACCTGGCCCGATGTGGGGCGACGGCTGACCAATTCGTGCTCCTGTCCTTGCTATCCGAGAAGGACGGAATGACCCAACAGGAACTCGTCCGGCAAGCCTCCTCTGACCCTAATACAATTCGGGCCATGCTCGTGCTATTGGAGAAGCGCGGCGTTGTGGCACGGGGGCGGCATCCCACCGACGGCCGGGCGCGCAGGGTCACCCTTACGCGCAAGGGTCGGCAAACCTATGACAAACTGCTGACGCAGATCAAGCGGCTGCAGGAGAGGCTATCGGCCCTCTTTGGGGCCGAGGAGTCAGAGATGCTGGTTGTGTTCCTTAGCCGCATTTCAAAGGCCATGGCGACACTGGACCGTCGCCGTCGCCGGCCACGATCCACGGCACCAGCCGCCACACCGCCGAGGGTTAGGACAGAACAACTACTGAAGGGAGAAAAACGGTGAACACTCGAAGAATAACCATCCCAGGCGCCGCCGCGGAGCTTGGCCTGCCGATTCTAGGTCCCGGCGCCAGGGTTGGCAGCGAAGGCCCCGCCAGACGTGTCCGCGGATTTGAGTCGCCGCCTGAAGGGGCCAAACGGAGGTTTCAGGTGAACACGAAAGCCTTGCCTCATTTGCCGGCGAGTCTTCCTTTCCCCGATTGTGGAGACCTCCGATTTCCACCTGTGCATGACGTCAGCCTGACCAAAGGGGACGGTTACGTGCCGCTTTTCCGGGCTGTCGGCGCGAACGGAGGATGGCACGGAGATGCCGGGGCATATATCGAGCACAAGCTCTCGGAGCCGGGAGGAGCGAATCTCCTCTACCCGTGGTTCCGCTTCCCCGACATGGCGCCGTGGACAGACCTCTTCTTCGACGTCCTCAACTTCCTCCGTTCAAGGCCGTGAACCTTCTCAAATTTCCGCGATTGCTTTCGCCAGAAAGGTTCAGAGCGGCAGCAGGAACGGACAGGTGCACCTACGATTGGTCTCAGGGTGTGCCACAAATGAGAAGCGTCAGCGAGGCCAGTCAGATAGGAGGATCAAATCCACGATGAGGTTAGCTGAGAGGCATCGGCAGAGAGACCGCGGACTGACGGGAGGAGGTCATAATATCGTCGGCCTCGTCAGGAGTGTTCTGGTCGCGGCGATGGGGCTTGGGATGCTCAATGCCCGATGTTTGCTGGCCAAAGACGTTCCTCTGTGGGGCCAGTTCGAGTCGCCAATCTGCAATCCAAAGGAGTACACCAACCCCTTCACGGACGTCACGTTGCGTGCCACGTTCACAGATCCCGACGATCAGACAACGCTGTCTTTTGGGTTTTACGACGGCGATGGCGAAGGGCATCAGAATGGCAACGTGTGGAAGATTCGCTTCATGCCGAATAAGCCGGGCATGTGGAACTATACATATGCGTGGTCGGATGGAACGCCCGGTGGGTCTGGCCGCTTCAGGGTTGTGGATGCCGGTCTGCCAGGCCCTATCTTTGCCGATGGCCAGAATCACAGAGTCTGGCGCATCGCGGGCCGAGGTATATTTGTTCCTTTCTACGTCGCGATGTACAAATACTGGGAGGTTGACGATCCCCGCATGGGTGGCTTCTTAGACCACGTGAAGTATGCGCTGGGCGCGAACGGGGTGGCTATCAACCTGTTCAACCGCGTCTGGTTGGATTGTGAGAACGAGACGAATCGCCAGCCTCAAAACCTCGCTTTTTCCATCCGAAATTGGAAGAGGCTCGACGAGTTCTTGCGCGCGCTACACAAGCGGGAGCTGGGTGCCAATGTTATGTTTTACACCGATGACGAGGGTCAACCGGGATTCGCAGGGCAATCTGAGGCGGAAACATTGCTCTTCAGGTACGCCATAGCTCGCCTTGCCCCCTACTCGCTGATTACCTTTGACTCCGGCATTGACATCACCGAATACCGGTCCGTCGCCTGGAGTGACTGGTTTGCTCAGTATCTCGCCAGGCTCGACCCCTGGAACCACCCGGTCGGCTCCAGACACGGCGGCGGTTCGGGCTCGTCCGCGTGTGACGACTGCACCTACGATTCCCGGGGGGACGTTCATCCAGAGTATTCAGAAATTCGTCTCCTGATGACGACCACGCCGAAGCCCGTCTTCTATACAGATCGCTGGCGCGAGAATTTCTTCCGGGGGCAGTTCGATGCTGACAGCATCCGCAGCATCATGTGGCATTGCGCGCTTTCCGGCGGCGCCGGCTTCATAATCGGCGGCCAGGATGGAGACCTGCGACTGGAAAACTATGCGACGGATCTCGATAATCCGGCCCAGTTCCACGCGTTCTCACGGTTCTGGCATGAGGGGGTTCGGTCGTGGAATACATTTACGGTCTGCCGCGATGCGGTTTCCAACGGGCTGTGCTTCGGAAAGGGGGGATGCGAGTATGTCATCTACCTTGAACAAGGCGGAACCACAACGGTGGACCTCTCAGGCGATTGCGGGCAACTCGGCGTGGAGTGGCTCAATCCTCGGACGGGTGACTACACAGTCGGCGTCGCGGTCACCGGTGCTCGCCCAGCCACATTCGCAGCGCGGGATGCGAACGATTGGATCCTTCACATCGGAGGGTTCCCGCTCGACAAGACGCCTCCGACCGCCCCGGCCATTCTCCGTGCGAGCGCGTCGAGCGCCTCACAGACGGATCTGACATGGACGACGGCGCGCGATTCGGACACGGGGGTCTCAGCTTACAGAATCTATCGCGACGGCGCGCTCGCAGAAACTGTGCCGGGAACACAAACCAGCTACATGGACCCGCACCGGCGCGAGCGAACCACATATCCGTACGAGGTTTCGGCGATCAACGGCACAGGCGTGGAGGGACCGCGAGGCGTACCCATCAGCGTCACGACGCCCCCGGATGCAACGCCGCCGGGCATCCTGTATGCTCACGCGGCCGGCGACCCGCACCGGGTAACGGTCGTTTTTGATGAACCCGTCACCAACAGGACCGCTGAGAAGGTGCAGAACTACAAGATCGAGCCCCGTGTGTCGGTCTCCAGCGCGATTCTCCAGCCCGACGGAGTGACGGCCACGTTGATCACATCGGAGCTCTCGCCGGACGTCGAGTATGTCCTCACGGTCAGAAACATCCAAGACCGGGCAGTCGTCGGCAATACGACCGCCGGGGACTTGCGAATCAACTTTGTCCTGGTGGCGCGTGTCAGGGACGGTCTGGTTGCGCTCTACGACTTCGCAGAGGAGGGAGGCTCAGTTGTGCACGATGTCTCCGGTTTCGGTGAGCCACTGCATCTGGTGCTGGCCGATGAGGACACGGCTCAGTGGATTCCCGGCGGCCTGGAAATCACACGACATACGCTTATCGGATCGAAGAACCCCGCACACAAAATCAGCGACGCCTGCACCGGCGCCAACGAGATCACCATCGAGGCCTGGATCCGACCGGCGAACACAGCGCAGAATGGCCCCGCTCGGATAATCACTTTGTCGGCCAATCCATCCGCTGGCAACTTCACCCTCGGCCAGGAGGCCACGCGCTACGACGTTCGCCTCCGCACAACGGCGACCACGGACAACGGCATCCCGTCGCTGTGGACGCGCACGGGCTGCGTCCGCACAAAACTGACGCATATCGTCTACACGCGGGACGCGGCCGGCGAACGGAAAATCTACCAGGATGGCGTGGAGCAAGCGGCCGGTGAGGTAGGTGGCGAGCTGTCCAACTGGGACCGATCCTACAGGCTCGGACTGGCGAATGAGCTGACCGGCGGGCGGGGGTGGCTGGGCGGACTCCACCTCGTGGCGATCTACAGCAGGGCGCTCAGCGATGCTGAGGTCAGCAAGAACTTCGATGCCGGCTACATCGCTGTGGGCGGCCGTGATCCACGGCATCAGCCGCCACCGCCGAAAGTTAAAGCAGAACGACTGCTGAAAGGAGAAAAGCGATGAACACACGACGAGCAACCATTCCATTCACGGCCGTCGCGATATTGACGGCATTCGCCCTGACTTACGCGGGGCCTGCACGGTCGGCGGCTCAACCCCCGCGGTCCCGTGGCCCCCAGGGTCCCCAGGTAGTCTCACCCGAAGTTTCCGCGGATCGGCACATCACGTTTCGCATCCTGGCGCCAAAGGCAGAAGCCGTGCGGCTCAGCGGGAGCGACATTCCGGGGAATGTCCGGGGTGCGGAAATGACGAAGGGAGAAAACGGGGTTTGGGAAGTGACGCTCGGCCCACTCCCCCCGGGCGCGTATCGGTATAACTTCAACGTAGATGGCGTGTCGGTGATTGATCCGCGCAGCCCCTCCATCAGCGAATCCAACAATAACGTCTGGAGCCTGGTGTACGTTCCCGGATCGGACTTCATGGACACGAAGGACGTACCCCACGGCTGCGTCGCCGAGGTCACGTATTACTCAAAGACGCTCCAGCGTTTTCGCCGCATGCACATCTACACGCCTCCGGGCTACGAGTCGGGCAAGGGCAAAAACCCAATCTTCTACCTGTTGCACGGGGCGTTCGACTGCGACGATTCCTGGACATCCGTCGGGCGTGCTGGATTCATTCTGGACAACCTGATCACCGCCGGGAAGGCCAAGCCGATGGTGGTTGTCATGCCGGCCGGTCACACCGGCCCGTTTCGGTTTGGCGCGCGTGGTGGCGGCTCGCCAAGGCCGCCCGTGGATGAGTTCGTGCAAGATTTCCTGAACGACATTATGCCGTATGTAGAGAAAAACTACCGCGTGTACACAGACCAGCAGCACCGCGCCATTGCCGGTCTGTCCATGGGTGGCGCCCAGACGCTGAATATCGCCATTCCTAACCCGAAGAAATTCGCATACGTTGGGGTCTTCAGCTCTGGAATTTTTGGAATCACCGGCGGAGGTCGTGGCGGCGCTCCGGGCGCAGCCTCCGGTGCAACGTGGGAGGACCAAAACAAGGAAGTGCTGGACAACGCCGAGTTCAAGAAAGGAGTCAAGCTCCTGTGGTTCGCGACGGGCAAGGAAGACTTTCTCATCGAGACCTCCCGGGCCACGGTTGACATGCTCAAGAAACATGGGTTTGACGTCGTCTACAGCGAAACTCCCGGGGAGCACACGTGGATCAACTGGCGCGATTATCTCAATAAGTTCGCGCAGCAGTTGTTCCAGTAGGTGCTCGCACAAACCGAATACCAGTGAAGGGTGCAGCCAAGGCAACGACAAGGAGCATCAGAATCAAATGCATGGTGGCGGTTGTCCTCGGACTGGTCTCCATTAGCAACATCCAGGCAGCCGACGTCACCGGCACATGCGAGGCCGAATCAGACACGCAGACCGGCCTTCAGAAATATACATACACGCTCAGGCAGGATGGCGACAAAGTGACGGGCAAAGCCGGTTCGCACATCGGGGGCGAGAAACGCGAGGTCGAGCTGAAGGAGGAAAAGCAGGTAACCCCTTCAACGGTGTGCAACTTCCTGAGCACGAGGGGGAAGCGGACGCCATAAGGCATCGATCTTAGGAATAACCTGTGCATAGTCGCCAAGAGGTCAAAAACGAAAGAGTACGTGCGCACGCGCTACGATCGCTCAGATAGTTCGCTGTACGGCGCGACTCTTAACGAAATCCAAGACGGTGAGCTGAAACACCGGATGGTTTCCCGGGACTCGCTTGCAGCGCGCTCTTCGTGCGGGCCACTCACAGGGCCACCGATGTCGCCGGCAGAGCGCATCTTTGCTCATCATGGTCAAAGTGCGTGCACGTAGAGCTGGTTTCTTGGGATGCGCGGAAACAGGAAATAGTCGAAGACGGTGACCATCTCAGGTCGGGAGGCGTGGAGATTGTGGGAACGGCGTTACCATCGGCATGCGGGGAGCCGAACTTAGCCGCTGGCAAACAGTACACAGACCGTGCCGAGATGGTCACAGATAGTTCCAGTAGCCATTGGACTTGACTATCCGGCGGGGTACATATAGCATGGGCGAAGCAGCAACCACATGTGCAGAAAGGCTCATCAGCCAATTGAGCCGCTGGGTATGTGGGGACGTTGCCCTTTTAACATCCAGCAACGAAAGGAAGCGCAGATGAAAACGAGCGGTACTTGTCTCCAGAGGCTTCACCGTGCTTCGGCCGTTTCGGCAGGTTTCATTTTGTCGGTCGTGATGCTCACATTTATTTGTCCGACGGCACCACGTGCGGCAGAGCATCAGGTTTTCTTTCACACGGGATTTGACTCGGATACTCTGGACCCCGGTCTTACTCTTGTCCGTGAGAACCCCTCATATTACAGCTTGACCGAACGTCCTGGCTTCTTCCGTCTCAAGACGCAGAAGCAATCCCTCAACAGTTATCCTCAGACCGAGCCTTCAACCGAGAACATTCTTTTGGCTGTCTGCCCAGACAAAGACTTCATTGTTGATACATTTCTGGAATTTCACCCGACAGAGGAATACCATCAGGCGGGGCTGGTGGTCTATCTGGATGATGACCATTTCATCAAGTTGGTCTCAGTGATCAATCGAGGGCTTCCGCAACCTCGTTTCTTCCAGTTTTACTCCCAGAACGGTCCTGATACTGCGTACACAAACGCCGCCGCTACACTCGACCAGGTGTATCTCCGCATCGAGCGTGTCGGCGACAGCTATGCCGGATACTACAGCTCTGACGGCGAGAATTACATTCTGCTCGATGCTTTCACGAACCCTGTCGAAACGGCGTCAGCAGGATTCATGGGTGAGAACGGGAGCATAGGAACGACCACCCCGGCCCTTGCCGATTACGACTATCTGACGATCACGATTCGCCTCGCCATCGTGGACACCATCCAGAGCTTCACGATTGCCTGGTCTTGCACTGTTGGCAAAACGTATCGGGTCCAGCGCCGGGAAAGTCTTCTCACGCAGGAGTGGACGGATATATCTCCCGACATCGTGGCAACGGACACCAAGACCTTCTGGACGGACTACGGCGACGAGCAATCAGGCAGACCCGCCCCAGGATGGACTGGCCTTAAAGAAGCTTTTTATCGTGTCGTCGAGCAGTAAGGTGCTGCGTCGGTATTAGGCTGGGAGGAATCTATTGTAGGAGCTTTGTCGGTGTTGGGCAACAGTCTGTGGGCTATGAGGGCAAGGTTGCGCCGCCGAACTCTCGTGCACAGTCTTGGAGGGAAGCATGCCGGTTACAACTCTGCTCTCGGTCGTGCGATTCAGAGTGTCCGCCTTGCTCAGAATCCACAGAACAACGAGATATGTCACGTACTCTCAACGAAAGCCGAGAAACGCTCTTAAACGTGCGGAGGATGGAAGAAGGGTCGAGAGCCGGTTTTGAGAAAAGTGCCGTTGTCGAAGGGGGTCGAGCACAGCGGTGAAACCGATGGATTGCTGACTGTTCGAGGTTTATCAAGAGAATGCAAGTCGCCATTGGAATGGCCACAGGACGAAATCACGCGCGGATTTGTTTGTGCCGCGGTAAACGAGAAAGGGATGGCGGTCAGGGCATCCTTGATGCCGGGAATGCCTGGCACCCGCGCGATGAGGGCCGCGAGAAGGGCTTCTCCAGCACGAGCCGGTACGTGACGCGAAAAAGATGCAACCCCCCACAGGCGCCGAAACCGAGCGTTTGAACCCACGCCTTGTTGAGTCGGTGCCGCCCACTTTTTACTCTTTGCTTCGAAGGCTGAGATGGTCTTATCATGATGTCGCAGACTGTTTCGGGGCATCTGAGAGGTAACTCAACGTTGAAAACAAGCGAAGCGCCCTGACCGCAACGGGGAGGGTTTCGTGCCTTGGCGACACGGGTTGCCGAATGACGCCGACGGCTGGAAACGCTGGGAATGGGACATCACCGCCGATCCTCGCCCGGCAAGGGCCACAGGGTGGCGATGATCCTGCCGGCTCTTTGATCCGCGTTTATGCAGACATGCAACAGAAAACTGGTATCAACATCAGTTCAATGAAAGGAACATCAATCATGATTCACAGAAACCATTGCGTATTTCCGGCCACGTTCTCTTTGACGCTGGCCGCTTGGCTTCTGCTCTGTACCGCCGCCCTCGCGGCCGAACCGCTTGTCCTCCATGTTGCCCCTGATGGCGATGACACCTGGTCAGGCCGCCTCGCCGCGCCCAACCCCGGCCGCACGGATGGCCCCTTGGCATCGCTCGCCGGCGCCCGGGATGCGATCCGGCGCCTGCGGGCTGGCCACGCCGCGGGACCGGGGCCCGTTACTGTTCGCGTGCGCGGCGGGGTGTATCGCCTGGCCGCACCGTTCCGGCTCGAGCCGCAGGACTCGGGCACCGCCGAGGCCTTGGTGGTGTTCGAGGCAGCCGGCAATCAGCGGCCTGTCCTCAGCGGCGGGCGGGCGATCGCTGGCTTCCGGCACAATGGACCGCTGTGGGAAGTGGAAATCCCGCAGGTCAAGGCCGGCCAGTGGTACTTCCGGCAGCTCTTCGTGAACGGTCAGCGGCGGCAGCTTGCGAGGTCGCCCAACAGCGGTTATCATCGCATCGCCGCACTGGTGCCCGGCCCGGCGCGGCCGAACACCAAGGCGGTTGCCCAAGACCAGTTCATCTTTGCTCCCGGCGACATCAAGCCGTGGGGCCGGCTGGGCGATGCGTACATCGTCCTCATGCACTCGTGGGAGACGTCGATCCATCCGATCAAGTCAATCGCGGAGGGGAAGAACACCGTCCACTTCACCGCACCGCTCAAGGAGTGGTGGTCGATCGGGCATTGGGAAACCTCGCAGCGCTACTACGTGGAGAACGTCCGCGAACTACTCGACCAACCGGGTGAGTGGTATCTCAATCGCGAGACTGGGGTGTTGAGCTACTGGCCGATACCCGGTGAGAAGCTCGGTGAAACCGAGGTCGTCGCGCCGGTGCTGACGGAACTGGTGCGCTTCGCCGGTAACGCCGATGTAGGCCGATTCGTGCGGCACATCACGCTCAGGGGCTTGGCGTTTCATCATGCCGACTGGGTGCTGGGTCCGAAGGATAACAGCAGCACGCAGGCAGCCGTTGAAGTGCCGGCCGCTGTGATGGCCGACGGCACGTTGAACTGCGCCATCGAGCGCAGCGAAGTGGCCCACATCGGCGGCTACGGAATCTGGTTCCGTCGCGGCTGCAAGGACAACCGAATCCAGCAAAATCGGCTGTTCGGCCTGGGCGCCGGGGGCATCCGCGTGGGCGAGGCGGAGATGGCCCGCACCGATGTCGCCGAGACCAGCCGCACGCTCGTGGACAACAACCACATCTTCGACGGCGGGCACGTCTACGCCGGCGCTGTCGGCGTCTGGGTGGCGCAGAGCAGCCACAACTGCATCTCCCACAATGACATTCACAACCTGAGCTACACCGGCATCAGCATCGGCTGGAACTGGGGACTGGACGCCAACAGAACTCACCACAATCTCATCGAGTTCAACCACGTTCACAACCTCGGCCAAGGCGTGCTCAGCGATGCGGGGCTGATCTACTGCCTGGGCGTCTCCCCCGGCAGCATCATCCGCAACAACGTCTTCCACGACATGTGGCCTTATTCGCAGCCGGCCCTTGGATGGGGCATCTACCTCGATGCCCAGTGCGGGCAGTACCTGGTCGAGAACAACCTCGTCTACAACACCCTCAGCGGTGGGCTGATGTTCAACAACGGCGGCCACGCCCACACGATCCGGAACAACATCTTCGCCCTGTCAGCCAACCAAGCCCTCTGGCCCTACTCTGAGAAGCGCCCCAGCACCTTCCGTCGCAACATCGTTTATCTCACGCAGGGTGCGCTGCTGATCCCCTACGGCGAAAAATCGCTCAACGAGCGCCTGGCCGCGAAGGAGTCGCCGGGGGACTGGGATGAGAACCTCTTCTGGCATACCGAGGGACCGGAGAAGTTGCGCTTCTACCGTCGGAGCTTCGCGGAGTGGCAGGCGATTGGCCTGGACCGCAACTCGCGCATCGCCGATCCGCAATTCATGGATGCCGCGGCTCATGACTTCCGCCTCAAGCCTTCGTCCCCGGCGCTGCAGGTTGGCTTCCACCCCTTCGCCATCAGCGGGATCGGCCTCTACGGCGATCCCGCCTGGGTTGCCGAGTCCCGTCACGCCGATTGCCCGCCACAGCCGCTGCCGCTGCCCCCAGCGCCACCCAAGCCCATGGCGATCGATGATGACTTCGAGAAGACGGCGGCGGGCATGCCGCCGGCCCATGCCACCGTCAGCGGCGAGAAGGAAGGCGCTTCCATCCGCGTCAGCGAGGATCGCGCTGCTGCCGGCCGGCGCAGCCTGAGGATCAGCGACTCCGAGTCGCTTCAGCCCTCGTGGGAGCCCACTTCTACTACCAGCCTCGTTTCACCTCCGGCACGATCCAGCAGAGCTTCGATGTCTGGCTCAGCCCCAGCGCCCGGTTCTTCACCGAGTGGCGCGACGATGCGGCCACCTATCCCCAGAACGTCGGCCCGACCGTGCGGCTTGATGGCAACGGCAACGTGACAGCCGGCGGAAACGTCCTGACCCATGTGCCAGCCTAAGTGTGGGTACAGGTGCAGATCGAAGCCACCCTCGGCAGGAACGCCCCCCGCACCTTCAAGCTCACGATCAGCACCACCGGCGCCGCGGCCAAGACCTTCACCGATCTGCCGTTCCCCGGCGCCGGCTTCCGCGAACTCCACTGGCTCGGCTTCAGCAGCACGGCCGCTGCGGACACGACGTTCTATCTCGACAACATGAGCATCACTGGCCGGTTTTGACGCGTAGATTGACACGGCAATGGGACAGTAAGGCACGGGTATCAACATAAATTGTGAAGGGCGGTAGGAAACTGCGGCGGGGAGCGGGGGAAAGCCCAAAGCGAGCAACGATGATGGTGCAACGACTGAGCTCAAGAAACGGAGACGCAAATAGCTTTTCCAAAGGCGCGTGGCTTCGTGAGCACAAGTCAGGAACTCATGGGATTTGGCTTTTCGCGATAACCCTTGCATAGAGAAAGATCTCTCGCTTTTGCTCGATAACGGCGCGATAGGCTAAAAAACGCGGAGCGGGTGGGCGAGGCGGAGGTCATTCATGGATTCAGGTCGAGTTGAATGGCGAAAACACGTTTCGCAGGTTCGTAACCAACGATCTGAGCCGCTGTTACGAAGGCATCAAGTGTTACGGATTCGGGGATCTGATTTTTGGTCGTTAGATGACACGTCTTATCGTTCGGGAATTCTTCTGAATTTATGTGGCCTATTCATTGTGCCCTCCTTGGCGACCCGCTGTGGTCGAGTCAATTGTGAAATTCGGTTTTGCGCAGAACCGAGTTTTGCAGTTTCCACCTTTAGAAAGCTTTTCTTATAGGTCAAAAACAACTGGACTCACTCTGAACGCGACGGATGGCAGTGACTCTCCTCAAACAAAAACGCATCGGACAACGCCGTCGAAGCACGGTGTCCGATCCGCTTTCTTTGCTATTTGTCTTGTTCGCTGGTCACCTCTGCAGCAAGACCTGAAAAGCTTACCTTCACGTCCGTCCTCCCACCGCGACAGGAGGCCTTCTACTTCTTCCCTTTGTCGTGAGGCGCGATGATGTGAACCTGAGCTGAGCTCGTGTTGCCGTACGTGTCGGTCGCAACAATGGTGATCGTATACGTCCGGCCATCGCCCTTTCCAGCTCTTTCCGAGCGCAGCTGGAGATATATCATTCCCCCCGGCCCGTCCTCGACGCCGTCGACGATCCAGTCAGGATCTGTGTTGCCGTCTCCAGGGGCATTGACAGGCTGGTCGCAGGTGACTGTCACGTCGAGATGGACTGGCCCCCCCGAATCGTCGTACGCGTTGACAGCGATCGTGACCGGCACAAGCTGGTGGTTCGGAGGCCAGAGTTGCGTCACAGATGGCACAGGAGCCAGCGTCGGCGGTTCGATATCACCTATCACAGTCACGACGCAGGGATCGGAATAGCCCCAATTCAAGCCGTCGAATGCCTTGAGAACTAACTCGTGTGTGCCGATCGTGAGAACGAGGTCTACGGGGTCAATCGCAATAGCCACTCCACCTGCTAAGGTTTGAAGCCCCCCGGAGGCGTACTCGTCTTCTCCTTCGGTTAGGTGCCATTCGACGAAGTCACCATCGAAGTCGCTAATCGCTCCGCCGATGACGATCGGGTCTCCAATTTGATAGGTGCCAGCCCCGGTTATGGTAACCTCCGGAGGCGAATTACCCACAGTGAGAACTATATCGTCATGCGCATACTCAAACCCATCGAAAACCTCAAGTCGAAGCTTATGTTCGCCGATGTCGAACAATGGCAGGGTGCTAAGGCCCAGATATGCTTCGCCAGCGGATCCCACGGGGCTCCAATCCAGCAACAGCACGGGGTCACCTCCGCTTATCACCTCCAACCATCGGTACTGCATGACATCGTCGTCAGGATCCGTGGCGCTTCCGTGGAGCACTGTGGCGGACTGCTCATCAGTTGTGATCATCACACCGTCTCCAGCGTCGGCTTGCGGAGCCCGGTTCTCAATCGTCAGTGTCATGTCATCGGCGCTCGTCAGCTCGCCATCACTCACTTCAAGGCGTAGCATCGAGTCGCCGATCGGGAACGCAGCCAGTGCCCCAAGGTCGAGGTATGCCTCACCAGCGGCACCCGTGGGGGTCCAATCCTGCAGCAGCACAGGATCGGTACCGGTAACATCCCACCAGCGGTATGTCGGAGATGTGTTCGGGTCGGCATCGAAGGCCAGCCCATGGATGATGGTCGCTGCCTGCTCGCTCCAGTGGATCTTTACGTCCGGGCCAGCGTTAGCCGTTGGCGCGGAATTGGCAATTGTCAGAACCATCTCATCAGCGCCGCCCTCCTGCCCGTCGCTCGCCTCCAGGCGCAGCGTGTACATGCCGTTGGTGAACTGGCCTGCCGCGAGGTCCAGGTCAGCCTCGCCACCAGGCCCGGCCGCGGTCCACACCATCAGGGGATCTTCTCCGCCTGCGGTCACGTCCAGCCAACGGTACATCAGGGCATCGCCGTCCACATCGGAAGCCGAGCCATCAATGACCGTCGCTCCCTGATCCATCCAGTGGATGGTGACACTAGGGCCCGCCTGGGCCACTGGCGGATCATTCACCGGATTAAGGGTGATGCTTACAGTCCCCTCGTCCGTGTACTCGTCATCGTACACCTCGAACGTGAGGTTATCCGAACCGTAGTAGTCTGCCTCCGGCGTATAGGTCACATCCGGCGGCGTGCCGCTCAGCGTCCCATGCAACGGAACGGCCACGACGCTGTAGGTCAAAGAATCCTCGTCAACATCCGAGGCTGTAAGTGTGATGGCCACCGGCGTGTCCTCATCAGTCGTGACTTCCTGATCATCCGCCACCGGCGGATCATTGACTGGTGTTACGGCGATACTGACCGTCGCGGGAACGGAGTAATCAGTTCCATCATAGGCCCGATAGCTGAACTCGTCAGAACCATTGTAGTTGGCGAACGGTGCATAGGTCAGGTTCGGCGCCGTGCCGCTGAGTATCCCGTGGCTCGGCCCCCCGACAACCTGGTACGACAGATCGGCAGGATCGTTATCAACGTCCGTCGCACTCAGCGTGATGGCCACTGCGGTGTCCTCCAGCGTGTTCGCTGAAAGATAATTTGCCACCGGCGGATCCTTGACCGGATTCACGGTGATCGTCACCGTGGCCTCGTTGGAATCCAACTTGGCGTCGTTGGCCTTATAGCTGAAGCTGTCGCTGCCGTTGAAGTTAGGATTCGGGGCGTAGGTGAACGAGCCGTCAGGGCTCAATGTCAATGTGCCGTTGGAGGGACCGCTTACCAGTACAGCCGCAAGCAGATCGCCGTTCACATCGCTATCGTTGCCGAGGACGCCCGGAACCGACACGTTGAGTGTTTCGTCCTCGTACATGCCGAAAGTATCATCCACAGCGACGGGCGCTTCATTGGGCACTACTCCGGGACCTCCTGGTTCGACAATCTCTCCGTTGGCTGTTAGGTCGTCATCACCTCGCTGACCGTCAACAAAGTGGAGAACAACCATGTCGCCGAGGATTTCGGCCCCCGTCGTCCCATCAAACAAGAACTCGTACCAGTGGTCTGCCGGATTGCCCGACGTCGCGCCATACTTGTAATAAGTGTCAATCGTTTCCCCAGGCGGCAGCATAATGGTAAGTGTCGTTGCCGCGCCCGGCTCGATTCCCTGGATCACGGTCACAAAGAAGCCGACCGGGAACTCCACACCCTGCGGAGCATCGTCCGGCGACGGATTATCCACGGCGCTCACGTCCCCGTGCGTCGTCCCTTCGGGCGAGACCAAGGTCACATACCGCCCGTCCACGGCGTTGGGGAGCGAGGTCACATTGCTTTGCTGCTTGTCCGGGATACCATCATCGTTTCCATCTCCATCGCCTCCGTCCACACCATCCTCTTCCTCATCCGTAACACCGTCCCCATCACTGTCTGGCAATGGCAATTCGATGTTTACTGAGGTCTCACAGGTGCAGCCCTCGATTTGGGTGTCTATGCCGTCCCCGCCATCGCAATAATCCATGCCGGGCCCGCCCTTCAGCAGGTCATCTCCTTTGAGGCCATAGAGCTCGTCGTTTCCAAGGCCCCCACGCAACTCGTCATTGTCGGGACCGCCATAGAGGATGTCGTCACCTCCGTAACCCTCAAGGAAATCATTCCCATAACCACCTCTGAGGACGTCGTCGCCCTTATAACCCTTTAGGATGTCATCGTCGTAGCCGCCGTAGAGAGTATCGTTGTCGGGGCCGCCTTCGAGGCTGTCATTTCCGCGGCGGCCGTACAGGATATCCTGTCCATACCCGCCCTTGAGGATGTCATCACCTTTATAACCCTTAAGAATATCGTTGCCCTTGTTACCCTCAATGGTATCGTTACCCGGTCCACCCTTGAGCAGGTCGTCGCCTCCGCCGCCTGTGATGACGTCATCGCCAAAACCCCCACAGATGATGTCGTTACCGCCCATGCCGTCTATCGTGTCGTTGCCCCCTAAGCCGACAATGACATCGTCTCCGGCCGTTCCTACAATGACGTCGTCTCCGTCGGTACCAACGATCGTGGCAAGGTGTCCTTCGCAGTAGTGCGACGGGGTGGCTGGGATGACCGTGGTGCTTTCCTCAGCGCTGTTGTTCGTCTCGTCAGGATCAAACTCGTTGGCGGTCACTTCAGCGGTATTCGTGAGGGTTACCTCGGCCCAGGGCACGACTACGATGGTAATAGTAGCGCTGGCGCCGGAGGCCAGGTCACCCACGTCCCAGGTAAGGATTTCATCCAGCTCATCGAAGCTCCCCTGACTCGGTGTCGCAGATTCGAAAGAGATGTCAGGGTCCAAACTCTCGGTCAATACTACCCCCGTGGCATCCGAGGGGCCATTGTTGGTGACCGTGATCACGTAGCTCAGAGGATTTGCCAGCCCCACCGGGTCGGGGTCGTCGGACTTAGTGACCGACAGGTCAGCTTCCGCCCGGTTAACTGTGATCGTCACGGTGGCGACATCGCTGTCTGCGGCACCGTCGTTGGCCTTATACGTGAAGCTTTCGGGGCCGTAATAGTCGGGATGCGGCATGTAAGTGAAGGAGCCGTCGGCGTTGAGCGATAGTGTGCCATTCATGACGTCGTTGACCAGGACCGCCGTAAGCGCATCGTTCTCCACATCGCTATCGTTCCCAAGCACACCTGGAACTGCCACGGAAAGAATATCGTCCTCATCCACGCTGTAAGCATCATCTGCGGCCACCGGTGCATCATTGACCGGGTTCACCGTTATAGAGACCGTCGCCACGTTGGAATCCAGTTCACCATCGTTTGCGTTGAACGTGAAGCTATCAGAACCGTTGTAGTCGGGATTCGGCGTATAGGTAACATTGGGCGGGGTCCCACCCAGGCTTCCATGAGACGGCGGCGTCACAATGGCGTAGGTCAATGGATTGTTTTCCACGTCTAATGCCGTCAGCGTGATCGCCACCGGCGTGTCCTCGTTCGTGCTCACCGACTGGTCGTCCGCCACCGGCGCATCATTGACCGGGTTCACTGTAACGGAAACAGTCGCAATGTTGCTGTCCACCGTCCCGTCATTGGCCTTGAAGGTCAAGCTGTCAGGACCATGGAAATTTGCGTTCGGCGTGTAAATCACATCAGGAGGTGCCCCCGTCAGGGCGCCCTGCGTCGGGCCCTCCAGAATCACGTAGGTCAATGGATCATTGTCTACGTCTGACGCAACGAGAGTGATTCCCACAGCAGCATCCTCGTCCGTTGTCACTGACTGATCGGTCGCCACCGGCGCATCGTTGACTGCGTTCACCGTTATAGAGACAGTCGCGAGGTCGCTGTCCACCGTCCCGTCATTGGCCTTGAAGGTCAAGCTGTCGGGACCGTTGTAGTTCGCATTCGGAGTATAGGTCAGGTCCGGAGCCGTCCCGCTCAAGCTTCCGTGAGACGGCGCCGTCACAATGGCGTAGGTCAAGGGATCGTTTTCCACGTCTGATCCTGTCAGCGTGACCGACACGGGCGTGTCCTCATCCGTGCTCACCGACTGCTCGTCCGCCACCGGCGCATCATTGACTGCGTTGACCGTGATCGAGACCGTCGCCAGATTGGAATCCAGCTCACCATCGTTCGCCTTGAACGTGAAGCTGTCAGGACCGTTGTAGTTCAGATTTGACGTATAGGTCAGGTCTGGAGCTGTCCCGCTCAGGCTTCCGTGAGACGGCGGCGTCACAATGGCGTAGGTCAATGGATTGTGTTCCACGTCTAATGCCGTCAACGTGACTGCCACTGGCGTGTCCTCATCTGTGGTCACCGACTGATCATCGGCCACCGGCGGGTCGTTGACCGGCTCGACCGTGACCGTCACTGTGGCGGTGTCATCACTGCCCAATGTGCCGTCGTTGATGGTGTAGGTGAAGGTCTCCGTGCCAAAGAAGTCGGCCGCTGGCTCGTAACTGATGCTTGTGCCTCCAACGATGGTGATTGTTCCTCCTGCCGAACCGGGGCCCGCCGCCGTGATCGTGAGCGTCTCGCCGGTGTCGGGTGCAATCGTGTCGTTGGCCAGCACGTTCAGGTTAGTCGCACCGCTGTCTTCAGCGACAGTGAACGAATCCGGATTGGCTGTGGGCGGGTCGTTTACAGGGATGACCGTGATGGTCACACTCGCCACATTGGAGTCCAGCTCGCCATCGTTGGCCTTATAGGTAAAGATGTCCGTTCCATTGAAGTCGGCGTTCGGTTCGTAAGTGAAGGAGCCGTCGGCGCTGAGAGTCAACGTGCCGTTGCTGACGTCGCTGACCAGTATGGCGGTCAGCTCGTCGCCATCCGCATCACTATCGTTGGAAAAAACACCAGGAGCCGCCACAGTAAGCGTGTCATCCTCATCCACATCGTACGCGTCATCGCCTGCCACTGGGGCCTCGTTCACTTCCGCTGTGGCGAGATTGTGGTAGCTGCTCGCCGCAATGACCGTCACTCCCGTCAGGACGCTTACCTGGACAGGCGTATACCTCGTTGTATTGGTGCCATCGCCCAATTGCCCACTGGAGTTAAATCCCCAGGCCCAGACAGTACCATCGGTCTTGGCCGCGAGACTGTGATAAAATCCCCCCGCCACAGCCGTGGCACAAGTAAGGTACGTCGTGGGATCGTTCGGATCTTGCACCTGAACAGGGATATTGCGATGGGTTGTGCTGTCGTCACCCAGCTGGCCGGTAATGTTATAGCCCCAGGCCCAGACTGTGCCGTCATACTTCAGCGCAAGGCTGTGGTATTCGCCCGCCACCACTGCCACCACACCGCTCAGGCCGCTCACCTCAACGGGGACAGAGCTGTTGTCGTTGCTGCCGTCGCCCAATTGTCCATAGTCGTTTTTGCCACAGGCCCAGACGGTACCGTCTGACATCAGCGCCAGGCTATGATATGTTCCCGCCGCAATGGCCGTCACATCGGTAAGTCCCCCGACCTGGAACGGAGCATAATGGTTGCCGGCGGTGCCGTCACCCAATTGACCGTAATAGTTGTGGCCCCAGGCCCAGACGGTACCGTCTGACATCAACGCCAGGCTATGATATGCTCCCGCCGCAACAGCCACCACGTCGGTGAGGTTGCTCACCTGGACTGGAGTATGGCGAGTAACCATGGTTCCGTCACCCAATTGGCCAAAGATGTTCCGGCCACAGGCCCAGACCGTGCCGTCGGACCTCAGCGCCAAACTGTGATCCTGGCACGCCGCAATGGCGACAATGCCGTCAAGGCTACTGACCTGCACAGGAGTATAGCGGTGGGTAGTAGTCCCGTCACCCAGTTGGCCATAGTCGTTCCGGCCACACGCCCAGACCGTGCCATCCGACCTCAACGCCAGACTGTGGTATTCCCCACCGGCCAAACGCGCCACGGTATTGAGTCCGCTCACCTGCACGGGAGTATTGCGATTGGTGGTTGTGCCATCGCCCAATTGGCCATAGTTGTTCAGACCCCAACTCCACGGATATCCCGGCGTGGCTGGGACATTGACCATAATGGTGACAGTGGCCACGCCAGAATATAACTCGCCATCATACGCCTCGTACGTGAAGCTATCGGTCCCGGTGAACCCGGAGGCTGGGGTGTAGACAAACGAACCGTCGAGGCTAAGGGCAAGCGCGCCATGACTCACATCGCTTGCGAGTGCCGCAGTGATCGGATCGCCATCGTGGTCCTTGTCGTTACCCAAGACACCAGGAGCGGCCACACTGAGTGTATTGCTCTCAAGTGCCACGTAGCCATCATCCACCCCAACCGGGGCACGGTTCGGCATCGTTGACGATACCAGCGCCAGACTATGCTTCCAGCCAGCCGCAATCGCCCTCACCCTATGGTTCAAGCCTTTGACCTGGACGGGGATATAGTGGGTGTCGGTGGTGCCGACGCCCAACTGGCCGTATAAGTTCAGGCCCCAGGCCCAGACCGTGCCGTCCGACTTCAGAGCCAAACTGTGGTCGTGGCCCGCCGCCTGAATGGTTCTTACGTCGGTAAGGCCGTTCACCTTGACGGGGGAGGCGCCGGATGTTTGCGTGCCGTCGCCTAACTGCCCCCCGCCGTTATAACCCCAAGCCCAGACCGTGCCGTCTGAGTTCAACGCCAGGCTGTGAAAGTAGCCCGCTGCAATGGCCTTCACATCGGTAAGAAACTCACCGGGGTCATTTGGGTCGATTACCTGGACGGGGGTGGGACTGCTTATGCCGGTCCCGTCGCCCAATTGCCCGCGATCGTTTCGTCCCCAAGCCCACACCGTGCCATCGGACTTCAGAGCAAGGCTGTGGTATTCGCCTGCCGCCAGCGCAGTCACCTCACCGGGGATGCTGACTTGCACGGGGGTGCGACGGTCAATCGTGCTACCGTCGCCCAATTGTCCATAGTCGTTCAGACCCCACGCCCAGGCCGTGCCGTCTGACTTCACGGCCAGGCTATTGGAAGGGCCCGCACCAATGTCCACTACATCAGTAAGATAGCCACTGGGGTCATTCGGGTCTATTACCTGCACAGGGCTACTTCTGGGTAGGACTGTGTTGTCTCCCAACCGCCCGTTGCTATTGTTGCCCCAGGCCCAGACCGTGCCGTCCGACTTCAGCGCCAGGCTGTGGTCGCGCCCTGCTGCAATGTCCACTACATCGGCAAGAAACCCACTGGGGTCATTTGGGTCTATTACCTGAACGGGCGTAGGTCTGTTTATGCTGGTCCCGTCGCCCAATCTGCCATACTGGTTTCGCCCCCAGGCCCAGACCGTGCCGTCATACTTCAGAGCAAGGCTGCGGTATTCGCTCGCCGCCAGCGCAGTCGCCTCAGTCAGGCCGCTAACCTGGACAGGAGTGTACTGGTCAGTGGTAGTGCCATCGCCCAACTGGCCGTAAGCGTTGTAGCCCCACGCCCACGGATCTCCGGGTAGCTCAGTAATGTATACTGTTGTCACGTTAGAGTAGAAGTCGCCATCAGTGGCCATATAGGTGAAGCTGTCGCTGCCATAGAAACCGGCCTCGGGCTCATATGTAAAGGAGCCGTCGGGGTTGAGGGTGAGCGTCCCATAACTGACATCCTCAACCAAGACCGCCGTCACCCCGGGACTATCGTTAGCCAGCACCCCAGGGGCTTCTACCGTAAAGGTGTCCCCGTTCATTTGATATGTGTCGTTCTGGGCGACAAGGTTCACAGTGATGGTGACAGTTGCTGCCTCGGAGTACAGCCCAGTATCACCAAGAGTTGTCATCCAGACCCCATCGTCGAGAGTTGGGAGGAAGATGGTGCGATCAACGGAGAAGTCTGGAGACACCACCAGGCCTTGAACATTGTTAGATGCCGAGTCCGATAGTCCAGTGAGACCTATATCCGACCACGATGCTCCGTCGTCTTCGGACATTACGACCCCCTTCCAGTAAACCGTTCTTCCGTAAGCGAACAGGGTACGATCATTCGCGTAGTTGGGTGAGATGGCCAGACCTGAAAACGTGTAATCGCCCGCGTCTACGACGCTCCAGGTGGCGCCCCCATCCGTGGATCGGTGGAATTCCCCTGGCCAGTCTTCTTCCCAACCTGCGAAAATCGTCTGGTCATTCGCGTAGTCCGGAGAAATGCACAGCCCTCCGGAGGGAAAGGGGTCGCTCGTGAGGGACCACTGAGCGCCCCCATTCGTTGATTTGTGAACACCGTAGTACGTGGCGACGAAGATGGTCTGATCAGCCAAGTAGTTCGGGGAAATGGTAAGTGGTATGTTGTAACCACCCGGCAAGCCCTCGCTGACTGCGAAGAAGGTTACTCCCCCATCCACCGACTTATAAACATCGTCGTTCCCCCCAATGAACACCGTTCCATCGGTGGCAAAAGCGGGCGAGACCGCGATAGTCCAGCTGTTCCCAACGGTGTCATTTACAGACCAGGTCTCCCCACTGTCTGTTGATCGGTAGAAGCGAGATTGGCTGAGAAACACGGTTTCGTCAAAGCCGGTCTCGCCCAGACCGCCGTACTTGTAGTTCGGAGATAGCGCAATGGCGTCAAAGTATAGGTCGTACGGGAAGTCACCCTGAGGCCTCGTCCACCACCAAATGATGCCTGTGTCCGTGGTCCTGAAAAAACTACCGACCTCATGCGGAGCCACCAAGGCAATCGTTTGGTCGGCAGCCCAGTTCGGGGAAACCGCCATGCACCGGGCCTCTAAGCCTCCGGGCCCCAGCGCACTCCATACGCCGGGAATGTCTTCGGCGTTATAGGTAAAGGTATCGGTACCAACAAATCCCGGGGTCGGCGTGTAAGTGAATGAGCCGTCCTCGTTCAGGGTCAGAGTACCGTGAGCCGGTCCGGCGTCCAGGTTCGTTATGAGCGGATCGCCATCCGCAGGGTCGCTATCATTGCCCAACAAGCCGGCGGCGGGGATTGTAAGCGTACCTCCCTTGTCCACGATGTATGAATCATCCGCCGCCAGCGGTGCATCGTTCACGGCTCTGACCGTGATGGTGACTGTCGTTGGTTCCGCGGAGTCCGAATGGCCGTCGTTCGCCACATAAGCGAAAGTATCAGTGCCGAAGAAGTCCCCGTCAGGGGTATACTCAAAGGAACCATCGGCATTCAGGGAAAGAGTGCCATTGCCAACGTCGTTTATAAGGACAGCGGTCAGCAGATCGCCCTCGACGTCAACATCGTTATCCAGCACCCCCTGGTCAGCCGATATGGGTAAGATGCCGTCCTCGTCCACTCCGTAGAAATCAGGATTCGCAATGGGCCCCCGCCCTACAAGCTGAGCGTATTTCGCACACGATGTGTATGGCGCCGGGGGGTCTTGTTCCAATCGCCACGTCACGAGGTAGTTCGTCCCGTCAGAAGCCAGAGCAGGTTGGAATTGATTTATCGGCGTCACATAGAGGTCTATACCGTCAGGGTCCACCACGGTCCCTGAGCTACTTACTCGGGTTCCCCGAATTTTGCTCCCTCCCCAGGCGACCAGCCAATTCGCACCATCAAAGGCCACCTGCGGGCCGTGAGGTGTGGTGGAGCCGGCGTCAGGAAAAATCGCTATTCCACCTGTATCCGGGGGACCATCTATTAATACACCTGTCCCCCCTGAGACTCTGGCGCCGTAAATGTGGGGACCGCTGTCGCGGTAGTCCTCCCAGACAACCAGGTAGTTCTCGCCGTCGAACGATACCCCAGGCGCCATCCACGTACCCTGGTTGCTTGGAGCAGTTGAGATCGCGATGGGCCCTGAGACAGACCCCGAAGTGCTAACCAACGCTCCATACATATCAGTCTCTGTGTTCGGCTCGGGACTGTTACTCCAGACAACAAGATAGCGGGTCCCCCCAAACCCAATGGAGGGGAAACTCTGACTTCCGGACGCTGGGCTGATTAGAAAACTAACACCGATGAGCGAGCCGTCAGTTCCCGACACCCTCTGTCCGTATATGCCGCCGCTGGCGGAGTTATCATCCCATATGACCAGGAAGTCCGTTCCGTCCGATGCGACATCTGGAGAGTCCATATTCCCGGATGAGCCGCTGATATTAACCTCGAAACCGATGAGAGATCCATCGGTGCCAACGAGCTGGCCCATGGTTGGATTGCCATACACGTTACGCCGCCAGACGACCAAGTAGTGTGCCCCATTGAAGGCAACGGCAGGATCACTTTGGCTATTCGCAGAAGATGCAATCACGAAGGGATCGCTGCCTAATTGCCCCAGGGTGTTGACGAATCGCCCACAGATGGCTACAGCGTAGTCATACTGTGTCCAGACCACCAAGTATCGTGTGCCATCGAACGCGACGTATCCCCGGTCGCCCGATGACTCCCCGGTGCTAATGAGGAGATCATCCGCGAGAAGCGGCCTTATTACACCCTGTCCACTCACTTCCCCCACAACTCCGAAGGAAATGACAGCTCCCACAATCACCGATACCAGCGCAGCTTTCGCCGCAATCCTCTTTTTCATTTCGCACCCCCTTGTTTGAACGTTTGTATTAAGACACACGAATCCTCTTCTCTGAGTTACTTTCAGCGTTTTGCCTGACCTTTGTATCCGAAAAGGGTGACAAACTAACCCGATTCCGCTTAATTCGATCCGCTTGAGGCATGAGAAAAGAAGGACGGGAAGTTGACACAGGAAGGCTGAAGCGACGAAAGACAGGTAAGACAGTCCCACTTCTTGACGCAATACCGAGCATTCTTGCTCTCCCCGGCGGGGCGATCGGCTGCTCGCGGGGATCAAAACGTGCAGTATGGGGATTCTGCGCACCTCGTAAGCAGCTCCCCGCAGCACACTTCCACACAAGCTCGCCAAGACTTATCACTCTCCGCCCACCTTGTCAAGCAAAAAATCATGTCGAAATGGGTAAGCCCGATGTAGGGCAAGCATCCCGTATGAGCGTGCCGAGCGAGACGGATGTCCCATAGACAAGTGATTTTGGAGATAACCTATGTTTAGGCCTTAATCGCGCGCTTTCGCCATGGTACGGCGCGACTCTTAACGAAATCCAAGACGGTGAGCTGAAACACCGGATGGTTTCCCGGGACTCGCTTGCAGCGCGCTCTTCGTGCGGGCCACTCACAGGGCCACCGATGTCGCCGGCAGAGCGCATCTTTGCTCATCATGGTCAAAGTGCGTGCACGTAGAGCTGGTTTCTTGGGATGCGCGGAAACAGGAAATAGTCGAAGACGGTGACCATCTCAGGTCGGGAGGCGTGGAGATTGTGGGAACGGCGTTACCATCGGCATGCGGGGAGCCGAACTTAGCCGCTGGCAAACAGTACACAGACCGTGCCGAGATGGTCACAGATAGTTCCAGTAGCCATTGCAGGAGTTTCCCCAAAAACGGCGAGGGTGACGTTGTAACCCATTGGTAGCGGGGCACAAATCGAAAATGGCAAGTGTGAAGGTCTTTTTTTTGGAGAAAAAATGGG
>CAZXGF010000031.1:0-66358 GCA_964640185.1 uncultured Verrucomicrobiota bacterium | reverse complement strand
CGAACCGAGGGGCCGGTCGGTCACGAACTTCGTTCACCCGGAGGCCATGAAAATGCTCTTCAGGCCTATGCTTTGGCGCAGGAGCCCGACTATCCAACGCCCAAGGTTTGTTTCCCGGAGACTGTTTCAGTATCCACCGCGAGGCTGCGGGGTGGACATTATTATTCTCAGGGCAGGATGGTGGCGTTGTTGATTATAAATACGGCTGCGTTCCCGCGACAAAGATCAACTCCGCGTACCGCGGAGCTTTGGGCCATGCTTTTCTGCGAGAGGTTGCTCACATCTGTGCTGTTTCGCGCTCCGGCCTGTCCGTGTGCTAAGTTGCGTATTAGGGAGGTGCAAAGAGGAAAAGGCCTTGAAACATATCAGGTTTTTCATCCACAATACGTGGCCGTAGCTACGAACACCTGTATTAAGGGTCGGGCACCTCCTGTCACAGGATTATCAAAAAACGATTGAGGGGGAACACAAAGATGGATCGCAGAGAGTTTCTATCGCTGGGTGGCGTTTGTGCAATAGCCACTATCGTGCCTTCTCGTTTAAACCAGCCTCTCGCGGAGAAGGAAAGCCACGGCACAAGCCGCAAGGCAGTTATGAAGGTCGGGACGCAGATGGGTCCCACGTCTGACGAGATGTTGCAGTTCTTTGCCCGGCACGGAGTAACGAACATCTGCGGCTATCCCCCTCGTCCGGGGGCGAAGGGCTATTGGGACCTCGATGACCTGTTGAGGCTCAGGGAGCGCGTGGAATCGCACGGCATCGCCCTGGACATGATTCCTTTGCCCCTTAGCTCCCGCTACATCACCGCTGCAGAAAATCCGAACATCATGCTTGGCAAAAGTCCCCAACGGGACAGGGAGATCGGTAACATCTGCGAAATGATCCGCGTGGCTGCGAGAGCTGGGATTCCCGCCATCAAGTACAACCTCACAATCCTCGGCGTTCTACGGAGCAAGCCGACGGCGGGAAGAGGGGGCTCCAGTTACAGCACGTGGGTTTATGGCAAGGCGAGGCAGAGCCCACCTCTCACAGAAGCCGGACTTGTGCCTGCGGACCTGATGTGGGAGCGCATCACGTATTTTCTCGAGCGGGTCATCCCCGTTGCAACGGAATACAAGGTTCGCATGGCTTGCCACCCCCACGATCCCGGGGTCCCTCCAGAAGGCTTTCGCGGCGTGGCTCGCGTCCTGGGAACGGTTGACGGTCTCAAGAGATTCGTCTCCATCGCAGAAAGCGACTATCACGGCCTAAACTTCTGTCAGGGGAGTATTGCAGAGATGCTGCAGAATCCTGCCAGCGAAATCTTCGACGTCATTCGGTACTTCGGCGCGAGGAGAAAGATATTCAACGTCCACTTCCGCAACATCCGTGGAAAGCGAGACAGCTTTCAGGAGGTTTACCCGGACGAGGGCGACGTGGACATGCTTCGGGCTATGAGAGCGTACAAGGAGGGGGGATACAGCGGCATGGTGATGCCCGATCACGCGCCGAGGCACGCTCAGGACCGAAGGGGCCTTCAGGCTTTCGCGTTTGCCTTCGGCTACATCAAGGCGCTCATCCAGGCTGTGAATGCCGAAGTCTGATGGTTTCGGTCGTTCAGGGGTTCCACAGCGAGCAATCCTGGCATCCCCATTTTCTCAGACCTGCACTCGGCGACAGGTCAAGACCGCAGGCCGGTCAGCTACGGGAAGCCGAAATCAGCGTGGGACTTCGCCCTCGATTTTCATGTACGCTTTTCTGTCCAGCAGTTTGATTTCTTGCAGAACAAGACCGTAGTGACTGCCCGGGGGCTTTTCGCGTACTTGAACACCTTTCGCCCAGTTTCTTGCGAAATTGGCCGAATAACACAGCCACGCCTTGCGGCCGTCGTCTCTAATGAACTTCGAGGGGATATTGAGGAAATAACCCTGCTCACCAAAATCCTTCAAGTAGGTCACGAGCTTCCAGGGGCCGGTGATTCGAGCCGATTCGAGGATATATGAGCTCATTTTCGCGCACGTCGGCCATCCGTCGGTCACGCACATGAGATATTTTTTCAGTGGAGCGTTGTATGTTATCGTGACGCTACCACAGTTGTTGTTCCAATCCACAAGCGGCTTGATTTTCGAGAAGTCCTTTGCCCAGATTGGCTCGCCCGTGGCGTTGTGCCCGCCAAAGAACTCATACTTGGAAGGGTCGTTGATGTTCTCGACGCTTGGCTTGACACGGATAAGATAAACCTGATCTCCGGTTATCCAGCTCAGATTGGCGTATCGCGGCTTAGGGTCGTTGGCTTCTGCTCCGTCGCCGACCAAATAGGCTTTGCCGTCCGGTGAATGTTCCATGTTTTTGCCGAAGTCCACGAAGTGCGGCGCCCCAATCTTGACCGGTCCCATGAACTCGGCAGGTTCCGGGAAGAGTGGCTTGGCGGGCGTGTGCGGTGTGTCAATCCAGGTCTTTCCGTAGTCAGTAGAGACACGAAAACCGGGCATCGGGCCGAGAACCGGCCAGTTCCAAACTGCTCCCTCGTGTTCAACTCGCCCCGCAGGCCCGAGACAATACGTGCCGTAATACCAGACTCCATTATAGACGAGACTGCCGCAGGGATACCGTCCCTGATACGGATACGGATCGCCCTTGACCAAGCCCAGATTCTTCAGTTTAAGGTTGACGGGGTCGTCTCCGGTCATAACGGCGTGGCCGGTTGTGGCATTCCTTCCGCCGGAAGATGAGCCGACACCCTCGACCTGGCCGTCTGTCCACGGCGAGTAAAGATTACCGTCCGATGCCCACGAGGGATACCATGTGTCGGCGACATGATAGTCGCTGTGGAGTCCGGTAAAAGCAATACCGACGATGTCCTGCGATTGCTGAAATGGGCAATCTCCGGGTGGCTGTGATGGCCAGATCACCGGTGACCGCGTCCGTGACTCAGGCTTCGCGGCCTTCTCAGCCGCCAGGGTGCGCCACGGCGACACCGCTATCGTCAGTCCCAGAAATAAGAGTACTCCTGCCTTTGCACCCATTTGTTCACCTTTCCTTCCTTGCGCGAATTCAACCACCAAAAGCGATTCGTTGACAAGCGCGAACTGATTATCGGCAAATCGTCTGAGCGCGAATGAAGATAGCTCCAACCTGCCGGGCTGTCAATACATCAACGCGCACGAAAAATCGAATTGAGGAGAGCCTATTGCGCCCCTTCAGGGCTTTTGTATTTTATCACATGCTGTTCCCAGGGCGTTGCCCTGGGCTAAGGTATTGCGCCCTTTCAGGGCTGAAGATTGCTCTTGGGTCGCCCTGTAAAGGCAGACTTAATAAAGCTCAGGGCAACGCCCTGAGAAAGAGCCCCCGTTGAAGAATGATGAGCCCTGAAAGGGCGAGATATGTGCCTCACGACTCGAAAGATTTCTCCAGGCCAGTTCAAATAGCCCGGCATCTTCTCCTTTTTCCAAAGGGTGGCGTGGAAGCTGGGTGGCGATTCCCGCACGGGTTAGGTCCAAGGACAGTTCCGCCACTGAAATGGAGCCGCACCCAATAAAAGGACGTGCCATTGGCATGACATAGGACAATGCGCGTTCATCTCGTCGCCCTGCAGCAACAGATGCGGAGCCAGTGATTATCTCGGGAGATTGACAGGCTGCCCCCATCGTTTTGCCCAGTGCATAGTGGACATAAACTTGGGAGACTTTGCGGGGTCCTCGTCATAATATTGCATGATTCCCCAGCTTCCCCATTTGCTCCACCTTCCAACCGAGGCAAAGTAACAAAGCAGGCCGCCGCCCGCCTCCATCCACGCCCGATAGTACTTGTCGTAGATGTGGCCCATCCTCGGATGAGCATTGGCGGCGTGGAAGAGCTTGGTCATCGTCTCGTTGTCCTGTCCGCCTGCCACGCCGACCATGTGCTGCCCTCCTTCATAAGCAATCAGTTTCAGACCATACTTGTCGGCCACCCTTTTTGTCTCTTGGATTGCCCGAATTGATTTTGGCAGCGACTGCGTCTCGAGGTACTCGAGCGCGTTATCCGCGGTCCATTTCGCAACCTCGTCGGCCGTTAGGCTCTTGCCCACGCGGGGCACGCTCATGCCGATGTATGGCGCAATGGCCAGCGCATCGGCGTGCTTGTAGGCGTCGTGGTAGGGGAGAACAATCCTCTCCATCCACCAGGTGTTACCGGATTGCCAGGCGAGTACGCCGACAAGCCGTTCGCGTCCGCCAAATACTTCCTGCCAGATTTTGAAGATTTCCACTGAGCGTTCGGCATAGTACATGCCGCCGCCTTCCCACGGACGCTCCTTGGGGCCCAGGCCAAGCTCCTTTGCCTTCTCCCAACTGTAGCGGGTTTGAGCAAACTGCGAGTTCCAGACTTCGTTGGAGTACTCGACGTAAACCTTCAAATCCCGATTCAGTCTGTCTTTGACCATCTCGGCGAAGTTACGAACGTAGTCGTCGTCCGCCAGGTGCGGCATGCAGAACCAGGCATCAGTTTTAAGGCGATTGCACAGGTCTATCATCAACTCAAGTGCGATGCCTCTCTTCGAAAAGGTGGCGTCTTTGAGCGTGGGCCGCTCCGACCATTTGCTAATCTTGGAGCCGTTCGTATGCATCCAGTCCATAAATCGCAGGCAGGCCATGCCCTTCCACCGATTGAGGAATACCGGATGGAACGGATTCGTTTGGTACGTCTTCTCGAAGCCCGGCATTATCACCCGGATGTTGCGAATGTAGTTGTGGGGATTGGTTGCGAGGAGTCTGAGATGAAACCCGCCTTTCGACGGCTCAACCTCGATCACCATCCGGCCGCGTTGCCCGGACGCCACGGTCGCCGCGTTCCAGACCTGTAGCTGACCTTCGCCGTCGTAGAGCACCGTATAGCGCCCGGCGGGGTAATGGCCTCCGGCGATAGTGCACAGCGGCGTCTCAGCCGAGCAATTGGGTTCCAGCGTCTTGACCCACCCATGTTCGTCCAATTCCAGTTTGGGTCCCTTGCCCCACGGTCGGCCCTTTCTCTGGCTCACCCACGGCCGCGAAAAGCGGAATACGTCAACGAACGGCAATTCACTGTTCCAGTCCGCTGGCCCGCTCAGGTTCATGCCCAGCCGCGCCGCGGCCGCCGGAATTGGTGCGGCTGCCGATGCCTGCGTCGAGAGCGCTAATCCTGTAACGATAGCCCAAGCAATTTGAAAAGCGCGAGTTAATAGAAGAGGCATGGTCTTGTTCTCCCAGATGGGGAATCCGGTTCAAGGGAAACTGATTTTAATGCTCTTTGCCGGAAGCGACATCCCGCCGATACTTACTCGCTGCTGGCGATGTTGCTGGCGGCAGCCCGGATTGCCACAACGCCGGCTGCGCGGCGGATGCGGCAAGACCACGGCATCAGGGAGCTATGTCCAGTCCCTTCAACCCTGTGGAGACCTGAACCTCTATTCGGCCCTCTTCGCTAACGCGTCTGGTGATGATAGTTTCGGTACGAGGTAGAGACTCGACCAGTTTGAGTCCCTGTTCGGCCCCCATGATGGAGATGGCGGTGGCGAGGGCGTCCGCGTCGGTACAATTATCGGCGATGACCGTGACGCTGCAAACGTCGTTGGAGATCGGTTTTCCCGTACGCGGATCAATGAGATGGCAGTACCTTTTCCCCTCCACGAAGAAGAAGTTCATGTAATCTCCCGAAGTGGCGACGGCTTTGTTCGACAATTCGACAACGGCAAGATACTTCCGCTTGGTGGGATGGAGCATGCCGATTCGCCACGGTTTGCCATTTTTGTTCCTGCCGATGGCGCGGGCCTCCCCACCGATCTCGACGAGAACATCACTCAGCCTCTTCCGTGTCAGGACTGCTATCGCTCTGTCCACAGCGTAACCCTTCGCTATGCCCGCGAGGTCCACTTTCATTTCGGGGTCTCTTTTCATCAATCTACGAGCAGTGCGGTCGAGGGAGAGCTTCTGGTAGCCGACGTGCGACAGCGCGCTGCGGATTTCCTCCTCTGAGGGCACGAGAGGCTCTCTCGCCGGCCAGAAGCCCCAAACCGTGCTCAGGGGGAGTCCTGTTACGTCAAAAGCTCCCCCGGTCAGGCGGGCGATCCTCTGCGATTTTTCAAGCACGGTGAAGGTCATTGGGTCAACTTGCAGCCAGACGTTGGCGCCGCCTCCGTTGAGGCGAGAGACGTCGCTATCTCTCTTGTACTTGCTCATCAGAGCGTCTATCTTGTGAATTTCCGCGAAGGCAGCCCCGATGGCGGATTGGACTTCCTTTTCTGACATCCGATTGGAAATAGCCGTAATCCTCGCCGTGATGGGCCCCATGACCTGCTCTTCCATCCGGCACACGCTACGACATCCAAAGCAGAAAAAGGCGGATTCGATTAAAAGGGCGATTCGCAGAAAGAACATCACTTTTCAGCTCCTCCCAACAATGTGCCACGCTTATATGAGAAAGGCGTGCGCCAGTCAAGGGGAAAACGGCGTCGCATGTATGGCCTCAGTCTCGGGCGGATACCCCATCGAGGCGGGGGAGAGAACAAGGGAAAAGCAGAACAACGCAAAGGCGCAAAGGCGCGCAGGGGACAGGAAGGTCCCTTTGTGCTACCAAAAGGGCAGACAGGCATTTATTCCTTGCCAAAACGGTGAGATTGTGATATAACTATCGGGCAGAAGGGATAGCGAGCTTTCTGCTCTGCGTCTCTGCCCCGCTCAGGGCGGGGCTGAAACATATAAGGGTGTTAAAGGCGGACGCGCAGAGGAGCAGGAATCTGACGCGAAAAAAGCACGATGAAGAACTTCAAACGTCTCCCGCAGGAGATAGCTTCGGACATTGGCAGGGGAATCCTCAACTGGACCGATTTCGGCGTCTTCAGCCACCTTCTGCTCGAGTGCGACTGGCGGGATTACTCCATCCGCACCTCCGCCCGGTGCATCGCCGAAGTGCTGGGCATGTCGTCCCAGACTGCGAGGAGAAGCCTCAGCAAGCTCCGTGATCGGGGCTGGATCACAACCGCGTGGGGGCGTGGACGTCGCGGCCCCTACCGCATCGAGGTGCACAGCGAGAGAGCTTTGAGCTCGGAACCCGAGGCTCGGGCCCCTGCCCGCCGGGCTGAGCATGGCGATGAGCATGGTGGGCAGCATGGTAGTGAGCATCATCCTGAGCATCATTTCCTCGACGAGAAACAGCACAACTCTGAGCGTCGTGGTCAGGATGGTCGTGCGCATCATAGTGAGCGTCGCGGCGAGCCTCCCTCCTCTCTAAATAATACATACATAGATAATAGAGGGGGGGACCCCTCCGCCTCTCATGTAGAAACGGATTCCAGCCGTTTGGAAACGAAGCGGCAAGATGCCGCTTCCACGATGATAAGGCACTATTGGCGGAAAGTCTGCCCATTCGCGACCAACATAACCGACGAGAAGGCGGATGGCGTCTTCCTCGAAGCTCACAGCGCGGGGATAACCTGGCGGAGGATGCACGAGCTCATTGACGAGCACAAACGTCTCAGCGGCGATAAGGGTGCGGCGCCCTGGCGGATTCTCAGCGAGGAGCTGAAAAAGGTCCGCAGGGAAGCCGGGCAGAGGGCGAGCCTGCACGGCGACACGTGTCGCATGTGCCAGGACGGCGCGATAAACTACACCGTCAGCACGAGCGACGGTCTCGATTATCGCCGGCTTCGGTGTTCCTGTAAGCTCGCTGAGGCGAGGGCTACGAGAGGGGCGAGACCACTCGCGGGCTTGCGACTGCTGGACGAGGTGTTCCCGCCGAGTGAGCGGAAAAAGTACGGAATCGTCGCGCGGAACGGCTATCTGCGCGTGGCCCGCCGCGCCTGCAGGCGCGGCAGGAAGGGGACCTTTTTGGACCATTTAGTCTGGGACGAGGAAAAGAACGAACCCGCGGAGCCTGCGCTGGAGCGTGCCGACACCGCGCCGAAGGACAGGGGTTAGGGGTCAGGGGTTAGGGGTTAGGGGTTAGGGGTCAGGGGGCAGGGGTCAGGCGTCAGGGGCCAGGGTTCCGTCCGTGCAAATCCGCAGTCCGCAATCGGCAATGCGCGATGCCCGACCCCCGATCCCCGATCCCCGACCCCCGGTCCCGGATCCCCGCTCCCTCTCCTGCCTCTGCGCTCTCTGCGATCTCCGCGGCGAAAAGATTTCGAAAACTGCACAGTACGCACAGTAGAAACGGCTTCCAGCCGTTTGGAAACAAAGCGGCAAGATGCCGCTTCCACGATGATAAGTCGGAAACGGGCGGGGGCACTTCGGCGCAAGAAAGGAGGATGGGAACGTTTTCCCATCCTCCCTCAGGGCACCACTGGGCGCGGAGTATCAGAGCGTGTGGCCGGCTACCGCCTTGGCGCAGGCGGGGTCAGTACCCACAGCGTTGATCGTATAGCTTGACGCGAACGTTTTCTCCGAGTCCGCGGGGCAGATGACCTTCGCTGTCGTGCCTTTGATGTAGGCGTCAATGTCCCCGGCGACGCACGCGGCGGCTGCGGCCTGGTTGTCATTGAGAGCCCACTGCTCTTTGGCGGAGTCAATCTGCCGCAGGTTGTTGATGCAGGCGTTCTTCTGCGATTCCGTTCTTGCCTTGATGAAGCTCGGAATCGCGATTGCCGCCAACAGACCTATGATTGCCACGACAATCATGATCTCGACCAGTGTGAAACCTTTTCTTCCTTTCATCTCTTTTCCCTCCTCCTCGTTTTGTGTTGGTTGATGCTTGATTGCGAATTAGAAGTTCGTGTTTTCATGTGTGGAGACACAACTTCCATGCCAACCCTGCCCCCCCGCTCCATCGCCTTCATAACGCACGCCGCCATCGGCAGTTAGCCCTTTCACCGCCCTTCCGGCGGATAGCGCACGCCCTTCGTTATTTCTCACGGATGACAAAAATGCCCCTGGGGTCTATCAAAATTGAGAGGAGAGCGGCATTTCGGATTTCGGATTGCGGATTGCGGATTGCGGAACCGGGATTCCGGATTGCGGATTGCGGAACCCGGATTCCGGATTGCGGATTGCGGACCCGGGACTGTGGATTTCCCATTTCGCATTTCGAATTGGGGATGGGGGGGGCCGGATTTCGGATTTCGGATTGCGGATTGCGAAGTCGGAAATCAGGACTTTGCAATCGCATGCGGGAGGCTAAGTAGTCCTGTTCGCAAATACGGTGACGCATTGTCCTATGCGCAAGGAGGAAGCTCGAGACAGGATAACCCCGCCTTCGGCGGGGCATGCTTCGAGGCATGGTAGGAATCCCGTAAATCCTCTCGGAAATTCTCTCGACAGGATAACAGGATATACAAGATAATGAAAATCCTGTCGATTCTCTGAATCCTCTAAATCCTGTGAATCCTGTCATAACCTCCTCGGCGCAAGGCGCGACTGAGGGCTGAATCTCAACACCCAATCCGGGTCTCCTACGACGGGGAAGTTGTTGGAAAGCTCGTGGCGGACATTGTGGTCGCGGTACGGTCATCGTGGAACTGAAATCCGTGAGGCGCCTCGTCAGCGCTCACGAGATACCCCGCGAAACGCGGGGCAGGCCTTGTCTTGAATTTCGGAGAAGGGAAAGTTGAAGTAAAGCGAAAGGTCAAGGACCTTTCGCAGGGATAAATAGGATTCCAAAAATCCCGTTCATCCTGTTATCCCGTCAAAAAAGATACGTCACCGAATTTATGAATTGGAGCGCTAAAAGTCGTTTATGCCAAGCTGGTCGAGCTTTCGGTAGAGGGAAGGGATGCTTATTGAGAGGATTTCGGCGGCTTTTTTCTTATCGCCCTGTGTCTGCCTGAGCATGTTCCGTATGTGCTTGCGCTCGGAATCTCTCACGACGGTCTTCAGAGTCTTATCGGCGGCGGCGCCGTTCGAGCCGTTCAGGAGCCTCGGGGGAAGGTCCTCCGGCAGAATCACGTCGCCCTCGCAGAGAGTAGTGGCTCTCTCGATGACGTTTTCGATCTCTCTGATATTTCCGGGCCAGTCGTGGCTCATCAGCACAGAGACAGCCTCGGGGCTGATTTTTCTGTTTTTGCCGGTTTTCTTATTCTGCTCGTCGAGGAAATGCCTCGCCAGCAGCGGAATGTCCTCCCTCTTTTCCCGGAGGGGAATGACCTCGACGGGGATGACGCTGAGCCTGTAATACAGGTCCTCCCTGAAAGTGCCTTTCCTGACGCACTCCACGAGGTTTTCGTTGGTGGCGGCGACGACCCTGACATCAATTTTCCTCTGCTGATTGTCGCCGACCCTTTTTATCTCCTTTTCCTGAAGGACTCGCAGGAGCTTCGACTGCATGGCGGTACTCATGGCGCTTATCTCGTCGAGGAATATCGTCCCCTTGTCGGCAGCGACGAATAGCCCTTGCTTGTCCACATAAGCCCCGGTGAATGCGCCTTTGACGTGCCCGAAGAGCTCCGACTCAAGAAGTGGCTCGGGAAGAGCCGCGCAGTTTATCGGCTCAAAAGCCTTATCCCGCCGTTTACTGTTGTAATGGATTGCTCTCGCGACAAGCTCCTTGCCGGTGCCGCTCTCGCCGTAGATGAGGATAGTGCTGTCAGTGGGAGCTACCTTCCGGATGAGGGAGAAAAGCTCCTGCATTTGCCTGCTGGAGCCTATCAGTCGGTCGAAGGTGTACTTCTGCTGGATTTGATGCTTGAGATTGCGATTCTCCTCGATAATAGACCTCTGCTCGAGCCCTCGCCGAACGAGAAGGCGAAGCTCATCCATCTTGAAAGGCTTTATCACGTACTCGAAGGCGCCCTTTTTCATGGCGTCAATTGCGGTTTGGATGGAGGCATACGCCGTCATCATGACGACGACGATCTCCGGGTCAATTTCCTTTATTCCCTCCAGGAGGGCTATTCCGTCCATCGGCATCATTTTGATGTCGGCGATAGTCAGGTCAACGCTATCGTTTCTGACGATGTCCAACGCCTCCGGCCCCGAAAGAGCCGTCAACACCTCGTATCCTTCCCGCTTGAACATTATCGAAAGGACATCGAGGATGCTCTGTTGGTCGTCAACGATTAGTATGTTAGCGCTCTGATTCATAAGTTCGGGGACGTATCCTTTTTTCGACATCCATGATAAGTTTCCTTCAAGGGTAAAAAGAGTTACCCTTGCCCTGACGACTTCTCGATGACGCAGGCGGCGCCCCCGTTAGGCACGGGCTTCAGCCCGTGCTTTGGCGTGCGGCGCAGCCTGTTTAAGCCGGCTTCAGCCGGGCTTCTGGGCCAGAGGCTTTAGCCATTCTCACCAGCCCCCGGCGGTTCTTGGCCCTTGCAAGCGGAAACGTCATCTCTGTCCGCGCTCTCCAGGCGCTCGTACGCGGTTCCCTTCGCATGGTGCTCCTTCTGGTTTGCAATATATTCCGCCACAAACGGCAGATTCTTGCGGCCAAAGCTGACCACCCCGAAGCCGCGCTGCCAATACAACGCCTTGAATCCCTTCTGTCTGTTAATCACTCTCGATGAGGCGCCCTTCAGGTCGCCGGTCAGATCGCTGATGCTGACAAACGGCTCGATGCTCAACGCAAGGTGGATATGAGTCTCCGTGCCACCGATCGCGTGCAAGAAAACACCTTTCGTTTGGGCGCAACGGCGCCGGAGGAACTCGTGCACGGCTCGTTCCGGGGCGCCTTTCAACAGCGGCTCGTCGTTCTTCGTATGCCAGACGATGTGAAGGCAGATGTCGTGAAAAACATGTTGCGGCACGGATGAATCCTTTTTGGCCGAGAAGCCCGGCTAAAGCCGGCTCCGACGGGAATATATAGCACATCCGATGGCCCACCGGCTGAAGCCGGTGGCTAAAGACTGATGCCTCGGATTGTGCGCGGTCAAGCTGTTCCATCGCCTACACCCGGCGTGTGTGTGCCATTATGCGGATCGCCGAAATCCGCAATCCGAAATCCTGTTATCCTGTCCAGAAAGCTCCTTTCACACAACACTATACCGTACTGTATTGCAGATTGCGCGTTGCCGATTGCAAACCCGAGATCGCAGATTGTAGATTGCAGATTGCCGAAATCCGCAATCCGCAATCCGAAATCCGAAATCCACTGAGGCCGCCAAGGCGTTTATCCGCGTAGGCCGCACGCAGGCTGTCCGGCGACGGCAGCAGGCGCCGGGAGCAATGCGCCCTTCCGGTTTCCCGAGCTGGTTATAAGGGGTCTCCCGTCCGCGGCCCCGTCGCGCTCTGGATGAGCGGCTACGCGCGCAGCAAAGTCAGGTTCGTCATCAGCGTCGCCGACTCTCTGCCTTGTCGGAATCACAACGGTGACGGATGTGCCCTTTCCTTCTTCGCTGATGATGTCCATACGCCCACTATGTTCCCTGACAACTTTTTCTGCTATGCACAGCCCGATTCCGACGCCGTTTTTCTTCGTCGTGAAAAATGGGTCAAAGAGCCTATTCAATTGTTCCTGAGGAATGCCGGGGCCGGTATCTGTGACTGTCACCGAACAGAAATTCTTGTCAGGGGTATCGGCATCAATTCTTATCGAGATGGTTCCGCCCCCGTCAACGGCATCCAGTGCGTTGCTAAGCAAGTTAAGAAAGACCTGCGCCATCAACCCCTTGTCCGCTGAGACGACCGCAGGCCGAGGCGAACTAATGAGATTCACGAGCACGTTGCGGGGAAGTTTCCTTCCGCGATCCAGCATTTCCATGGAGTCTTTGACTATCTCACAAAGGTTCTCTTTTTTCATGTCGAGGCTTCCCTTTTTGGCGTATGCGAGGAAGTCCTCGATGATTCTGTTGAGACGATCCGATTCCTTCAGCACGATAGAAAGCAGTCCTCTGTTGGTCTCGGAAAGCCCCGGCGATTCCGCGAGCATCTCGACTGAGCCCGTGATAGAGGTGAGCGGATTTCGAATTTCATGAGCTATTCCCGCTGCCAGTTCGCTCGCGGTGCGGAACTTCTCAATGACTCGCAACCTCCTCTCAAGCTCCTTGACCTGAGTGAGGTCGGAAAACACCATCACTTTTCCCACCGGTTCGCCCGAACCGTTCGTAATGGGGGACAGATTGAACCCGATAGGAATTTTTATTCCGTCGGCAGTTCTCGCCTGAAGTTCCGGCTTACCACCCTGGGCAGGTTCAGCGGCGGCGATGGCTTTGTCCAAAGCTTCCTCGAGGGACCCGCTCTGCCCGTCCACGAAGAACGACCATAAGCTCTTATTATACATCTCCTCCAAAGAAAAGCCGAGAATGTTTTCGGCGGCCGTGTTGAGGTAGATGATGATGTCGTTGTTGTCAGTGGTAATCAAGCCGCTATTCATGCTGGATAAAATCAAGTCGCGCAGGCTCTTCAGGTCCCTGAGTTCCTCCTTCTGGCTTTTCAGCATATTCGCCAGGTGCCCGCATAGATAGCCCACCATGCAGAAAATTATGGTGCGAGCATATAGCACGTAGAAAAGCTCAACGTTGCCTGCCCGAGTTCCGGGCGACAAACGATAGCGATGGAAAAGCACCGTCGCCGCGTACAAAATGCTGCTCAATAGCGCGATGGATATGCTTTCCCGAAGCTGAAAGAACAGGCTGGCGGTGGTGATGGGGATGATATACAGAAACCCGAACTTGCTATCCTCCCACCCGGTCAGAGCGATTAACAGGGTAACCATGAAAACGTCGGCGAAAATCTGTATGTTGGCAAACAGCTTCGGATTGAAATGCCACTTCAGCAGAAGCGCGTACAAGAATGTCAGGGAGAAGAGGGCGCCCGTGAACAGGTAGAGGCTCGGTGCGTACGCCCGGCAAAGTATCGGTCCGACGAGGGAGACTGCTCCAGCAAACAGCAGCCGGATAAGCAACATGGCGCGAAGCTTGCGCTCCACTTCCGACTTCGCTGCGGTGGGACTCTCGATAGCGAGGTTGAGCCCCTCGGCTGCGTTGGTCGTTGTCACCTCACACCCCCGATACTTACATGGAAACCACTTCGGACAGCTTGAATATCGGCAGGAACATGCATATCACAATCCCGCCCACTACAATGCCCATAAAGGCGATCAGGAGGGGCTCAATCATGGAAGTCAGCCCGCTGACCGCGGCGTCCACCTGCGAATCATAAAAATCGGAAACCTTGGAGAGCATGACCTCCAGCTTGCCCGTCTCCTCTCCCACGGCGATCATCTTGGTGACCATCGGTGGAAAGACCTGGCTGGCAGCGAGGGGGCCCGCGATGTTCTCCCCCTTTTTTATCTCATCCATGGCGCTGTTGACGGCGCGCTCGACGAGCTTGTTCCCGGCTGTCCGCGCCACGATCTCGAGGGCGCTGAGGATCGGCACACCGCTTTTGACAAGCACGGAGAGCGTCCGGGTGAACCGGGAGACTGCGACTTTTCTAAATATTGGGCCGAAAACCGGCGCATTGAACTTGAATCTGTCGAAGCGCAGAGCCCCGGATTCCGTCTTCGCATATTTCCTGGCCAAGACAATTCCCACCACAAGAGCTGCGACGGCAAAGGGGAAATAGGCTCGAAGAAAGTCGCTGAAATTCAGCAGCATCTGCGTCGGCATCGGGAGAGCGGCTCCGAAGTCGGCGTAAATCCCCCCGAAGACAGGGATGACCTTGAGCAGGAGGACAGTGGTGATGATGAGAGCCATGCCGCAGACGAGGCTCGGATATATCATTGCTGACTTGACTTTTCGTTTCAAGGCGAGCGTTGCCTCCATATACGCCGCGACCCGCTCCAGGATTTCGGAGAGGGTGCCGCTCGCCTCCCCCGCTCTGGCCATGTTGACGAAAAGGGATGAGAAAACCTTGGGGTGAGCGGAGATCGCCTCTGAGAAGTCCGCCCCCTCCTCGATGCTTTTAACGATGTCTTCAAGGACGACCTTCAAGGAAGGGTTCTCCGCCTGACCGGCGAGCGTGTCGAGAGCCTGGACAAGGGGAAGTCCCGCATCCACCATGGTTGCCAATTGCCTGGTGAACACCACCAGGTCTGCCCCCTTGACCTTGCGTCTCCCCTTCTTGGGGGCGGCAGAGCCGACCTCTTTCGAGACGTCGAGCACAATCAGGCCTCTTTTCCTGAGCGTTGTTACGACTGACCGCTCGTTCTCGGCCTGAATGGTTGATGTGATGTCGCGTCCTGCTTGGTCCTTGGCGGAATATTGAAAAAAGGCCACTTTGCCAGTCCTCTCATTTGGTCAGTAATTGCAAGCGGTGCTCCCGTTTTTTTCTGCCAAACGTCATCTTTCTCTAATCGGGGGCGGTTTCCCTCAAGACCTCCTCCAGCGTTGTCAAACCTTGCGCGGCTTTCTGCAAGGCATTCATTCTTAACGTCTGCATTCCGTGCTGTATGGCGAGCTTTTTGATCTCCGCCGAAGAGGCTCTTGTCACCACCAAACTACTCAGGTCGTCGTCCATCTTCAGCAACTCGATGATGGACATTCTGCCCTTGTATCCGGAGCCGCTACAGCGATGACAGCCTGTCCCGTGGCAGAACTTCGCGGGCTCGCCGTTGACAGGCTTGTACTGGCACCTCTCCAGCGTGGCGGCGTCAATTCCTATCTCCTTTCTGCAGCTTTCGCAGATTCTACGAACCAACCTCTGCGCCAACACCATTATCACCGAGGAAGAGACCAAAAATGGTTCGACGCCCATATCGTCGAGGCGGGTCATCGCCCCCGGGGCGTTGTTTGTATGCAGCGTGCTGAAGACGAGGTGCCCCGTCAAAGCCGCTTTGATGGCGATGTCCGCCGTCTCCTGGTCACGGATTTCTCCCACAAGGACGATGTTAGGGTCCTGCCTGAGAATGGAACGCAATCCTGCCGCGAAAGTAAGGTCAATGTCGGGGTTGACTTGCACCTGGTTGATGCCCATCATCTGGTACTCAATCGGGTCTTCGACGGTGACGATGTTTGTCTCGGGCTTGTTTATCTCCTTCAGGGCGGCGTAGAGGGTTGTTGTTTTTCCACTGCCGGTGGGGCCGGTGACGAGGACCATGCCGTAGGGAGCGCAAATCGCTTCTCTGAACTTGACGAGAGCGTCATCGTCGAAACCCAGCTCCTCCAACTTGCGGCCTGAGGAACTCTTATCCAGAATGCGCAGAACGATTTTTTCTCCGTGGGCGGTGGGCAGCACCGACACGCGGAAATCCACATCGCGCCCCTTCAGCCTGATGCCGAACCGTCCGTCCTGGGGACGGCGTCTCTCGGCGATGTCCAGTTTCGACATGATTTTAATCCGGGAGATAATCGCCGCGTGCATGGTTTTCGGGGGGGATGTGCGCTCGTACAGAATCCCGTCAATCCGGTTCCTCACTCTCATCTCTTTGTCGAAAGGCTCGATATGAATGTCGCTTGCCCCTTCCTCAACAGCCTGGACGATGATAACGTTGACCACCTTAATGACTGACGTGTCGCCCGTCGCCTCAAGAAGCTGCTCGACATCTATCTCTCGTTCATCATCATCTTTGGTGACTTCGACATTCGGAACCGCTGTGTCTTTAAGGATGTTTTCCAGCCCGTGCTTGTCTGAATAGATTTCGTTGAGTTTCTCGTGGACATCTTTCGGGTTGCTGATGACGGGCTGGATCTCCATCCCGGTCATCAATCTGAGGTCATCAAGAGCGAAAACATTGAGGGGGTCAGCCATCGCGACGGTCAATGTGTTGCCGACCTTCGATATCGGCACGACCTGATAGAACATAGCCAACTGCTTCGAGATCAGACCCGCGACCTCCCCCGGCACCCTCATCTTGCCGAGGTTGATCGGCGGTATTCCCAGATGCTCACTTAGCGTTATCATCAGCTCGTCCGAACTGACGAATCCCTCCTCGATGAGAATCCGGCTCAACTGGCCGCCGTCATCTTTCTGAATTGTCCGGGCTTCTCGGAGGTGTTCTTCGGTGACCAGACCGCTTTTGACGAGCATCTGAACGAGCCTGTCTTTTAGCGATGTATCTGCCATATCTCCCATCCTTGCCGGAAATCTCGGTTTTGTCCTCTCGCCTCTATGCTCTCACGCGCCCGTTCTGTTCTGCCCCCTCGTCGCGCCACGAAAGCCCCGCTACGAGGTTATTGCCGCAAGGTTCCAGACGGCATGTTACGGGTCAACGATAGTACGTTTCATGTTTTGCCTTGATGTCAGGCCATGAGCTGATGAAATACGTTATTTTCAGCCCCCACACGTGCTTCTGAATTTCGTGTTTCTGCTCCTTTGTTAAGGGAATCCCCATAGTAACGAGGAGAGTTGATGCGATTTTGTCCACCGGCATCAGCGCATATTCCAGGGCCAGTTCCTTTGGAACGGCCGAAACCACATCGTCGCTGATCTCGTAGTTCGCCAGCGGGAGGTAGGGAACGCCCGCCTGCGCGACAAGAGCGTTGATGATGTCTTCCTCGGCTGCGTAACCGGATTCCACCAGAATCTGGCCGACCGGGCGATGGTTCTTCTTCTGTTCGGCGATCGCTTCTTCAAGATGCTGCGGGGAGACCAAACCGTGCTGAATCAGGATGGCTCCAAGGGCCTTGCCGACCTCGTCCCTGTCAAGTCTCCGGCCAGCGGGCTCCGGGATAGTCTCTTCCGGTCTCTTGTCCGACCCCGCCAGCGCGTCCGGAGGAACCCCAGCCATACCCGCCGAGGAGGCAACATCTTTCGGTCTCGCTTCCCCGGAGCGCTCACGATGGTCTAGCTTCTTGCTTCGCCGGAGCTGTCCCTCCTTTTCCCGCAGTTCCCTCTCCAATCCCCGCAGTTCCTCCTTAATTTCACCGAGCCCGTTGCCGGTGACGGCTTGATCGTGCTCACCATGTCCGACAACCTCTTGCCGCACGAAATCAAGCCGCTCCTCTTTCTTTCGCTTCAGGTCGTCGAATCTCTCGCGGAACTCTTTTTCGCGCTCACTTCTGACCCTGTGCCATTCTTCCTGGAAAACTTTGTCGGTGGAGGCAAGAATCTTCTTGGCCTCTTTCACGCTCTTATTGATGTCGCCGTACTGGTTGGTCTCTATGATTCCGTCGGCTTCTTGTTTAAGGCTGTGGGCGACCTGTGCAAAGACCTCAGCGCGTCCTTCGCTCAGCCATCGGTCATGTTCCTCGACGAGCTCCTGCGTTTTTTTCTCGGTCTCTTCCTCGATCGCCTGGATGCTCCTGCGTCTTTCTTCATCCCGCCCTTTTCCTGCTTCGCCGGCTCTTGCGTCGGCTTTCAGCAGAGCCTCTTCCGCTTCCCGAAGTTCTCGCAGCTTCTCCTCATGCTTTCTGCGAACCTCTTTTAACTTCTCCTCGACATTCAAGACGGGCAAATCCTCCTGTGTGTAGCCGGTCTCCTGAAGGCTCTTGGCGGCCTCTTCATCGGTGGGATCGAGCTCCAAAATGTCCGCATATTCTCCTGCCGCCTTTTCCCGCTGGTCGGAAGCGAGATAAAACTCCGCCAACCTCTTCACAACCCGCTTGAAGTCGGCGACCCTATCGAGCTTCCGGTAAACTTCCTTCAGAGCAAAATAGTTCTGAATATCATCGGGAGCCGTCCGGAGAATCATCTCGAACATCTCGGCGGAGAGCTGGAGTTGCTCCTTTTCGGTCGAGGTGTGCGACTTTGGTGGTTCGCGCTGTGTGCCCTGAGATTGCAATTTTGAGGAAACCCCTTTCTATCAATTCTCACACGTTCCTGGCCCGAGCTGCCGAAGAATGTGATTCTGTTGACAACGCCAGGACGCAAAGAAAAAGTGGAGACTGTAAATGGGTTAGCAAATCTCGTGCCGGGCGGTGGAATTCCTGTGGGCAAATCTCCCCCGCTCGGGCTTTCGTGGCGGGTTTTGGTTTTGGTGTGCTGTCGAGGACGCGGCCACGCGCTCGCTCCGCCGACACCGCGGCAGAACTTGCCGGAAGACGCCCCCGATACCCTCGCTTACGGCAGCAATCCCTCTCGCATCTCCTTGAACTCGGAAATGCTCTTCAAGTATTCTTCCCGCAGCTCGGTGAGGCGCTGGACGTCGGCTCTAAGTTTCTCGTTGGTTGCCTGAAGCCTCTCGAACTCGATAGACAGGGCAGAGTTCTCCTTCTGGAGGCTTTTCACATCGCTGTCCAGCGAGGTGAGTTGCGACTTCAACTGGGCGTTTTGCTCGAGAAGTTTCTGTCGCTCCTTTTCGGCCTGTTTTCTCTCGTTATCGCCGACACGATTCTGCCGGGCGAGGTCCTGGAGTTGTTTCTGGAGGCTTCTCGTGTCCGCCTCGAGGGTCCCCTTGAGGCGGCTTTGCCTTCTTATTTCGTTCTCCACGTTCATGGTATCGCGGGTGATCGCCTCTATCTCCTTGAGAAGACCTACCAGAGCAGTTTCCTCTTCCTTCTGGATTTCGAGCATTTTTCCGGACACTTCCTTGAGTTTCGTCACAACCGAGTCGGGCGGGGCTGAAGCCTTTGCCTTTCTGGTAACCGTTCTTCTCGCTCTTTGCGTCTTAGCTGCCATATTGCATTCTCCTTTCATTTGTGGTGCCTGATGTTGGGGCGCCTGATACTTTTTTGTGCGCCCGGGTAATCCATCGCGGCCAAGCGCCGTTTGCGGGCGATCGAGGGTGGCGCCGTTTCCTCGTGAGTGCCTGTCGCAGCGCTGCCTTCCGCTTTTATGGAAACTGCCCTACGAAAGTGCTTGATAGCCTCGTATTCCATTCCCCTGCGGCGATACGCTATGCTTATAGAATCGAGAGCCGCGAGGTTCATCGGGTCCTCCCGAAGCACGCCTTTTAGGGTCGTTGTAGCCCCCTCGAACATTCCTAACTCTGTCTGCGCCAGGCCGATAGACACCTGCGCATCGAGACGCAATCTTTTTGCCGGGAGGGCTTTCTCCAAATGAGAGATGGCTTGCCGGTATTCCCCCTTTTCGAGGCGCATCCTACCCATGAAATAGTGAACTTCGGGATTATCCGGGTCGCCATTCAAGGCCAGGGCGAACTCGCGGGCGGCCTCGGCGTACTTCCGCGTGCTCAAAAACGCCCGACCGAGGTTCAGATGCACGAGAGGGTCGTCGCCGCGGATGGCTGCTGCCCGCTTCAGGAACTCCATAGCTCGGTCAGCTTTACCCTCCGCGAGATATATTTCGCCGAGGGCATTGAAGGCCTCGTAGTAGTGGGGGTTTATCCTCACCCCTTTCTCATACTCGAGACGCGCCTTTTCCCAAAGCTCTCTTCTGCGGTAGGCCTCCCCCAGCTTGAAATGGGCCTTAGCGTACCACACTTCCGCTTCATCCGCCATCGTGTTGAGTTACCCCCCGGTCTTTTTGTCAACCGCCAATGCGAACAATGCCCGCCGCAAGCGCCCTCACCGCGTCAGGAGATTCACGGCCTTGCGCGCCTTCGCTCTGACAAGCCCCTCTCCGTACCTTTCGGGAAAGAAGCAGAGCAAATACACAGCCTGCCCGACTCCGTGCTTAAGAGCTGATGTGCTCGGCTCGGGGACTTCTTCGCTTGCGCCGTTGACAGCCTCCGCGGGCGAGCTATCCAGAGTTACCTTTGCACGCTCTGTGGTCAACAGGAGAGATTCAAATGTTCCCAGACCCGTTTCAGAACAGTACCGCGAGAGCAACTCGATTTCGAAGATTCCCTTGCAGAGGGGGTCGTTCCCCTGCGGAACGCCGGGCTGCTTCTCGCCGCCAGTGCCGCCGAGGCCGGGCAATGCTCCGCCCCAGGCAGCAACCGCCTTCTGACGCCGCCCCGGCGGGGTTGTTTCCGCCAACAAATAGTGCTCTACACCTACCTCGGCCAGAACAGCGAGCATCTCTCGACAGAGTTTCTCCCCCGCCCACGGGGGGTCGGCTTTCTTCACGTGGCGTCGTTCCGTTGGGGGTTGGTCAGAGCCGGGCTGTCCCGTTGAGGCTCCGCAGGTTTCCTCGCCCATCTGCAATCCATCCTCCATCAGACAGGATAACTCTTGCAGCTCGGCATCGAGTTTATCGAGAAGCAAACTCATGACGCCTGCGCCGCTTCGATTGAGGCTTGCCAGCAGAATCAGCCTGGCTGCCTCTCCGCGAGCGAGGTCTCTGCATACCGCCGCTCCGCCGCTGCAAGAAATCACCAACTTCGAAGGCTCGCCGAGGCGGTAGTCCTCGCAAAAGCCTCGCATTTGGGACATGATTTCAACCATCCCGCATCCCGCAGCCTCGCGGTTCAGGCTCGACGGCGCCAGCGCAATCACAGAATTGTCTCCGTCCGCGAAACAAACCTGCTCGGAAAGCCCCAGTCCCTCACACTGTTGAAGAAGGCTTTGGAGAATTGTCGCCGCTTTTTCCCGAGGGGCCTGCTCTTTCTCGGCGGCAACCGATTCCGCAATGGCTTGCTCCGCAGCAGCTTCGGCGCCAGCGTCCGCCGTTGCGGGGGGCGGCTGTTCTGCCGACACCGCCTCAACCTCCGTTTCCGCAACAAGAGCTTGCTTCTGCCCCGGTGCCTGCGCCTGCGGGGGAATTTCCTCGAAAAGTGTGGATACTTCCTCACATTCGGGCTGGAGCTTCTGCTTTTTTGGGGGGCGGCCGATTTCCTCCAGCACTTGCCCGACGATTTCCGGCAACGGCAGCTCCACCATCCCTTCAGCGAAGTGTGTTTTGATCTCTTCCGCGGACATGCCGAGATGCTCCGGAGAAAACTGCATGGTCAGAATTTCGACGGGAAGCGAGATCCTCCCTTCCCTCAACTGCTCCCTCACCGTTTTCCCGGGGAGCTTGACCGTTTCTTCGCCGAGCCACTGTTTCACCTCCTCTGCCGAGGCGCGAAGCGACCCTTCGGGGAGTAAGCGAACAACGGTCTCCACCGACAAGCCGAGAGGATTCTCTTCCCGCAGCATTTCCTCGCAGGAAATCCCGCCGGGGCGGGGCTTTTCCTTCGGCTCCACGACCTCGGCTGCTTTCGAGGGAAGCTCTTCGGTCGGAGGTTCCTCCAGCGTGGCGAGCTGTTCCGCTGCGACGGGCTCAACAGAAGGCGCCGCACGCTTCTCTTCCCAGAATGGGTCCGACATATCCTCCACGGTCGGTTGTTGGACTTGCTCCGCAGGGGCAAGCACTTCCGGCGGCAATTGCGACACGATTTCATCGAGCGGAAGCTCAACTTCTCCGTTGGGAAGAGAGCGGATGGTCTCTTGCTCCGAAATCAAAAGACTTGTTTTCGGAAACTGGGCAAGGATGAACTTCGCTGGAACTCTGACCTCGCCACGGGGAAGCTCCGGCAGAATCAATTCAAGGGGCACAACCACCGTCTCGGGCAGCGGCGGACCCTCCTCGCCGGGCGCTTCTTGCGGGGGAGCAGTAGCATCGGATACCGCCGAGCCGCGGACGGCGCCCTCCGGCAATCGCAAAATAACGGATTGCACGCTCAGCTCAACTACATCCCGCGAGGACTCGAGCAAACGCCGCTCCTCCTCGGTGAGAACCAGCGCATCCTCGGAAACGGCGCCCGCTCTCACGGAAACCTCCTCCGGCGGGGCTTTGGCCTTAACGGCTTCCGCGATTGCCACGACGGCTGCGGGTTCCTCGATTGGTGGGACTACATGCTCCGCCACCTTCTCTCCAGCGGGAGCCTCGTGCTCTCGAAAGAAATCGCCAAACTCTTCGTCAACCTCGGGTTGTGATTTCTGTTCCGGAAGCTCAAACGTCTCCGGCGGAAGTCGGCGAACGACTTCGCTGAGAGGTAATTCCAACTTCCCATTTGGAAATTGACCGGCCACCTCCTCCGGTGGATGCTTCAGAACCCCGTGCGGCACGGCGGAGATGACCGTCAGAGCTTCCACTTCGACTTTCCCTTCGGGGAGCTGTGGGAGGATGACATCGAAAGGTATCTCCACCGATTGCGAGAGTTGCTCGATTTCCTCCGGCGACATGGCCAGTTCGGCATCGGGAAAAGAGTTGACAAGCATCTTCACCGGCAGCGACAGTGTGCCGAGGGGCGGCTCCTTCTTTGGCGGCGAGACTTTAGGGGGCGCCGGCAGGACTTCTGCCTTTGAGGGTGGCTCTTCAAGTTCTCTCCCGGCGAAATAAGGGGAGGGCAGCACCTCTTCAGCGGCTCGTTCCGCAAACACATCCCCCAAGAACAGCGCAGCTAAACCGCTCAATAGGACGTGTACCAGAACGAACGGGAGCGAGAGGAACACCGCCTTCGAAGCAGCCGCTGCCAGGGTGATTTCCATGCGGAAATGAAGCGAGACTGCCGTCGCTCCCGCGAAGACAACCTTGAATGCGCACAGCAGCAGGAATATCTTGAGCCAGTTCTTCAAGCCGGAGAAACTCGTGAGAATCGCGGATAGAACCGCGAACATGAAAAGGGTGAACGGCACAGACATCCACCATTCAAGAGGAAGGTAAGCCTGGCTGTTGCGCTCCCGAAGAAGGTCCCAGAAACCAGCCAGGGGGCGGCTCAGGAAATAGTCAATAGCCAGCAGCAGCACGATGCTCACCGCCCAGCCGAGGTTCAGCCTGTTTTGCTTTGGCTCTCCCATGGTAAACTTCCCCACGTCATTCTTAATGCGGATTGCGGATTGCGGAATCCGAAAACATATCTACGCCGAGTTGAAAGGCGGGCCTGCGATTCACGCTCGCCTTAGTGCTCCAATTCATAAATTCGGCCACGTATTCTTCCTCTGACAGGATAACAGGATGGACGGGATTCTTGGAATCCTGTTTATCCTTTCTCTCGATTCGCTGCCGGCGCCCCTGTTAGGCACGGGCTTCAGCCCGTGCTTGGCGTGCGGCCCGGCCTATTTAAGCCGGCTCCGACAGCAATATATGGCGCATCCGATGCCACCGGCTGAAGCCGGTGGCTAAACGGTGTTCGCAAATACGGCGACATGTTGTGGATGCAAAATCTCACGTGTTTCATAGCCTTTTCCTGTTCGCACCAACCGAATAGGTGACCGAACTTGCCAACCAGACCAGTCAAGCTCCTGTTTTCTTCCGCCGGTTTCTGTGTTGCGTCTTTTCCTTTGGGGTGAAAGGTTCAAAAGTTATCGTGAAAACGGTACCGTACCCCGCCCGGCTGGAGACCGCGATCGAGGCGTTGTGCGAGTCAACAATCTGCCTCGCCAGGCAAAGCCCCAGTCCGGTGCCGTTCGCCTTCGTGGTGAAAAACGGGTCGAAAATCTTCGGCAGCTTCTCCGGGCGGATACCTTCGCCGGTGTCCTCGATCTCCACCTGGACCTTGCCCCGCCGCCCAGCGGGGTTGCCTCCGCGAATGGAAAGCTTTCCTTTGACGGGCATAGCGTCAATCGCATTGGTGAAGATGGAATAAAAGACCTGCTCGAGCTGCGTCGCGTCAGCCGTGACCGTCGCAAAATCTCTGCTGTATCGCTCAACCACGGCTATGTCCTTTGCCCCTATCTCCTCGCTGACGGCAAACAGCGAACGAGCGACGACTTGCTTGAGGTTTGTCTCCATCAGGTTAAGGTCTCGCGGGTGGACGACGTTGAGGAGTTCTTCAATTATTCGCTCGATCTTATCCACTTCCTCATCCACAAGCTCCACCGTCTGGCTCGTCAGTCCCGAAGAAACGTCGAATTCTTTCCTTAGAAGCTGCATCCCAAGCTTGATAGAAGCCAACGGATTGCGAACCTTGTGGGCGACGACCGCCGACATCTCACCCAGCGACATCAGCAATTCCCTTCTGGCTTTCTGCTCTCTGAGCTTTGCGACCTGCGAAAGATCAACGAAGCTCGCCAGCACCCCTACGATGCCATGTACTCTGTCTCTCAGCGGCGCCGTGCTGATTCCGATGCGAACATGCTCGCCGTTCTTTTTCAGCATCACCGTTTCTTCCTGGTGAAAGACCTGTCCCGTGCGAAGGCTCTCTATTACCCACAGTGGCTTACCGGCTCGCGGGCAAAAAATCGTTTTCATCGGCTTGCCGACGACAGCAGCGGCGCTTTGCCCGAGCATCCTCTCCGCGGCGCGGTTGAAAAACGTGATGTTCTCCTCCAGGTCAATCGTCAGAAGCCCGCCGGTGACGTTCTGCAAGATGCTCTCGATGAACTCCTCGTGCGGCAAGGCCCCGTTGTCGGGATACACGCCGCCACGCCCCCCGGCCCCGACTACGCTTTTCCAGTCATCCGGGGGCGCCGGAACGCTCGTCGCCTTGTCCGAACCCGCGTTTGACCCGCTTACGGTATGCACATCTCTTTTTCCCATACTCTTTTTCATTCCCATTCCTTATTGCTCGCGAGAGCGGCCCGGCGCCGCATCAGAGGCTCCTACCGACTCCTTCGGCGAGCGGCCTATCTTTTGCTCGCGTCTCCCCACAGACCGGGGTGTCCGCTGCTTCAGTCGTTGTTAGCGAATTGGCAAATGGTAACGCTTTCCCTTATAGGCGAACGTTATGCGCCCCGAGGCTATCGTCATTACTTTTATCTGCTCTATCTTATCACCTTTTTGAAATTGCCGCCCGTTTATAAGAGCCACGTACCCGTTGGCATCCGTGTACACGCCCGAAACTTTCAGGTTGAGTAGAAAGGTTTTCGTTCTCTCGTCTTCCTCCGTAGTAAGGATTTGCGCCGCGGGCGCCTCAGCCCTGACTTCGGCGGGGGTTGTCGGCCTGTCGCCCGGGCGCGTTTCTTCACCTGCGGGAGGCGCCTCGGCCGAGCGCGAAGCAGGCGTTTGCCGCGAAGGCATTGTCTGGTCCGGGCCGGTCAATGCCCGAACCACCTTCCCCATCTCGAGGGAGGCGGCGGAAACAGCCCCGGCGACCGGCTCCCCCGCGGCGGGTAACGGTGCTGTTGGCTGTTTCTGCTCGGGTCGAACGCTCACCTCCGGTTCAAAAAGGGCGGCCGGAGACTCGTTGCCAGCTCGCCCCGGGGCGATGCGTCGCGGCTGCCGGAGAGAGACCGAGTGTGCGGGCGTCGGCTTACCTGATGGGCTTGGGGACTCTCGCAGCCATGTCCTCCAGACGAGAAAAACCGCGAAGATGACCACAAGACCGGCAATCGCTCGCCGCACCCGCGATTTCGGATTTCGGATTTCGGATTTCGGATTTTCGGTCTGGGATTTCCGGTCCATCATTCTGCAATCCGCAATCCGCAATGGAGTATCGCCGGTTCTTTCAGGGCCGCCTCCCCCGGAAGAGGATTTCTTTTCCACGTCCTTAAGCCGATCCATTATTGAGCTCACGATATATCTTCTCCTGCGAGGCCCACACGTCTCCGCCGTCACCTCGAGGCGTACAAATGAGGAACTCCGGACTTTCCCTGCGAGGCGTAGAGAAGCAGCTTTGTGCGTCCATCGGCTTCGCCGCTTGCCGGAAGACCCTGGTCCCTCTGAAATGCCATGACGGCGGCAGTCGTCTGCGGAGTAAACCATCCGCTTGGATTGGCGTCGAAATAACCCGCTCCTTTCATATAATCCTGAAGCTTGCGCACGCTCAGGCTGATGCCCTGTCCCTGCCGCAAGGGCGTCGGATTGACAAAATCATCGTCGCACAGGACGATGGCGTTGCCAGCGTAAACCTCGGAAAAAAGCTGCGTATCGAGCCTTTTTCTTCCTTCGGCTGTCACGACCTCAACCCATGTTTCTCCTGTTGCCACGAAGGTGACATACCCTTTCTGGTCGTCGCTTCCGCCCGCGATCTCGACGATGGCGGGGATGTCTATCATGCGAAGGGTTTGCGGGTTTGCCCGAAGGCTCACCCATCCCATGCCGGCTGCTGTCGCCAAGCTCGGAAAATGCCCGCCGACCTGTTCGTAGCGCTGTCGAACAGCTTGAATTGTCGCCGGTGTTCGTTTCCACAACCGCATCAGCGAGAACATCGGCTCCACGAACGACCGATATGCCACAACCCTCCGGTCCGACGCCGCCCGCAGAGAAGGGGTTTTCGGCAGCTTCACCTTAGGGCGGGGAGGAAGCGCCGCCAGCGGTGAGCTTTTCCGAGAAAAGAGTGGCTTCATGTCAGAGCCCAAAACCCTGGGCAATGTCTGCCCCAGTTTTACGGTTGCCCCGGACAGAAACGCCAGCCGCATCAGCGAAGGTTTTCTCTCCTCGCTTCCGGCACGGGTGCCCGGGCGGCGCGCGGCAGGCCGGCCGGAAGCGGGCGCCAGTGCGGCAGCTCTCCCGGCGGGAGTAGCCGCTTGCGGGGCCTCACGGACGGCGGTGGCCTCCTCATCCGGCGGCGGGGCGCCGCTGCCGTTCTCCTCCGGCTCGTGTTGAGATAGCGTGTTCACGTTTGCGGGGCTGTGAGCAACGGTTTTCGGACTTGCCGACCGAGCTGTTCGTAACGCGGGCGTCTTATCGCTTCGGGGCGAGGTCTCAGGAAAGAGAATCTTCTGGATGCCCGGGCCAAACGTGGCCAACGCGATGACGCACGTTGCAAGCACCAGGCCGACCGTAGCTCCCACTCTCGCCACGGAGAAATCACGTCCAAGAAAACGTCGCGGCTGCTTGCCGATGCCCTCGATTTCCGTCTCCGCTGCCCCAACGATCTTGTGGTCAATCTTCATTGAATTGGCGACGTAACCGCCGAGGAGCGCCTGGTCGCACACGACATTTATCATCCTCGGTATCCCACCCGAGAACCGATAAATCTCGTTCAGGGCGGAGTTGCTGAATACGATATTTCCCGAAGAGCCTGCGACCTTCAATCTATGATAGATATACTGAACGGTTTCCTTCCTTGTGAGGGGGGTTACGTGGTGGCGCACGGTGATTCGCTGATTGAGCTGCCTGAGCCGTGGCGAGCCGAGTAGCCGCCGAAGTTCCGGTTGCCCCACAAGCACAATCTGGAGAAGCTTCTCCTTCTCCGTTTCCAGGTTCGACAACATTCTGATCTGCTCCAGCACCGGAAAGGAGAGGTTTTGTGCTTCGTCAATGACCAGAGCGACGTTCTTGCCCTTCATTCGCTGGTGCAGGAGGAAATCGTTCAGCTCATCAATGAGCTCCTTCTTGGTGCTGCCGGTGGATCGTATGCCGAGCTCTTCGTTGATTGTCCTGAGCAGCTCAAGCTCCGAAAGGAACGAATTGAGCACCAGGGCGACCTCCGTGCTCGGGCCGAGCTTCATGAGAAGCGCCCGGCAAAGCGTCGTCTTACCGGAGCCAATCTCTCCGGTGACCATGATGAAGCCCTTGCGGCTGTTCACCCCGTAAAGGAGGTGGGTGAGAACCTCCCTATGCACCCTGCTCGGAAACAAAAAGTTTGTGTCCGGGGTCAGGTTGAAGGGCGATTCTGTCAGTCTGTAAAAGTCAATGTACATGATTGTCCGCACCCCCACTCCATTGCGGATTGCAGATTGCGGAATCCGGAATCCGAAATGCGATCTATCCTGTTATCGTGTCAAAACAAAATTCTCTGCGCCTCTGCGCCTTTGCGTTAATCTGCTCTTCACTTATTGCCCCCTCCGGCCCGGCCGGCTATCGGCCCGAGACCGAGGGCTTATCACCGAACTTATGACCCGGAGCGCTAAGCTCGTTCTCCTTCCCCGTAAAGTTTCTTTTTATGGATTCTGCATTTCTCCAGGATGTCGCGCGGGATGCCCAGGATAGCGCTGAGGGTTTCCTTCAAACCCCCTTTGCCGGAGGCATCCTGACGCAGCACAACCGAAAGCATCCGCGTCCCGTCATCTCTCTCATGCCACCTCGCCCGCACGACGCGGCTCCTCGGATTTTGGAGTTTGGATTTGGGATTGCGGATTTCGTATTCCGCAATCTGCAATCCGCAATCTGCAATCAGGCATCCGCCGCAGAGCTGCTCCACATCCTCCCCATTGATGCGGCAGTCGCGCGGCATTACAACCTCGTATTCCGCGGCCCAAAAGGCCTTGGCAAGCGCGATGATTCTTCCTTCCACGACCTGCACTTCCTCGACGTAGAGGCCATCCGGCAACTGCGATTGGAGGCTGTGCCTTATGGAGTCGGATTGATACCTTCGAGCCAATCTGATGTCGAAAAACTCACATTCGCTTGTGCAGCCCAGCGGGAGCGGAGGACTGAAGGACAGCCTCAGCCTCGGCGAAAAGCCCTGGGAATACACGCCCTCAATCCCGGCTCTTCTGACCGCCCGCAGGAGGGCACGAGCCGTATCCAGATGTCCTACGAACCTGGTAAATCCAACCTTACGATACCTGACTCGCGCCGTGAAAGACTGCTTATCGCCGTGCATCAAAAAGAGCCCGCTCTCATAGCATACCGGTCGCCGGTTATGGTGTGGCAGCAAGAATTTTGCCAGCCGCCTTCTCTAACACTCACGACAGAGGCGTTGAGCACCCGCAGCAGAGGCCGTTTTGCCTCATTTCTCCGTCCTCTGGGGTTCTGAGGCTTTGCTGTGAGCCTTCGCCGCGCCGTTAGAGAGTGCCTTCTCCCGCCCCCTGATAAAGAACTGTTTGCCGATTCCGGAAGATATGTGGTCCCAGGGGAGAACCTCCTCGGGCGTCCGCTCGCGACACGCATAGAAGTCAGGGTCAACGCAGCATTCGCGGAACGCTTCCATCCAAAGGTCGAACCGAAAATGCTCCGACCAGTCATCGAGACGACACCCCTTCGCCCACGCCCGATAGATAACTGCGGAAAGTCGCCTATCTCCGCGGGAGAAAACCGCCTCTAAATAGCTCCTCTCCGGCTGATGGAACTTCAGCTTTATCTTTTTCCCTCTTATCAGGCTCCTAATATACGAAATCTTGCGCTTCAGCTCAACGATAGTGTGGAATCGTTCCCACTGAAAGGGCGTGTGCGCCTTGGGGATGAAGCAAGCGATGCTCACGTTAACGTGCCCCCTTCTCCCATCCACAGCTTTCCTGGTATCCGCGATTGTCTGCACGAGGTTCGCCAGAGCGACGATGTCCTCGTCGGTTTCCGTAGGTAGCCCTATCATGAAATACACCTTTATCAAGTTCCAGCCCTGCGAGTAAGCGGCGCCCGCCGCATCGAGGACGTCTTCCTCTCGCAGGTTCTTATTGATGACTCTCCGCAGGCGGGGAGTTCCCGCCTCGACCGCCAGGGTGATGCCGGTCTTCTTTGTCGCCCGTGTTTTTCCCAGGAGCTTGACCGAAAACGTGTCCGGCCTCAGAGACGGCAGGGAAACAGCCGTCCGCTCCGCGTGGAAACACTCCGAAAGCCGAGAGACCACTTCCTCTATCTGGCTGTGGTCGCCGGTGGAAAGGGATGAAAGGGAAATTTCCTCATATCCGGTGGCGTGGATGAGCTGTTTTGCCCGATTGACGATTTCCTCGGCGGGCAATTCCCTCACCGGCCGGTAAAGCACCCCCGCCTGACAGAACCGGCATCCTCTCCCGCATCCTCTCATGACTTCCAGCACAGCCCTATCGTGAACTACGCCTACGAGCGGGACGAGGGGCTTTTCGGGATAAACCGCACTTTCGAGGTCGGGGACGCTCCTTTTGCGAACTATCGGCGGGATGCCCTTCTCTTTCGGCTCCGTGTACAGAAGCTTCCCGTCGGCGTCGTATTCCACCCGATAGAGGTGTGGGACATACATTCCCTCGTACTTCCTCGCCATATATTTCAAGAAATCCAGCCGTGCGCTGGGGTTCAGCCGGATTTTGTGTCCGAATCCCGCGCTCCGATACGCCCGGAGCACCTCCACGATAGCTTCTTCCGCCTCCCCGACCACGAACAGGTCAATGAACTCCCACATCGGCTCCGGGACAAACGCCCCAAGTCCACCGGCGATGACAAGCGGCCCCCCTCCCTCGCACCTTTCCCTGAAGCGTAACGCAATCCCCGACAGGTCCAGAATGTTCAGCACGTTCGTATAGCAAAGCTCATATCCCAGCGAGAACCCCACAATGTCGAAATCTTTTATGGGCGTGAAGGTCTCGAGCGAATAAAGGGGCAGGCCCTTATCTCTCATCTTCCGCTCCATATCCACCCAGGGGGCGAAGACCCTTTCGGCGGCGGCCCACTCCAGCCGGTTAATGACCTCGTAGAGAATGCGGACGCCGAGGTTGCTCATACCTATCTCGTAAACGTCGGGGAACGCCAGAGCCACCGTCACGTCCACGCTGGAGTGCTCTTTTCTGACGATGTTCAGCTCAGAGCCGATATAGCGGCCGGGGCGGTTGACCTCCGGCAGCACATCGTGCTCCAGCACGGCGAGGATGGGATTCTTCACCGCAGAGAGCGCAGAGGAATCCCGTCGTTTCTTCCTGTCTGGGATTTCGGCGTGCTCTGCGGTTGCTTCTTTAGCCGTCACAGGGAATACCTCTCGCTGAGCGGGTAGAACCTCCGGGCGTGGATCGCCTCGAGGACGCCCAAACCCAGCATAGTCGTCAAAATTGACGAACCGCCGTAGCTCATCAGCGGCAGCGGCAAACCCGCAATCGGCAGCAGTCCGAGGCACATGGAGGTGTTGACGACGACATGCCAGGCGATCATTATCGTTATCCCCGATGCTACGAGCCTGCCGAAATTGTCTGCGGCTTCGCCCGCGATTCGAAACCCCGACCATATCAATAGCCAGTAAAGAAAGATGATGCTGATGCTTCCAATGAATCCCCATTGCTCGCAGAAAACCGGAAACACAAAATCGGTGTGAGCCTCCGGCAAAAAGCCCAATCGGGTCTGCTGCCCACCTCGCCAGCCGTTGCCAAAAAGCCCGCCGGAGCCCACGGCGATCATCGCCTGCTCGGAGTTCCATCCCTCGGCCATTGTCGAGAGAAGAGTCGCCAGATCCTTTTCCCCGCGTGGGTCGAGCTTCCTCGTAAGCTCCTCCTTTTCCTTCGCGGTGAGGAACCGGAGCATCACCTTTCTTTGCCCCGGCGGCAGGAACTCGAGTACCCTTTTCTTCTGGTAGGTCTTCATCTCAAGCCAGAGCGGCGCAAGAGCTAAGAAGCCCACGGCAATCAGCGCCGCCAGCCGTTTGCCGTTCGCGTGCGCAACGTACAACATCCCAAACCCCACCGGTATCATCGCGATAGCCGTTCCGAGGTTCGGCTGCAAGTAAATCAGCGCCATGGGAGGGACGAGAAATCCAATAGGGACGAAAATGTACTTCCAGGACTTTCGCGAGAACCTGGTCTGTGAGAAAAACTTCGCAAGGGCGAAAACCGTGGCGAGCTTTGCGAACTCCGACGGCTGAAGCGTCAATCCCCCTATCTCAATCCACCTTTTTCCCCCGTGACGAATCTGGCCCGCCACGAGAACCAGAACCAGCGCGAAAAGCATCCCCACGTATAGAGGATAGGCGAAAAGGGAGATTTTCTTGTATGAAAAGCAAGCCGCCGCTCCGAAGAGCATCAGGCCGATTGACGCCCAGAGAATCTGCTTCTGCCCGTTTCCCCTCCCGGAAGCGCTGAAGATGACCGTAACCCCCGCAGCGATAAGAAGAACCATCAACACCGCCACAAGCCGGTCAATTCTCTTCAATACCTTCAGATCAAACATTCCCTCACTTTGACCTGCGCCGCGTTCGCCGAAAGGAAACCGCAGCCTCTTTTAATCGCCGCGACCTCGGCGTGCTCTGCGGCTCTTAATGGAGCGTTAGCTCCGGCGAGTGCAGAAAGAGCGAAGTGGAACGTCGAGAACGCTCACAATCATGCGGCGGGCCTTTCCGGCGGAGTGTCAAAGGTCGCCCCCGCTTTTCCGCATCGCCTTCAGTTTTTGTATGAACTTCCTCTCCTCCCCGTCGAGTTGCTCGAAGAGGCGGGCGTTGCGCATGTCGAAGGAGCGGCGAGGTTTGCTTTCGGGCTTGTTCTTCTGGTCGCCGTTGTGCAGACACCACCCGGCGGCTCCTCCCCGTTTCGCCCCGTCGAGGTCTGCCAAGAAATCTCCCGCTTTCGGCTCCCATCGCCCCGGAATGAATCCCCGCCGAAAGGGCTCCTGATAGTGCACCGGCACGGTTCTCCCCAGCTTTTTCATCCACGCGAGATATTTTCCGGTTTGATCGGCGCTCTGAGTCGGGGAGCGGGCATTCCGGGGGCGGTGCGGGGCTATGAAGTCCACCCTGACTTTCAGCAAATAGTCGCGGAGCTGCTCACTATTCATATCCCCCGCGTGCGAGGCAGTCACAAGCCGGTTCCCATCGAGGCGCTTCACGAGTTTTCTCACCTCGACCAGCTCATCGAGCCCGACAAAACGCTTGTCCTTGATGTTCCTCTCGTTTGCCATATCCAGATACCAGTTTCGGTAGGGCTTAAGAGAGGAGACGAGTGTCCGGGCGGCTCGCTTGAGCGATTGGAGTTCTCCGAGGCGTGATGGACCTGTTATCCCATTGCCCCGTGAGAGCGTCAGGTCAACAATCATTCCCCTGCGGTCACATTCCGCCACCAGCCATCGAAGTCTCGCCAGGTAAGGCTCGTGCGCATTCCCCTTGCCATCCACGGCGGACACGTCGTTTCCAAAGGCGGCCCAGGTGGCCCAGATGCGTATCCAGTTGAAACCGAAGCTTTGCATGTCCTGCAGGTCGCGCAGGACGGACTCCTTTGGCGCGCCGAGGGCGCCGTAGTAGCTGATGCCGAGCAGAAACGTGCGCTTTTCGTTGACAGTGAAGCGAGTCCCTCTCAGGCCGAGAGTTGTGCCTGCCGACCCGGCGCCTGCGGCGGCCATGAAGATTACCATGAGTATAAGCCGTCTCAATCTCATACCTCCGGAAGAAGCCTAACTGCTGACAACGTACAGAGCTTTATTAGTTTAATTGAAAGCCGAGTCGCTGTCAACCGCTCACAGCGGCGCGAAGCTGGCTGCGAAGTCGTGGCATATCGGGCTGGCTTCCCTCAATTACGTCGCTGTCGTCATTCCGCCCTGCCGGGCTTTAGCCGGGCTTCTCGAACAAGGGATTCATCCACACCTTGCCACCGAAATACAGCCGCACCCGCGCGGCGCGCACCAGGCTGCGAAGTCGTGGCATATCCGGCTGGCTTTCTACCATCAGGACGCTGTCGTGCTTACGCCGGACATGCCGGCCTTGGACCTCATCACCCTCCCCCGAAAGGAAATCAATCAAACATGTGTTTCCGACTGTCTCCGCAGAAAAATCGCCCAAAATTCGTCTCGTACGCTTATATTTCACCCCCGATTATTGTCCAAACTCCAGATGCCGGGCTTTAGCCCCGCCTTGGCGGGGCTTTAGCCGGGCTTCTCGAACAAGGGATTCATCCACACCTTGCCACGGAAATACGGCCACACCCCAGCGGCGCGCACGAGTTCCGAAACTTCCGCGTTGGAGGGGGCGGCAGAACGAAAACCGGCTGGTGCTTACCGCGGGGAGGCGGGAACAGAACGGGGCGCCGAGAGCCGAGCAGAGGCGGGCTCCTGTCGCAGGTGAGTACGCCCCGCCTCGACAAGCTCTCTCGGATGAGGCAAAGCGGCCAGAGGAGTGTCGGGCGCAAATCTTCTGCGCGTGAATGCAAGGGAGCTGAACCTGGCGGTCTCCTGACAAGAGACGATCCCCGGCAGAAAAAAGTCCGTAAGCGACGCCACGACGAATGTCTCGGGACCGCCACGACGGTTGACTATGAGAAAAGCATGGTCCCTCGACTTGAGGATGGCAGGCTATTCAGTGCCTTGGTCAAGGCCCTCGCCCTCTCGCGATTCTCCGGAAAAACCGGGACGCGTTGCGACGTCTCTTTTGCCGTTACTGCTTGATCTCGACGCGATAGAATTTGGCGCGGCCGGTCGTCGCCGGGTCTATCCAAGAACTCGTCGCTCCTCCAGAGGATATTGTCTGTTCTTCGACCCACTCGCAGCGAACAAGGTCGGAAGATGACCAAATGGTATAGGTGTCCCCCGGGCGGCTGGTCCAACTGAGACCGGCTTTATCGCCAACGGCTTTTGAAGCCCGGAATATCTTGAAGGCGAACGAGCCATACTCAAAAGCTCCCATGTCCACCCTCTTGGAGGAAGTGCCATAGAAGACACGCGGGTTGCCATCTAAGTCAACCGCTTGCCACATCCACTGCTCATTCGCCCCAGCATCTACACAAGGTGAGTTAAGTGCGAGCCGATAGTCATTATCTTCATAGGTCAACGGGGCGCCATCGGTTCCACCCAGATCGACAAATTGCGGATCATCTGTAATATTCCCTTCGCCGCCCCAACTCCAGTGCTGAATGCAGGAATAGGTGGGCGTGACGCAATCGAAAAGTTGGTCACCGAAGGGGGCTGTATTTCCCCAGATGATGCAGTTACGTATGATGTCGGGGCAGTTGTTGAACCCCCCACCGGATTCACGAGCTGAGTTGCCAACTACCGTGTTGTTCTCAATCGTGCCTCCGCAAGAATAGAGCCCGCCGCCAGCGGCCGCCGAGTTTCCCACGACCACATTGTTCAAGATCGCGCCGCCGCAAAAAGCCAATCCGCCACCGCAGTAATCGGCCGAGTTTCCAACTATCAAATTGTTGCGAACTACACCAGAGCACCAACTCACGCCCCCCCCGTGCCACCACGTCGAGTTGTTGAGTACTCTATTATTCTCAACGAGCGCGAGAGCAGAAGGATGTCCCATGCCGCCGCACATAACGCCCCCACCCTGCTCGCCCCGCCCGTTTTGGATCGTAAAGCCGGAAAGCACGCAGGTCTCGTTTTCCGTCCCATCGAAGGTTACGACGGAGTCGGCTTGGTTGCCGTCAATGATGGTACTGGCGACTATGTCCCGATTAAGTGGATCACTGCTTCGAAGGGTGACGTTTTTGCCGTGAAAATGGACATTCTCGACGTAAAGCCCAGGAGAAACAATGACTATGTCGCCGTCAGAAGCCGCGTCTATGCCTTCCTGGATCGTCTTGAAAGCCGTTCGCCAGGACGTTCCATCATCCGAACTGACCACTGAGCCGTCCACGTAGCGCGTCCTCGTGGATGAGCACCGCTTGACGGTCAGATTCACGGATACGGCCTGAGGTGAATTGGTCGCGCCTAAGGCATTGATCGTAATCGTGGCTGCGTAACAATCAGCAGGTAAACCCGAGGTGGCGTAACTGACTAAGATGCTGTCGTGCTCACCCGTCGAGGTACCGCTGGCGGGAGCACAACTCAACCACTCGGCATCGTCGTCCACAACATAGTCCAACGCTCCGCCGCCACCGTTCCATATCTCAAACCGGTGTGTTGGCGCGTTGCTTCCCTCCTCACACGTGTTGACCAGCGACGTGGTACTGAGCGTGACAATCGGAGGCGGTGGTTCCTCTACTATCAAGTGCACAGGTATTGTCTGGGGCGTGTTGCTTGCCCCGGGAGCGCTCACAGTAATCGTTGCCGAATAAGAACCAACCGAAAGGCCGGAAGTGGCAAAGGTAACAAGGATTCCATCTGGTTCCCCTGCCGACGTACCGCTACTCGGAGTGCAGGCCAACCATGAAACATCGTCCCCGATAGAGTAACTCAGCGTTCCTCCACCGGAGTTCCACAGGTCGAAGGCTTGACGAGAGGCGTCTCTGCCCTCGCCACAAGTGTTGCTCAATGAGGTGGGGAGTAGAGAAATAGCGGGTGAGAAATCTGTAACCGTCAGGCTCACTTCAATTCCCTGCGGAGAGTTGGTTGCCAAGGGGTCGCTAATCGTGATTGTAGCTGAATACTTGCCGGGCGATAGGGTCGAAGTAGCGTAGCTCACCTCAACGACATCGTGCTCGCCCGACGAACTGCCTTGTGCTGGACTGCAGGTCAGCCACGAGACGTTATCGCTGATGGAGTAGTCTAACGCCACTTCTCCGGAGTTCCACACCTCGAAACTCTGGCTAAGGGCATTGGTCCCCTCGACGGATGTATTAGTCAAAGATGTCGTGCTGAGAGCAATGGTGGGCGCTGGTCGCCTCACAGTCAGGTCCACTGCTATGGCAACAGGGGTATTGACAGCCCCCGAGGCGCTGACGGTAATCGTTGCCGAATAGGAACCCGGTGCCACGTCCGAAGTCGCGTAGATGACGTTGACAGTATCCGGCCCGCCAATTGACGTCCCACTGGTCGGGATGGAACTTATCCAGGACACATTGTCGGTGACAGAATAGCTCAGCGTCCCCCCTCCGGCATTCCGTACCTGAAAGCTTTGGCCGGGTGCCTTGTCCCCCTCGTGGCACAAGTTGTTCAAGGTAATAGGGTTCACCGAGATCGCTGGTGGCAATGAGTAGTCGTAATACTCGTATGCGCCCACGTCCACTGTCAGGGAGGTCCGCGCGTAGATTATGCGAGGATTGCCATCCAAGTCACACGCGTCCCACATCCAGTCATGGTTTTTTCCCACGTCAATGCACGGTGAATCCCCCGATAGGCGATAATCACCGTCAGCAAATTGTGGGTCGTCGGAAAAGTTCCCCTCACCGCCTCCACTCCAATCCTGGATGCAGGAATAGGACGGCGCAATCGAGTCATGGACCTGAGCACCGGTCGCCGCGCTGTTCGCCCAGATGACGCAGTTCATGATCGATCCGTCGCAGGAGCAGAGCCCCCCACCGGTGTCAGCACTATTCGCAACGATGGTGTTGTTGTGAATTGTACCCCCGCAGCCCCATAGCCCTCCGCCGAGCCAATCGGCCGTGTTGCCCGCGACCACGTTGTTCCTCAGAACGCCGTAGCACCAGGAGATGCCCCCTCCGTGAGAAGGTGAAGAATTAGCGATCACTCTATTTTTTTCGATCGTGGCATGAGTTATGAGAGGACTCCCACGTTCTTGACCGCGTATCCCCGCGCCATTGTCGCCTCTCCCATTTGTAATAGTGAAGCCCGAAAGTACGCAGCTTTCGTCTTCGGCGCCGGAGAAGGTTACGACGGAATTGGCTTGGTTGCCGTCAATGACGGTACTGGCGACTATGTCCGGATTAAGCGGATCAGTGCTTCGAAGGGTGATGTTTTTGCCGTGAAAGTGGACATTCTCGACGTAAACCCCAGGAGAAACAATGACTGTCTCGCCGTCAGAAGCCGAGTCTATGCCTTCCTGGATTGTCCCGAACGCATTTTCCCAAGACCGTCCGTCACCCGAACCGGATGCGGAGACGTCTACATGCCGAAGGGTCGAGGAGTGGGGTCCGATCACCGTTAGGTTAACAGGGACCGTATGAGGAGTGTTGCTTGCTCCTTGGGCTGTGAGCGTGATCGTAGCCGAGTATATGCCGGCCGACAGACCTGAAGTAGAGTAATTGACAGTGATCCTGTCACGCTCACCTTTCGAAGTGCCGCTCGTCGGATTACAACTCAACCAGGAGACATTATCGCCGATGGAATAGGTCAGAGTTTTTCCTCCAGAGTTCCACACCTGAAAACTTCTGGTAGGAGCACTACTCCCCTCCTCGCACGTATTGTTTACTGCTGTCGGGCTATGCGAGATTTCCGGAGGAGGTGGCGGCTCAACCGTAAGGCTGACCCGTATCGCCTGAGGTGTGTTTGTCGCCCCAAAGCCCCCGATAGTGATCTTGGCAGAATATGTTGCCGGTGAGAGCCGCGAGGTAGTGTAGGTTACGTGGATGGTGTCGTGCTCGCCAAGGGAAGTACCCCCAGTTTCACTGCAACTGAGCCAGGAGGCGTTGTCACTGACGGTATAACCGAGAGTTCCGCCGCCTGAGTTCCACACCTCGAAACTTTGGCTGGGGGCGTTGTTCCCCTGTTGACAAGAGGGGGACAGCGATGTCGGGGACAGCAAAATCGTCGGATAGTCGGGGTGGATGTCCACGACAGCGCCGCTTTCCGGAAGGTCCCCGACGGCGTAAAAGCCATCGTCCTTTCCGCCCCATCCCATGTTGAGGTGCACGAGGTTCGGTGTATCGTAACCATCGAGAACGAGGGCATGGCCAGTGATGCTAAAGAAAACCGGCTGAAGCCTGTTGATTTGGTCACGCATCAGGTCGTACCACTGCGCGTCGTTGTAGTTCAATCTCCACGCGTAGCGCGTAGGCTGATACCCAAAGTACTTCGTCAGAGCTTGCCCATCGAAAGCGGCCGAAGATGCATCCGGTGAGTATTGCATGTCAACGGACACGCCACAGTGATAACAAAGAGTGCTCACGGCATACTTAACTAACATAGAGCTGGCGACGGTTAGTCGGTCTGGCATTCTTTCCCATTTGTACACAGTGGAGCCAAAATCCGCCGACAGTGTCTTTCCGCCAAGACTCCAGTAATATGAGTGACTATCACTGCCAACACACGGATGTTCCCAATAGCGCATAATCTGCGCCATGGCGGTGGCGGTGCAGCCCACCCAACAGCGCTCTGCATGGTATAGAGGGCACCGGTCGTTATACGGCTCACCCTGATTCCAGGTGCTGGTCAGCAGAGGGCCGGTCGGCCCCAAGCGATAGGGTCCAAGAGTGTGGAGTGTCCCTTTCGGATCGCTCGGGGGAGCCAGGGTCCCCCAGAAGGGATCAGCAGAACCAGTCGTGCGATACGGGGAGTCTTGGAGTTGGGAGACCCTCTCTGCGAAGCCTTCTATGATCGCTTGGGCCGCTGGCACGGCTGGCACAGTGAGCCGATGGCGTAACGAGTAGTAAAAGATGGGCGACAGGTCATCATCGGCAGCTATCGCGATGCACCCACCTGCAGGGAAATCAAAGGCGTAAGCGATGGTCCTTGCTTTAACGACTATAGGCCTGGCGTCGCCCGCTGTAATCGCCGCCACCGGTTTTGCTTCGCCGATCTTCAATTGCTGACTGTCCCGGAAACGGAACTCATACCAGGCATTGGCAACAGCCGCAGCCTGCGACGGATCAACTGGTTCAGCGAAAAGCGACGCTATTGGAATAGCCAGAACACAAATCGCAAGCCAGCTTTGAAGTAGGCGTTTTCTCAGAGCATGCGATCTTCCGCTCACATATACTTCTACCTTCCAAAATAGACGATGCGGCCAGTCCATGATCCTTTTTCCTCCGCGTGAAAGTATCCGATTGCCGACAAGATGCTCGGCGCGCAGTCCGGCACGGTTGAGCGCCTCTAACGCAATAGGCGTGCCAGGTGCTTTTGTGCAAATTCGGAAGGAAGAATCTGAGCTCGGACGTGTCCGTATGTGCTTATCTGCTATTTTGCTATCACCGCTTTGGGTGGGATTTCGTGAAATGGAGATAGAGGCACAAGTTGCCCCATCCGAACGGCATGAACCTTGCGAGAGGACGTGTTGCGCCCGCCCCAGGAGCGATTCGTAGAGGCGAGCGAAAAGCATACCCGCAGGCGGGCGCATCACAGCGTAAACGCAAATGACCTCGGAGAAAAAGCACCTGTCATCCGCCAGCATACCCGTTCAGTCTTGAGGAAATCGAAAACCGGTTCACCAAAACCAAGAGAAGAGCGTGCGATATCCAGAGAGCAATGTCAGAATGCACAGAGTTGCGCTCTTCAGAACAATAGTGTACGCTCGGATCGGGCGTGGCTCCATTTCGGTGGCGGGGAGAGGAAGCAGAGAGAGCTTCACGCATAGACGCAAAAACACCAAAAGGCCGCACCACTCCCTTGCGGCGTCCCGCGCGAGGCGGAAGCGGCGGACGGCCATGGCGATGTCACTCGCTGTATGGCCAGAAAAGGTTTGAGATACCGAAGCCCTTTTGTTGTAATGAGTCGGTCGAAAGCGAGACTCAGAATTGAAGAAGCAGGAGACGCTCGAACCGACTTTCTTCGTGGAGAAGCCCTTGTGCCTTTGCGAGAGGCGTGGTGTGCCGCGTGTTGTCTCGCCAAGACGCCAAGAACGCAAAGAGTTCTTCTGCTGCGCAGCCAACTTGATGTGAGAAAAAGCTTCTGGCGATAGTTCCTGTACATGAATCGTGTGGCAAGAACGCGGCGGGCAGCCGACCATCATCACCATTTCCGGCCCGGCGAAAATTCCAACATACAGGGGGTGAAAGAGCACTCATGAGCACGAACACCAAACACGATCACGATTGCAGATTGCGGAATGCGGAATGCCGAATCCCAGGTCCGAAACACCAAATCCGAAATCCGGGTTTTATCCGACGTCTTGTGGTTCCCGCGACCGGGGCTGCGCTGGTGGTCCTGCTGTTGTTGCAGGCTGCCCCGCGTGTGTGCGCTGCGGAGCCGACGAAGGCGGCAAAGGAGTTTGTCACTACCTCCAAAGTGGCGGAGCGTGGCTCGCAACTTGACGTTTCATCCCATTTGCCCCGTTGGATGGAGCAGGAGGTTCTCGGCATCGCCCATTTCTGGAGGTTCGTCTCGGCGTTCGTTTTCATCTTTTTGGGGCTGGCGCTCAAGAAGGTCTCGGACTTCGTGTTTGATAAAAAGGTGATTCCCCTTTTAGAAAAGACACGTTTCGCGTTCGACAACGTGCTTGCCACTGCGGCAAGCAAGCCGCTGGGCTTCCTGTTTGTACTTGGCGCACTTTCCCTTGCGTTCGGTGTTTTACCACTGCCGAGGCAGCCGAACGTGCGGGGCTTCCTTTCCGGCGCCATAAAAGTTTTTCTGGGCGCCGATCTGCTTTGGTTTCTGTTCCGCGGCGTTGATGTCGGCGTCCAGTACCTATCAAAGCTCGCCCAGCGCACCGACTCGAAGCTCGATGACCAGCTCGTTCCCCTCATACGCAAGGCGCTGAAGGTCACCATCGGCATTATATGTTTCCTGTGGGTGATTCAGAACCTCGGCTTCAGCGTATCGAGTCTCATCGCCGGGCTTGGCATCGGCGGCCTCGCGGTCGCACTGGCTTTCCAGGACACACTATCGAACTTCTTCGGCTCTATCTTCATCCTGCTCGACAGACCGTTCGCAGTGGGCGACTGGATTAAAGTCGGCGATGTGGAAGGCATCGTCGAGGACATCGGCTTCCGTTCCACACGAATTCGAACGTGGCCGAAGTCGGTCGTATCCATCCCCAACAAAACGGTAGCCAGCGTGGCCATCGAGAACTGGTCGAAGATGCCCAAGCGCCGCGTCTATCAGACCGTAGGCGTGACCTATGAGACCACTCCCGACCAGATGGAGCAAGCCGTTGCCGCCATCCGCGAGATTCTCCAAAACGAAGAGGGCGTGGACAAAGAGTACATCATCGTCCGCTTTAGCGAGTTCGCCAATTCCAGCCTGAACATGCTTGTCTATTATTTCACGAGGGGCGTCGCTTTCGCCGACCACCTCGCCACCAAGGAGCGCGTCAACCTCGCCATCATGCGCGCTCTGGAGAACCTCGGGCTTTCGATAGCGTTCCCGACGCAGACAGTCTATTTCGAGGGGCAAGTGGCGAAGGATCTCGCAAAAAGGACTTGATTATCTCCCCTTGAAAAACAAGCCGGAAGTTAAGTGCTTTGTAATGCCTCAGTTACCGGCGGCTGAGGGTCGGCTCTCATAGGACGCACAGTAGCCCTTGTGCCGGTGGCATCCTGCCCCCGCCGAGGGCGAGACGCCCTCGGCACTGCCGCCCCGCCATGGCGGGGCAGCGTTACATAGACCGCAACACTGAGCCGCACCTGGCAATCAAACGCCAGACGCCCATGCAACCACAGCCCCGCGAGACAGGGGGTGCCCTTCTCACCTTATTCTCTGCGACTTTGCGCCTTTGCGTTAATCTGCTGTTGCCTTCTTGCCTGCTCCGCCTCGGCCGGCTATCCGCCCGAGACTGAGGGGTTACAGTGCTCTGATTCATAATGTCGGCGACATATTCTTTTTTTGACAATGTAACAGGATAAGACGACCTTCTCCGCCAATTCCCTGTCCTTGATGGTTACTGGCCTGTGCGACGTTGTGTTTTACTGGATACCTCACATGCCTGCAACGGTCCCGTTTATTCTGTTATCGTGTCCAGAAAGCTCCTCTCACACAGCACTATTGCGGACGCGTGTACTTCGCGGAAAAAACCGCTCCCGCGTTGCGGATTGGGGACTGCGGCGCCTCCAGCGCGGACGGGCCGGATGCAGCCCGCGTCAGCCGAACGCAAAATCCGAAATCAGTGGCGGGGTGACGTGAGCTATCGCCAACGACGTAGAATCCCCAAATGGCTGCTGTGAAAGTCTCTTTCAGAGGAAAAAGCACGCTGTTTTCTAAGCGGATATTGTTTCCGAAATCGCAAATGTGTTGATTCTTGTAAACATTGCGTAAGTTTTTATGGATAAGGCGATAACAGAGTTATAGCGTGTGAAAAGCGTCGCCGTGTATATTTATGGAAACATCCGCAATTCCACGAAAGAAAGGGCAAATGTTGTATTCCGCTGTAACGCAAGGAGATACAAAAACCTGCTAATTGGGCACGGGTATTGCTTGTGTCTTGACGTGAAAGCGTGCAGGTGTCGCCGCTTAGTTCTTTTTGTCAACAAGAAGCCTTTGCAAAAAGCAAAAGGCTGAATTAACCACAAGAAGGGAACGTCTCTTCGCCAGTGTCGCTGTGGGGTGTTTTCCCCGGGACGCCGGAGGTCGTCCCCGTCGTTACACATGACGGATTGATCAGCTAATCGGGTCTGCCCGCTCAGGCCCATGCTCCAGGAATTTCGTAGAGCATTCACCGCCAAAAGCGCAGAGAGGCCGACACTCTTCGCCATTTCCGAGATGTTTGAATGCTGTGCGATTCAGTTCCGAAAAGTAATAGTGCTATCTGGGCGTCGCAGTGAAGCCCCAAGAGCAAGGGAATGGACCGTGCCGCTCACAAGCCCGCGAGACACTCCTTGAGCGACTCGGTCACGACCCTGGCACGGGCGGGCAGGCCGATTGGTTGAGCCCTTTCTCACCACCCCCCCGCTGACCGGACGATCGCGTCCTGTCTGGTTGCACGCTGTCGGCTCGCAGAGCCGGGTTGTTCAGAGGACGGCGCTCCATTTCCCCCGGCCATCCGAGTGCGCCCACGGCAGAAAAGTCGCGGCCAGAGGACCTATCCCTTCCCCCCGGCAATGATTCCATCTATCCGCAGAAGTAACTGTCTGTACCGCGGGTTCTTTGGCCGAAGCTTGACCGCCATCGGAGCGTCCTTGCGCGCCTCGCTATCATTTTGCCTTCAGAGCACACAGTGACGGGCGCTCGCCAAAAAGGAAAACGGAACCCCCCGCCAGGCCCGCCAGCCGCCCGTGGGACTGTCCCGTGCGTCCATCGGAGATGCGTAAATATTTTCTCCGCGCGCCTCCGCGGTGAGTTCATCTACCCCGAGACTGACGCATTACAGTTGGGTGTAATCCCTCAGTTACCGGCGGCTGAGGTTCGGAGCTCATAGGACGCAGAGTAGCCCTTGTGCCGGTGGCATCCTGCCCCCGCCGAGGGCGAGACGCCCTCGGGACTGCCGCCCCGCCATGGCGGGGTGTCCTTCTCACCTTATTCTCTGCGCCTTTGCGTTAATCTGCTGTTCCCGTCTTGCCTCCTCCGCCTCGGCCGGCTATCAGCCCGAGACTGAGGCATTACAGTTGGGTTAGGTTTTGGCTTGAACTGTCCGTGCGGGAATGATAGTTTTACTTGTTCAGGCGTACCGAATACATCAGAAAGGAGCAAATGACAATGATGAGAAGTCAGCCTACTATCAAAGATCTCCTCTCGACCATGAATCGGTGGCTGGGCGTCTCGTTGGCCCTCTGCATCGGCCTGGCGAGTATGCTTTGCGCCGAGGGAAAGGACAGCAAGGGTAAGAAGGGTTGGATTAGCCTCTTCAACGGCAAGGACCTTAAGGGGTGGAAGGTCAAGTTCGCAGGCCATGAACTGAATGACAACTATAAAAACACTTTCCGAGTCGAGAATGGAATCCTAAAGGTGTCTTACGATCAGTACGATAAGTTCAACGGAGAATTCGGGCACCTGTTTTACAAGGACAAATTCTCACATTACATCCTGCGAGTGGAATACCGGTTCGTGGGAAACCAGGTTCCTGGAGCTCCGGGATGGGCCCTCCGGAATAACGGGATCATGTTCCACTGCCAGTCGCCTGAAAGCATGAGAAAGGATCAGAACTTTCCGGTTTCCGTCGAGGTTCAGCTCCTTGGCGGCAACGGCAAGGATAAACGTCCGACCGCCAATGTGTGCACGCCAGGTACGAATATCGTAATGGACGGCAAGCTGATCACCCGCCACTGCACTGAATCCCGTTCAAAAACGTATCATGGCGACCAGTGGGTGACGGTCGAAGTGCAGGTTCACGGCAATTCCACCATCAAGCACATCATGAACGGTGAGACCGTGTTCGAGTATGAGAAGCCACAGCTTGACGAAAATGACCCTGACGGCAAGAGGCTGATTAAAAATGGAGACAAGATGCTGCATGAAGGTTACATAGCCCTTCAGGCGGAGAGCCATCCCACCGAATTCCGAAAGATAGAAATCCTTCCTTTGAAAAAATAACGTCGCGGTCGGCAAGAAGCGGTGCTGTCTTTTCAATGCTGAGGATCGCGTTCTCGTTTGATTGGTTCCAAACGTGTCCCCTCGCGGTGGGAAAGAGCGCGGACGAGCTCCGAGGCTTCAATCTGTGAAAAAGAGCGCCCGGCCCCCCCCTCGCGGAGCCATGCTGTCCAGACCCCGCTGAGCTATCTTCCCGGCCGCGATCCGAGCGCGGCCAAAAGTCTTGCCCGGTGCAACTATCGCTTCCCCCGGGCGATGATTTCATCTATCCCCAGAAGCAACTGCCTGTACTGCCGGTTCTTTGGCCGAAGCTTGACGGCCATCAGGGCATCCTTGCGCGCCTCGATGAGCTTCCCCGAGGCTCTCCGCAGCCCATGTCATCGCCGACAGGAGACCGATAAAGGCCAAAAGTAACCCCGAAAACCACGCGTTCAGCTTCATGCTCGGTCACCCGCTTCGACAACCCGGCGTCGGGCTATTTCTCATAGACCAAGCCTTCTCCTCCGGAGTATTGCTATTGGGCTGATTTCGCCTTCAGCTCTGATAGAATCCTCTCGCTTGCGGTGGCGCCGATGCGAGTGCACCCAAGTTCTCGGACGCGGAGGGCACGCTCCAGCGACCGGATTCCCCCCGCCGCCTTCACCTGAACGGAGGGGGAACAATGTTTTCGCATAAGCTCTATGTCCTCCTCGGTGGCGCCTCCGGGACCATATCCCGTGGATGTCTTGACAAAATCAACGGCGAGCCGCGAGCAAATCTCACAGAGCTTGATCTTATGCCGGTCTCCCAGATAGCAGTTCTCAAAAATGACTTTCAGAATGGCGTCGTGCTCGCGGGCAACCTCCAGCACCGCCTTGATGTCGTCGTTCACGTAACCCCAATTTTCGTTGAGCACCATGCCGATGTTGACGACCATATCCAGCTCCACTGCTCCGTTCTTGCATGCGTCCATAGCTTCCTGTCGCTTAACCGCCGTGGTGTGCCCGCCGTGAGGAAAACCTATCGTCGTGCCGACTCGAACGCCGCTTCCCCGGAGCAGCTCTACCGCACGGCTCACGAAATACGGTTTGACGCATACGCTAACGACCCTGAGTCGGCGAGCCAGAAGACATCCCGCCTCCAGCTCGTCCTCGGTCAGCGTGGGACTGAGCAGAGAGTGGTCAATCATCCCTGCGATTTCCTCGTAGCTTATCTTGCTCATAGCGTTTCTCCGTTGGTCCGTTCTCGGCAGCGCGAGAATCCGAGCATCTTTGACAATCCGGACACCCGAACCTGACGCCGAACAGTCTCCACCACTTTGGAGAAAATGTCAAGGCTCGGCGGGGGGCGATGCTTCGCAGAAAACGTGTGGGAAGGAAGGCCAGGGATTCCGGGGGAGTTCAAGTGTGCTTGAGGCGAACTCGCCTGAAGTCAAGGAGGTAGCCGCCTCTGAGGTAGGCGACGCCGGCGTCTCCTCTCTCGACCTCCCCGTAGAGCCTGCCGCGGACGGTATGTTCCTTTCTGTGCCCGTCCTCGGTCTCGATCGTGATATAGTAACTGGTGCTGCCTGACCCACGGCTCGAGCTTGAATAGTCCTGCCGTTTTCCCACAACAGCGGCGGGGAGGCGTTCAAGCGGCGATGTGCTGAGCTTCACCAGCCCGCGAACGCCCGCTCCCATCATCACCACGCCAACCAAAACGAAGATGAGCGGGAAGACCTGAAACAACTTTGGCGCCCCCGCCCCCTTTGACGTGACAATGAAAAAAATGGCGAACGCTGTGAAAACAAACCCAAATACCGACAACACTAGCAGGCCCGCCCCCGTGCCGACCGCCGACGGAGTGTAGCGGAGAAGTTGCTCAAGCTCCCTGCTGTGGCGGCGTAATTCCGATACATTGGTTTCCCCCGCGCCCGCGGTGCCGGCGGGCTGACGAACCGTGCTGCCGCAGTACGGACAAACGTTCTCCTCAGGTCGAATCGCCTTTCCACAAGAAGGACAGTTCATACGCTCGTTCCTCCATTACGTAAGCCTCATTCGCAGCGGCCCATTTGGCTCGACCTTCTTTTGCTCGCCATCTGCAGTGCCGTTCCGTCTCACTGGCGGAAGAAAATATCGAGACAAAATTAGCGGGCCTCCCCCGGAAGGTCAAGTGAAAAGAGGGACAGGGTGGAATCCCTCACTCGTGGGTGGCTAAGGGTGGAACCGCAGAGTGCGCAGGGCACCCAGAGGCGCCGCCGTAACGCCGGCATTTATCTTACCATTGCCGTTCATCAGTCGGAAGCATGCAACGGGCGAGAAACAATCGAAAGGCAACTCCTCTGCCGCGTAAACGTAGCGACCCCCTCGCAAAGAGAGCTATTGTGCCAGCGGCTCGGCCGTAGTATATTTGATGAAAGGGCAACTGAGAGAGAACAGCTCACAGCACGCCAAACGAGGGATGCTTCGAAGATGAAGGAAATTCCGCCGGAAGAAAGAGTCATTATCGCTCTCGACGTCAGAAGCCTCGACGCAGCGGAGAATGTGGTCCGGGCGACGGGGCAGCGAGCGGTTGTTTACAAGATAGGTTCCGAGCTTTTCACAAGGTGCGGCCCGTCATCGGTGGAGCTTGTCAAGAGGCACGGAAAAGAGGTTTTCCTCGACTTGAAGTTTCACGATATTCCGAACACGGTTTCGAGGGCGGTGGAAGCGGCGGCGTCACTGGGCGTGAAAATGCTCAACGTTCACGCATCCGGCGGGGCGGAAATGATGAGGGCGGCTGTGGAAGCGGCGGGGACAGCGGGCAGTGGGCAGAGGCCGAAGGTGTTAGCGGTCACTGTCTTGACGAGCATTGACGAGGGCATTCTGGCGGAGGACATTGGATGCCCCGCGGGACGCGGGGTCGAGGAGCAAGTGGTGCATCTGGCGGAGCTTGCCGCAAAGTCAGGACTGGATGGGGTGGTCGCATCCGCGAGGGAAGCCTCCCTCATCCGTCAGAGGGTGGGTTCGGAGCTTCTCATTGTGACGCCCGGCATCCGGCCGCAGTGGGCTGCCAGAGGAGATCAAAGGAGGATTACCACTCCTGCCGAAGCCCTCCGTGCAGGCGCCGATTACATCGTCATCGGCAGGCCCGTAACTGCCAGCGCTGACCCGAAGGGCGCTCTGGAGCGAATCATTGCGGAGATCTCAGGAATACAATTCGATGAAACGCGGTAATGGAGGCGAGAAAAAGATGGGCAGTAGGAGGGTAACCGGGATGTTGCTGGGCGGTTTTCTGGTGTTGTGGCCCCTTTTGTCCGTACAAGGTGGGGAATGGGAAGACTACCTCAAGTCGCCATACGAGGATTTCCGGTGGAACTGGCTGCTCAGAGACGGGCACCTCGCGTATGGGCAGGGAAAATACAAGGAAGCCCTCGGCATTTACCAGGAGGCGATGAAAAAGGGATGCCAGGACCCGCTTATGCAGTTTCGCATGGGCTATTCCTATCGCGCCCTCCGGATGAGCGACGAGGCGGCGAAGTATTTCGCCGCTTCCAAGAAGGGGCTCGCGGAGGCGTATCCCAAGCACAGATACAATTGGTTCAGCCGGTACTACTTGGCGGAACTCTTTTTCCAGACGGGAGTAGCGAAAGCCGCGAAGGAGAAGAAGGCGGCGGCCGAGTACTACCAGAAAGCTGTCAATGAGCTCGAAGAAGCGGTCAAGCAGAATCCCAAGTTCGGGCAAGCTTTTCTCCTTTACGGAAACATTTGTTATCGGCAGGGAAAGTACGAGCTTGCCTCCGAGAAGTACCAACGGGCTTACGAAATTAACCCCAAGTCGGTCGAGGCTTTGGTGAACTTGGGCGCTTCTCATCTCGCGACGGGCAAATGTGAGCCAGCTCTCCGGGCATACCTGAAGGCGAAAACTCTCTCGGCGGGCGACGTGCGGATCTCTCTGTCGGTGGCTGGCATTTACTCGGAAATGAAGAAGCCCCGTGAGGCACTGACGGAGTACGAGAACGCTTTGAGAACTCGGCCGGGTTTGGAGAAGGCGCTGGTGGGCGCCGGGAATGCCGCGTGGCAAATCGGGGAGAACGAGAAAGCTATGGAGTATTACCAGAGAGCTCTCGCCAAAAACCTCCGGAGCTACGAGGCGCTGCTGGGCCTGGGGCTTGTGATGCTAAAAAAGGAGCGGCTCGAGGAGGCCGAGGAAAACTTCAAGAAGTGCCTGGAGGTAAAGCCGGATTCAAAGGAAGCCCATTACAACCTCGGCGTTCTTTACGATTCCAGGGGCGATTTCGATAATGCCATCAAAGCGTACGTTCGTGTAATCGAAATTGATCCCGACGATGAGAGCTGTTATTACAATGTCGGCTTGGCCTTTATCAAAGCCGGCCTTTATGACGAGGCGAAGTCTCATCTCGAGCAAGCCGTCGAGAGATTCGGAAAAGAATCGAAATGGAGCAAGGTCAACCTGAAACTGCTCGAGCTGATTGACAAAATCGAAAAAAGGGGGAAAGGGAAAGAAACCGAGGTAGAAAAAGAGCTTGAGAAAGCTATGAAGGCGGGGAAAGCCACCGGCGGTGAGTGAGCCTTCCTTTCCGCTGTCGAGGCGCGATGACGGAGGCCGCTGAAGAACTTAGCTATCGCGCAGGTCGTCGTGCTCTCCGACACATGGCGACACGACGGCCTACCGGCGAAATACGCTGGTGCCGACGATTTCCCGCGGCGCCACGCCTTGCCCCGCTCGGGTCATTTGCCCGGCGCTCTTTCTGCCAGGGCTTCCTCAGGGGGAAAGGTCACTGTGAGAATAAGAGACTTGCCGCCGACGGTGAGGACGGTTTTCGATTTCGCCGGCTGGAGTATAGCCGCACCGCTGCCCGCGAACCCTGCTGCGCCGCTGACGTCCTGCGACTCAGCCTCCACATCGAATGAAACAAGAATCTTCCCCTGTGAAACCTCTCTGATCTCACCGGAAATGGTGAGCGTTATCCCGACATCTTGCTTTTCCACGTGCACCTGGCCCCGATAGGCGCTCGTTGCACAGAGAATCCTCATGGAAGTATCCACGCCGAGAGTCGGGTCAACCTGCACCTGAATAATGACAGGGCGGTCCAGAATCTCCAGTTGCGGCTGAATCACCTGCACCACGGAAGGCATTGCTGTCTCTTCGGGCTGCAACAGCTCAACGGCTGGAACCGTGCCTCCTGCCGCAATGAACACAATCCCCGCGTATATCGCTGCGATGGTCCTGGTCATCTTACACCTCCTCCTCTAAAAAGCGTCGAAATTGCGCCAGTCGCCTGGCATTTCATATTTCTGCTCCGTCAAAGAATCAGTTGCCTTTACGCGAAACCGGAGGTTCCGTTGTCGTCTTCACATGGGTGACGTGAGTGTTCCTATTGATGATCGTGGCGGTCATTGTGACCGACCTGCCGCCGATGCTCACGATTCGCGTCGGCCTTCCCTCCAAGAGTAAACCCGACCCCGCCGCGGAAAACCGGGTCACGCCAGAACTGTCCCCCAGCCTGACGCCCAGGTCATAGCTGATGAGGAATCTGCCCTGACCCATCTTCTCGATGGTCCCGGAGACTGCCATCCGAAGGCTGCTATTCTGATTCTTGCTGTTGCATTCTCCCTGATAAGTTTTTGTCGTGCAAACCAGCTCTATCTCGCCCTTGGCGCCGAACCCGGGGTCCATCGCCACTTTAAGCTTCATCGGCTCGCCGAAGATTTTCCTCCGGAGGGAAGGTCCATTGACCTTAAGCTCGCCCGACCGTGCCCTCGGGAGCCCCACCAAACACGTCCCGGCAACGAGAAAGCCCGCCGCTGCCGTAACAATAACCTTGCTCATATCGGATTTCCTTTCTCGACCTTTTCCGCGCATGGTTGGAAGCGGACTCCGCTTGCTTTTCGTTGCCGTCGCGCTCGCATTTTTGCCGGTTGTCGTGGGGGCATCTTACATGCGATTTTGGGCAGCCCAACGCTCTCGCCACAAACTCCCGGACGGCGGTGATACGTATCCTCCTGGACAAGTTTCTCGCTGGCTGTTACATCCTCTCGCGCCAGATATTGTAAGAATCCGGCTGGTCACACGGGCACCGAAACTGGTCCCACAATCTACGAAATCTGCTTACGTAAATCATCTCGTATAAGTCCATCCTGTCCGGGAACAATTCCTGGGCGAGCTGCCTGACCTTGGCTTTCTCTATCTCGATGTCAATTTCAGGATAGTCTGACATGAGAATAAGAGAACATACTCGGTCCGCGGCTCGTCGCAGCCTTTCCATGTTTCGGCGGGCGATGAGCCTGGAGAGTGCGATGTCCTTTGGGGAGGCGCCGCTTTTGGCATTTTCTCGAAACGGCGAAAGGGAGCCTTCCGCTGTAAGGACCTCACCACATTCGCAGACAACCCGCCGCCCGAACTCGAAGAGCGTGATGTCGTACTGTCGGTTGCAGCGGGGACAGGTAATGGCCACCTCACAACCTCCTTCTATGCTCAATTGGCCTGTCTCGTACGCACTCAATGTAGCCCGAATCAGTCCGGGAATCAAGACCTTTTTCAGGAAGCGGGTTTGGCAGCGTCTCCGTGGCACGGAGGTCCGCTGTCTTGTCGCCGGAGGAAACCGTATATTGGGGAGCGATTTATCACTCCCCTTCAGGGCTTTTGCATTCCGTCACGTGCGGTTCCCAGGGCGTTGCCCTGGGCTGGAATATTGGGCCCTTTCAGGGCTGAAGGTTGGTTTCCTGTCACCCCTGAGAAAAAGGGCGCGTTCTCCAATACTGCTCCGTTCGAGGCCTTAGCGCTTTGCTTCATAAGCTTGGTCACGTATTCCATTTTTCAAAAAGGCAGAAACTCCTGCGAGTGACCGGATTTTGCGCGAAAAACATGTAGTTGTATTCGCGAGCACCATTTAGCCACCGGCTTCAGTCGGTGGTCACTCGCATCGGGAATCAATCCCCATAATGGCACAGACACGCCAGGTGTAAGCGATGCATAAGCCTGAGCGGGCACGATCCGAGGCAGCAGTTTTCAGCCACCGGCTTCAGTCGGTGGCCATCGGACGCATTACATGTTCCCGTCGGAGCCGGCTTAAGAAGGCCGGGCCGTAGGCCAAGCAGCACGGGCTGAAGCCCGTGCCTAACAGGGGCCCCGGCAACGAACCGACAGCCGGTATGCCAGCGTTTTTGACTATAAATCCGGCTGCGGCGAGCATCAACCCGTTCAATTTGCAGATGATGCTTCACAGGCGTCAGGCCCGTGCGCGTCCAGGTGCAAGATGTCCATGCCACGACAGGGGCCGTGCACACTCGCCTGTTCACGGGTTCGCCGCTCGCCACAGGAAGCTGAGGGATAGCCTTCACAGGAAGGAAAAGAGGACGAGACGACCAGACGTTTCTGATATAATCCTCGGGAGCGTTGGCCGGATTCTTCGCCATGCGTCGGGTGTGACTATGAGATGGCGACCTGACATGATTCTCCCGGAAGCAATACCTGTGCCCGCTGCGCTGTGGTACGATGCAGTGGTCTCCGGACGTGTGCTAAGTGAGCAGTACAAGAGGATCGCATCCACAATAGACCTCACCAGCGGTTTCGTCTTGGACCTGGGAACGGGTCCCGGCGACCTGGCGATCGAGATCGCATCCAGAAACCCGCGGCTCGAGGTACTCGGGATAGACGTTAGCGCAGCAATGATAAGCCTGGCGAGAAGAAAGGCAAATCAACTGCCGAATGTCAGATTCCGTGTAATGAACGCGGCCCGGCTGCTGCTTGCCGATAGTTGCGTGGACCTCGTCGTCAGCACCGGCTCCATGCACCATTGGCGGAAACCGGGGCTTGTTTTCGACGAGATTTACCGCGTTCTGAAACCGGGTGGACGTGCGCTGCTATATGATATTCGTTCCGATGCGGCGAGGCAGGAAATTCTCGCTGAGCTGCCTCGCTACGTTTCCTTTCCCCCGAAACTGGCCATCGTTTTGGCCTTCCGGCTTCACGGCTTCACGCGGAAGTCGCTCCGGTCGAGGATATTGCCCATCATCAGGTTGAGACCGTTCGCAGAAGCGCGGGTGGAGACCGTGGGCATCTGGGTGCGGCTGTGCCTCTCGAAAAAGTAAACTGTCGCCTTGCAATCGCGGGGCCAGAGCGATGCTGCTCGCTTGCCGCGGGCTTCGCGGTGACCGGAAGGATTCTTCGTCTGGGGGATTGCCTCAACACGCGCCAGTGTGATAGCCTACTCCAAAAGCAGCCGATGACGGAGGAGTGTCTCCGAGTAAAGATGGAGTACTCGCGAGTCCTGAAGTTGGTTCCTGATGAGACGCGGGGGCCTCTCGGGACGACATACGTCAGTCTTCATCGCGGAAGAAAGTGAACGTTCATGGCCGCCGGAGGGTGTCGCTCGTACTCGGGAGGCGTCGAACCGTCAAGGAAAGAAGTGAAGGAGCGAAACGCATGTTCTCTCGAAAAGTGACCGTTACGGAAAGCGGAAAGAAACACGTTTACCTCGAGATATTCGACTGCGAGCCAAACTGCGCAGAGAAAGCGCAACCTATTGCTCGCCTCGGACCGGTCAACCGTCTTACGGGAAAACTCGATGCCGTCGTGAGAGACTTGAGCGAGTTCTGCCGGGAAAAGTTCGTTTCAGCAGAGGAAATCTCGGCGGGACGAATTTGGTCCTGGGGCCCGATTCTCGTCACCCGGCATATCTGGGAGGAAATGGGGCTTGGGAAGATAATCTCCGCTGCTTGCGGTCGGAGAGCTGCGGACGCGGCTTTTGCTCTGACAGCCAATCGCCTCGTTGATCCTCGATACCGGCACGGCATGGACAACTGGCTCGAGAAGGCTTTCGTCCCCGGGGAGTTCAGCTACGGCCGGGACACGTCCGCCCGCGTCAAAGGCTCCGGCGGTTCGGGAAAATCCCCCGATAGCCTCTGGGATAATACTGTGCGGAAGCTGGCGGCAAAGCGCCGCGTCATTGAGACAGCCCTCGCTGAGACAGTCAAGCAGATATGTGGCAGTTGCGACGAGGTCGTCCTCTACGAGCTCGACACTACATTTGTGGAGCGGATGGCTCCTCGCCGCCACTTCGCGAACTGGCCCGTTCAGAGGTCACAAAGCAACACCAGACTTTACCTCGGGGCAATCGTGTGCAACGGGTGGCCGCTCGCCGTTCGTCTCTTCGGGGGCAGCGAGCCGAACGTCCTCCAGATCAGGCGGTTCATCGAGGAAAGCCAGCGGCGGTTGGGGTTCAGAAAAATCCTTTTCGTCTCTCCCGCCGGCACGGACGACGAGAAGCTCTACCAACTCGAATCCCTCGGTTTTCATTACCTGGTTGGGGTTCGCAGAAGGCGAGACCCACGAGCCGTCGAGGTCATACAGCAAGCGGGTCGCCAGTGGGCGAGAATTGATTCCGACACAAAAGTGCAGGAAGTCCTTCTGCCGGCGGAGACCGACGCTTCCTTGGAAGCGTTGACACCCGACAAGATGGCGACGGAGCGGTATTTCCTCGTTCACAGCGGGCAAGATGCGAAAGAGGAGGGCGCTTTGCGCGCCTCCGTCGTCAGCCGCGCTCTCAAAGCGCTGGAAGAACTGAAACGCGCCGTCGAGGAAGGGAGGCTTAAGAGGCCCGCCACAATTATGGCCCGGGCGGAGAGAATCCTTGCAGGCCGCAAAGCCTACCGCTACATCTCCTGGCGGTTGACGCCTCAAGGGCAGTTTGAGTTCCGGGAGGACCGAGGCAAATCCACAGTTCGGCGGGCTTACGAGGGAATCTCCCTCCTTCGAACCAGCGACACCGGCATATCCCCTCCCTCCGCCGTGGTCATTTACGAAGGATTACGCAGACTCGATAACGCCTTAAAAACTATTTCCGACATACCAGCTTCCCGTTCGATACGCCTGCCCCTTCCCGAGCTCGAAGAGCACGGCGCCAACGGAGAGCCAACAAGCCTCTTTGTGGGGCACGTCCTCATCAGTCAGCTCGCTTGTCTTCTTCGATGTCGGCTGGAGAAACGACTCTTGGAGAAGAAGATAGCTATCTCGCTGGAGGATGCTCTCGGTCCCCTTGAGACTATATCGCTTGCCGAGTTGCGCGCCGGGGGAGAAAAAAGGCTGGTGGTTTCTCCCGGCAACCGAACAGCGGGGAAAATCATTCGGGCACTCGGGATTGACAGCCTCGAGCCGACCCCAAACACCAGCAGAGAGGGCGCACGAACCTCTCCGAAATAAACACTCCTTTCCTATCCGGCAGCGTTTACAGGAGAGCGTACCGGAGAACGAAAAGCGCAGCCAATAGGTAGAGAAGCCAATTGACTTCTCTGGCCTTGCCGCTGAAGAGCTTCAGGAGAGGATAGGAAATGAACCCGAAGGCAAAGCCGTCCGCAATGCTGTACGTCAAGGGGATTCCAATAAAGATTAGGAACGAGGGCACGGCCTCCGAGAAATCATCCCATTCGATTCTTGCCACCGAGCGCATCATCATCGCCCCCACGATGATGAGAGCGGGGCCGATCACCGGATAAAAAGTCCCCGCCTCCGTCTGGCATCCTCCTCCAATCGTCCTCACAAAGGGGTAAAAGAAAATCGCCGCCAGGAAAAGGAACGCCGTCGCCACGCTCGACAGCCCCGTGCGACCACCCTCATTGACGCCGGCGATGCTCTCGATGTAAGACGTGACGGTGGATGTTCCCAGAAGAGCCCCCACCGATGTCCCCACAGCGTCCGACAGAAGCGCGCGATTCGCTCTGGGCAGTTTTCCCTCTTCCATCAACCCCGCCCTCTCGCTTACTCCGACCAAAGTCCCCACGGTATCCAGCATATCCATGAACAAGAAAACAATGATGACCGGAATCAGCTCCCACCGAACCATCGCGCGCCAATCCAGCTTGAGGAAGGTCGGCGCTATGGACGGCGGCGCAGAGGCGACACCATGGTATGCCAGCAGATTCAGCACAACCCCTATGATCGCCGTGAGAATCATCCCTATAACGATCGCCCCTCTGATTCGTATGCTCACGAGCAAGCAGATGATAAGAAACCCGCCGATAGATAGAAGTGTAACCGGCGATGTCACGTCTCCAAGTTTCACCAAACCCGCCGGATTCCGCATGACGATACCGCAGTAGTTCAGTCCTATGAAGGCGATAAATGCCCCGATGCCCGCCGCAATGGCATGTTTGATGGAGGTGGGAATCGCGTTAAGGACCATCTCCCTCACTCGCAAAAATGTAAGTATGATGAAAAGGACGCCCGAAATGAACACCGCCGCCAGAGCCATCTGCCACGTCACTTCTATCCCCGAAAGCGCGACCGCCGTCGTCGTTACCACGCTCACGAAGAAGAAGTTCTCCCCCATCCCCGGAGCCAGAGCGATGGGATAGTTTGCCCACAACCCCATCACTAACGTGGCAACTGCGCCCGAGATGCACGTCGCCATCATCACCGCCCCGTAGTCCATTCCCATCGTCGCGGAAAAAAGCGCCGGCTGGAAGAAGATGATGTAAGCCATGGTCATGAACGTCGTGGTCCCGGCGATGACTTCCGTCCGGACGTTCGTGCCATGCTTTTTCAGTTCGAAAAGTTTATCGAGCATCTTGGCATCCTCCTGGAGGTGAATCGAGACGGGATAGGCGGATGGCAGAAAGCAAAGCAGACTTTACCACGGACGGAGATTTCCTTTCAACCGTTTCCTGGGCAGCGGGTGTGGCTGCGTCTCGGTGGCAAGCCCTGACGCCTCGGCTTCCTCGCACGGCCAAGTTTTCCGTTTCTGTAACGTCGCCGGGGTGGGCAAGGGAGCCTCCCGATACAGCCGACAGGATGCCGGCAGTACATAGTCCTTTCTGGGTGCTCTGCGGTTCCACCTTCAGCCACCCGTAAGTCAGGTATTCCCGGCCGAAAAACAGGCCTCGGGCGGTTGACTTCGGGAGGAGAATCGCCTACCATTGGCGTGGCATGAATCAGTCATTCTATGATTCGTCTTAGATGCCTCGCGGGTTTTCTGCGGCTGCGGGCTGCTTCAGGGCTGTTGGAAGTTGCCATTTCTTTGCTGGGGTCTGCCGCTGGCGTTGAGTTTCACTGGAGAGGCGCAGGAGAAAAGATGAAGGTATTGGTCGTTGGGAGTGGAGGGAGAGAGCACACCCTCGTCTGGAAGATTTCTCAAAGCCCTGCCGTGGAGAAGGTCTTCTGCGCTCCTGGCAACGGCGGCATCCGCGAGCACGCGGAGTGCGTGGATATGGCGGCGGCGGACATTGACGGTCTGGCGGATTTCGCCGCGAAGGAAAAGATTGACCTGACGGTCGTCGGTCCGGAGGCGCCTCTCGCCCGTGGCATCGCCGACGAGTTTCAGCGGCGGGGGTTACGCATCTTCGGCCCGAGTAAAGCCGCCACGCAGACGGAGGCGAGCAAGGTCTTCGCCAAGGAGATGATGGTTAAGTACGATATACCGACCGCGCGCCATGCCGTGTTCGCCGATGCTGAGAAAGCCCTCGCCCACGTCCGCCAGAGAGAGTCGCCGATGGTCGTGAAGGCCGACGGTCTCGCAGCGGGGAAGGGGGTGATTGTCTGCCGCACTAAGGAAGATGCCGAGCAAGCGGTCCATCGCATAATGGTGAAGAAGGACTTCGGAGCGGCAGGGGAGCGGCTTATCATCGAGGATTGTCTGGTAGGAGAGGAAGCATCGCTTCTGGCTTTCAGCGACGGCGTGAAGGTTCTGCCGATGGATTCCGCCCAGGACCACAAGCCGGTTTACGATAATGGTATGGGGCCGAACACCGGCGGCATGGGCGCCTATTCACCGGCGCCGGTCGTGACTCCGGAAATCTACCGGCGGATCAGCGAGGAGGTCTTGACGCGCATGGTCAGGGGCTTGCGCGCGGAAGGCATCGAGTACAAAGGCGTGCTCTACGCGGGGTTGATGATTACCGCTGACGGGCCGAAGGTTCTTGAATTCAACGCCCGCTTCGGCGACCCGGAGATGCAGGCGCTCATGCCCCGCCTCGAAAACGACCTCGTGGAAGTGATGAACGCCGTCGTTGACGAACGGCTCTCGGAAATACAGTTGAAATGGAATCCCGCTTCGGCGGTATGCGTGGTCATGGCTTCCGGTGGGTATCCGGGCAAGTATGAGAAAGGGAAAGTCATCACCGGTCTCGATTCTCTCCCGACGGACAGCGTCCAGGTTTTCCATGCCGGGACGAAAAGGCTTGATGATGGGCGCATCGTGACCAACGGCGGGAGGGTGCTCGGTGTAACGGGTCTGGGCGAGACGATTGCCGAGGCGATTGAGACGACTTATGGAGCGGTGCGAAAAATTCATTTCGACGGCGCCCATTACAGGACCGATATTGGCGCCAAGGCGCTTCGCCGGTAAGATGAATCGGATAGAACCGCACGGATGCAACCGCCGAGAACGCAGAGGACGCAGAGGCAAGGATTGCTCTTATCCTCTTTTACATCTCTGCGCTCTCCGCGTGCTCTGGGGTAGGTTTGGAGGAAAAAGTGAATGACAAGCCGGTTGTAGGCTTCCTTGTCGGGAGCAAGTCTGATTTGAAGTTTGTCCAAAAAGGGCTTCGGCTGCTGGAAGATTTTGGGATAGCTTACGAGCTGCAAATTATCTCGGCTCACAGGACACCGGAGCTCGCTACGGAGTATGCCGTTGGCGCGCAAGCTGCCGGCTTGAAAATCATCATTGCCGCGGCGGGGGCTGCCGCACACCTTGCGGGCGCCATCGCGTCCCACACCACTTTGCCGGTGATAGGTGTTCCCATTCCTTCCAGCGACCTGAATGGGCTCGATTCCCTCCTCTCGACGGTGCAGATGCCATCGGGCGTTCCGGTCGCGACGGTGGCAATCGGCGAAACCGGCGCCGCGAATGCCGCCATCCTCGCGGCGGAGATTCTGGCCCTGACCGACCCTTCCCTGACAGATAAGCTGCGCCGTTACCGGAAGCAGCTCGCCGAGGGGGTCCGGCGGGATAACAGAGTTCCCTCTCCGCCTCCCGAAAAATGAGCTTCGACGAGGGCGGTCATCCCTTCTTTGGCAATGGCGGGTTCTCTTTTCTCCTCAGGTGGCGCAATGCCTTTCGCGCTCTCATAGGAGGTTCGGTAGAAACAACGAAGCCACAGATGCTTTGGCCAACATCCGTGGCTCTGAGACTCTCGCTCGCCGATAATCGAGCAGTTGGCTCGCCACCGGAAAAACCGGCGAAGACTGTGGTGACCCTGCCGGTATCTGTCTATCCGGCGAAAGGCTCCCTCCGACTCTCCCGACAGCGCCGCGCCTTCGCTGTGAGCTTTGACGTTCGGCTGGACTCGATGTTTCCGCCGCTCTACTTGATGTTTCCGATCGTGCCCATCCCGTCGTCATCCAGCAAGAAGACGCGAGCGTACTCGGTCACCTCAATCGCGTGCCGTTTCGCCTCGTAGCAACCTGAGGCGAGGATTCCCGTCGCAAGAAGCGCCACCAGAATCAATATAACCCTTCGAACCATACTTTCACTCCTCTTCACACCGCGACTCGGACTGCCCGTATTGTGGGGCGGGGCAATCTGCCCCCGACGGCAAGCAACCGGATTCTCCGCTCGCAGTCCAATTTTGCCGCCCGACCAAAAGAATGACTACTCAATTCTGTAAATAACTTAGACCATCCTGCGGGGAAATGCAAGCCCTTTTTCAGCCGATGTGCCAACTGGGTTTCCGAGATTTGCGAATCATTTGCAATGCGGTCGGCAGAAGCTCGATGATGTCCGAGGCGATGAGGCTCAGTTGCCCTTTTTGTTTGGCGCCGAGTTCGCCAGCGAGGCCGTGAACGAACGTCCCGAGCTTTGCGGCGTCAATCGGCTTCAGCCCCTGCCCTATGAGCGAGCCTATCACGCCGCTCAGGACATCACCCATCCCGCCGCTGGCCATCCCGGCATCACCGGCGATGTTGACGTGGAGAGAGCCATCCGTGTCGGCGATGACCGTCTCGGCGCTTTTCAAGATGACGATGACGCCGTTCTGCCGGGCGAAATCCGCCGCCACCTCCCACGGATGAGAGAGAATATGCCCGGAGTCAAGACCGGTAAGCCTCGACATCTCCCCCGGATGAGGCGTTACAATCAGCGGGGCCGGATACTTGTGAAGCAATTCCGTCTTTCCGTGTAGGCAATTTAAGCCGTCGGCGTCAATGAGCAGCGGTACTCTCGCTTTGCGGAGAATTTCCTCGACGAGCTGTGCGGTTGCCGGATGCGTTGAAATCCCGGGCCCGATAATGGCATTTGTGCACGTGGAGAGATGTTCGAGGAGCTCCGCCAGGGCCGAGTACGCCACGGTTCCCTGCGGCGTCTCATCGAGAGGGATGGTCATCGGTTCCGTCAACTTAGTCTCCAGAACGGAGTTGAGGCTCGCGGGAATGCCCAAAAAGACCAGTCCCGATCCCGCACGCATAGCAGCCGAGCAGACCATCGCCGCCGCTCCGGTCAAGCCTCGCGACCCCGCCAGTACGAATACCCGCCCGTAATCGCCTTTGTGTGTTATCCGCTGGCGACGGGGCAGGAGGTTGGACATCTCCTTTTCGGTGAGCAGCTCCGCGTCGCCTTCAGCTTCCTCGATGACCTGCGGCGGAATCCCTATGTCCACGACTTCCAGTTTGCCCACGAAGTTGAGGGCATCTCGCCGGAGGAGACCTTCTTTGGGAAGCCCCATGGTCGCAGTGACGTCCGCGCGAACGCACGGCCCCTCGTGGCTGCCGGTGTCCCCGTTTATTCCCGAAGGAATGTCCACGGCAACTATCTTCTTGTCACGCCCCAAGGCGTGATTGATGAATTCGATGACCTCCGCATAAAATCCTCTCACCTCGCCCTTAATTCCCGTGCCGAGGATTCCGTCCACAATGAGCGACGCCTCTCGGTGAGGAATCTTCTGCAAATCTTTTGCCTCGCGGACAACGGTAATTTCCGCCCCCGTCCGTTTCAGCCTTCCAAAATTGGTGGCGGCGTCTCCGCGGAGGTCCGATTCCTCCGCCAAAAGGACGGTTAGATTTGGGATACCAGACTCGTGTAGAAGCCTCGCGACTACGAAGGCATCACCGCCGTTGTTCCCCCTGCCTGCGAAAAGCAGAACCGAGGGCCGCGGTGTTTTCAGCTCAGACAGCATCCTCCTCACCGCCGAGAAAATGCCCTTTCCCGCTTTCTCCATAAGCCTTTCACCGGGAATGGCGAACTCCTCGATGGTTCGCCGATCAATGCGCTTCATCTCTGTCGCTGTGACAATTTTCATGATTCTTCTCCACTGTTTTTCACTGGGGAAAGAGATTACACGAGAGTCCATAAGCAATTCAATTGCATTTTGCGCCTCGACCGCGGCAACAAGAGATTATCCTCAGAAAACTTGGCATGAAGCTTTTCGCGTACGGGGAGCAAATGATGTCGGTCTTATTACGACTGCGGATGAGGAAGGAACTTATAACTTCAAGGATGTCGAAGATGGGGGATACGATCCTTCTGAAGGGGGGTATTTCTCGGGAAGCGATTCCGACCGCCGGAAATGGGAGCACTATATCTCTTGTGCTGTAAGAGCCAAGGCTGACCCCGTATCCCTGGCGGCCAGGCCAGGATGCTTGTTGACTATACGAGCCATTTTCGGCCCCTCTCGCCTACGGAAATACTTGGCCGATTCTGTAGAAACGACAATTGATGTCCTGAGGCGGCGAGTCCTCCCATTCTATTGGGTCGTGCCCGGAGGGAATCTGAGCCGAGATCGGCGTCCAGGGCCCCATTAGGCTGTCGGCTGCCTCCACGACATACACAATGCCCTCCTGGGATTCCCACTCCAGAAGAATTGACCCATCGGGTTGAGGAAGCATACGCTGGACGCGGAAGCACGAGGCGGCAGCTTCCAAAGGGACGGCATCGTTGGTGAGCCAAAGCGGGAGGAGGTTGAAGTAAAAGGGGTTACCCAAGACGCCGCTCGTTCCGCCGGGCCACATCGCCTCGGCACGTATATGCCCCGGAGAGAGCTCAGCGACAAAACGGCGAGAAGGCCCGTGCTCGAACATGAAATCGTTGACGTCGTCGGCGCGAGCGGCGTGAGGCGCGACGTCCACTGTGGCGAAACCGCCGTCTGTGGGAATGCCCGGCAGCCCCTCCAGCGGCGCCGGGAAGGCCCCGCCCGCAGGGGGGATGCTGAACTGGCCGTCGAGCTCGTGAGCGAAGACGACGCGATGAACTTTGCCCCATCGGTAATCGTCCTGGTTGGTGGACCGGTTGAAGGCCGCCTCGAAAGCCTCCCCGGACAGCAGGGCGAGCGCGTCCTGAAGACTTTTGAGAATGATGATGTCCCGGCGGTCGCCGGCGCCCTCGACGCCGGGCACGTCGAAGAAGTTGAGCCCGGAGGCCCCGACACCCTCGTTCGCGTCGAAGTTATCGAGGAGATGTCGCAGCGCCGTGAGAGACGCATAGCTGTCCGGCGACGGCAGGCTGGCGGGAGCGAGAGAGGCGTCCACTGTGTTGCGAATGAACTGCCCCCTCCACACGCTGTAGATTGTGGCTGCGATGCTGGCGCGGACCTCTTCGTCGGAAGGCATGAACAAAATGCCGTCGTCATCGGAGGCGTCGTAGCCCTCCGGGATCCCCGTGGGGGTATTGCCTTCCCAGTTCCCGAGCCGCTCCACGGCGCCGGCCACCTCGGGGTCGTCTGCCAGCGCGGCGAGCGTCGGATGGGTGTCCTGCATTCCGGCGTTGGCGAATGCCTGCACGATGTAGGGGACGAACACCTGCGAGTCGAGCATCACCACGTCCGACTGCATTTCCTGCATGTCCTCGAAGGAGACCTTGCCGTTGCCCGTCGCGAGCCTCTGGCGGATCATCTGCGTGATGCGCCCCGCTCGGAAGCCCTGGGCATAGGTGTACATCAGGTAACAGATACCGCCGCCGGGCCGGATGTCGTTGAGGGGGTCGTTGTCGAGAGTTAGTCCGGCTGAGTCGTTGTTGGCGTTGACAAACCAACCTTCGGGTGGATTGATGATCTGGGGCAGTTCCGAAAACGGGAGGATCTCGTAGGGGACCGCTTGCTTCGGCTGCGGGTTCTGCACGGGAAGCCACTCGTTGCCGCCGCTACCGTCACGGACGAACCACGGTGGGAGGCCGACGACGGCGCCCGCCTGGAGGTCCTCCCGGATGGGGACCTCGCCGCTCGTGAAGAAAGCAATGTTGCCCTCCACGTCGGCGTAAACCCAGTTCTGCGGTGGATTGTCGAAATACTGAAGCGCGCTGGTGAAGTCATCGAGGTTCCTGGCCTCCATCATCAGTAGGAAGCAGTCGAACTCGCGTGTCGGGCTGAAGCCGGTGTATTGGACGCTGAGCGCGTCTCCCGTCGCGAGGTCGTACTCGACGATCGGCCCATTATTGCGACGGGGCACGATAGCGGTCACAGGTGGGATCGAGCCTCCAGCAGGCGCCTCCGTAATGTCATCGAACGCCCCGCTGCCTGGATTATTCTGGCGGAAGACCTCGGGGATGAAAATGATGTGCTCGCGCTCCCCCTTGTACACTGTGCTGAGGCCGCTGGGGGAGCTGAAATCGAGAACCGCGTGCTCCTGGAATGTATCCGTCACGTCCAATCCGGCATCGGTGGTCCCCCAAGCGATGTACTCATTGTGACCGTGGACGATGCCAGGTGTACCAGCGAATCCGCTTCCAAACACATGGATTGACCCGGCATGGAGGCTAATCGGATACCATATCATAGGGGTGTCGAGCTCAAGATGCGGGTCGTTGGCGAGTAGCGGCAGGCCGCTGGTGGTGTGGGTCCCGCTCACGGCCCAGAGGTTTGAACCGGCGAAACGCTCACGGTGGCGAATCTTCTCAAAGAACGGGATACCTTTCAGCACTTCCTGGTATCGCTTGCAGAGCGCTATCGTGCGCGGGCGGATCGCCGATGCCGCGAGGGGGGTGGCGATTTCTACCCCCTTTTGCGTCTGGAAGTTCAGCGTGGCAGAGAGGGCGGCCTTCGATGCGTCCGGAACCGTTGATGCGGGGTCGAACGGCGCGGACCGAACGAGGTCCTCAAAGAAGAGCTTGGAGCCGTCGAAGCCCATCGCCCCACCAGCCTCCAAGTATGCGTTGAACTGCAAGGTGGTGTCGGTGTCCAACTGGAACGATAGGCGGAAGCCTGCGAGCTTCCCCACAACCAAACTGTCGGTGGCGGTCCAGGGGGCGAACTGGGTGATCTCAAGCGCGTCGTACTCCGGCGGCAGAGGATGCGTCCCGACAAAGGCGTTCACGCCCTCCGCGTAGGCCTCGAGCGCCGCCAGCGTCCTCGGCAAAAGCACTTGGAGGGATCGCTCCGCCGCCCGACGAAGGCCCATCGTGCGAAGCTGCACGTCGCCTGCGAGGGCGTCCGGCCCCACCAACTCGGCAAGCGTGCCACTCGCCATGCGGCGAAGTCCATCCATCTGGAACAGACGGTCCCGGGCATGCGCCCAGCCTTGCAGGAAGAAAAGGTCGTGCTCGTTCTGCGCCCAGATGTGGGCGATGCCGTAGGTATCCCTGACGATTGATGCGGCGGCCTCGAGTTCGGGAATCTGGCTCCGGGCCCCCGCGTTGACATTCGCCCAGAGAACACCCGTCGCCAGAAGGACCTGTATCAACGGGGCCATGCCCGCCCCGATTCTCATCATTGGCCTCTTCATAACTTTTCCCCCTTTGCTGCCGGTTGGCATAGTGTGTCTATCCCGCCGAGACTATCCATTAAAGTGGCAGCTACGGATCGTTCCCGTACAGCGGAGCACAAACGGCTGCGATTCGCAGGCTGGATATTCTGTATGCCCAATCAAAAGGAACCCTCTTCAGGCCCGGACTCCACCATCCCATTATCGGCCAATTTCCGTTGCAAGTAAAGATTCCCGTGGCGAGAGGTTAGGATTCAGCAGATGTTCTCAGGTACGGGTCTATGTGTACTGTGAGCGTCCGCTGGCCATTTGACTGCTCCTTATTCTGGGACCGGGAAGAGGATCGCGGCTTTTGACGGAACGCGGGAGGCGCCGAGATCATGCCGCTAACGTGCCATCGTCAGTTCACGCATACCAATAGAGCCTGACGTGCGGCAGCTCATCAGAGGCAAAAACATCCGAGCGCGTCATTCTGTGTGGCCCCCATATCATGACTTTCTGGCTCTTTCGAAATCGTTCGCACGTTATCGGGCAAAAGCGCGAGAAACGCTTTTCAGCATAGGTTTACTGCTAAATCCATCCTTCAGGGCATCCGTTTTGCGTTCGCGGTCAGGAAATCGTGCACCATGGAAAGCGTTACTTGCCTCTCTGCTTTCGAGATGAGATGTTGCGTGGAGATCGTTGTGCGTGTTATGGTCTCACCGATCACAAGGTGTCTTCTTGTCGCTCCAATGGACACCAAGAAAACAAGATTCACAGAGAAATGTAGTACGGAGGGAGTCAGTCTGGGACGTGAAATGCGATGAGGACCTTGCGACCCTGGCTGTTGACGATGGTGCTGACTGCGCCCGTCTTTGTTTTGGCGCCCAACCGGCGCCTGCCGAGCGATACGTGAGTTAAACACAGTCTGACAAAGGAGAAGAGACCATGAAGACCCTTCAAGCACTCATGTGGGTGTCGGGCAGCGTCGTAGCCCTGGGCCTGCTGGGCTGCTCCGACTTCGTCCAACCCTACCCCCGCGGGACGGTGTACGTGGCGCAGCGGCCGCCGGAGTACGTCATCGTCCCCAAGGCCCCGCCGCCGATCATCAGGGAGCGCCGACCGTCCCCGCCCTCCCGGGGGCACATCTGGATTGAGGGCAACTGGCGCTGGAACGACCAGCGGTACGTCTGGCAACCCGGCCGCTGGGCGCGCCCGCCGCACGGGCGCGCCGTCTGGGTCCCGCCCCGCTACGAGAGGGGCCAGCGCGGGTACCGGTACATGCCGGGACGCTGGAGCGAAAGGCAACAGGGACGGCAAAAAGAAGACCAGCAGCGTCCGGGTAGGCGCTAACCTAACTTCCGCACCTGATTGCGATTTTGAGATTTTTTTGCCTGATTCGGGGATGGAATGGGGATATTTGTGGTGTTTTTGCTGTCATCTTCGCCCTATGTTCACCATACTTTCGTTTTGATTTCGCCCTTTTCATGGTGGAGTCCCCGATGTACTGGCGATGGGTGCGTTTTTTTACATCTCGTCGGTTGTGTCTATTGTAGTAGTCATGTACATCCGAAAAAACATCAAACGAGAGAAAGGGAAGAAATACATCAGCCGCGTGCTGGCATATCATCTGCCGGTGGTGATTGAGAAGACCCTCCTCGATAAAGGAATCCATACCTCGTGGGCTATTGTCAGGGAGACGCTGCAAACACATGAGGCCGCAACCGTGGTACTGCCCACTGATGGGGACATCATCATCAAAATCCGCAAAACCTCCACCCCTGAACCCAAACACA
>CAZXGF010000030.1:0-66633 GCA_964640185.1 uncultured Verrucomicrobiota bacterium | reverse complement strand
GAAAAATCGGGGTTCTCCTATATTCCTCACTACAAAGTGCGGAAGTTAGGCTAACGGCCCCGCCCGCCACAGTCACAGAAGCCGGGCTGCCAGCGAAAGCGATCCCACCACTCGGAACGGGCTTGACGAGCATGAGACCGGCGCGGTACGCTATACGCTGACTTGGAGGACTCTCGCACACGCTACCTATTGGCTTCGGCTATGAACCTTCTGAGGCGCGCTCGTGACCCGTGAATAGCAAGAGTTCCAACGCATTGCTGCAAGCAGCCTACACCGATTTGGGCTATGACAAGGGGGACCTGTGGCGCACCGACGTAAGACCATCTGGGCTAGAGGCGATGGACTGGGTCGAGAAAGGCGATTGGCTTACCCTTGCCAAGCAAGTGGGCGCAGAAGCGGTACTGTTTGTGAAGAACAACCCCGTCATCGTATTCGCCCGCTGCGATACTGACGACGCCAATGTCCTGCGACAAGCTTACAACCGGATATGGTGTATGGCGCGCCCGCGGCTCTTATTCCTCGCAAAGCCCACCGAGCTGGCCGCGTATGACCTCTCTCGAGAACCTGTTCGAACGCCGGAAGACTGGCAGAGCAATGCTGCGCTGGCCGTAGCTGGAAGCGCGGCAGAGGTTGCCAGGGCTTTGAAAGCATTCAGAATAGATCAACTGGAGAGCGGCCGCCTTTTCGAAGAGACACGGTTTGGCGACCTCGCGCACCGCGCCGATAAAGCTCTTATCCAGGACCTAAAGGCAACTCGCGCCCATTTGATGGAAAAGGGGCTAACCGGCGACAACCTCAAACACGCTCATGCGCTCATCGGCCGGTCGATCTTCATCCGCTATCTCGAAGACCGAAACATCCTTACGCCAGCATACTTCCGTAAGGTGGCGGGCCAAAACCGCTCATGGCGTTCACTGCTGGACCAGAAGCCAGTGAAGCCGGACATTGAACCGCAAATGCAAGGGCTTCTATATCCACGCGTTCTCGGGAACAAGGAATTCACCTACGCGTTGTTCCGCAGCTTAGCCCGGGATTTTAACGGCGACATGTTTCCGGAGGATCCCAATGAGGAAAACGCTGTCCGACAAGAACACCTTTCGCTCCTTCAGGGCTTCTTACGCGGCGATACGGAACCCCAACAGAGGCTCTTCTTCTTCGCCTACCGTTTCAACATCATCCCGATCGAGCTCATAAGCAGCATTTACGAAGAGTTCTACAACGCACCCGGCCAACACAGCGGCTCCCAGGGGACTTACTACACTCCGCCAGCCCTCGTGGAGTTCTTACTGTCGCAGGTTTTGACTCCCGTAACCTTGGCCGACAGCCCGCGGATACTGGACCCGGCCTGTGGATCTGGGATCTTTTTGGTGGAAACCTTCAGACGAATTGTCAGGTATCGCGTCCATAGGCAGGCGCGCCGTTTGACTTTTGCCGAGCTGCGCTCTATACTGCGCGACCAAATCGGAGGTATCGACATAAGTGCGGAGGCAATACGCGCGGCGGCCTTTAGCCTTTACCTCGCCATGCTCCACTATCTTGAACCTTCTGACATTTTGAAGCAGATTGCCAAGGAGGACCGATTGCCGCGCCTGATTGCCAACGAGGATGCGCCCGATAAGTCGTCGCTGCACATCCTCTTGGCTGCCAACGCATTCGAACTGGATTCCGACGTTCAGGATGCGCACGTCAAAAAGCGCTTTTCGAGTGGGACCGCGGATATAGTCGTGGCAAATCCCCCATGGGGCGCCCCAAGATCAGGAGATCTGCGTGCCGTAGAGGCAAACAGGGCAGCGCTGCGGTGGTGCGACAAAAGGGGCTACCCGGTGGGTGATAAGGAACCATCTCAAACGTTCTTATGGAGGGCGTTAGACTTCTTAGTCCCTCAGGGCGTCTGCGCCATGCTTGTTTCTACCGGCGTTTTCTACAAGCATAGCCGCAAGAGTGTCAGCTTCAGGCACGAGTGGCTGTCCAAGGTCGGCCTGGACTCGGTGTTCAATTTCGTGCATGCCCGAAGGGTCTTTTTCCACAGGCCCATCGCTGGGTCCATCGCTCCCTTCGCGGCCGTGGTATTCAAAAAAGGCGATGTGGGAGACGCAACGCAGTTGATCCACTACTGGTCAGCAAAGCGGAGCGCGAGCGTTGAGTCACTGCAGGCTGTCCTCTTCACCAGAAACGACCTGAGGCTTTTGAGACAGACGGATGCCGCCGGAGACCACAGGCTGTGGAAGATCTACTGGTGGGGGAACCACCGGGATGCGGATCTCATACGGTACCTCGAAATGAATCCCGCTCTGAAGCAATTCACGGGACTGGGTCTCTTCGCAGAGGGCTTCACGAAGGCAAGAAATCAGACAAAACCTTCTGCGTGGCTGACGAAATATAAGGAACTCCCAGCCAAGGGCTTGAGCAGGTACGGCCCTTTGGATCCAGCCTCCCTGGTCCCTACCCCCAAGAGGGTTAAGCGTATGGGAGTCGAGGAACTCTACAAAGGCACTCGACTGCTGGTCAAACGCGGCATTACTGAAAGCACTACACCTAAGGGACAGATAGTCGCTCGACTTGAGCCGCTGACGTTCGCGTTCAGCTCCTCAATCCACGGGATAAAGCTGGCCGACCCGGAGGAATGGCGTTACAAATGCATCCTCGGCATTCTGTGGTCATCACTGGCCCGATACTATCTCTTTCTCACAGGTGGCTCGTGGGGCATTTGGCACGATGAAATCCACCAGGACGAACTCTTCCGTCTACCAATATGTCTCCCTACGGACCAGGCCCTCAGGGCGCGCATAGTGGACATCGTCGATCGACTGAGATGTTGGGTACCTCGCCGTCACGCCATTTCAGAACAAGCCCGAGCCGACACGGTGAGTGGTGAACCGACCTTGGCAGAACTTGAGAAGCAGTTGGACGAGGCACTCTACGATCTCTATGAACTCACCGAATCACAAAGGGACCTGATCAAGGACTTGTGCTCCACCGACCTTGATTATTTGTACTCCGCCGAAAAAAGCCACGCTCACGCACGTGCGCTCCTAACCCCCCCGAGCATCGATTCCGGGACATACGCCGATCTCCATGCCGACGAACCTCGGGATTCGCAGATCCAAAACAATGTCAATGGCTACATCAGGGTATTCCTTAAAGTGTGGAATCGAGAACTGGAACCCCACGCAGAATTCATGTGGAGGATCCACTGGTCGCCAGAAACCAGTTCGATGCTCGGGATCGTGTTTTCTGCTCAAGAAAAAGGCAAACCTGCGAGCCAACAGGACAATGCTGCGAGGGACGCTTGGGAGGAAGTTCTTCTCAAGTTAGGCGACAGTCTGACCATGCCTTTCGGGACCCGGGACATATTCATTGACGGTTTGGTGCGCGCCGTCACCGCCAGAGAAATAATAGTCATCAAAAGAAACGAGAAGAGACTTTGGACTCGCAGCAGGGCGAGAGAGGACGCAGAGGCAACACTGCTGCAGGCAATGAACCGCCAAGCCGTATGAATGGAGCCGGATGCCGAAAAGCCGAATCCCATCGCCACAGAAACTCTGGGCAAATTTTGAGCAACGCGTGCTCGGCGTCGTGACCTACGCCCTCGAGCTCCTCCGGGTGCAGACCGCCCTGCCTCTCAAGGAGCCCGACCTGAATTTTAGAATGAACTCACTCCTCAGGGATGCTGACCGAAGATTATCGCGCCAGAATCAGGGCCTCGATAAGGCGCCGATATGGGAAGCCCAAAGTCAACCCGTCGCTGGCGACACGGCACAGACGCCCCGGGTAAAGAAGAAGCCAGACTTTCAGTACGAACTCGTGGACACCCTGGAACTGGATCCCGATAAGGCCTACAAATACTACACGATAGAATGCAAGCGCCTGGGGAAATCGCCGAAAAGAGACCGCCCGCTGAACCGACAATACGTGTCGGACGGAATCCTCCGCTACGTGACAGAGGAACACGCATACGGAAAATGTTCCCCATCAGGCGCGATGATAGGTTACGTGCAAAATATCCCGCCGCCCCAAATCCTCGCCGAGGTAAACACCTTCGCAGGCCAGAGGGGTCTACCCCCTCTCAATTCGCCCGGCGGGCGCCTCATCACTGGAGAAATCTCAAGGCTAAACCAACGCCTTGACCGCCCAGAAGTCCCACCTACTCCCTTCACCCTCCGCCATCTCTGGGTCGACCTACGTAGTTCATACGACGGCCTCCCAGATTAAGCCCGTGCCGCCCGTGCCAACTCGCAGCCCGCCCTGCCGGAGCCCGCTGTTCATTGGTCCCCAACTGCCTTGACAAATGGGAGCATTTGTGCCATAATCGTGCCAGAAGCGCGGAGATGCAGGCTCGGCGAGTTGCGGCAGGACCGCGAAGTCCTCCTTCTCTGCATTCTCCGCGTCCTCTGCGGTTCGCGGAATCGTGAGGGCATTCCAGTATGCCTTCTCCTCGAGAAAGCGCTGGAAAATACTGGAATTTTAGCCCGTTTTGGGGGTTAAAGGGGAAGGGACTTATCCCTTATGTACCAATGAGTTACGACGCAAAAAACTCCACTTTTTATGCACAAAAAGCCCACAAAACGCATAAAATGCGGTTGCTCAAATTATCTCTGCCCTCTCGGCGGTTAATCGCCGCAAATCTGGCACACCTGGAGTCCGCCGCCGTTAGCGGTAAAGAAGATGCGACCGTTGGAAACCTGCGCTCCCACGCACAGCAGCACATCCACGGCTGGCCCCGTCGAGACAAGCGAGAAGCCTCCCTGCGACAGGTCGTAGATGTCCATATTCGCGCCGAGGAGATACGGCTCCGAAACGGTGAACCGCGTGCAGCGGTATCCCTCCTTGAGCGCTGTCAGAATCTTTCCGGTCTCCCTGTCGAGCAGATAGCTTTCCTTGTACTGGGCATGAGTGAAGAGGGTTTTGTCTCTGATGGTAACAACGTGGATCGCGCGGAAAACCGGCTGCGATTTCCATATCAGAGAGCCGTCGCGGGCGTTCAGGCACCATATTCGGTTTATTTTTCCCTCGACCGGATTGTACCCGCCGAGGTAAAGCCGCCCGTCCTTTCCGGAGATCGTACACCCTGCGTGAACGGAATACTTGGTGTTCACCCACAGGATGCGGCCGGTCGTGGGCTCAATGGCTGCGGTAACGCCCGGTGGGTCTTTCTTTCCGAAGTAGCACGAGTAGTAAAGGATGCCGTCCATGAGGCATATCCCCGCGTCGTCGCCGCCGGAGCCAAACTCCGAGAAATCCTTTGTCCAGACCTCCTTCCCGGTTTCGCTGTCCCACGCCCGAAGGAGCGGTTTCTGATCTTTGGGGAACCCGAAAGTGCTCTGGTGCTCGAAGAGCCATTGCCGAGCCGTGTACTCCCCCGTGCTGAATGGGTAGAAGAGGAGTCCCTTGTAAATGATTGGCGGCTGCTGGCGGTTCCAGCTCGGCGATCCCGTAAATGGCGCCTCCCACAGCAGCTTACCCGTCGAGGCGTCGAGGCAGCGCAAAAACGACTTCTTCAGCCCAGCCTGCGGGACGTACAGTCGCTCATTGTAGTAGAGAGGGGACGTGTAGGACACATGCACGCCGGGAGAGTATATTCGCCACAACAGTCTGCCCGTCTCCTGCTCCACGGCGAAGACCTGCCCTTCCGCGGTGTGGGTGTACATTCGCCCGCCCCCGCAGACCGAAAAGTGCTTGACTGTCCCCTCGAATCGGCGAATCCACCTCACCTTGAATGGCGGTTTCAACTCCTGGCGGTTCACGTTCGTATTCGCCATGTTCCCGAAACTGGTGTGCCAGTCATACTTGGAGTCAGTGTACTTCCCGGTGAGAGGGCTGCGAATCCGCCAGAGGCCGAGGTCTTTCTTTGGCAGCGGAGAGGTCCCGCCCGGTCCCAGAACGTACAGGTAGCCGTCCTCGCAGCCGAAGTAGATTCGCCCGTCGCAGACCGCAGCCGGAGCGGTAATCGGTTTTCCAAAGGCGGTCTTGAAGGACCACGCCTTTCCTTCGCCCGAAAGCGGAATGACGTAGAGCTTCCCGTCGAGGCCGCCGAAGATGCCCATGTCGGCGAGCAGCACAGGCGCCGCGATAGAAGGCGCGCCGCCCAGGAATAGAGGAGGTGCTCCGCGAATGTGCTTGCAGAAACCAAAGCTCTCCTCGGGCCGGCAGCGATAGACTGCGTCCCCTCGCACACTCACCGACGAGAAACTCATGCTCGTTGCCCCCGCATAGCTTGTCTGGGTTCCGTGGACGAAGTCGGTCTTGACCTCTCCGTCAACGAGTTTGAGCATCTCGACGCGGCCGCCGTTATCCCGCCTGTACCACTGCTTGTAAACCGTTCCCTCCTCGTCCATACTCAGTCCGAGCGCGGAAGGACTCTCGTTCGGCGAATAGACTTGCCGAAGGATCGGGCGGTCTCCCGCATCCTCCAGCCACACGACCGAGCCTCCCGCCGGAACCACCAGCACCTTTCCGTGGAGGGCGATGTTTCTCGAACAGCAGAATTGGTCGCGCCACGTCACCCTTTTGTTTCGCTTGGCCCATTCCTCGCCGCTCCACCGGTCGCCGTGGAAGTGCAGCCGCTCCTTGACGAAATCCCACACCCAGCGTACGCTACCGTCCGGCTTGAGTGCGAAAACGCGCGACCCGAGGGTTGCGAAATAGACGCCGCCGTCTCCGACGACAGGAGTGCTGAAAATTGGCTCTCCGCAGTGGATTTCTTTGACGATGGTTCCATCGCTCGCCTTCAAGACGTAATAAGACCCCGCCATGGTCCCGAAGTGAACGTACGTCCCCGCAACTGCCGGGGAGGAGATGTTGTTGCAGTTTGCCTTTCCTCCATGTGTCCGGACCTTCCAGACGACCTTGAGCGAGGCGGCATCCACACAGAACGCGACGCCCGCGCCGTCCACGACGAAGACCTTTCCGTCGGCGACAGCCGGCGCCGTGAAAATTGCGTCTGTCAGCGGCGCCGTGCCCACCAATCCGAGTGGGGTGGCCACGTTTCTGCCGGAGACATTCCCGGAATGTGTCGAGTTGTATTTGAACTGCGGCCAGTTTTCCCCTCCACACGCAAGAGGAATGGCAATGCAAATTAGGACAACCACTACTATCATTCTCATTCTCGGTCGCTCCTTTCTCTGCGGCGTGAATGCCCGGTCCCGCGAAGGGCCTCTCCAAAAAGCATCGCCCCGTTTGCCAGCTTTGTCCTGACCTTGCTCCATCGGCGGTGGGAGAGCTCGAAGAAAACCTAACTACCGGCGCAGCCCAATGTCAAGGGAGAAAAGGGGTGCGGCGGTAACCCCCAGTCTCGGGCGGATAGCTGGCCGAGGCGGAGGAGGCAAAAAGGGAACAGCAGATTAACGCAAAGGCGCAAAGGCGCAGAGAATAAGGTGAGAAGGACACCCCGCCATGGCGGGGCTGTCGTGGCATGGGCATCTTGCCCATGATCCCGAACGGGTCCCCCGCCAGAGGCGGGGGATGCCACGTGGGAATGGCTTTTTTTGCCGTGAAGGGTACAGCCCGAGCCCGTCGAGGGCAAGGGAGCCCCTCGATATCCCCCGCGGAACGCGGGGCGGGACAGGACGCTGGCGATACATGTGCCTCTCTGCGTGCTCTGCGCAGTCTGCGGTTCCACCCTCAGCCGCCGGTAACTGAGGCCATACAGCGGCACCCTTTTCCATCTTGATTGGTCGGAACAAGTGCTTTATGCTTCAAGGTGGGCGTGAAGGGAAACTTTACTGGGAAAGGAGTCGGTGGCAGATGGGACAATTCGGGAAGCTCATTCTTCGAGTCGTGAAGGGAAAAAGGCGCAGGCGGGACGGCTCGCTCGGGAGCAGAGTTGTGAGCAGGCCTCGTCTCGCCCGGGGAACGAAGGGATTGCTTAACCTCGGGCCGGAGGTGCTCTTGATGAGTTTTTTCCAAATGAGAACTGGCTATGGAAGCTTTCCACATTGGCGGTGTTTGCGTGTCGGCTGGACGGTTGTCACCTCAGTGCTGGTTTTCTTTTTCGTGTTGGGCTCGGGAGCCGGGCTCCGGGCGGCCCCTTTGCGAGTGACGTTTCACCAATCCGCCAAAGCAGTGGACGCGTACGATTTTGTCGAGGTCAAACTGGTCGTGGGCAAGCCGGACGCCGGAAACCCATTCACGGACGTCGTTGTAGAAGGTCAATTCGCCCGTGAAGGCGACGCTCCCGTTAAGGTGGACGGGTTTTGCGATTCGGGCGACGGGCGTGTTTTCCGCATTCGGTTCATGCCAACGCGGGCCGGGAAATATTCCTACTGGGTGAAATACAGACAGGACAAGTACGAGGCAAGGCATACCGGCACGTTTGAGGCGTGCGCCGGTCGTCGTCGGGGGCTGGTGCGAGTGGACCCGGAGCACCGCTGGCATTTCATCTGGGAGGGCAGCGGCGAGCATTACTTCTGGAATGGAACGACAACCTATTTTCTCATGGGCTGGGATGACCAAACGATTCGAGCATCCATAGGCAGGCTACACAAACTGAAAGTGAACCGCCTTCGTGTGGTAATCAACGGGCGAGTGAAAAACGGTAGAGCGTGGTATGAAAATGTTTTCCCCACGGATAGATTCACGTTTCTATTGAACCCCTGGGGAGCGAAACGTTCGGGTTCGGTGGAGAATCCCGGATTTGACGTCACTCGCTTCAACGTGTCGTATTGGCAGAAATTTGAGAGGATGCTCAGTTTTGCGCGCGAAAGAGACATGGTCATTTCCGTCATCTTCTACGTGGATGGAAGACGACCGGGTGTTGACCCATTTAAGAAGAGTATGGGTAATGAAGACGAACAGCGGTACTATCGGTATGCGGCAGCGCGATTCGCTGCTTTTTCCAACGTGATGTGGGATGTGACCAATGAGTATCAGCTCTTCCGCAATGAACAATGGGCGGAGAAAATGGGTGCACTCCTAAAGAAATTTGACCCGTACGATCACCTGACGTCAGTTCACGGTCACTCGCGGTTCGCGTTTCGAAAATCACAATGGGCGGACTTTGCGATGTATCAGCGGTGGGACGAAAGCGGCGGTTACCGGTTCATGCTGAGTAACCGTCTCGAACAGGCGAAAACCGGCCGCATTATTCCGCAGGTGAATGAGGAATATGGTTACGAAGATCATTACCCGGTGGGTTGGGGCGGCAACCGCAAGTCGCCGGCGCGCTGTGCCGACAATCGTCGCCGACTCGCCTGGGAAATCTACCTTGCTGGTTGTTACCAGACGACCGGGGAGCGGGCCGACCGTGGCACGGGTTGGGGGCCTGACAGCGGCGGCGGTTGGCTCAATGGTCGCGGCGATGACAGCATGGTCATGCTGAAAGGCTACGCGCACATCCAGGAGTTCTTCACGAGCTTTGAATGGTGGAAAACCGAACCTCGGCCGGGTCTGGTGGGCAAAGAAGCTCTTTGCCTGGCGAGGCCCGGGAAAGTTTACGCGGTCTATTTGCCTCACGGCGGGTCAACAACCGTCTCGTTGGGGGGCGGTTCTTATCAGTCCCGCTGGTTCAATCCCCGCACCGGCGAGTGGTTGCCTGTGGGGCGTGCCAGCGGGCCGAAATGGATAACCCCCAAGGCGCCGGATGACGCGGATTGGGCCTTGCTGCTCACGAGAAGGTAAGTACAGTTCAATATAGAGAAGCGTCAAAAGAAACGTCGGAGCGGGACGGGCCGGGAGGGTTTGCCAGTGATTGGTTTTTTAAGTGCGTGCTCCTTGTCAGGTTGGCAAGGCGATATTTTGGAATCCCCTTAATTTTTCTCAACCAAACGAGCCCGGGCCGAAACTGAAAAGGTACGACCGAATTGAATGGAGGTTCTGCAAATGGAGAACATGAAGCTTTCGCCGCATTGAGAAGGCGAAAGGGGAACATCTTGGCTCCGAGAATCGGGGAACACATACGGCCGTGAGAAAAGGAGAATGCCGATGAAACGACGTGATTTTTTGAAGACAGTGGGCTTCGGCGCAGCATCGCTGACGATGCCGCGAGGGCTGTTTGCCAACGAGCTATCGGGGAACAGGCCGAACATCGTTTTCATCATGCCGGACGACCACGCCGCCCACGCGCTGAGCTGTTACGGCAGCAAGATCAATAAGACGCCGAACCTCGATAGGATCGCCGAAGAGGGCATTCGATTTAACAATTGTTTCTGCACCAATTCCATCTGCGCGCCCAGCCGGGCAGTGATTCTCACCGGGAAATACAGCCATCTCAACGGCGTCACTGACAACCGGGTGAAGTTCGACGGCAGCCAGCAAACCTTCCCGAAGCTGCTCCAGAAAGCGGGCTACCAAACGGCTATGATCGGCAAGTGGCATCTCAAGAGCGAGCCGACGGGATTCGATTACTGGAACGTCCTGCCAGGTCAGGGCGTTTACCACAATCCGACGATGATCGAGATGGGGCAGCGAAAAAAGTACACGGGCTACGTCAGCGACATCATCACCGACCATTGCCTCAAGTGGCTCAAAGAACGCAAGGGCAGCAAGCCGTTCTGCTTGATGTATCAACACAAGGCGCCGCATCGCAGGTGGGAACCAGCCAAGCGCTACGCCAAACTTTACGAGGATGTGGACATTCCTCTCCCCGAAACGTTCAACGACGACTACAAGACGCGCAGCGCCGCCGCCACCGCGGCTACGATGACAATCGAAAGGCATCTCACCCGAAGCGATGTGAAGATGAACCCGCCGAAAGGCCTCGCCGGCCAGGCGCTCAAGCGATGGAAATACCAGCGCTACATCAAGGACTATCTTCGCTGTGTGGCATCGGTGGACGACAACGTCGGGCGATTCCTCGATTATCTCGACGCAGCCGGCCTGACGGAGAATACGGTCGTGATATACACCTCCGACCAGGGATTCTTCCTCGGCGACCATGGCTGGTTCGACAAGCGGTTCATGTACGACGAGTCCCTTCGCATGCCGTTGTTGGTGCGCTATCCGAAGGAGATCAAGCCCGGCTCGGTCAATGACGACATCGTCCTGAATCTCGACTTTGCCCCGACGTTCCTGGATTTCGCTGGCGTCGCCAAGCCCGCCGACATGCAGGGTGGCTCCATTCGCCGGTTACTGCACGGCAGCACGTTGAAGAAATGGCGCGCCTCCATGTACTATCACTATTACGAATATCCCGGCGCGCACATGGTGAAGAGGCACTATGGCGTGCGTACCCGCAGGTACAAGCTGATCCACTTCTATCACGACATTGACGCCTGGGAGCTTTACGACCTCAAAAAAGACCCCAACGAGTTGAACAACGTTTACGGCAATCCGGCATACGCCGACATTCTCAAACAGCTCAAAACGGAGCTGGAACGCCTCCGAAAGCAGTACGGCGATACTACCGGGGCGCCAAAGCCCAAACGCCGCGCCTAACTCAAAGCGTCAGCTTTGCCCAGATCAATCGCAGAGGGAGGCGACGGTTTCTGAAGAAGACACGCGAAAAGATGGAGACGACTTATGCCGAACTCTCAGCGGGGCAAACGAAGGCCGCTACTTTCGGTTATCGGGCCGGCTTTCATTACCGCGGCGGTGGTTCTTGGTCCGGGGAGCATCAGCACGGCGTCGAGGATGGGGGCATCGTTCGGCTATTCCCTGGTCTGGTTGATGGTTGTCGTATGCGTGTTCATGTGCTGCTATACAGCGATGGGAGCGAGGTTCGGGGTTGTCTCCGGTGAATCGCTGCTCGGAGCGGTGAGGAGAAAATATGGCGGCTGGCTGGCAGTCCTTCTCGGAGTTTGCGCCTTTGCCGTCTGCGCGGGCTTTCAGGCGGGAAACAACCTCGGCGCGGGCACGGCGATGGAATCATTGACCGGATTGCCAGTGTGGGTCTGGGCGATATTCTTCACCGCGGTTTCGCTGGCAATCATGCTTCTGGCGCGGCGAACTTACAGGGTCATCGAAAAGATGATGCTCGTTCTCGTGATTCTGATGATCGCGGCTTTCTTCGGGACGGTCATCAAAGCGGGGCCGAGGCTGGCAGATGTGTTGAAAGGGCTTGTGCCTTCAGTTCCGAGAGGGAGCTTTCCGGTGATGGCCGCGATGCTCGGAACGACGTTTTCAGTCGTCGCGGCTCTTTACCAGTCCTACCTCGTTCAGGAAAAGGGATGGAAACTCGCGGAATATCGCACGGGGATTCGCGATTCCATCACCGGAATCATCGTACTGCTCGCCATCACCACGGTCATCGTCATGACATCGGCGGCGGTGATTAAGCCGAAAGGGCTGGAAGTGAACACAGCAGCGGACATGGCCAACCAACTGAAACCCCTGCTGGGAGCGTCCGCAAAGTGGCTGTTCTGCTTCGGGCTATGGGCTGCGGCATTCTCCTCCTTCATTGTCAATTCGCTCATAGGCGGCGGGCTGCTCGCCGATGGACTGGGGCTCGGGCGGAAAATGAGCGCAACGCCGTCGAAGCTGCTGGCGGGGCTGGTGATGCTTATCGGCATGGCCGTCGCACTGGTGTTCAAAGGCACGCCGGTTAATCTATTGATTTTTCTTCAGGGTCTGACAGTCGTCTTCGTGCCGGGGTGCGCGCTGGTGATGATCGTCATGCTGAACGACAGGGACATCATGGGCGAGCACGGTAACGGCTGGTTTGCGAACATCGTATCCCTTGCGGGGTTCGCCGCCGTGTGCCTCGTCGCCTACGGGAAGGTCGCGAGCCTTATCAAAACGCTCGGTTCGTAAATCGGCGTGGAGAACCTTTTCGCCGAGCCCCTCGCGCACCCGCATTGACGCACGAGACTTCCACAAATATCTTTGTTGAACATAGCGGGTTTTTCTAAAAAAGGAGAGGGGGGCTCCGTTGTGACATTCTCCGGCACGGAGGACGAAACGCGCGTCCTCTATCGCTTCACCATACGGAATGGTGAGGCCGCGTACAGCGGTGGAATCTGCGGTGGCGCGCGCTGACGGGTGAGCCCTCAGTCTCGGGCGGGTAGCGAGTTGCGGGAGGAAAAAACCGAAGAGAAGGACAACGCAGAGGCGAAGAGAGGAAGATGAGAAGGACGCGGTCCTCGGGTGTCGTGGCATGGGCATCCTGCCCATGATTCCCACGGCCGGGACGCCCGCCTGCCGAATCTGCCCCCCGAGGATGTGGGAGAACTCTCCTCGCTGGTGAGTTCCTCTATTGGTCGGAGACAGAGTCAATCGCACCTTCTCCGCTCCTTTTTCCGGAAGGCGAAGCTGCAACTATGAGATGTGCCTGTCGCATTTCCAGCGCAAGACTCAATAAGCGCTGTCGGGGCGGGGAAAGGGGAATTGCTTTTACCTCAGCTCACGCCGACGAGTGTTGCGGCGTGCCGGCGACGCAGGGAACCGCTGGTATCCCTTTGAGCCTCATCAGGCGATGTCCGGGCCAATGATTCAAGGTATTCTCGATAGCTGTTCCCGGCGGGGAGCTCCCGGATGAGTCGGCGGAACCTTTCCGCGCCAATGAAGCCCATGCGAAATGCAACCTCCTCGATGCACGCGACTTTCGCTCCTTGCCGTTTCTCGGCCGCGGCTATGAGGCTGCTTGCTTCCAGGATGCCGAACTGGGTGCCCGCGTCAAGCCACATTGTTTCGCCACCCAGCTTGACGACTTGCAGCTCTCGCCGGAGAAGATACTCCCTGCTCAGGTCCATGATGTCGGGCTCCCGGCGAGGTTCGGTCATCGTCGAGACTTCCGCAATCGGGAACGCGTCGAACAAGCTGGCAGAGAGGGTGTCAGCGGCGCGCTGCAGCGGGACGTCGGCGTTGACGCAGCGTGATGCGCGGTGGAGCGATTTCGCAACCTCCACCGACTTGTTGTCGAAAACGTAAAATCCGACGATGGCGTATTCACATGGGGTGCTCGGTTCCCCTTTTTCCAGCGTGAGCGCTTTTCCGGCTCTATCGAATTCGATTGCGGCGTTTTGTTGGGCGCCGTGAGCTCCGCCAGCGGGTCGCCCGTAGCGCGCCATATTGTTGCCGTTGTGCCGAGGGGCGGCAGCCGCGGCGGCGCTTTTGGATGCCCGCGCCACCCGGCGGTTGGCATTTCGTCGGAGAGGTCGGGCGTAGGACCTTGCGATGCGGCTCGCGAAAAGCGTCGCGCCGTCCCGGAACTCGAGTGCCTGTCTGAGAAAGCTGAGGTCGCCCGAGAAAATGCTATCACCGGGCATTATGCAGACTGAATCATCGCCGATGAAACGTTCCGCGGTCAGAAGGCTGTGGGCTATTCCATCCGCCGGCGCCTGTTCCGCGTAAAATACTCTTATCCCCAGGCGGGAACCGTTTCCGAGAAGCTCCATAAAACTCCGCGCTTCTCTTGGGCTTGAGATGATGAGAATATCCCTGATGCCCGCCAGCATCAACGTCGAGAGAGGGTAATAGACCATTGGTTTGTCGTGAACGGGCAGCAGTTGTTTTGCGATGACCTGCGCCATTGGGTAGAGCGCCGCCCCGGAATCGGCCGCGAAGATGATTCCTTTTGCGACTCTCTCCCGCTCACTCGCTTGAAGAAACTCCATTTATATGACACCTCCGTAAATGTGTTCCTGCTTGTTTGCGAAATCGCCGGGGCAGGGCCCGAAATCTCAGCACTCTCGTGAGCCGCTGAGCTCATATCCTGCCACCGGGCAAACGTGCTTGCGTCCAGACAGAACTTCTCTTCCGTTCGGGAAGAAGCAATTGACATGCCGGGCGGCGCCGGGCGGTTTTTGCGGATTTCTCCCGATTCTCTCTTTCTCCGGATTCCTGCGATTCTTGGCGCTGCGCCTTGGGAGAAAGGATGTTATGAAAAGTGCAGCGTTAAGAATAAAGCAGGCTCGACACTGCGAGAGGGCGAGTGCGTTCTTCGATTGCGCGCCAGGAAGGGGCCGCGGCGTCCATTTTTCGGCGTAGGCCTCGAAATATCGGAGACTTCAGGGCGCATTCGGAGGATACGGGGGCGTAAGAAAAGCCTTCCGCGCTCAAAAATGTGCGCCGAAGCGTACGACAGTGAACTTCGTTTCCATGCGGTTGCGGGCTACGCCCGGCCCCGCAGGTCGAGCAAGATGGGGCTGCCCGGGAAAGGAAACCGGGCACGGATGCGGTTGGTGAGGTAGCTGAGATAGTTCGGGGTGGCGAGGCTCGCGTCATTCACGAACAGGCGGAACTTTGGCGGGGCTATACCCGTCTGGGTTGCGTAATAGACTTTCAGGCGGCGACGCGCCCGAGGCAGCCGGCCCCTGCGAGTTTCCTTTCGGCCACCTCGAGCACGGCTGGCTGCGGACTTTCTCGCGCCAACCAGCGGGGGAGGTTGGTGTTGCAGAGCTTCCTGAAGCAGGTCATTGAGGACTGGGGTGCGGATTCTTTTCGTGGACTCGCGGTGAACTCTCCTCGCGGTGTTAAGCGTCTTGATGACGCCTCGCCCGGCGGTGGCAACGGTGAAAACGACAGGGCAATAGCTCAGAAACCGCAGCTTGTCGTAAACGGCGGCTTCAAAGTCGCGTCGGCGGAGATCTTTGACGAGGTCCCACTTGTTGACCGCCAGCACGCAGCTCTTATGCTTCTCGCGGATGATGTGGGCGATGCGCGAATCGCCGGTAGTGGGTCCCTTCGCGGCATCGAGCATGAGGACGGCGACGTCGCATTTGCCGACCGACCTCTCCGCGCGAAGGGAGCTGAGTTTCTCAATTGGTCTGGACATGCTTCTCCGCCTGCGGATGCCCGCGGTGTCTATGAAAACGAGTTTTTCTCCGTTTTTCGTATAGTAGGCGACATCTACGGAATCTCGCGTCGTTCCGGGGGAATCGTGAACCACCAGGCGTTGCTCTCCGAGGAGGAAGTTGATGAAGGTGGATTTTCCGACGTTGGGCTGCCCCATCACCGCCAGCCGCAGCGCCTCGCCGGGCTCCTCCGCGGCTTCCTCAGGGAGGTCCGACACGGCCTCGTCGAGAAGGTTGCCTATCCCGAGCCCGTGCATCGCCGAGACACCAAATAGCCTGTCGAAACCGAGGGAATAGAACTCCACAGCCGCCTGGAGCAGAGCCGGATTGTCGCACTTGTTGACCACAACGATAACTTTCTTTCGACCAGCTTTCCTGAGGATTGTGGCTATTTCCATGTCCAGAGGAGTTAGCCCTTCGGAAACGTCCACGACAAACATCAGGACGGAGGCCTCGGAGACGGCAATCTCTACCTGAAACCTGACCATCTCCGTCAACTTCTCGCCCCGTCCGGTGATGATGCCGCCGGTGTCGAGCAGCTCGAAAGGAACGCCATTCCACCTCGTTTTCTGCCCGAGGCGGTCTCTGGTAGTGCCGCTGTGCTTCTCCACTATGGCGATCCTTCTCTGGAGGATTCGATTGAACATGGAGGATTTGCCGACGTTCGGGCGGCCAACAATGGCGATGATATTTCGAGCGGCTTCGTGCGACATGATTCGGTTCCATACGTTTTTATCACACACAGCGAGCAGAAGGCTGCTCAGCTTATTTCCTCCGACCTCCTTCGACGAGAGCCGGAAGGTACTTCCGGGGATTGACAGGCTCGCCCCTGACCCTGACTTCGTAATGGAGGTGGTCTCCCGTGGCGAGCCCGGTGTGCCCGGCAAGGGCAACGACCTCCCCTCTTCGGACGACCTGCCCTTCTCTGACCTTCAAGGCCGAATTGTGAGCATATCGCGTCTCAATCCCGTTGCCGTGGTCAATCTTGACAAGCTTTCCGTAGCCGCCGCCGTCCCCCGCGAAGATGACTTTCCCGTCCGCCGTAGCTTTCACGGGAACGCCCTCATCCACGGCGAGGTCAATCCCGGTGTGCATTCGCCTCTTTCCGGTGATGGGATGAACTCTCATTCCGAACTCAGAAGAAACCCATCCCTTCTCCAGCGATACCGGAACGATGTTGGGGACGTCGCGTGCAGCGAATTCGTCCTCTTTCGATACAGGGGCCTTTCGCTTCTCCAGCCACAGGAACGTGCCCACGACGCACACGGAGACGAGCACCGCCAGCACGAGCGTAAATCTCAAGGCGCTGCGCCGGGAGGTTCTCTCCTCAAAGACCCTCCTCCTGACACTCCATTTTTGCTTCATATCGCTTACTTCACCTGTTGCCCGGTGCAAAATACACTGGTCGCTCGTTCCGATTGACGCGCCCTATCAGATTCTCAAAGCGTCAATCTTCTCTCTGGGCATTGCCCCCGAATTAATAATCCTCAGCTCCGAGGGCGCTTCGTATCTGTAACATTCTATCGGAATGAAAGGCTCGGTTCGCAGTTTCGAGTGCGAGACGCAGAGGTCGGCGGTAATGGCAATCTCCTTTTCGGAATCGGAATCTCGCAGCAGTGCCGTGGGAGCGGGCAGGTTCTCCGGCGGGCGGAAGATTATATCCCCCACTCTTGCGAGGTTCAAGATTCGCCGATTCTCCTCCTCATTTCTTCCGACCACTGCTTTACCTCCCCGAGGCAGGCGGAAATGCCTTCCCACTTTTAACAAGACCATGTCGTTGGTGTCGGCGTCCTTATGTGCAAGGATGTCGCGAACCTTATTTGCAAACCCCTCATAGGTCAGCAGACAGCCCCCCGCCGAAGAAGGGTAGTCGCGGATACGATAACATTCCGCGAGGCGAATCTGTTCCTTTCGAGACCTCCCGCCGATGGAAAGGAGCTTTTCGCGGTCAACCCATCCCTCTCGCTCCGGCACGGTCACGGACAAGCGCCGCGCGCTGAGGGGGCGCAGGACGAGTCCTTCGACGTTCGCCTCCCTGTCAATCAACCGCATGGCATCGCGCCTCTGCGACATCGGCCTCTGGCCAAGGACCTCCCCGGTAATAATGAACGACGCCCCCATATCCTTCATATATTCCTTCGCCAGACGAAAGGTCAGAATCCGACAGTCAATGCATGGGTTCATGTTTCTGCCGTAACCGTGCTTAGGTTTTTTAACTATCTCGATGAGCTCCTTGCTTATGACGACCGCTTTCAATGGAACACCCAGTTGCTCGGCGGCTGCCTTGACCGCAAACACCCGCGAGGGACCGCCCCCCGCCTCTCGGCCTTCGCGCATCAGCGCTTTGTGCCGCGAGCGACTACGGGACCCGCTCGTGGTGAAACAGCTCACATAATTCACCGCGTGGACTTCAATTCCCTGCTCCTGCATTATTCTTATAGCCAGGCGACTGTCCAGACCGCCTGAGAGTAAAGCAACCGCTTTGATCACAGCAACCTCTTTTGTCGGAACTGACTGCGGCAAGCCGGCCCTTGCTTAATGGTGTGGCTCTTAAATTCGGTCCCGTATTCTTCTTTTGACACGATAACAGGATGGACGGGATTTTGCGTCTTTGCGACCCCGCGTTTCGCGGGGTTTTCCCATTTTCTCTCGCCAAGACGCCAAGAGCGCCAAGGCTTATGATTTACTGGATAGCTCATGCCTCGAACGGACACCTATATCCTGTTATCCTGTCAGGAAAGCTCCTTTCACCGGGCACTATACGTCCCGCCCGTGTGAATCATGGGCAAGACCCACATGCCACGGCAGCCGAGGACCGGGTTCTTCTCATCTCGACCTCTGCGTTCTTGCGCCTCTGCGTTACCTTCCTCTTCCTTTCTTCCCTCGCCCGCCTTGCCGGTGTAGTCGCCCGAGACTGAGCGATTACCTCACAATCACTTCCTTCCGCGGTATGGCAAGGTCACCGTTATCTCGGCGGACTTGCCGGGGCTAAGTTCGAACTCCACTTTTTTCCTCGCTCCCTTTGCTTCAACAATCAGCTCGTACTTTCCGTGGAAACCCCTGAATTTGGCTTGCCCCTCCGCGTCGGTCACGCCGCTGAATCGAGTTCGCCATTCCTCCCGAACAAGTCGGCGGATACGGTGATAGACTTCCTTGGGGGTGAGGTCCTTGCGAAGGAGTCCGCCACCCTTCAGCCACGTCTTTGCCTCGCATAAGTCCCACCAAACGATGCAGTCCACTGCCGGATTGGCAAAGCAGATGCGGAAGAATTGCTCGGCGTAATCCGCTTGAGCCTTCTCATCCCAGACGCCCTTGCGGTAGCTGCCCGTGATAGGTTTCCCCGACGAGGTCGGCGTGAACTCTGTGACGTGAACTCTTTTGCCGAGGCGAGCGTACGCCTTCAGCGTTTTTTCCACCATATCCAGAGGATACCAGTCTGCCCGCGGCTCATGGCATTGCAAACCGATTGCGTCAAAGGGGGCGTTGCGCCTGATAAGTTCCTTCACGAGCTTGTAGAACGGTCCCTTGCCCTCGGTGTCCTGAATGACGTGGTACTCGTTGACGACAAGGAGGGCGTCCGGGTTGGCTTGCCTTGCCCACCGCAAACAGCTTTCAACGTAGTCGGCGGTGGTTTTTGTTCCCGGCCAGGGACGGGTGTGTGTAGGCTCGTTCACCACGTCCCAGGCGTCTATCATTCCTTTGAAGTGGGAGACGCAATCGGTTATCCGGCCTCTCAATGCCGCGAGCGACTCCTGCGGCGAGAGGCCTTGCAGCCAACGAGGTCTGCCGGCGTTCACCGTCCAGGCGAGAGGATGGCCCTTAGCAGTGATCGCCTGCTCTTTGCACCAGCGGGCGACCTCCTCGCGGTAAGCGTGCTGCGGTTTGCCTCGCTGGGGTTCATAGCTCTGCCAGTAGAATGGGAGCGTGGCGAAATCGAAAAGCTGCTCGAATCGCTTGGCGTACAGCGAGTTCTGCTCGGGGCTTGAAAATCGCCCGAACCCAAAGATGTTGCAGCCCGCGTGAAAGCTGCTGCTCACTTGCTCGGCGAGGACTCTGGCTCCCGAGACCGGCGCGCCCCCGGCCGTGCGGACAGTTATTGAGACATCCTCCTTTCTCACCCGCTCTGTCGCTTTTTTAGCTCGCTGAAGAGCTGCCCTGTCTGCGTCCGGACTTCCCTGTGGTTTCGCCTCCGCGAGAAGGAGGAGCATAGCCGCCGCAACACAGAAATCGAAAAATCGTCTTAGACCCATCGCTTTTCTCCTTTCCGATGTGCTTCGTATCGTTTCTCGGGCAAAATCGCCGCTCCGCGCGACACGCGCGAGCTATCGCGACAAATCCGCGGGGAGGCTTGCGACCCTGCATTCATGCGCCAGACCACGCCTCCCGGAAGCCATAAGTTTAGGTGCTGCCTCACCTCCCGGAGAAGAAAAAATGGTAAGCGCTCACAGCAGAATCAGAAGAGAAGTGTAGCGCGTCCGCGGTGTGGCCGCAAGGAGGAAAAAAATTGGGGGTTCGCGCATTTTCTTCTGATTTCCCCGTCCGTTCTCTATCACAATAACGGGCATGAAAACAAGCATGGCCCTCATCCGAAATGTGGTACGTGGCGTCACCGCCGTTGGGGTCGGACACGAATCCTGGGATGAAGACGCAGCCCTTCGCAACCATTCAGAAGGGCATTGACACGGCAACCGATGGCAACACCGTGGTCGTGTCTGAGGGGAAATACATCGAGAATAATGAAATCAAAGGTGACAACATTATGCTTCGCGGCGCCAATCCGCTCGACTCCGATGTCGTTGCCATTTCAGGTACAATGCCCTCGCCCGCCTGCTTTTCTGGCAGACGCGCAACGGGTTGGACACGCCTATGAGTTCTTGTCTTGACGGGGCGGCAACTATCATTTTACTATGACAATCAGTTGTGGCGGGAAAGGGCAACGATGTCGCTTTCCGGCAGAGGTATTGGAGCTGTCCCGGTTTTTGCGGCCTTGAGTGCCCCGATTTGGCTTGCTGGCGCCGAAGGGAGGAAACACGCGAAGGTGTCACCTGAAAAAACCGTTTCCTTTGATGGAGCGGCGCGCGACAATGGCCGAGTCTTTCGACCCTATGCGAGAGGATGTTAGGCCAATATGAAAAACTACCGATTGAAAGGAAAGGCGATGAACCGGCGAGACTTCTTGCGGCTGGGAGCGGTACTGGCCGCACCTTACATCGTGCCGTCTTCGGTTCTCGGCCGGGGCGGGGCCGTGCCGCCGTCCGAACGCGTTACGCTCGGCGCCATCGGCTGCGGCGGGCGAGGCAAGAGCGACCTCAGAGACTTCCTCAATGAGAAAGACGTGCGATGCCTGGCGGTCTGCGACTGCTGGGCCGAACGGCGAAACAGGATGAAGGCAATGGTGGATGCCCACTACGGCAACAAGGATTGTGTTGCCCACCGCTTTCACGAGGAAGTGCTTGGGCGCGATGACATTGACGTGGTGCTCATCGCCACGGGTGACCGCTGGCACGCAGTGCTGTCCACTCTCGCGGCGAAGGCGGGCAAGGACATCTATTGCGAAAAGCCCTCGACCCTGACCATCGCAGAAGGTCGGGCTTTGGTGGAAACGACCAAGCGCTACGGCACGGTTTGGCAGTGCGGCACACAGCGACACTCGAACGATGCGTTCCGCTTCGTTGTGGAGCTGATCCGCGGCGGCAAGATCGGCAAGCTGCGGACGATCACCACAGGGTTCGGCGGCTGGGGCGGCAACGGTTTCGCGACGCCCGAGCCCGTGCCGAATGGTTTTGACTACGACCGCTGGCTGGGGCAGGCCCCGTGGGCGCCGTACTCACCTGTGCGCGTGAACCTGTGGCGAAACAACTGGGACACTGGCGCCGGTGTGATTCCCGACATGGGCGCGCACTACTTCGATTTCGCCCAATGGGCGCACGACAGCGAGCTGACGGGGCCAACGGAGTTCCAGGGCGAGGGAGAGTTTCCCGAGGACGGTTTCGCCAATGTACCTTTCACAATCAACGTGGAAGCACGATACGCCGACGGCGTCCGGGTGCTGATGAACTCCGGACCCAAGACGGTCCGATTCGACGGCGACGAAGGCTGGATCCATATTACCGACGCCGGGGAAATCACCGCGAAGCCTAAGTCAATCCTTGAGGGCCGCCCCGTGCCCAGTGTCCATTGGTCGTACATGGCGGGGCACATACGCAACTTACTCGACTGCGTCCGGTCGCGGAAGCTGACGGTATCTCATCCCGAGATCGCCCACCGCGCCCATACCATCGCGCACTGCGCGGACATCTCTCTCCGCCTTGGACGCAAAGTGCGATGGAATCCGGAAGCCGAGCGTTTCGTCGGCGATGATGACGCCAACAATATGCTCTCGCGAACCATGCGGCCCCCCTGGCGGGTATGAGCGGCTTTGGAAGTGCAGAAAGGATCATCCATGAAACACCTATACAATGCGCTCAACTTCCCTATGGCAACTTTCTTATACCCGGCGGCTGACGCTGCCGGATCGGTCGTTTCCGTACCCGCGGAGGCGAAAATCAAAGCCGCCGTCGCCGCCATCCGCGGTCATGATTATGGCCAGTCGCGAAAGCCCTTGCGCGCGGTTGAGAACCTTATCAACCAGACCCACGGCAACGCCAAGCTGCGAGCTGCGATCGAAGAAGAGTTCGTTAAGGTGCTCGAATCCGAGGCGACCCTCGCCTGCAAACAGTTCGTCTGCCAAAAGCTCTGGATCATCGGGACGCGCGCTTCCGTGCCAGCGTTGGCGGAGATGCTTGGGTCCGCGAATAGTCGAGTTGTGGAGGCAGCCTGTTACGCCTTGTCGCGGCACCCTTCGCCAGCGGTGAGCTCGGCGCTGCGCAATGGCCTAAACAAGAGCCAGGGTAGCGGGCTGGCCGCAGTGATTGACCTGCTCGCTGACCGGCGGGATTCGCAGAGTGCCGGGGCCATCGCGAAACTCACCCGGAGCGCGGACGCTCCCGTGGCCGATGCCGCCATCGCCGCACTGGGCAAAATAGCCACCGAGAATGCCGCCAAGGTTCTCGCCGACCTCCGAAAGAGCGACAGCCCGAGATGCCGCATCGCCGCGAACCACGCCTACCTGCAATGCGCGCAAGAGCTTGAGGCGCGTGGCAAGTTTGCCCGGGCGAAGTCAATCTACGAACGGTTGGCTGCTTCGGGCGAGCCAGAGCACATTCGCCGTGGAGCACGCATCGGCCTGACGCGGCGTGGAGGCGGCGGCAGGTGACCCCGCGCGTGGCACGTCTGCGGCTGAGTTTTCAGGGGACGCAACTCGTCCAGGGAGACCCTCGCCTTCAAGATCGCCGTGGGACACGACCCTATGGATGATCCCGACCTTGCGAAACTGCTCGAACCCACTGCTCACACAAGGCCGCTCCGAGCTTTATGAACAGTCAAGGCCACTCTCCCTATGCCAAAGCTTTCATATTCTCGTAGAGGAACTCCGGAGCCAAGTCGGCGCCGTTATCCCAGACGATGGTCTCGAGGTCGGGGTCAACGCTGAATGACTTAAACGCTTCGATATCTCTCAGCGGGCCGAAGATTTCGCCTTCGAGTTCGTCGGATAGGTCTATCTCACCTTCGGCGCCATCGTTGAAGCGAACCCAGATAACATAGTCGCGTAGGTATTTTGCCTCTCTGACGTGAAGAATCATTTCATCACTCCAAAGGTTCGATACGTTTTAGTGCTGTTTTCTGTTCTGCGAGCCTCCAGTTCTGCATCAGTTCGTCTTTGTGCAGCTCGCGCCATTCTTGAACCATGAAAATAGCCCTCGTGGCCATCCTGCCGGTGATAGCCCCACTTTCGATCTGAACAATAATCTCATCGTCGCCATATTTCGCATGAAAGTGCGGCGGGGCGTGGTCGCGCCAATACATGGAAATTATGATTCCGAAGAAGCGGCTGATAATGGGCATGCTTCTATTTCTCTGCAAGTGTTGTTCATATAAGAAAATATACTACGCCCCGGCCGGCGTCAAGTACGAAATCAGAAACCGGGGTAACCGGGCGGGCGATCAGTATTCTTCGGGAAGAAGCTGGACCTCGGCGGCGGTGAAGATGGGGCCGTCTTTGCAGATGTAAACTTTGCCGACGTTGCATCTGCCGCACTTTCCGAGGCCGCATTTCATGCGGTTTTCGAGGGAGGTGAGGATGTTCTCCTTGCTGAAGCCCAGCTCGAGGAGGACGGGGAGGGTGAATTTAATCATGATGGGGGGGCCGCAGACGAGGGCGATGGTGTTATCGGAGGACGGGGCCATCTCTTTGAGGACGGTCGGGACAAAGCCGATTTTTCCTTTCCAGTCGGGAGTTTCGCCGCCGGGATCAACGGTAGTGACCACAGTTACGTCGTCTCGCTTCTCCCACTCTTCGAGCTCGCGCTTGAAAACGAGATCGGCGACGGTCCTCGCGCCATAGAGGATGGTGATGTCCTTGAATTTGTCCCGCATATCGAGGGCGTGCCAAATCATGCAGCGGACGGGCGGCAGGGCGATTCCGCCGGCGATGAAGAGGATGTTCTTCCCATGCATTTTCTCGACGGGATACCAGTTTCCATACGGGCCGCGAAAGCCGATGACGTCGCCGTCGTTCATCTCCCAGAGGGCTGACGTCACCCGTCCGACTTTCCGGAAGCAGCACTCGATGTGGTCCTTCCAGGTCTGCGAGGAGCAAATGTTGAACGTGGACTCGCCGACGCCGAAGACGGTGAACTCGCCGAACTGCCCCGTCCGAAAGGAGAAGTTTTTCTGCATCTCCTCGTCCTTGAAGACGAGCTTCATGCTCTTGACGTCGGGAGTTTCCTGCGTGATCTCCTGTATCACCATCAACTGCGGAAGGTAGATGTTCTCCAAACCTTTTCCTCCGGGATCAGCGACGGTTGGTTGTGAAACTGTGGCGTGCTCGTCAGTCACGACGTGTCCTTCTCCTTGTCTGTGGGTCCTCTGCGTGCTGTGCGGCTTAGACTATTCGATATATCATTATTTTACCGCAGAGAGCGCAGAGGGAATCGCTGTCTTTGTGTTCTTGTCTTAGCTTTCTGTCCGCCCCTTTGATGATTCTTCCACGGCGCCACCTTCCTGCATATCGGAAATGCCCTTGAGGATGCGGATGAGGTTCACGTCCATGGGGCAGTGGCGGACGCACCTCCCGCAGCCGGTGCAGAGAACGGCGCCGAGGTTATCGGGATAATATTTGTACTTGTGCATGATTCGCTGTCTGTGACGGGAAATCTGGTCGGGGCGGGGATTGTGCCCGGAGGCGTGCACGGTGAAAGCGGCGAACTGGCAAGCGTCCCAGTTCTTGACTTTGGCGCCTCCGTCGTAGTGAGCTTCGTCCACCAGGTCGAAGCAATGGCACGTCGGGCAGACGTACGTGCAAATCCCGCAGCCGATGCACATGCGGGTGACTTCCCCCCAGAGCTCGTGGTCGTAATTCTCGTCGAGCCAGGGTTTGATTTTCTCGAGGTCGAACTTCTTGCCGAGCTTCTCCTTGACGGCTTTTGTCGCAGCCTCCTTGTCCAAATCTGCACCGGCCTCGTCGAAGAGAGCCGCTTTTTCGGCGAAATCTCTCCCTTTCTCGGTCATGACTTCCGCGAGGTATTGGTCGCGAGAGATGCGGGTGAGAAGAATATCGCTCCCCTCCGTTGAATCGGGAGCGAGACCGACGGACGTGCAGAAGCACGCATCATCGCAATCGAGGCAGGAGATGGAAATAATGAGGGTGGCTTTTCTTCTCTCGACCCAAAACCTATCCTGATAGTCCCATTGGAAAAGGCGGTCCATGATGGGGAACGACGCGGCATCGCACGGGCGGCAACCGAAAATGATTGTGGGCTGAGCGATTTTTTCATTATTCTCAACGGCGATCTCGCTCTTGCGAATTGTGTAGGAGAAGATTTTCTCCGTCCGGGGAAAGACTACCGCCTTCGGAGACATCCGCGTTGTGATGCCATCCAGAAAAAGCTCTTTTGAGCTACCTATCTGTTCGAAAGTGACGAGCTTGTCGTCTTTCACCGGAGCAAAAACGCGGTATCCGAGCTCCAGCCCCTTCTGAACGAGGTCCTTGAGATTCTCCGCGCGGAGAGCTTTCAGAGTCGGCTGGCTTGTCTTCTCCGCATCTTGCAGGTTCCGTTTTTTCTTGTTGTCGTCGCTCATTTAATGAACTCTTGCGGGTCTTGCGGCTTGAAGTCGGTGAACGGGGGCGGCGCCTCTTTATCGTAGCCCGGCTCGTAATCGAACCGCTCCTTGACGCTCTTGGCGAGTTTGCGGTTGAGGAGAGAAAGCGGAATATCCACGGGACACGCCCTCTCGCACTCGAGGCAATCAATGCACCGCCCGGCGAGATGCCACGCGCGGATGAGATTCCAGTGAAAGTTGCCGCGAGTGTGGCTGCTGGTCTCGAGCCACTGCGGCTGATTCTTGTCGGCGATGCACACCTCGCAGTAGCACATCGGGCAGACCTGCCGACAGGCGTAGCACTTGACGCATTTCGAAAGCTGCTTCTCCCAGAACTCAAACCGCTCCTGCGGCGATTTCTTCTCAAACTCCTCGATGTCGGCGAACTTGTTGATGTCAGTCTTCGGCGGAATTTCTTCGCCGAAAAGGTAGTCGTATTCGCGCGGTGTGTTCACGTCGCAGATGGGGCACTTGGAGAGAAGCGGGTCGCCGACGCCTTCGCAGGTTACTCCGAGAATGACCACATCCTCCCGCTCTATCTGGCTTTCCTGAATGAGCACGACAATCGCCTTCACGTCGCAGCCCTTGGCGACGATAGCTGGCTTGCCGAGGGAGGAAACCTCTTTTCTGACGAGAAACGTGGCGAGATTGGCGTAGCAGTATTTGTTCCAGACGAGCCGCTCGACTTCGTCGGGAGAGGTGACGAAAACGGGTCGCGTCGTCTCCGGAAGCCCGCCATTCTCGTATCCGATGACGACCTTCACTTCGCCGCTGGTGAGTAGTTCCTTCGCTTTTTCTCGAATTTGCTCAATCATCGTTCCAGCCAAAGGACAAGAAATGAACGGTCAATTCTTTTGACAGGATGAACGGGATTCTCGGCACCGGGTCTATCCTGTTATCCTGTCAGAACTTGTCTCTTCTTTTGCCCGGATATCCTCCGCCAAGAGCTTCTGGTATTCCTTGAATGGCCCGAGCTCTCTGATCTTAGCCACCGCCTCATTGACAAGGTCCGCCCACTTTTTCCCTTCTGCGGCGGAGACCCAGCTAAAAATGACCCTCCTCATTTCGAAGCCGCAGAACTCCAGTAAGTCGCGAAAACCGGCGAACCTTCGCCGAGCGTGGTAGTTGCCGGAGGTGTAATGGCAGTCTCCCGGGTGACACCCCGAGACAATGACACCATCCGCGCCCTGCTCGAACGCTTTGACGATGAACGAAACGTCAATCCGCCCCGAGCACGGCAGTTTTATGATGCGAACGTGAGGCTCATAGACGATGCGGCTGGTCCCCGCAAGGTCTGCCCCGGCGTAGGTACACCAGTTACACACGAAGGCGATAATCTTCGGCTGCCATTCCTTTTCGCTGGCGGCAGGATTTTCCTCGGTTTTCACTTCGTTGCTCATCTCTATCGCTCCGGAAATGGGTCACCGGCGGCGGTTCTATCCGCTGCCGAGGGCGGTAATCTCAGCAAAAACCTGCTCATCATTGAAGCCTGCGAGCTGAATGGACTTCGAGGGACACGCGGCGACACACACGCCGCAGCCCATGCAGAGGCCCCTGTTCACCTCCGCGACCATCTTGATGAGGTTGCCGTCCTTGTCTTTGATCTCCTTGTCCGTTATCGCCGAATAGGGGCAGACGCGAATGCAGTTGCGACAGTGGACGCACGTAGCCTCGTTCACAGAGGCGATTATCGGCTCCCTCTCCAACTCGTCGGAAGAAAACAGAAGTTGCACTTTTGAGGCAGCGGCGCTGGCTTGGGCGACGGCATCGGGAATATCTTTCGGCGCCTGACAGGCGCCCGCGAGGTAAATCCCCGCCGTGGTGGTCTCGACAGGCCGCAGCTTGGGGTGTGCTTCGGAGTAAAATCCTTCCGAGCCGCAGGCGATGCCTATCTTCTGGGCGAGTTCGTATGCATCTCGATTGGGCACGATGCCTGTTGCCAGAACGACCATATCCGCTCGAATCTGGACCTGCGAATCGGAAAGTGTGTCCGCTCCAACAACAACGAGTTGCTCGCCGTCCTTGTATATTCTCGAGACCCTTCCGCGAATGTAGAGGACACCATCCTCCTCGATTGCCCGCCGGACGAACTCCTCGTAATTCTTCCCCCCGGCGCGAATGTCAATATAGAAGACGTAAGGTTGTCCGTCGGGAACTTTGTGCTTGTAGAGCATGGCATGCTTTGCGATGTACATGCAGCATATCTTGGAGCAATACTCCAGCCCCTTTTCCGGGTCGCGGGAGCCCACGCATGAGATGAAGACCACCGACTTCGGCTCCTTCCCGTCGGAGGGACGCCGAATTTCCCCCTGCGTCGGCCCCGACGCCGAAAGAAGCCGCTCAAACTGCATGCCGTTGATGACGTCCGGATAGGCGTCGTAATTGTACTCGCCGTAGCCCTTCAGTTTTTCGTTGGGCTGGTCTTTTCCAACGCTGAAAAGGTCATAGCCCGTGGCCACGACAATGGCGCCGACTTCGACCTCGATGATCTCATCCTCCATGGTGTAGTCAATGGCGTTGAGAGTGCAGACCTTCTCGCAAACTCCGCACTTGTCCTTCAGGAACTTGAGGCACCGCTCCCGATCAATGACCGGGGTGTTTGGCACAGCCTGCGGGAAGGGAACGTAGATAGCCGTCCGATAGCCGAGCCCCGCCTCGAATTCGGAGGGGATTCTCTTCTGAGGGCACTTGTTCCAGCAATCGCCGCATCCGGTGCAGAGGTCGGCGATGACAGACTTCGCCTTCTGTCGAATCTTGACCTTGAAGTTTCCCACGAAGCCCCCCACTTCCTCCACCTCCGCGTACGTGTAGAGGGTGATGCGTGGGTCTCTATCCACCTCCACCATGCGGGGAGTCAAGATGCACTGGGAGCAATCCAGCGTCGGAAAAGTCTCCGAAAGGCGAGCCATATTGCCGCCGATAGAAGGCTGCCGCTCCACGAGGACGACCTCGTGCCCGCCGCTGGCGATGTCGAGCGCGGCTTGAATGCCAGCGATCCCTCCGCCGATTACAAGAGCTCGCTTGGTAACCGGGACTACGATGGGGAGAAGCTCGTGGTTTCTCTTGACCTTTTCGACCATGACGCGAACCAGGTCAATGGCTTTCTCCGTTGCCTGCTCGCGGTCATGATGAACCCAGGAGCAGTGCTCGCGAATGTTGGCCATCTCGCAAAGGTAGGGGTTCATCCCCACCTCCGCCACCGCCGCCCGAAAAGTCGGCTCGTGCATCTGCGGGGAACACGCCGCCACGACCACGCCGTCGAGCTTGTGCTCCTTTATCGCCTCCTTTATCATGTTCTGCCCCGGGTCGGAGCACATGTACTTGTAATCCACCGAGACCACAACGCCCGGAAGTTTGGCGGTCTCCTCGGCTACCTTTGCCACGTCAACCGTCCGCGCGATATTCTCTCCGCAATGGCATATAAAAACGCCGATTCTCGACATACCTTTTCGCGCCTTTCTTTGCGCCTTTGTGAGAGGTCTTCTCCGTACCCTTTCTCTCGCAAAGACGCTAACACGCCAGGAATCTTTCAGCGTCTCACTTCGTACCCGCCAGCGGTTTCTTCTCCGTCGAGGCCCCTTTTGACGAGGGGACGGACACCCGACTCGTTTTAACCTGGCCGGTGGTCTTGACTTCTGTCTTGATTCCCCCCGGTGTTCCCTTCATCTCCTGGAAAAGCTTCATTTCCGACATGACGAGTTGCCCGTTGTCAAGCCCGACCAGCGCCCATCCTTCATAGGTCTGTTGAAATTCCTTGAGGCTCAGAATTTCTTCCTTTGGCTGACTTGTGACAAATGCCCGGATTCGTGCGCACTCTCGCCCCAAAACCGTCTCATTGCTTTGATATTCATAAGTCGCTTGGTCAACCATGATCTTCCTGCCCAAAGGCCCCGGACCCCGAGGGACTTCTCTCTCGGTGGTCTGGTTCCATTCCGAGCCCGGCGCAACCGGCACGTCAGGAAATATGACCTGATTCTGGAAAAATTGCTTCACATCAATCCAGGTGAAGCGAGTGGACAGCTCCGGCGGCGCCTTCACCTCGAGGACTTTTCCCGTCCTGTCGAGACTGAACCCGATACTGGAATTGAACAGCTTCCGGAGGTTGGGGTTGCCCTCCTTCTCCAGCTCTTCCCACGTTGCCTGTTCCTGAAGCTTCCCATCCACGTACGACCTTGCCCCGGCGCCATCACTGATTATCATGCTTGTCCGCCCCCCTTCGGTCATGGTAGTTTCCATGCTGAAATCGGGGTACGTGATCTCCAATTGCACCACTCCATCGGAAGTTGCTTTTACGCACCGCAGCAAAACCCGCATATCCGCCTTGAAATTCAACGTCCGCTTGTCCGTGCCTTGGGACTTGTAGGACACGTACTCCGTTGTAGTCTCGGCGTGCAGGTCGTAAGCTGCCGAGTTTACCGGAGTCATCCGGAATTCTATCATCCGGGTTTTCTGTCCATCAGCACGGAGCCAAATTGACAGGAACAACAAGCCTGTCAGAACAACTGAAACTCTTTTCATTGTCGTGGCCCTCCTGACCGTCCATTTTGGACTTCGGACTTCGGATTTCAGATTTCAGACTCGCCAGTTGGCAATCCGCAATCCGCCATTTCCCGTCCCGTGTGCCCAAAAACATCCTGCTTTCTCACATCCTCTTTTTGACGGTCAGGGATGATGTAACGTTCATCTTTTCCGGCGAGCTCAGGCGCGCCCCACGGAGCAGGCCACTGCCTTACCCCGCCACAGGAACTTCCTTCTTGGACGCGGACACCATCCGCTCGGTCAACCTCATCGCATCAACGAAGTGCTTGCGCAATCCCAGCTTCCTCGGTTTCACGCCGACCGCCAAGCCTACAAGCTCTGTCAGGTAAACGATCGGAATGTCGAAAGATGTCCCGTACATTTTGTTGATGTTCGCTTGACGCATATCGAGGTTGGAATGGCACATGGGGCAGGCAACGATCACCGCCTCCGCTCCGTTATTGACCGCGTTTTCCAGTATCCGTCGCGTAAGCTCGCAAACGAGGTCTGTCCTGCTCATCGAGAACCCCGCTCCGCAGCATTCCGTCTTGAAACCCCATTCGATGGGTTCCGTGCCCACAACCTTGCAGACCTTATCCATCAGGACGGGTTGTTCCGGGTCGTCGAATTTCAGCAGGTCCGGCGGCCGCGTCAGCAGGCAGCCGTAATAGCACGCAACCTTCAACCCCTGCAGCGGCAGAATTACCTTTTTCGCAAGCTCCTCCAGGCCGTACTCTAAGAAAATCTGAATCGCGTTGAGAATCCTCACTCCACCGTGGTATTCCCGGCCGGTCAAGCGCGAGATTTCCGCTGCCGCTTCCTTATCCGACACCATCAGCTCATGCGTTTTCTTCATGGCGTTGGAGCACATCGCGCAGGGCGCCGCGACCACAGTCAAGCCCGCTTCCTCCGCGAGAGCCAAGTTTCTCGCCGGAAGAGCCTCGCCCAGGAGGTGACTGGTGGAATGAGCCGCAGAAGCCCCGCAGCAGCTCCAATCCGGAATCTCCACAAGCTCAATCCCCAGCGCCGCACACGTGGCGACAGTGGACTTCCCGAAATCAACCGCCATCCCGTGCAGCGAGCAGCCCGGATAGTATCCCAACTTCATCGTGTGAATCATTTCTTTTGACAGGATGAACAGGATATACGACGATAGCGCCTATCGTGTTATCCTGTCGGAACTCCTCTCTTCTTTCCGCCCGTATCCCGCGGCCTCAAACATCGCCCGGATTTCCTTCACACCTTTGACCTTATGCGGCAAGAGCTTTATTTTCCCTCTGAGGAACATCTTGATTCCGGCGACCGCGTCCGCGAAGAAGTGCCGACTTTTCAGCTTATAAACCCCGGCAAGGCTCGCCTCGTTGACCCTTCCGAACCTTCTCATATTGCTCATGAATGCCTTGTGAAAGAGCTTAATGTCTTTCTCCGAGGGCGTGTCCTTGCCCGTCGCCAGAGCCAGCTCCCGAAGGGCATCCATGCATTCGGCGATCTTGAACTCCTTGGGGCAGCGGGTGGAGCATGTGTTGCACGAGGAACATACCCATATCGTCCGGCTCTCAAGCGCACGGTCAATCTGCCCGAGCTGGAGCAGCCGGATGACCACGTTCGGTGGTATGTCCATCAGGTAGTGAACCGGACAGCCCGCAGAACATTTTCCGCACTGGTAGCACGTGGAGAGAGATTGTTGGATAATCTCCTCCACTTGCTCTATGAGCTCGGAATGAAGCTGTTGGTTTTCGATGGTATATCGCATCGCTTCCTGAAAGCAAAAGTTGCACGCCTGGTCGAGCAAATGACCCGTTCTTACCGCATATCCTCAAGCGTGTCAACAGGTTTCGGTTCGTCAATTGTCCCATAGAGGCGCGAGTGAGATTCTCCCGCCGCGAGATTAAGGCGTTCTCATACCATACCCCCAAGCCCCTGTCAACAAGTTTGCCGCTGGAGGGGTAATGCCTCAGTTACGGGAGATTGAGGGTGCAACCGCAGAGTGCGCGGAGCACGCAGCGAGGCTTACGTATCGCCGGCATCCGGGCCCCCGCCATGGCGGGGTGTCCTTCTCACCTTATTCTCTGCGCCTTTGCGTTAATCTGCTCTTCCCTTTGCCCTTCCGCCGCGTTCGGGGGTATCCGCCCAAGACTGAGGCCATACAAAACTCGCAAAAATTTGACCCACCACCCGTAACTGAGGGATTACGGCTGCAAGATGTTTTTCATTGACGGATTTCACTGTTCGAAAATAGGATTCTTCAGTGTCATACGCAGAAAAAGGAGGCTTCAATGCGAAAATCTCATGTTTTCACTGTCGCTGCCGCCCTGTGGCTTGGGCTCTGTCTATTTCTGTTGGGTTGCCGGAAGGAGCAAACGGAATCCGCTGGCGAAGCCCCTGGCGGGAAAGGTAAGATCGCGGTGGTCATCTCAACGCTGAACAACCCGTGGTTCGTTGTCCTGGGGGAGATTGCCAAAGAGCGCGCCGAGCAGCTCGGCTACGAGGCGAGGATGTTCGACTCGCGAAACGACACGGCCAAGGAGAGAGCCCATTTCGAAAACATCATCGCAGGCGGGTACAAGGCGATTTTGTTCAACTCGACCGATGCCAACGGTTCCATCGCTAACGTCAAAAAGGCGAAGAATGCCGGCGTCCCGGTCTTTTGCATGGACCGTGAAATCAATTCGACCGATGCCGCAGTGGCGCAGATTCTATCTGACAATCAGGCCGGCTCCGTGAAACTGGGGCAATATTTCGTGGAACGCCTGAATAAGAAGGGAAATTACGTCGAGCTGCTGGGCCTCGTCGGCGACAACAACACATGGAACCGCTCCAGGGGCTTTCACAGCGTGGTGGACAGGTACCCGGGGTTGAATATGGTCGCCCAGCAAAGCGCCGACTTCGACCGCAGCAAAGGCCTGGATGTGATGGCAGCCCTTCTTCAGGCGAACCCAGACATAGACGCCGTCTTTTGCGGCAACGACGCCATGGCCATGGGCGCCTACCAGGCTCTGGTGGGCGCAAACAAGGCCAATCGCGTCAAGGTCTTCGGATTCGACGGCGCCGCGGATGTCATTAGGGCAATCGCCGACAGGAAGATCGAAGCAACCGTCATGCAGTTTCCCAAGCTGATGGCCACGACCGCCGCCGAGTGGGCGGACCAATATATCCGCGGCGAGCGCAGCTTCCCGCAAAAGGTGCCCGTCGCTGTCGAACTGGTCACCCACGACAACGTCGAGAAATATGACCCCTACGGAAGAAAAAGAACGAAATAATCCCTCCAAGGCTTTGAGACGGCTTCCCTGGGTCTTGCTTGTTTGCGGCGTCGGGGTTTTGCTGTATCTATTTCCGCCGCTGCGAATCGTCCCGCTGGACGTGGCGAAACAGCAGAGGGAAAGCGAAGCGTTCCATCCGGAGGCGTTCGCGAGGGAGTTTTGGAACAACCGCCTGATGGCATCGCTGGGTCAAGCGGTCGAGGCCTCTAAGCTCTTTGCGGCGATTGACCAGGACCCAAAAACTGCCAAAAAGAAGTATGCTCGCACCTGGGGGCTCGGAAGCGTTTATTACTATTACTTCGTCGCGGGCGTTGGCCGCGTGGTTTCCAGGGACGGCGATTCCGTTTCCCTTTCACTGGGGGGCGATTCAGCCGCAGACATCACCATAGCGACCTCCCGCATCTTCGGGAATGCCATCCGCAACGGCACGGGCCTGATTGACGTGAGCGACTTCCCCAATTCCCAGAACCTGAACAACATATCGTTAGAAATCAACCGCATCGTCGAAGCAAGGGTGTTGCCGCCGTTCCGCGAACAGGTAGCCGTTGGGTTGAGTGTAAAGTTCGTCGGCTGCGCCGAAATCATGGATAAAGACAGTGACCTCTATCCCATGCGTCTCATTCCCATCCTCCTCGAAGTCCAACAGAAGCGCGGCGGAGTGTGAATGCGCTATGAACTCCCAGCCGAACCGCGCCATTCTGGAAGCCCGTGGCATTGTGAAATCCTTCCCCGGCGTTGTCGCTGTGGACGACGTCAGTCTCTCTGTCTATCAGGGGGAGGTGAACGCCCTCGTCGGGGAGAACGGCGCGGGCAAGACGACGTTAATGAACATACTCGCCGGCGTGTACTCGCCGGACGCCGGGAGGATTCTCCTCGAAGGGAAGGAGGTCATTTTTTCCGACACCCGCCAGGCCCAGGAGCGCGGAATCGCCATCATTCACCAGGAGCTCAACCTCATCCCGTACCTGAGCGTGGCGGAGAACATTTTCTTGGGTAGGGAGTTTGTCACTCGCCTCGGTTTCATGGATTACGCGCGCATGAACCGCAAAGCGGCGGATCTCCTCGCAGAGCTGCAACTGCCAATCGCTCCCCGCGCCCCGGTGGCCAACCTCCGCGTTGGCCAGCAGCAAGTCGTCGAGATCGCCAAAGCCTTGTCCTCCGAGGCCCGCGTCATCATCATGGACGAGCCGACCTCCGCCATCAGCGAGCATGAGGTCGAGGTGCTATTCCGCCTGATCGGAACCCTGAAACAGCAAGGAGTGGCAATCGTCTATATTACCCATAAGCTCGAGGAGTTGTTCCGGATCGGCGATCGGGTCGCCGTCCTGCGAGATGGCAAACTTGTCGCATACAGCCCGCTCAAAGATGTCAGTCGTGACGACATCGTTCGCATGATGGTCGGGCGCGATTTGAGGAATCTTTACCGGAAGCCCCCTTCCACCGGCCAGGAAGAAGTCCTGCGTGCCGAACACGTCGCTCTGACACACCCTGATCGCAAGAACGATTACCTGGTCCACGATGTCAGTCTGAGCGTGAATCGCGGCGAGGTATTGGGCGTCTTCGGGCTTATGGGCGACGGCCGCACCGAACTGCTCGAGGCAATCTTTGGACTGCATCCGAACGATTCGTCGGGGGAGCTTTTCGTCGAGGGGGCCCACGTTTCAATTCGCTCGCCCAGCGACGCCATCGAGGCGGGCATCGGACTGGCGCCGGAGGACCGCAAGCGAGCAGGACTGATCCCTATAATGAGCGTGGGGGCGAACATAACTCTCGCCAGTCTCAAGAAGACCGAGCAATTCCTTTTTTTGAGGAAGGCTTTGGAAAAGGCGCTCGCGGAAAAATACGTTCGCCGGCTGAACATTAAAACGCCCTCCCTCCGCCAGATCGTTCAGAATCTCAGCGGAGGAAATCAACAGAAAGTCATTCTCGCCAAATGGCTGGCGACCCAGCCGAAGGCCCTTCTGCTGGACGAGCCGACGAGGGGAATTGACGTAAATGCAAAGAGGGAAATCTACAGGTTGATTGACGAATTGACGCGCGCCGGCCTCGGCATTGTCATGGTCTCATCCGAATTGCCCGAGATATTGGCGGTTTCCGACCGCATTATAGTGATGTCGGAGGGACGGAAAACCGCGGAATTCTCCCGTGCCGAGGCCAACGAAGAAAAAATTATGAAAGCCGCCCTGCCGGGCTCGGTCTAAAAGAATTCTCCTCCCTCGGAGAGTGGTTCGATGCGAAAAAAGCAAGTGGACTTCAAAGTGATTCTCGCACGATTTCAATCGCTCATCGCGCTGGTTCTTATGATCGCGGCGATGAGCCTGCTGTCACATAGGTTTCTAACCTGGGGCAATATATCCAACATCCTGCTCCAGATTTCCATCAACGTGTGCCTCTCGATAGGCATGACACTGATTATCTTGACGGGGGGGATTGACCTGTCCGTCGGTTCAATCCTAGCTCTGGCGGGCGCCGTGACCGCCGGGCTGCTGAAGAACGGTATCGCGATTCCTCGGTACAACGTCCTGATTCAATTCACTATATGCGGCGCCATCGCTGGCGGCTTGCTTGTCGGCCTACTGCTTGGCTTGTTCAACGGAGTGATGATCACACGCTTCAAGATTCCCCCGTTCGTCGCCACCCTGGGCATGTTCAGTATTGCGCGCGGACTGACGGAGCTATGGACGCACGGTTTCCCCATCACGAGGCTCGGAAAGACCTTCGCCGTCATCGGCACCGGGATTTACCTGGGTGTTCCGATGCCGGTTTGGATGTCCGCTGCCCTGGTCCTTGTCTTCATGGTCATTGCTCGAAAGACCCGCTTCGGGCGGCACGTATATGCCGTCGGCGGCAATGAGCGAGCCGCGAAGCTCTCCGGCCTGCGGGTCAATCGTATCAAACTTGCTGTTTACGCCCTCGGCGGGCTTTTATCCGGCGTCGCCGGACTAATTGTCACCTCTCGCCTCGATTCCGCGGTGCCCATCGCCGGAGTGGGATACGAGTTGGATTCCATCGCCGCCGTAGTTATCGGCGGAACCTCGCTGTCCGGCGGGCGAGGATCGGTCCTGGGCACGGTGCTCGGCTGTTTGATTATCGGTGTCCTGAACAACGGCCTCTTCTTTTTGAACGTCTCCCCGTTTTGGCAAAAGGTCGTCAAAGGAGTTGTTATTCTCCTCGCTGTGGCTATTGACAAGATGAATGTCCGCAGAGATTATTGATTCCTCTGCAAGTGGCTTGCTTAGCTCCCGTGCTTGGGTTTTCTCCCGAGGGGGCGTCGCGCCCCCGTTGAGGGCAAGATGCCCATGTCACGGCAGGCGACTACGGGGTCCTTCTCATTTTCTCCTCTCTGCGACCCTGCGCCTTTGCGTTATCCTCCTTCCTTTCTTCACTCCTCCGCCTTGGCCGGGTATCCGCCCGAGAATGAAGCATTTCAACCCGCCCTTTTTATTTCTGGTGAAGGCGACGCGCAAGTTGTACAATATGGATGCGCAGTGGCCGAGAATCGGGCGGAAGCGATTGCCCTTGGCTCAATCCGAACACGGCATTGAAAGGCGCAGAGTGGCGCCCCTAATTCCGGCCCCGAAAACCGCAGTTTGGCCCCAAAAGCAGCACACGCATACGAGGGACGTATTCATCGTGGAACAACATATTTTTGATGTTACAACACCGTCATTCCAGAGAGATGTCATGGAGAAATCCCTCACTGTACCGGTAGTGGTGGATTTCTGGGCGGCGCGATGCTCACCGTGCCAGGTGCTCGGGCCGATTCTTGAAAAGGTCGTCGGGGAATACGGCGGCAAAGTCGTTCTGGCGAAGGTTGATGTGGAATCCTGCCCGGAGCTTGCGGAGCAGTACGGGGTCAAAGGCATTCCGGCGGTCAAGGTGTTTGTTAATGGAAAAGTCGCCGCCGAGTTCACCGGGGCGATGCCGGAACCGCAGGTCCGGGAGTTTTTGCGTCAGGCTGTGCCCTCTCGCGCCGATGAGCTCGTGAGACAGGCACAGGAAATGAGGGAAAACGGACGCCTGGAAGACGCGGAGTCCCTCGCCCGGAGGGCGCTGCAAGGGGCGCCGGAAAACCAGGGCGCCCTCGAAATCGCCGCTGCTACCGCGCTGGCGGCGGGGCGGGTTGATGAATCGCTCGACTTCGTCAATCGGATGGAGTCGGTTCCGAAAGATATACAGTTTCTTATGGATGGAGCGGAGTTCTGGCGGATGTGCGCAGAGGCGGCCGACGATGAGAAAACCATCGCCAGGCTGCCGCAGGACCCGGAGGCGAAAATGTCCCTCGCCGCGTGCCTCGCCTCGAAAGGCGAATTTCCCCAGGCCCTCAACCTGCTCCTCGAGGTAATAGAAACTGACAAGTCTTTTCGGGACGGACTCGCCAGAAAAGCCATCGTCTCCATATTCGTGGTCATGGGGTTGACCAATCCCGTCGTCAGGGAGTACCAGTCCCGCCTCGCGCAGTTGCTGTTCTGACGGAAGGATGCTTGACATGCCCTCGTACGATGAACTTCTTGGACTTTTGGAGACCGGACACGCTCGAGAAGAACTGTCCCGTCTCTACGGCCAGGATGCGCGCGATGTTGGCGACCAGGTTCGCCGATACGCCAGCCTCCTCAGAGAGCATAAGACACGTTTCGGCGAGGCAAGCGAGACCGTTCGGCTCTTCAGTGCGCCGGGGCGCGTGGAGGTCGGAGGAAATCACACCGACCACAATCACGGAAGAGTCCTGTCGGCGGCGATAAACCTGGACGCGGTGGCCGTGGCATGCCGCGCTCCCGGCAATATCGCGACAATCCGTTCCGAGGGATACGCGCAGCCGTTCGTTGTTGACGTGACCGACCTGGAAATGAAGGACAAGGAAAGCGAATCGTCGCTCGCGTTGATTCGAGGAATCTGCCGCGCCTTTCGAGATAAACGATACGAAGTGGGAGCATTCAACGCCTGCGTCGGCAACAACGTCGCTGTGGGATCCGGGCTGAGCTCTTCGGCGGCGTTCGAGGTTCTCTTCGGCACGCTTCTCAACTTCCTCTACAACAACGGCAGCATCGGCGAAAAGGATATAGCCCTCGCGGGCCAGTACGCGGAAAATGAGTATTTCGGCAAACCGAGCGGCTTGATGGACCAAATGACAAGCGCGGTCGGTGGGCTCGTGAGCATTGATTTCGCCGCTCCAACGCGCCCTCTGCTCAAAAAGGTCAACTTCGACTTCGACTCCTGCGGGTTCGACATAGTGGTTGTCAACACCGGCGGCAGCCACGCTGACCTGACGCAGCACTACTCCGGCGTGGCAAAGGAAATGAAAAAGGTGGCAAAGGCTCTTGGGGCGGAAGCGCTGCGCGAATCCTCGCCCATGCAGTTGATGGATGCCGTGAAAGAGCTGCGACCCCGGGTCGGCGACAGGGCGATCCTCCGCGCACTCCATTTCTTCGCCGACAACGAAAGAGTCGCCGCGCAGGTGAACGCGTTGGAAAGAGGAGATTTCGAGAGATTCCTCCGCCTCGTAAACGAATCGGGGCGGAGCTCGTGGATGCTCCTCCAGAACGTCTATGCCCCGGAATGTCTTGAGGAACAGGGCCTATCGCTTGCTCTCGCCGTCACCGAAGAGCTCCTGAAGGGAAGAGGCGCATGCCGCGTCCACGGCGGCGGCTTTGCCGGCACCATCCTGGCTTTCGTCCCCCGGGACACGACCGCCGAATATCTCGCGAAGATGAACGAGCTTTTTGGAGAAAACGCTGCGCGGCCTCTCCGCATTCGTTATCCGGGAGCTGGCGAGATCATCACCGCCGAATGAAGCCGTTTTCCGCTCGCGCGAGCTCACTCCGGCGAACGCCCGCCGTTTGCGGTGAAAGCCAGTAGCGGCGTCATCTCGGCGAACACCCAGTACATGGATTCGCAAATCGGGTGAAGTATGAATGGTGTCGTGAAAGGAGCTATTTTGACGGGATAGTCACGCCATCGGCGTGAACAGGATTGTTCCAGAGACGTAAACCATCCAGTAAATCACAGCCCGGCGCGCTTGAAGACCTTGGCGCCCTTGGCGTCTTGGCGAGAGAAAATGAGAAAACCCCGCGAAACGCGGGGTCGCAAAGACGCAAAGACGCAAAGCCCCGTCCATCCTGTTATGCTGTCGGAGCAATACGTCGCCGAACTTATGAATCGGAGCACTTAGGAAAACCGAGCTCCTGCGGAGTTCGCCGAGTTATCCCGAAGATGAACTTCTGTCCCGGATAATACTTCTCCCGCATCTCGAAGTTTTCAAAGGCCGCCCCATTGGGAATGAGGAGGTTTGACGCCCAATAATAGGCTCTGCCGTTGACCCTGACCTGAAGGTCGCTGCGGTATTCACCCTTCGGTTTCCTCCAATACTGCGTGACCTTCTCCGCTTTGTAGTTCCACCACGATAGCCACGGCGCCGCTCGCACCGAGCGAGGATCCGCTTCATCCGTCGTGGCGGCGACCACGATGTCCCCGCCGACATCTACGAAAAGCTTCTTCAGTGGATAGGGCTGCTTCTCCACAAAATCTTTCCCCTCGTAGTTGCGGTAGAGCTTCCGGCTGTGGACCACCTCCTCCTTGAGCCACAACAGGCGAAGTCGTTCATAATTGCCCATCGTGGCGGTGAGTACGCACTGCCGCATTTTCGCACTGTCGGGCTTGTTGTAAACCGTCAGGATAAGCTCCTCCGGCCGGTCGCTTCGGATGGAAGCCACGAGATAGGGATGGCAGCCGTTTTGAAACTTCTCGACGTGGATAACGACACTCAGTTCCTCAACGCCGGACTTCGCACCTCCAGCAGCGGTGATTCGCCCGCAAGGCGCAACCGACGGCGGCCCATTGGAAAACGGTCGTGTCGAAGCCCACATTCGCTTCCCCCGCTGCTTATCGGCCGCGCTCCACTCCAACTCGCTGAACCCCTTCGCCCCTTTCTCATTCACTGGCTCCACGGCGATGAAGTTTATGAGGTGGGTTTTGCCGTCTCGCTCGTAGCCCACCCTGATTAAGCCCCGAGGCCCGCCCCTTCCTGCACCGCTCAGAGAACCCGGCCACAAGCCGAACACCACTCCGCCCTTTGCCCCCCAGACCGGTTTTCCGCCCTTTGTCGCCGGCCTAATCCACTCCGCGCCGTGGCAGGCCAGTCCCGCGCCAAGCAAGGCTACTATCAATCCCGTTCGGCAACTTCTCATTTTCCATCGCTCCTGATCAGATGGCACTCTGTTCTCGGACCCGCCGTCCCTCGCCCCATTTTTTCAATACGGGTGCGTCCTGGCCTCCTCAAGGGAAATCCGACCCCGGCCGCTATATCCCCTCGCCGCCGGCGGGAAGTTCTCACCGGTCCATTGAGCTGCTCACCCGGTTAGGGGTTGTCTCAATGATTTCTGCAACCTCCCGGACTGTGAGCAGTTTTGAAACGATCCGTTGCCATCCGAAGCTCCCGAAAAGAGAAAACAGGCATTTACGTGTGTCGGGAATCCCCTGTTTATTCTTCCCCTGGTCTCGCTTGCACACTGTAACGTGCCCTCCCCGTCATCTCCAAGAACTTTCTCCTTGATATACCGCGCCGGACCATCTGAACGCAGCAGTTGAAAACCCAATGTTTGACAGCTTTCCCGGAGACCTCAGCGGCGCCGTTTAAATTGACGCGACGACAGGAACATGAGAAGTAGTTGACAAAAACTCTTGACGAACGTTTGCCAGGATGTGTTATCTTTGAGTGCTGGTTTCAGAGAGAGGTTGTTTGGCTGACGGGAAAAACCTTTGCTTGGATGGCGGGTTCTTGAGAGAGTCCCTTACGATGCTTGGAAAATACGCTAATTGCCCAATTGCCGAAGCTGTTTGTGAATTTCGTTTAACATCGGAGACTAAATGGGACCCGACAATTCCCGGCTTCCTTTACGAAAAGGTCAAAGAGCAATTTCCCAACAAGGAACAAAAGCTTATCCAGGAGATAAGTATCACCCAAAACGCGCACGGGGTTCGGCAACGCGTGCAGCCCAGCGAGCGTGCTTTCTTCCTTGCCACCGATCGGAAAACCTTCATGCAGGTGGGCCCCCATCTTCTGGCAGTGAACCGGTTGAAGCCTTATGCAGGATGGGAGGTTTTCAAGCCGAAGATTGAAGACGCTTTTCGTGCACTGGCCACCGTAGTTGAGACGAAGGGATTGCAGAGGATAGGGCTGCGGTATATCAACCGAATTGAAATTCCTGGTCACTCTGTAAACTTGGGCGAGTACTTTGAGTTTAGACCTTTTCGCGGTCAGAGCCTGCCACAGAAAAATATGACAAGTTTTCTCGTCGGCTGCATTTTGTCCTTTGCCGATGGCCGAGATGCTTGCAGACTTGAGTTAACCAATGCGGTGCCTGAAAAAGCCGAGAACGTCAGCTTTGTTTTGGATTTGGACTACTTTCTCAATCAGCCCCGAGCAGTTTCGGAAGATCAGGCCTTGGAATGGGTAGAAAGCGCGCATCAGAGGATTGACGAGCTTTTTGAGGGCTGCATAACGGATAAGTTGAGGAAGCTTTTCCAGGAGGTAACGTAGATGCCCAGTAGCACGGTTGCGTTGTCGCCCGCCAAGGAATGGTTGGTGTCCCAAACTGGTTCCTCAGCGGAATCAGAAATAGGCCGCAAATTCGACAAATTCTTCGGTCGCCATCTGGCGGAACCTCGGCGGAACTCCCTGGCACCGTCGGATCTGGCATCCGAGATGCTCCTGTTTTACACTGACCTGCGAAACTCGCTTTTTCAGGCGGGCCAAACTTTGCAGAGCAGTGTCCTGACGTATCAAATCGAAAAGGCATTGTTCTGGCTCACATCAAGAAAGGTCAATCTCCCGCAGCCCAATGAAGTTCGCGACTATTTGCTTCGCTATCCGGACATGACAGACCTTGCTCTATCTGTTTGCGCAACGGTTTCTGCGCGGTTCGGTGCACACGCGCAGTTGTCCCTTGAAGTTTACCGTGACCCTGAAATCGAGGACGAATATTTGACGCTTTACCTTCGGCAACAGGACTACGATAGGAACCTGTTGGAGGCGATTGAGGATATATGTGAGGAGTACGAGGAAGAGCTCGCCGAGAGGTCGGGTTCCCTTCTTGTGACAACCGATTTTCGCCCCCCCCCAATAGAGAATTATGGCTTTTAACTGGCGCCAATATCTCGATTTAGCTGTGCTTCTGCGAGAGGCCAGTTCTTTACAAGAGGCCGCGTCCCGGTCAGCGGCAAGCAGAGCGTATTACGCAGCTTTTTGCTGTGCTCGAAATTATGCGCGCGATCGCCAAATGTTTAGGTCCAAGCGGAACTACACAGATCACGATCTCGTCAGGGAACATTTCAGAACACATAGAATGCCCGAGATTGCCCGCAAGTTACAAAGGCTGAGACAGTGGCGAAATCAATGTGATTACGACGATGTAATCATTAATCTCTCCGTGTTGCTTGAGAACTCCATCAGTCACGCTCAGAAAGTTCTGGATTTGCTTGTCTAAGCAGTCGCCCCGTTGACTGCCCCCCGAACATCATAGCTGACGCTTTCTGTGGTCAAAGCTGGCTCTCCCGTCTTCGGCCGCCAGATTTGAACCTGGCCCCGGTGAGGTTCGATGAATTGCCGCTCGTAGTAGTGAAGTGCTGATATGAACTGCTCGTCGGGCGCTAGAGGCTCGAGATCCTCTCCCGTATCAGGCAAGCGGTTTTGACTCCTCTACCCCCCCGAAAGGCCAGGTCACATAAACAAGGAGGAGACATCTTGTCTTAGGAGAGCCCTTCCAAGGGTTTGGAGGGCTATGGGACGAGCGCATATGTTCGCTTTGCGCGCGCATCACGGCGGGATGCCGCTTTCGACCCTGCGCATAATATCCCAGAAGGCGCCGCGGTAACCGGCTTTTATCGCCCTGGCGAGAGCCGTGTTGTCATTGTAATTGTAGTTCTCGGGGGCGTCGCCAGTCTCTCCGACGAGAAACCGAGGGTCACCGCCAATAAGCTCGCGGATGAACTCGTGAGGGCTCTCTCCGAGCTTGGAGGAGAGATAGAAAATCGGCTTCAACAGGTCAGGGTTGCCCTCGACAGCTCCAAACAGGTTCGGGTTCGTCGGGCTCATTCCCTCCCGCATGATGTCGCAAGTGAGTTTCGTGTTGGGATAAACTCTTACTCCGATGCTCAAGCCGACGCGGGAAGGCTCGGCCCGTTTCATGGTCTCGATGAGGGTTCGAGCGGTGCTCCTGTCCTCGCCCGGGGCGCCCACCAGCAGGTCGAACATGAACGAGAAACCGTACTTCCGGCACAGCCTCGCTGTGCCCAGGACATCCTCCGCCGTGAAATCCTTACCCAGGGTCTTAAGCATCCGCGGATGAACGTGATCAACCGTGAAGTCAATCCCCACGCACCCCGCCTTCCTCATCAATCGTGCCAGCCTTTCTCGGAAAGGGACCGGCGCCGCGTAGGCGTACCACCGCGCCCTGTCCGCGATTCCCGCCCGAATCATCTCCCGGCACACTTCCTCCGCGTGCGATGCGGGCACGTTGAATTCGCTATCGCAGGTGTGGAAATGGTCAATTCCCTGGTCGAGGAGGCACTTCAGCTCGCGAACGACGTCCTTCGGCGGTTTCGCCAAGACCTTTTTTCCCTTGGCGAGGGGGTCGGCGCAATACGTGCATTTCTTGAAGCAGCCCCTTTTGGTCTCGAATCCGACCATCCCACCTTCCCGAAAATAGCGGGGGTTGTCCACCAGCCGCCTCTGCCACAGCGACGCCTCCCGCAGATCGTGGCGATATGGCGGGTTGGCTACATAGAGTCCGTTCTTCCTGAACACAAGTCCGGGAATGTCGTCCGGGCTTTCCTTTTTGCTTATCCGCGACGCTAATAGAGTGAGCGGCAGTTCTCCCTCGCCCCGAATGCCGAGCTCCACATCACAATACCTCGCCGCCGCCAACGGGAATATCGAGAATCCCACCCCACCCAGCACAATCGGCGAGTCAGTATGGCGCCTCACGAGACCAACGGTTTTCTTCGTGTCTTTCAGGCAGAAATCCCGGCTCGCGAAATATGAATCGTCCACATTCCGAACGGTGACCGCAACCAGCACGGGCTCTTCCGCCAGAGCCCGCTTGACGTCCCCCGCAACATCCGTCGAGAACGCCAGGTCAAGCAGACGCACTTCAAAGCGGTGCTCCCGAAGAAATTGCTCCAGATGATCGAGAGCAACCGGGGCGACCGGCGGCTTCATCTGGTTTGGATTCACCAGCAGCACTTTTCCTTTTGCCGACATCAGTTCGGAACCTCTTCAGAAACTCACACAATCGCGCTGCGACAGTTTCACACCGGGCAGAACGACGCCATAATGTTCCCCCTGCTTGTGCAAAAAGTAACAGAAAGCGCTCCCAACGAGAAGCCCAAAAGTGATGTGGACTCCAGCCGAACCTGAAACCGGCGCCGCTGTATTTGAGGCGAAAAAGTCGTCGGTAACACCGCTTGCCGAGGGCGAGTCTGCCGAAGCGACCCGATTTCTGCTGCACATCAGGCTCGGCTCTCCTTTGGAGGACGTGGTCTTGTTATGCAGGGATTGACTCAACGCGAAGCCGGGGAGTGACAATGGCATGCGTGTTTACGGGCGAGACGCCCGTGCCACCAGCACATCTCCCCGACGCGGAGGTAGGGACACCGCGGTGGTTTGCCACGATTATGCGGCCACACCCGCTATCCGGGGACGCCTTGACACTATCATCGCATTGGCGCATACTCGGCGAGGATTTTGATTGAAGCTTCGAGAAAGGCGAGGGAATCATGCGAGGGAGCCTTTCTATAATTCTCCTTGTCGCGTCGCTTTTTCTGGCAGGCGCCGGGCTCTCCGGCGAGACAGGCCTTTCCATTCGCCTCGACAGCTACGCGGATAGAAGGACAGCGGAAGTCTCTCCGCGCCTCTTCAGCCTCCCTCCGCAAGAATGGTGCGCGAGGTACAAGAGCGAGTCCATCGTTTACGTGCCGGGGGAAACAGCCCACATCACCGTCAAAATCTCCGAGGGGAACGGAGCGCCCGACGGCGAAATCACCGTCGCGTTTCTCGTTTCCGGAGAAAGTCGCGTCCTCTACCACGGTCCGCTTAGTGCTGGCAGATACGGCCCCTATGATGTGAAGATTAAGGGAGAGTTCGAGGTCTATCAGGTACGGGTCCAGGCTGGCGACAGGACCGCAAGAAAAGGTTTCTATGGCATCCGTCCCCGGCGAGGGATGAGGGGTTTTTCGGAGGCGGTCTCGCCCTATCGGATTTCCCTCGCCTATGAGAAAACCGCTGGCGGGCGCCGCGAGAAAACCACCCCCTGGGACGTGGCGGCCAAAGAAAAGGCCGTGCCGCTGGACGCGCTCGACGCGAACTGGGCTCTCGCATCGCACGTCGGAGAAGCCAGCTCCGTTCGGGAAAAATGGTGGCTGTGGACGCATTACGCTTGCGGGATGGTCGGACTGGAAGGTGCTCGCACCGGTCTTTTCTGGGGCCAGTACAACCCGTGGGTTCAGCCGGTTCCTCTGAGATTCAAAGGCCCACAAAACGCGGCTCGCACGAATCAGCAATTCACCATATCGCTCCCTCCTCACTTCACCATGCATTGGACACAGGGAATGCTCCCCTGCGGAATCTATTTCCGCGAGAGAATCCAGCCCGTTTTGCAGGAGTGGGCGGCTAACGTCGCCGAGAAGCATCCGGACTCGCCTCTGACAATTGCCCTCGGCGATGATTGGAGCGTCAGCGGCGGCATTGCGCGTCGTTTCGGGCCGGAGACACTCCGCTATTTCGTATCGTGGATGAAGCAGCACTTCGACATCTCCATCCGGGCGGACACCTTCAAAGAGCTGATTCAAAAGTGCGAGCAATATCCGAAGCATTTCGCCTACTTCGTGGCCAGGAACACGACCCTTCGTTCTCTGGAACTGACATGCGAGGCGGTTCAGGACGTCGTCACCGCTTCAAGAGCATGGGACAAGAACGGCGAGTCGAATAGAGAGCTCATTGCACTGCCGGAGGCGGGTGAGTTCTGCGAGATTCTGGCGCGCTGCATCGGAGTCGGGACGAGCGACGACGAGCGCGCGTGGCATCTCACGCATGGCAATCCACTTCCCTACAGCATGTCGAACATGGTCGTGAAGGCGTTCGCTCCGGAGCACAACTTCTGCGTCGGATGGAACGGTTGCGGACAAGGCGTCTCCGACGGCGAAATCCACCGGTGGTACTTGGAGCCGGCATGGATTACCGCATACGACTCGCGCGGGAAAGTTCGCCACCTCTACACACATTCCCCCCCGACCGGCTCAGACGGAGTCTGGCGCTTTCTCATTGAAGACGCTCATGCTCCGGACGAGAAAATTCGCGTTCACGACAAGTGCTTCCAGCTCATGGAGGCTATCGGCGTCGAGAAACCGGTCGGCCCCGTTTTCGTCTGCAAAGATTGGACCTTCGCCGATGCCAGGTCAGGGAAAGCCTTCCGCTCCGATCTCTACGAGAAATTTCTTATATCTCTTCGCCGCCATAAGGTCCCGATTTCGTCCGCGGTTCACGCCGATTATGAATCGAAGCTACCCGCGGACCTGGCGAGGATTTATGCGCCGCGAATGAACGGCCCGGACAGGATTCGCTTCGGCTTCAGGGCGGGCTCAGTCGAGAAATGGTTCGACTGCGAGGCATCCGGCATCCCCGATTCCCTTGTCGCCGACCTCGCCGCAGATGTCAACTCCGCCGGCGGCGACCCCATCGTCTTTCCTCCGGACAGTTCCATCGAGGGATACGCCTTCGAGACCGGGGGAATGAAACTCATCGTGGCGGAAGAAATGGCCGGGCGAAAGGAGCATGCACAGATAAAAGTCAAAGTCCGCGACGGGCGATGGAAAGCCATAGACATCATCGCCGCAGAAACGATCCCATCAAGAAAACAAGGAGAATACCTCATCTTCGAGGCATCGCTTGACCCAAATTCCGCGACCCTCTATTGCCTCATAAATTCGTAGTCATGTAAGCACAAAAGGTCTTGCAGATATAAAAGGGCCTCCGATAACGTTTTCAAATCGACCATGGATAAGATGAAAGTGGACGAAGAAATGAAAACGGACAATATGCCTGAGCAAAAGTATTGGATGGGAATTCTTCTTGTTGGCCTGTTGGCCGCCGCAGTCGTTATGAGTGCATGCCAGGAATCAGAGGGCTCCCTTAGCCCACCGCAATCGAGATCCTATCGCGTCACTTCCGGTCAACCCGCCCCCGCAGGCAGAATACTCTCCGTGGAAATCACCGACAACATGATTTCTCTGACGTGGGAATCCTTCGGCGCAGGTTCCTACCGCGTGCAGTACACGGACGACCTTTCCACCGGGTCCTGGTCGGACGTGGCCGGAACTGAGTGGCCGATAACCGAAACTCAGTGGACCGGCGACGATCTATCCGGAATGACCAGGATCAAATTTTGGACTGAAGGGTCCACGGTGAAGATAAGACCCTTCGATTCTTCGGGTACTGCACAATCTATTCATATCAAGGCAGCCAAAAACGAGTATGAAGCTTTCCAAGTAGCAGTCTCAGCCGCTGAAGGATTGAACGGTGTCAGTGCCCTTGTCTCGGCTTTGACCGGGCCTGAGGGGACTATTAGCAGCGAAAACATTCGTCTGTATCGAGAGGCTTATATGAACGTGGTCACGCCATCGAACATCTTTGATGGTGAAGCAGGCTTGTGGCCTGATGCCTTGATACCCGCTACTGACGTTTTCTTCGACGAGACTCGCGATGCTTTCCCCTTTGATGTTCCCGCCGGAGAAAATCGAGCAATCTGGGTTGACGTCTTCGTCCCACCAACAACAAACGCTGGCACTTATACGGGCAACCTTACTATCACAGCCTCTGGTGAAAATCTGGCGTCTGTTCCTCTAACCCTAACAGTTTGGGATTTCGCATTGCCCTCCACCTGCAGCCTTACATCAGCCTTCGGCTTCGACGGCTGGGAGAACTTGAGGGGTCATTATGGTAGTTACGATGAGCAGTACTCCGACGAAATCGTTCCCCTCGCTAAGCTCTATGCTCAATCAGGTTTAATGCATCGAATCTCCCTCGAAGGAGCGACTCAGGAGGACTGGTCGATCCTTCCTGCCCCCCCAACAGCTCCCATAGACTGGGCTGAATTCGACACAAATTGGGGTCCATTTTTCGATGGCATAGACCTACCCTATGGACTAAACGCAGCCAGACTGACTTCTCTAAGCATTAGCACATGCGGAGACACTGACCAGGAAAAAATAACTTTCTGGCAGCACTTTGTAAGCCACTTCAAGGAGAAAGGTTGGTTTGACCGCCTTTTCGATTATACTTACGATGAACCCAGCGAAGCCTATGAGTTTAACGAGCTTAAAGATAGAGCCTCTCTAATCAAGCAAGCCGATCCAGACCTGAGGGTATTGTCCACTGTGGACATTAAAGTCGGGACAGAGCAGAAACTCATAGGTGTTCTTGATATATGGGTCCCAGTTATCAATGCGATGCACGATAAGCCCGGCGAGGTTTGTTGGTATTCGGAATATGCAGGAAACCAGCGAGACCAGTATGATGAACGCTTGGCAGCAGGAGATGAATTGTGGTGGTATCAGTCATGCATGAGTCACGGTTGTTACACATCAGACGATGAGTGTGAATCCGGCTGGCCCAGCTATATGATAGATGTCCCCGCTATATACAACCGAATTATGGAATGGCAGACCTTCAAATATAACATTTCTGGCGAGCTGTATTTTGCAACAAATTATGCCTATGAACATAATGACAATGCCAGCAACGATCCCTGGAATACTGTATACTACTTTGGCGGCAATGGTGACGGCACCCTGTTTTATCCCGGAAGACCTCATAAGATTGGCGGAACGCATCACATCCCCGTGGCAAGCATACGTCTGAAAATGATCCGCGAGGGCATGGAAGATTACGAGTATATGAAGATGCTTAAAGATTTAGGAGCGGAACCTTTTGCCAGAAGCCAGGTTGACTCTGTTGTAACTAATACTTATACATTCACCCATGATCCGGCTACCCTTTATACTGCACGGGAAAATATGGCTGAGCGAATCCTATCTACCCTGCGAAAGAGGCCGCTTTCCTTATCGCAAATTAAATATTGGGCATATCAGATTCAGGATATAAGCCGAACAGGGGCGGTTGATGAGCTCGCTAATTCCCATTACGATATGCTTGTCCTTGAACCTACCAGAACAGATTGGTCATCCGACGACAAAAACTTCGACACGAAGGCAATGGTCGAGAAATTGAAGAACACCAAAGCCAGCGATGGTACCCATCGTAAACTGATCGTTGCTTACATAGACATCGGAGAGGCCGAGGATTGGCGATGGTACTGGACGTGGTCCAAAGAATGGCCTCAAGGTGAGCCACGTCCCGCAGACTGGCCAAATTATATCTTAACTCACGACCCTGATGACTGGGAAGGAGATTATCCTCTGGCTTACTGGGATGAAAGATGGAAAGACATCGTTATATACGGTAACAATCAGGATAGCAGCCCATACGGAGATTACAACAGCGTTATTGATGAAGTCATCAAAGACGGTTTTGATGGCATTTACCTTGACTGGGTGGAAGGTTTTGAAAACGATGAGGTGATGGCGGAGGCTCAAAAACTGGGGAAGGATTCTGCCGTCGAAATGATACACTTCATTCAGGAAATGAGGGGCTATGCTATCGAAAGAAATCCAAGCTTTGTCATCATTCAGCAAAACGCCGCTGCCTTGTGTGAGGACCATCCTGAGCTGTTTTCCGTAATAGATGCCATCTCACAGGAGGCTATTTGGTATGATGGAGAAGCTTTCGACGACTGGAATGCTACCGATGGGTATGACATTCCGAATGACTCATCGCTTGTCAATTATTATATAGAATATCTTGATCAGTACACCGCAACCGGAATTCCTGTTTTCAATTGTGAATACGCGCTGGAACATGCAAATGACGCGTACAATAAATCTTACAATAAAGACTACATCCCTTATTGCACAAGGAGATCGCTTTCGAACTTGACTACTACACCTCCTCCCGGGTACTAAGTACTTCATTTCGCAAGTAGGGTGACGTACAGTGATGTGTGAAAGCAGCTTCCCTGACGGGAGGAACAGGATGGGCGTCGGAACGCCCCTTCGGCCACCACATCCAGTCTATCCTGTTGTCCTGTCAAGAAAGCACGCCGCCGAATTTATGAACCACAGCACTAAGATGTGCCGGGCGAAATAGCAAGGCCAAATAAAGACCAAAATATGCGACTGACCATGAGACCTCATACACATCATCGCCGCACAACCAGTCTTTTCCAGAAAGCAAATGGAATACTCGGCCTTCCAGGCGCCGCTGCGGCCAAATTCTGCGACCCTCTATTGCCTCGTCCCGAGGAGAGAAAAATGATGGTCAGGGCGTGCGCTTGTTCTCTGTTTCTGACGTTAGCAGTTTGCGGCCCCTCGCAAGGTGACGTTCTCGATGAGCTTGCTCCGGCGGCTGTCGTCTGCATTGGGAACGGCGCGCCGGTTGAGGAGCAGCAAGCGGCCCGCTTGATATTCGCGGCGTTGAGGCAAAGGAGCGATTCCGCGCTTTTCCTCAGCGACGAGCAAATCATCGCCACGCCATCGGCCCAGAGCGGTAAATGGCATCTCATCGCCGTCGGCCGCCCGACGACCAATTCTGTCCTTCTCACCTACCCCAGCTACTGGTCCCTCGACCGCGAGCTTCACTACGCACCCCTCGGCCACATGCCCGCCACCCCTTTCACCGAAACGCGAGGATTCTACGTCGGCGGTTTCGGATACTTCTTTGCGGGGCGAAACGTCGGCTTCGTCGAATTCGACCGCAGCCCCTTTTACGCCGCCATGCTTCTGTCCCAAACGAATCGGGACAATACTTCTCTCGGTGAACCACCGCCTCTGCGTTTTCTCATTCGCGTCACAGGCTCCACTCCCGACGGCGTTCTCCTCGGCGCGAAGAGATTTGCGGAAAGCCGAATGCTCTATGGTCTGGCTATCGGCCCGCCCCGCTGGCCGCGCTCGCACGACATCTGGACCCTCGATGACGAGAACATTAGGCTCGCCCCCCCCGCCTGGATTCCGAAAGGAAGAGTTTCCGCTCAAAGTACCGCTGGGAAGAACATGTCCGCTTCTTTCCTCGGCTGGCTCATGGCAGATAGGACAATGTACGCCGGATTTCTTGAGATTACCGGTTGCAGGCCAGCTCAGATGTGGCGAGCCAAGTATGAAACCGAAGCCGGGCTGATTGATTTCAACCGCAGCCCTCACCACCGTGCCAGCGGCAACGAGCTCCTCGTCGTCAAGCTAACCAGCCCTGACGACCTCACCAGAGCGTTGAGTAAACTCGGCGGCAATACTCCCGTGAACATCGCAGGACGGACCTGCTATAAGACCAACAACGTGTATCGGAAAGGAAACGGCGGCGGGTACACCATGAAGAAGGATACAACGGAGGCTTTCGGTGTGGAGAGGCGCTCGCCGACCTATATTCTGCCGGCGACAATCGCCACGGAATGTTACCTTATCCTTGCCAACTTCGAGAAAGGGCATGTAAACGTCATAATGCAAGCCATCGCCCGCTCCCTGCCGGAGATGGAGTAGAAGAGGGTGGAGCGGCGGCTGGAGGTGCGCAACTATGAAAAGGTTCAACGGATTCACACTCATCGAGTTGCTGGTGGTCATGGCAATCCTTTCCATCCTGATGGCACTCTTGCTGCCGGCGATTCAATCTGCAAAGGAAAAGGGAAGGCAGGCGAAGTGCATTTCAAACCTGAGAAACCTGAGCAACGCCTTCATGATGTATGCCAACGATTTCGATGAGCATCTCCCTGCCTCAGGACGAACCGGCGGCAACGCATACTGCGAGTGGGTCAGAGGCGGTAACGTCATCTCCGCGCCTCAGACCGATCCCGCCGCATGTCAACGGATTCGCATCGAAGAGGGCGTCATCTGGCCATACCTATTTGGCCGATCCGCAACTTCCAACCCTCGGGACGACGAATGGTACGCCAACCCCGCCACCAACCCCTATCTTTGTCCCTCCGCGGGCCCGGTCGGTAGAAAGCGCGGCTTGAGCTATACCATGAACTACTATCTTGACGTTCCCCCGAGTCAGGGCGCGGACCGCATCGGCATACAGTTATCGCGGATCAAACGCACCTCGGGAACAATCATGCTTGTTGACGAGAGCGACCTGACGATCAATGACGGTACGTTCTGGCACCTGGGCGTTGAGCTTACCGTACCCGACCTTCTCCTCAAGCATTGCGGTGGAGGCAACCTGGCTTTTTGTGACGGCCATGTCGCGTGGATGCAGGACACAAAGCTGCGAGACATGATGAGCAAAGACTCGAACGCCTTCTACCCCGACCGGTAGGCAAGGTCAGCGGAGTGACAGCCGTATAAACCCCACGCCATCATCCCGCTCCCGTACACACCGCGTTGCCAGCAAGCGACATCCTGACACGCCTCCCCGACAATCCGGCTCTATTGGGACCACCGATTGCATTTGCGTCCACAGCTCGGACTTCCATTATGGTATGATACTCTCTTGAACGGTAGCTCTCAAGGCGCGCCGGTGACAATAGGTCAAGGATGAGGAGTGAAATCTGGCCGTAGCCTCGCATAGCGTCGCTTCGTCCTTGCCCGTTTTCTGACCGAAGCCTGGCGCCAGTTCTCCGAAAAGGGCTTCTCGGGCAAGCTGCCAATCTCACAAACTCTGCATCAACCATTGCCGGCATCAAATATGGGCGTCAAGCCCATTTCAAACGTATCCCTGCGGCGCGAGTGGCGCCCATCGCGCCCGCTTGGTAATGCGACCTTAACCAAAGAGTCGAACCGCATATCACACAGGAGAAGACCGCCATGAGCCAGATCATTACACTTGCTTGCTTGAGCGTTGTCGGCTGCGTTGCCCTGCTCGTTTCTGGATTGGGCAAACCTGCCCCCAACGCCGGCGCCGCTGCCACTGCCCTTTCCTCCGCAGCACAGCCCACAAGGATGGTGATCCTGTGGACCAGTGGGGACCGCGATGTCGCCATCCGAATGGCCTTTATGTACGCCCAGGCTGCTCAGAATAACAAATGGTGGGACCGGGTCACCCTGGTTGTCTGGGGACCCTCCGCCAAGTTGTTGGCGGAAGACGAGGAGCTCCAAAGCGCTGTTCGCAAAATGAAAACCGCTGGCGTTAAGGTTCAGGCTTGCATCGCCTGCGCCAACAGCTACGGGGTCACGCCAAAGCTTCGCGCACTCGGGGTGGAGGTCAAAGGCATGGGCAAACCCTTGACCGATATGCTTCAGTCCGGCTGGACGCTGGTCAGCCTATGATTCCGGGAAAATCCCGAACGCACTGTAGGCGCACTCTCTCACACCCGCACATCGAGGAGGGACAATATGTTTTGGAAAGCTCGAATGGTTGCCGTTCTTGGTTTGGCTGGTTTCCTTGCGTTTAGTGTTTGCCTTTCGCCGCAGGCTTCACTCGCCGCCGAATGCAAGGATCTCGCGGGTCGCTGGCAGGGCGAGATCAGCGTCCCCGCCATGAAACTGACTATCAATGTTGACTTTCGCCGAGCGGACAGCGGTTGGGAAGGCGACATCTCGATACCAGCCCAGGGCGCCAAGGACTTGGCCCTCGCCAACATCTTCCTGAAGGACAGCCGGATCTCTTTCGATATGCCGGGCGTTCCCGGCAGTCCGAAGTTCAAAGGAACCGTCACCGAAGACCGGCGGCGAATTTCCGGCGATTTTACGCAATCCCACCAGACCTTCCCCTTCACGCTCGAACGCGGCGCCTCCGCCGAGGCGAAAGCGAAGCAAGCCCTGGAAGGGTTCGACGAGTTTATCAGCAAGGCAATCGAGGACTGGAACCTGCCCGGACTCGCTATCGGCATCGTCGTCGAGGGAGAAGCCGTTTACGCGAAGGGCTTCGGCCGGCGCAACATCGAGAAGGGCTTGCCCGTCACCACCAAAACGCTCTTTGCCATCGGCTCGTGCACAAAAGCCTTCACCACTTTCGTCATGGGGACGCTCGTGGACGAGGGGAAGCTCGACTGGGACAAGCCCGTCGTGAACTTTCTTCCCGGCTTCCGGCTATACGACGAGTACGCCACCGCTCATATCACCCCACGAGACCTCGTCACCCACCGCTCCGGCCTGCCTCGGCACGACCTCGTCTGGTACAACAACCTGACCACTTCACGAAAGGAGATGGTGGAACGCCTCCGACACTTAGAACCGAACAAGGAGCTACGCGAAAGATACCAGTACAACAACATGATGTTCACCACCGCCGGTTACCTCGTCGGGCAGCTCACCGGTGGAACGTGGGAGGACGCTGTGCGGTCGCGCATCTTCAAGCCGCTTGGCATGACGCAGAGCAATTTCTCCGTCCTCGACTCGCAGAAAACTGACGACTTCGCCCTCCCGTACAGAGAGAAGGACAATAAGATTCAGAAAATGCCCTTCCGCAACATTGACCTCATCGGACCGGCAGGTTCCATCAACTCCTGTATCGAGGATATGACCAACTGGCTTATTGTGCATCTCAACAACGGCGAGTTCCAGGGAAAGCGCATCTTGAAGGAAGCCTCCTGCAGGGAATTGCACACCCCTCAGATGGCTATCCCCGCCCTTCCCAAAGAGCCGCACGTTTCGCCCGGCAGTTATGCACTCGGGTGGTTAACCGACACCTACCGAGGTCATTACCGCGTCCACCACGGCGGCGCCATTGACGGTTTCACCGCTACCGTCACGCTCTTCCCCTATGATGGCGTCGGAATTGTAGCGCTTGCCAACAGAAGCGGCACGCCTGTTCCCGGTCTCGTCACGCAGCATGCCGCCGACAGGCTCCTCGGCCTCGAAAAGCGAGACTGGAACGCCGAAGCTCTCGCCAAACGCGACGCCGTCAAGAAAGAACAGAAAAAAGCAGAGCAAAGAAAGGAAACCTTGCGAAAACCCGGCACCAAGCCTGCACATCCTTTCAAGGACTACGCGGGCGATTACGAACACCCCGGCTACGGCATCGTCAAAATTGAGCTGGACGGCGACCATCTAAAAATGACCTACAACGGCATCGTCACGCCCCTCCAGCACTGGCATTACGAAACCTTCGACGGCCTCGAGAATCCCGACGATCCCACCTTCAAGGACAAGAAGCTCACATTCCACACCAACGCCAAAGGCAACATCGAGAGCGTATCCTCAGCCTTCGAACCGGCAGTCGCCGAAATCATCTTCAAACGCAAAGCAGATAAACGCCTCTCCGATCCCGAATACCTCAAACGGTTTGTCGGCCAATACGAGCTGGCCGAAACGACCATCACCGTCAGCCTCAAGGGCAACGTCCTCACCCTCAGCGCTCCAGGGCAACCACCATACGAGCTCGTCCCCGAGCTGCACGACGAATTCAACCTGAAAGGCATTTCCATCATCAGCGTCCGCTTCGTAACCGACGACAAAGGCCGCGCCACCAGCATCCTGGTCAACCAGCCCCAGGGCGTCTTCGAAGCGAAACGGAAGGAGGGGAGGCAGAAATAGACACAGCTTTGCTTGCCCAAGGTCATCTCGACGGCGTGCCCAAGCGATACGCCCACGGCGCATTTGGGGCGCGTGTTTGCGGGGTGTGACCTGAGGTCGCTGGCCGCCGCTGCGCCGCATGCTGCCTAACGGCGGATTAAGCCTGTCAAGCCCACAACCAGCAACGTGGTCAGCGCCCAGCCCGAGACGATGTGAAACCACAGGTAGGACCGTAGAAGGCTGCCGGTTGAAACGCTGCATACTTTCAGGTTGAGCCGAGACCCGCGATTCGCATTCGGCAGCCAGTAACTCGCCTGGTGCAGGTCAACCAGTGGCACAAACATATCAACCGAATACATCACCGCATTGAACTTCGGATAATGCTCCGACACCTCCCGGCCCCCCTCCCCATCCATCAGAACGTACGCCTCCTTCTTCGTCGGCGTAATAACAGCGCTGCGAAACCCGGCTGCGAAAAGAAACCAGCCCAGCAGAAGAATCGCCAGCATGAACCAGAACGCCCGCCACGGGCGATACCCGTAGCCGATCAAGCACCCCAGCAAGCCATGGCCCAACTTCCTCAGACGTCCCATTTGTCCGAAACGACCCCTATCCTTCTCTCTGGCGATAAGGATTTCCCTGGCATCTTCTTCCTGCCCGCTCCTGCGAAGCACCGCCGCCAGTTGCTCGTACGGCTGCGTTGTGAAACGGTCACTCGGCTGCCGACGCAGCCACTTTATCCGGCTCTCAGCATCCTTTGGCGCCTCGTCATCAATTTCGTCATAGACAAGACCGTGCAAGAACAGCTTACCGCCTGCGGGCCAACTCTCCTCATCGTCCCGCAGCGTGCCCACCCTCGCAGACCGAAGATCCAGCCTCACCGACTCGGGCGAGGCCACATCGGTCCAGGTGAAGCAGCCGCCGATTGACGCCCCAGCCAGAACAACCCGCCCCTCGGCCTCGAAGCCCTTCCACAGAAAGACGTCCCCGCCAACCCTCAGTCCATCGGCGCTTAGGGCGACGTCCCCCTTGTTCGTGAACTTCCCCTCCGTACAGTCCAGGCTGCGCCCGATCACGGCACCCAGGAGCCGCACCTCACCTTCGGCCTCGAAGCCCTTCCTCAGAAAGACGTCGCCCCCAACCTTCAGTCCATCGCCGTCTAGCGCAACCTCCCCCTTGTTCACGAACTTCCCGCCGTCACACTCCAAGCAACCCCCCACCGCCGCCCCCAGTAGCCGCACACCCCCCTCAGCGCGGAAGTCCTCCCTCAGAAATATGCTCCCCTCGACCCTGAGTCTCTCGGCGACCAGGGCCTCCGCCCCCTTGTTGACGAACTTCCCGCCGTCACATTCCAGGCTACACCCAATCGCGGTCCCCAGCAGCCGCACCTCCCCCTTTGCCTCGAAGCCTTCAGAGAGAAACACACCTCCCGCAACCTTCATCCCATCGCCGTTCAGCGAGCGTCCCTCCGGGTTCACCAACTCACCCTTTTTGCAATCAAGCTGCCCGCCGATGTCCGCCCCAAGCAGCCGCACCTCGCCTTCAGCCCTGAAGCCCTCCCTGAGAAAAACGTCTCCCCCAACCTTAACTTTCTCGGCGTTTAACGCAATCTCCCCCTTGTTGGCGAACTTTCCGCCCCCACAATTCACGTCTCCCCGGACCACCGCCCCCACCAGCCGCACCTCCCCCCTCGCCTTGAACCCGCCACACAGATAAACGTCCCCCCCAACCTTCATCCCATCCCCGTTCAGGGCCTCTCCGTCCGGGTTGACGAACTCCCCGGACTCGCACTCAAGATTTGTCCCGATCTCCGCCCCCGCCAGCCGCACGTCCCCCTCCGCCTTGAAACCCTCACTCAGGAACACAGTTCCCCCAACCCTCATCCCATCACCCTTCAGCGCGTCCCCCTCTGAGTTCGCAAACTCGCCCTTGCTGCAATTGAGCTGCGCCCCGATCTCCGCTCCCAGCAGGCACACCTCTCCATTGGCCCTAAAGCCTCTACGCAGAAGGACGTACCCTTCCACCTTCACCCTATCCGCCAATAATGCGCCGGTGTGCGTCCCCTCCAAATGCAGCCCGCGCACGTCCGCATAGCTCAAGTCAATCCCCCCCGGAAACGCACATTTCTCGAAATCCAGCACGAAGGGAATCCTTGCGTACTCCAGGTCAAGCTCCCCGCTCACACGCGCCCCTCTAACCCGGATCCCCTGGCGCCTCACCAGCTTGCACGCTTCCGGCTCCGTGCACACCCACTCGATCCGATCAGCCTTCAGCACGCGGCCCCTCCCCCACTCGTTCGCCTTCGCCGGATCATTCTTTCCCTTCCCCTTCGCACTGTAATCTGCGAGCTCTCCCTTCGCCACCGCCTCGAAAAACTTCTCCTCCGCCTTCGTGAGCTTCCCAAACTCTTCTCTTGCCAGCTCCAGCAGCCTCGCCGCTCTCGCCTCTTTGCCTTGCATGATCAACCCCTTAATGGAAGTCACTCACGCGCTAATGCGTCCCAACCAAACCTGAATAATACTATCCCTAACCCGGCCGACTCGCAACCCTTCCCTTGACACCCATTCATTGTTGACAAAACAACACAATTATGTTATTATCCTACCAAAATAAGGGACAACCATAACCCGACGGGGATCACCAACCATGAACGAGCACAACAGAACATACCGCCTGCGATTTAACCACAAGGACTTCATCTGCAAGCAATTAGCTCTTTTCAAGAGCCACCGCCAGGTTGCCCGCGAGCTTCTCAAGAACCTCCCTGAAATCCCGCTCTCCCCCGACGAAGCCATGACCTGCGCCCAGTACTACGCCGCCAACAACCACAGCTAGAAATGGCGAAACCGCATCAACGAATACCGCCGCATGATGGGGCACAATTTCGCCAACCGCTTCCGCCTCGCCAACAAGCACCAGCGGGTGATGCAATTCGAACGGATCTTCGCGCAGGCGCTGCCGAATCGCATTCACCCGGCCTCACTGCGCATTTCGGGAGAGCTGCTCCGGGCTTCTCTTGCACGGATTTCGCCTGCGAGTTGGCCACAGGCTGCGGAAATATCGTCTCCTCTTTGCGCCCGGATGGCTGCCGAAATGCCCTCTCGTTCCATTTCGCGGAGAAAAGCTCGCACACGACACTCATCCGGCGGCCTGAGCGGTATTCCGTCCACGGGATTCAATGGAATGAGGTTGACAAAACAGGGAAATCCTCGCAGTAGCTCAGCGAGCTTTCGCGCCTGCCGGAGCGAGCTATTGACTCCATCAATCACGACATACTCGAAGCTCACCCTCCGGCGGGTCTCGCCAAAATAGTCTCTCGCCGCCTCGACGATGCTCGCCACCGAAGCGATTCTCGTCGCCGGCACAATTCTTCGCCGCGTCCGGTCGTCTGCACCGTGCAAAGAGACCGCGAGGTTGACCTGAATCCCCTCCTTCGCCAACCGTTTTATGCCGCTGATGACGCCGACCGTGGAGATTGTGATTCTGCGTGCACCGATCTGAAAACCCCACGCTGCGTTCATCGCCCGGACAGCCCGCATCACGTTATCGTAATTCATCATCGGCTCGCCCATTCCCATCAGCACCACGTTACGAATGGGCGCGCCCGGCGGCAGCGTCGAGAAGATATGAAGCAGTTCTTCGAGAATTTCCCCGCTGGAGAGGTTTCGCTTGAGCCCTCCCTTCCCGCTCGCGCAGAAAGAGCACCGGATGGAACATCCCACCTGAGTCGAGAGGCAAACAGTGTTTCGTCCCTCCTCCGGAATAAGGACGCTCTCGACCGCCTGACCGTCAGATAACCGGATCAGCAGCTTCGTCGTTCCATCGTGGCTTTCCCTGACCTCCTCGAGGTGAGAAGTCACAATCGCCCATTGCGAGGCGAGCGTTTCCCTCAGCCTCAACGACAGGTTGGACATGCCTCCCCATTCCGCGACATGCTTATCGTAAATCCACGAGAATACCTGCGCGGCGCGATACTTCGGCTCGCCCACCTCGGCGAAAAACTCCTCGACCTCGGCGAGGTTCAAGTCGAGGATGGACCTCATTTCACTTTTCTGCCGTTTCATCTCGGCTGCGCGACCTTTCCTCTTGCACTCCGCTCAGCAGACGCCTGAGGCCTCCGGAGCGAACGAAACGTTCGAACTCATCCAGACTCGAACAGACGTAATGCGAAAGATACTTCACGCACCAGTTTTCCTTCATAGGCGAGATCGCCACGACTTTTTTTCCGGCGTTAAATGCGATCCACATCTCGATAGCCGTTCCCATACTCGCTTCCGGGAGGTAGGCGACGAGAAGGTCCGCCCCTCCGGCACGCTCCATGACCTCGAGGAAGACCCTCCTTCCTTTCCGGTTCTCGTACATCACGGAATCGGGGTGTTCCTCCGCCGGAGAATATATGACCGCCTTGGGGAAAGCCTCTCCCAGAACAGCCCGTATCCGCCGACGATAACCCTGATCGTGAACCGAAGTGCCGAGTTTCGAACCCTGAATGATTCCCGCAAGAAATATCTCCATCGTTTCGCAACCCTCTCACCCGCCAGTTTCAAAAGGAAGGACTCCCACAGTCCATCTTAGTGCTCCGATTCATAAATTCGGTGACGTATTTGCTTGGACAGGATAACAGGATGGACATGATTCTTGGAATCCTGCTTATCCTTGCGAAAGGTCCTTGGCCTTTCGCTTTACCTCAACTTCTCACGTACTGGCTTAGCGGCGGCAACGACTTGTTAATGAGTTGCGGTTCCTGAGCCACCACAACAATCCCTTGACGCCGCGGCACGCGGGGCTCGACGATGACCATATCCCTTTCGACCCAGCCATGACCGACCAGGAAGGTCTCGAACCACTTCTCCGGCGACTCCTTGCGGTTCGTGCTCTTTCACTCAGCGGCCCGCCGGCTCGTGATTTACTGGATGCTTCACGTCTCCGGAACAATCCCGTTCACGCCGATGGCGTGACTATCCCGTCAAAATAGCTCCTTTCACCACACCGTTATACTTCACCGTATTTGCGAATCCATGTACTTAGATTATTCACCTTCAGCCCCCTTGGTGGCTCAAGCATTCCCAAGAGCTGACTCTGCACGGTGGAAAAGCCCGCCTGCCGCGAGAAGCTTCCTCGGCCCGTTCCGGCCGCGCCCGCATAAGTGGAGAACGTTCGTCCACGAGCGGAGGATGCAGGGCTGCACCTCCGCGGTCGAGCGCGGCTCCGCCCGGGTTTCGCGCCACCTACCTGCGGGGATGGAGCCAGATGAAATCGAGGCCAATCATTGTGTCAGAAACGCTCCCGTCTCCGGGCTCGAGCACGAGCACATGCCCGCCCGCTTTCAAATCAACCGGCTGCCAGGCAATGTTTCGGAGCATGGTTTGGTAGGGGGAGCGCAGATCAGCCGTGGTCTCATTTCTTCCGCGAAGGAGCTGCCGCTTATCGCATCTCACGCGGAAACGCCCGGACTCCGGCGTCATTGCCGAGGTCATGACAATCGCGTAGCGGCCGGCCTTTTCAACGTTCAGCGAAAGCGAAAGCTTGTCCCCTTTTTTCCGAGGCCGCCAGACCAGGAGCTTTCCGCCCGACCACAGCCCGCCATCCGCAACGCTGATTTCTCCGTCCCCTTTAGCTCTCAGGGACTCCGCCTGGTAGAAGATGGCACCCTGGGAGCCGTGGCTGGCGAGGGGCTGCCACGCTTTCGGCAGAGGCGCTACTCTCGCGTCGCTCGCCATGATCGGCACGCAGTCGTCACGGATGCCCGGGCGCGCGTAATGGTACGCTATCCTGGCATAGCTCAAGCCGGGCGTTGGTCTGTGACTGTACAGCTCCATGTAGAAGGCGATTTCCCGCTCGAATGGCAAAGCGTCGAGGATGTGCCAGCGGCAATTGGAGATGTACCCGCGGGTGTCCGGCCCCGTCACGATAGGCTGTGCGCAGTAGGGATGCTCGAACAGTTCGCAGGTGCTCCAGGAGTAATTGAAGTAATCCTCCGAACCCGTCCCGAACGTCGAGGGGAAGGTTTCACCATCTACAAACACCTTTTCATCTCCCTCGCCCCACCAGTTGCCGGAAGCGGTGGGAACGGGTGAGGGATTCATCACCATGACCGCTGTTCCCACGTAAACGCCCTGCCCGTGAGCGAAGAGAAATGGAAGGTCGAAAGCGCCGCCGCCGGGGGCAGCGAGCAGGTCGTGGTTCACTCGCCATCTCGCCCGGAAGTGCGTCGAACGGTCCGGGCGCCAGTCGTACGGAGATATAATCGCTTCTCCCTTGATCCTCACCGGCTTCTCACCGCGATTGTCAAACCAAATCGTCGTAGAACGCGCGAAGGGCATCGCAAATCGGCAAATCATCGTCCCGTCGGGCTTGATCGTCATAGGCAGCGTCTCGTATGGGTTGACGCCCGGCGCCGCGCCAAAAAAGTCCCCCACCGGCGACTCCACTTGAGGAAAGGGGCTGCCGTCGAATCGAATGAGAAGGATCGTCTGCCGCAGAGCGCTTCTCAGATCGGGCCCCTTTACGTTCAAGGCAAACATTCGAATGACGCCCGGCCCCCGGTCGCTTTTCAGCGCCTCCACTCGTTTCCCGGCTCCAACGTCAAGCTCAACTGCGCTCCTCTCTTTTACCGAAACTCCCTCGAGGACGCCGGATGGATTCTGAAGAATCGAGACGGCTCGGTTGATTTCCTTCGCGTATCTCTTAACGTCCGCAGGCTTAAACGTTCGCACCACCGTTCCAGAGGCGTACTCTCGAACTTGGATTTGATAGAAATGCAGGTCCGTCAGCTTGCCCTTCCATACGATGCGGCAGCCCTTCGCAAAAGGGATGGGAAAATAATCCGCATCACGTTGATGAAATGCGTCGCCGACGCCCTCGAGCGGAAGCCCCATTTGCTGGGCGTAATAAGCGTATCTGTCGAGGAGAAATACGCTGGCGGGGCCGTCGAACACCGGCTTTTCGCCGCCATCGAGGAAAACCCGCAGTTCTCCGCCGATGCTGGCTGTCCAGCCGCGAACGATCGCGCCGGGGCCGTTCACCTCCGCCATCAAGTACTCCCCGACGCCGTCCGCCCCGGCTGGCTGGATTACACGCTGGAAGCCGGGAATAGGCTCCCGGCCGAAGCCGTCGCTGTTGGCGTACCATCCTGGTGTGTTGGGAGCTTTTGAGCGACGGTCGTAGCTCGAAAACTGAACCGTCTTATAAGAGGGGTCGGGAAAATCCGCCAGACGCACGAAATCCACCATCTCCCGAACCAGCGATCCGACGGTGACCCGCTCCGCCGCGAATCCCGAAACGCCCACGAGGCACAAGCAAACGGATACCGAAAGCAAAGTTCTCATCGAGTTTCCCTTTCAAGTTAGTTGCTTTGTTGGTTCTCTGGGAGATGCGCGAACCGCGAGGCCCTGACCTTCCCCATAGGCGCCGTTAGAATGTGCGCGGCCCCGCCATGCTTCGTCACACTTCAGGACCGGTTCGCAGCGGGGGGTGCGGCACATCCGCCCGCCCGCCGACAGACGACGCAAACTTACTATCCTCGCATCAGCCGGTCAAGAATTTTGCGCGGCACGCAACTGGGCGAGCCTCGCGCGTGGGATGGCGCCGCAGAAAGAACCTCAGAGGCAAGTCCTTGCCAAAACCGCTCTATGGGATGATGTTAACACGGTAGAAACGCCGCTTGGGAAAAGCCGCCCACGAAGCCGACACATCCGCGGTTACGCCCTGAGCGGTGACTGGCGTCCCCACCAGATACCATGTCCGCAGATCGTCCGAATAGGAAACGCGGTAACGCCTTCCGTCAACGCTGCTCCAGCGAAGAAGGTCGCCGGAGGACCCCTCTGGCAGGATAGTCAGCACTCGCAGGGACGAGTCAGCATCGTCCGGGTCCGTTTCGGCGAGATATTCCTGTTCATTCGTAAAGCCGTCGCCATCCTGGTCGCCTTTAGGATCGTTGACCGCGCCTATACTGCCCCAGCTTGATCTCTCCCAGGAATCGGGAAGCTGGTCGCAATCTGTGTCGTCATCTTTCGGAAGGGAAAACGTTACGGGCTGCACGAAACTCCTGACCCAATCGGGCTGCGCCGGCTGCTCGCCGTTCTCCAGCATCTGCGTCCATTTCTCGTCTGTCAGCCTGTCGTCCATTGGCCACTTGAACTCGTAGTAGGAGAAAACGGGGCCTGCACCGAGAACGATTCTCCCGTCCAGAATCGGGTAAGCGACAACGATGAACTTGACGTAGCCGACCCCTTCTTCCAGGACCTGGCTTGTGCTCGTATTCGTATGAACATCAGCAACCAGCGTGGTTTTCGCACCTTTCTCGTCCGAAAGTCCTTCGATAAGCGGCGTCAGAGTTGCCCCGATGTTCTGTATGTACTCGCAGTCGCCGTCGCTGAGTTCGTTTCCCTCCAGTTCATCTATGGATATGTTCGCCAAGCGGCTCAGCACTTCCTCCAACCCGACCAGCCTGCTCTCCTGCGCCGCGTCCAGGACGTTCATATCCGCAAGCCCGACTCTCGTCATCCGCGTCAAAGCCAGAAGGCGGTTGTAAAACTCGGGCACAGGCTCCGCATATCCCGGGTCCCGAGCCGGCGGAGGACCTTTTTCCCACGGGGTATAGCTCTGCTTTGCGTAAAGAATCGTGTCGTGCCTCAATTCCGTCCAGGACGCGAGGGCGGTGTTGAGCTCCTTATCCTGCCAGGCGGCGCCCTGCATGAACGCCGGATACCCCTGACCGTAACTGCCCAAAAGCGATTTCAGCGTATAGAGCCAGCTCCAGTAGAGGTTCTTGTTCCAGTCCTCCTCCGTGAACGACTCGAAGATGCCAATCAGGTCATTCAGGGATTTATCATAGTTGATGTACTCCGTGTCGCCCTCCCGTTCCAGAATAGTCAGTGCCTCATCCGAGCCGAGGACTGCCATCACGTCCAATCCCCTCGGGAAACATCTCGACAACCGGCCCCCAGTAAACTCCAGCGTGAAGGGATGCCCGGACCCTGTGTAGTCCAGAACCACAGGGAAAACGAGGTTCTGAAACATGTACGAATCCGGAATGAACCGCTGCCCCATGAACCTCAGCCCCTTGGTCTTTTCCAAAATCTCCTTCAATGTCTCCGGCGTAACCGGCGGAGTAACACCGCAATTCCCTGTTCCGCCATAGATTTTCGGACTTCGCAGCAGAGCCAGTTCTACCTTCAAGTCGTACATCTTCTCTTCGTCATTGAACTCCTCCACATTCACCGGCGAGCCGAAGACCTTCGTAATGGATTCCTTGTACTCGTACGGCGTCAGGTCATCCGCGAGACCTACGAAGAAAGCGGTTACCGCATAAATCCGATTCCAGATGTCGGCGATAGGCTTCTCTTCCGCCCGGAGGCTATCCAGGGCGAGAGTTATGAGCGAAGCCTGGATGGTTTGAATCCTCGCGTCCTCTACCGAAATCAGCGCTTCGTCGAGAGGTCCCCATGGCTCGCTTCCCTTCAGAAGGAAAGCCATCCTCCCGTACCACATCATCGCCTTGAAGAATTTCTTGAGCGTCTCGCTTCGAGTGTAGTGGCCCCTGGGAACGTACTGCGAGTAGTCCTCCTCGTAGATGAAAATCGGGCTGGGGCTAAATCCGGCATGCGCCCCGATATTCTCCAGCTCGCCATTCACCTCCTCGGAAACGGACTCGGGAACGCTGACCTTCTCGCCGAGAAGCTTCATCGCCACAGTGAAATAGGCGACGTTTCGCCTCGCGGCTTCCTTGAGGTCTCCGGAGAAGGAATCGTACTGGGCGAGCGATTTCTCGAATAAAGCGTCGGACATCAGCACAAGGCTCGCGAAGAACTCATTTTCCTCGACGCACTTCAGAATCTCATCGAACTGAACGTGATACAGATGGAGCAGCGAATCCGGCGTCACAAAAATCGGTATTCCGTTCTCCTTCAAGTCCACGTAAGGTTGCGCCATGCCTTCGTACTTCTCCCCCGAGGCGTCCCTCGCTTCCACAACCACAAAGCCGTTGCGCTCGATGGCCTCTATGGCGTTATCGTCCAGCCCAAAATAACCGCGAAGGTCCTGAGCATTGGACGTCTGCCCGAGCTGAATGGGGAGCGAATAGGAAGGGGCATTGGGCGCCACCGATGTGGGGCGAGCATCATAGTAGGAGGATAGCTCCAACTTTTGTATCCCCGTTGCGTCGCTGTTTTCGGTCGGCACGACCTCCGCGCCGCACGCTCCTACCGCCAAACCAATGAGAATAACGAAAACCACCCCGCAGGCTTGCTCATTGAACGCTCTCATTTCCGGTACCTCCTTGAAACGAACTGGCCAACTTCGAAAGCTCACAGCCTGACTGACACGAAGCCCATTTGTTAACTTATACCCCAATCCTCGCGGGAAGTCAACGTTTTTTCGGGGTGCGCAGCTCTGGGGAACAGGCCAGCGATGGGCGAGGCGGGAAGGCATTTGAGAGGTGG
>CAZXGF010000029.1:0-68931 GCA_964640185.1 uncultured Verrucomicrobiota bacterium | reverse complement strand
GGAGAACGGAAAGTTGAAGTAAAGCGAAAGGTCAAGGACCTTTCGCAGGGATAAACAGGATTCCAAAAATCCCGTTCATCCTGTTATCCCGTCAGAAAAGATACGTCACCGAATTTATGAATTGCAGCACTAAGGGAAAAAAACTCGCGGCGGAGAGCGCGGAGGTCGCAGATGCGGGCCTGGCGCCCGCGCCCCAGTTGAGGCAGGCATGAGCGGCGTTGAGAACAAAATCAGTCTATTGAAGGAGAGGGTGGAGAAGGCGTTTTCGCTTCTCCGGAAGTGCTCCGTCTGCCCGAGGAATTGCGGCGCCGACCGCCTGGAGGGAGAAGGAGGGGTCTGCCGCGTCGGCAGAGAGCTCCTCATTTCCACGGCATCGCTCCATTTCGGGGAGGAGCCGCCAATCTCGGGCTGGCGAGGTTCGGGAACGATATTCTTCTCCTCGTGCAGCCTGAAGTGCGTTTTCTGCCAGAATTACACGATAAGCCATCAGAGACAGGGCTATGTGGTCTCGGAGAAGGAACTGGCGGACGCCATGCTCGCGCTCCAGAAAAAAGGCGCCCACAATATCAACCTGGTAACGCCGACCCATTTCGGGCCACAGATTATGGCAGCGCTCCTCAGGGCGTACGAAAAGGGGCTTGACATTCCTACCGTCTATAACTGCGGCGGCTATGAGTCCCTCGAGATGCTGAAGCTCTGGGACGGAATCGTTGACATCTACATGCCGGATATGAAATACGGAGACGGCGAAAGCGCGAAGAAGTATTCGTCCGCGCCCGATTACCCGCGAATCAACCGAGAGGCTCTGCTGGAGATGCACCGGCAGGTGGGAGACCTCCGGATGGATTCTCGTGGAGTCGCCGTGCGGGGAGTTCTGATTCGCCATCTGGTTCTTCCAAATGACATTGCGGGGAGCGAGACTGTCCTCCGCTTCATCGCCGAAAAGGTCTCCCGCAGAAGCTATATCAGCCTCATGAGCCAGTATTTCCCGCAGTACAGGGCGAGCGAGTTTCCGGAGCTTAACCGCAAAATAACTCGCGCGGAATACGCCCACGCCAAAGAAATCATGGATAAGCTCGGGCTGACAAGCGGCTGGCGCCAAAACGTGCCCATAGACCCTGAAATCTTCTCCCTCCGCCGGATTTTGCTCGGCGATACCGAGAAATGATGGGCGGCGTCCAACCCGGAGGGTGCGGCTGTGTTTGGTCAGCACGTCAGGCGGCTGTGTTTTATTGTTCTCGCAGGCCGCGTTTGTGCCATAGGTTGGGGAGTCGTACTCTTGCCGGCGTTTCACGGGTACCGCGATCAGAGGAAACCGGAAGAGAGCAATTAGAACAACGAGAATCGCATAATTGCCGGGCTTTAGCCGGCACCACGCTCAAAACAGACCGGGAGAGAGCGATGGGGTCAACCAGAATCGCATAATTGCCGGGCTTTAGCCGGCACCAATTATTAGACACCGGCTTCAGCCGGTGGTCATCGCATACGCCATGTTTTTTCCGTGAGAGCCGGCTTCAGCCGGGCTTCTCGATTTCGCACTTCACTAAGCTCAATAAACCCATCGTCTAACAGGGTTCTTGGTTGAACCTCCGATGGGCCGGTTTCCTTACCGCGTTGGGGGCGACCACATCCTCAAATACGAGGGGCCCTGGGACCCCAAGCAGTCCAGGAAGTCATGCGCCACAACACGCCATTTCCGTCGCGAGCAAATTGGGTTTTACTGGGAGAAGGTTTTTGCTACCATGCCGGTAACCGGCGGGGAGCTCGGATGATGATTGTGAGGGCCACCCGACGGGGAAAGGAAGCGTGTCGCTGCGAGTGCGCGACGCCGCTGTGGCGCCTTTCGCAGCAAGAGGCAAGAAGAGGAGGTATAGACCATGAGTGCATTTGTTCGGCGAAATTGGAAAGTGAGCGTCCTATTGTTTTGCGGCGTGGCTGTTTTGCTCGGGCTTGTAATGAGCGGGTGCGGGAAGAAGGAGAAGAGGCCCGTATATGCCCTTGTCCCGAAATCCATCGGGCAGATTTACTGGGAGGCTTGCCGGAGAGGGATGCAAAAAGCCGCTGACGAGGAGAAGGTGAAGCCCGTTTTCACCGGCCCGACGACGACCGACATCGGCCAGCAGATAGATATTATCGAGAACCTCCTCCTTCAGGGGGCGGCGGGGATAGCCATCTCGCCGAACGACCCGACGGCGGTCATCCAGGTCATCAATCGCGCCATAGAGCAGGGGGTGCCGGTGGTGACATTCGATTCCGACGCGCCGGACAGCAAGCGAATCGCCTACATCGGGACCGATAATGAGGGTGCAGGGAGAGTCGCCGGCGAGACGCTGGCAAAGTATATGAATGGAAAAGGAGAGGTCGCCATTCTCACCGGCGGGCTGGGTGCCCTGAACCTCAATCTGAGAATCAAAGGGTTCAAAGCCGCGCTGGAGAAGTATCCGGATATAAAAACCTTGCCCCCGGAAGCGGACGATGACGATTCGGAGAAAGCGACAGCCATTGCGGAGAACCTACTTCTGTCTCATCCGAACCTCGGCGGTTTCTTCGGAGTGTCCGCCCCGGGAGGGCCGGGGGCGGCTCGCGCGGTGAAAGCCGCCGGTAAGGTCGGGAAGGTGAAAGTTGTGGGATTCGATGACACGCCGGAATGTAGGGAGTACATCAAAGAAGGGGTCATTCAGGCGACCGTAGCTCAACGTCCTTTCGATATGGGCTATCAAGCCATCAAGGTTCTCATAGAGGCCCGGAAAGGAAATCCCCCCAAGAAGAAAATCATGGACACGGGCGTGGTAGTCATCACTAAAGATAACCTTGAGGCGACCGAGCAGAAATAGTGACGTGCAGATGACCTCAGACGCAGCAAAGAAACCGCCAGCGGTCGAGACGGGTGCAACTGTTCCGGCGGCGGAGATGAGAAACATAAGCAAGGCTTTTCCGGGCGTTCAGGCTCTGGAGGGGGTCAGTTTGACCATTCGTCCCGGGGAAGTTCTCGGACTCGTCGGCGAGAACGGCGCCGGCAAGTCCACGCTAATAAGGATATTGTACGGGGCGCATCAAGCTGATGAAGGGGAAATCTTCATTCGCGGAAAAAGAGTGAATATCCGTTCGCCCCAGGACGCCAAGGCCCTGGGCATCGTTGCCATCCATCAGGAGCTGAGTCTCTTCCCAAACATGAGCGTCGCCGAGAATATATTCATCAGCCGGATTCCGAGGCGGCGGAGAATCCCGCTGGTCAACTGGCCCCGCCTTCGGCAGGATGCGCGGTCCGCCCTCGACACTATCGGCGCGAGTTTTGACCCCCTGACTCGACTTGGTGACCTGGACGTCGCCCGCCAGCAAATGGTTGAGATAGCGAGGGCAGCCTCCTCCGACGCGAAAATCGTGGCGATGGACGAACCCACCTCCGCCCTTTCGGAGCACGAAGTCCAAACTCTTTTCGACATCATCGCCACCCTCAAGCAAAAAGGCGTAGCTATCATCTTCATAACCCACAGGCTCGAGGAGGTCTTTCAGGTTGCGGACCGGGTGACGGTTCTTAGGGATGGGAAGCACGTCGGCGACCTGAGCATCGCCGAAGCCTCCAAAGAGAAAGTCGTCCAGATGATGGTGGGCCGCTCCCTCAATCTCTTTCCCAAACAGCCGGTTCCCATCGGCGAGGAGGTCATGCGAGTGGAGGGGTTCTCGCGGAAAGGCGCCTTTTCCGACATTTCCTTTTCGGTCGGAAAGGGGGAAATCCTGGGCATCGCGGGACTCATGGGGGCGGGGAGGACTGAGATCGCCCGTGCAATTTTCGGGATTGACCCCCGGGATTCCGGCGACGTCACTATCGAAGGGCAAAAGGTCGTCATCAAAAGCCCTCTCGACGCCATTCACAGCGGGCTGGGGTTGGTGCCGGAGGACAGGAAACTTCAAGCGCTCATTCTATCCATGGCTGTCAGAGAAAACATCACGCTGGCATATCTGAGAGATTTTGCGACAGGCGGCTTCGTGAACAAGTCCACCGAAAGGAAAAGCGCCGCTCAGCACATTCAGGAACTCGATATTAGAACGCCCTCCGTCGAGCAAAAGGTGGCGAACCTCAGCGGCGGGAACCAGCAAAAGGTCGTTATCGCGAAGTGGTTGGGAGTCAAGCCGAAAGTGTTGATTCTCGACGAGCCTACCAGAGGCATTGACGTCGGCGCGAAAGCCGCCATTCACTCGCTGATGTGCAGGCTGGCGGGCGATGGCGTCGGGATAATCATGATCTCGTCGGAACTTCCGGAAATCATGGCCATGAGCGATAGGATTATCGTCCTGCACGAGGGCCGGATCACCGCCCGCCTCACCAGAGCGGAGTCCACCCAGGACACAATCATGATGGCTGCCACTGGCGGCTGATCTATCAAGGAAAATAGGTTCGCGATGGTTGAGAGATTACGCACGAAACCTCTATCAATACTGCGGCGAGTGGTTCGGGCGAGAGAGTTCGGCATCTTCCTGTTCCTGCTCGCGGTTTTCATTTTCCTGGGGGCTCAGAAGCCCCGGTTCAGGGAATTGGAGATGCAACTGATGGTAGCCAGACAGTTCTCCTGGATCGCCATCATTGCCGTGGGCATGACTATGGTCATTATCACAGCGGGGATTGACCTTTCCGTGGGGTCGGTGCTGGCGCTCGCCGCCTGTTCCATGGGAAAGCTCGTCGAGCATGGGACGAACGTGTGGCTGGCGGTGGCTTTGGGCTTGCTCATCGGGGCAGGCTGCGGCCTTCTGAGCGGCCTGACTATAACCAAGCTGAAGGTCCCCCCATTCATCGCCACGCTGGGAATGATGGGGATTGCCAGGGGAATGACCTACATCATCACGAGATCCACGTACTCCATTTTGCCGTCGCAGTTGGTGAATTTCCTCGGATGGGGCTGGTGGCTCGGCGTGCCGGTGCCGGTGTGGATTATGGCCGGGGTGGCAGCGGGCGGCTCCGTTTTCCTTCGCCACACGACGACCGGCCGCTACATCTACGCCATCGGGGGAAACGAGGAGGCAGCAAAGCTGTCGGGAATCAGAGTGGACCGGGTGAAGATAATTGTTTACACGATCACCGGTTTTCTCGCGGGCCTCGGGGGGATGGTTCTCGCGTCTCGTTCCAACACGGCGCAGCCCACCGCCGGTTTGGGTTCGGAACTGAGCGTCATAGCCGCGGTCATCGTCGGCGGCACGAGCCTCATGGGGGGCGAAGGGAGTGTCCTCGGAACGGTCATCGGGGCAGCTATTCTGGGAATCATTCCCTGTGCGCTGCTGCTCTTCTGGATCCCTGCGGAGTGGCAATACGTCGCCGTGGGAGGAGTCATCATCTTTGCCGTGGCAATGGATCAGCTCAAGAAACGCTGAGCTTCAGGCCGAAACCGTAAGGAACTCAGAGAAGGCGGAGAGTCAAGGCAACGCAATCCTCGCCTCGCCTGTGTGGCCGCGCCGACGGCGCGGTTTCCACCTTCTCGGGGCCCTCGTCTCACGGGCGCCCCGCGAAACGCGGGGTAGAAGCGGCATCTTGCCGCTTTGTTTGAAAACGGCTGGAAGCCGTTTCTACGCGAATCGCCTTTATGTCATCGCCCAGTCGGGACCGTGGCGCGAAGCCCCATGAGGAACCGGAAATGAACGAAGATTTCGAAGAAATTGCCGAGCTCCTCGACGGCGTGGTAAGAGAGCTGCTTGCCGCGTGCCGGATAGACCGCCCGCCCGTCCACGCAAAAGAAATCGCGGATAAGCTCGGCATCGTTTACGACGAGGCGGAGCTGAGGGGAAGACGAGGACAGAGCTTTCGGCGGCGAGGGCGTCAGCATGTCGAGGTGAAACGCAGAGACCGACCCGAGAGGAAAAATTTCGCCCTCGCTCACGAGATAATGGAGCTGCAACTGAAAAAGGTTCTCGACGACCCGCGTGAATGTCATCGCAGGGCGAACCTCGGCGCATCATTCCTCCTCATGCCCACCGAATGGTTTCGGGAAGAATGTCTCACGACCCGCTTTGACATCGCCCAGTTGAAGAAAGTCTTCTCAACCCCATCGTGGGAAGCCGTCGCCCTGAGAACGCTGAACTTTTCAGAAGCCATCATCACTATCCTCGATGACGGGCGAGTCACCAGAAGGAAATCGAGCTATCCTTACTACGTCCCCCGGAAACTGTCGCGGGAGGAGGAGGAGGTCGCGGAGCGGGTCTTTCGCACGGGGAAGCTCCAGAGAACGCCTTTCCCGTCGTGCCAGGTCGTGGGATACCCGGTCTTCGAAGAAGAACGCAGGCGAGTGATTCTCCGCACAACTTTTGATGAGTAGGGGAAATTCCTTCGTCCGGGTGGGGCCGAATGGCGGCCCATGCTTCACCAGAGGGACCTGCATTCTCAGTATCACCACAGAGGACACAGAGAGTTAGGAGAGCAGAAGAGCGATGTCAATCTCAACGGCAGTTTTCGATCTGGGCGGCACTCTTATCAAAGAGACCGCTTTCTATCCCGAGCAAGCCCGCCGTTTCCTCCTTTCCCGTGCCACCGCTTCCGATAGCCCGGGAGAAGAAGAGCTGAAAGAGTTCGACGAGAGAGTATTTCGAGATATGCTCGAGCGAAGAGAGCGCAGCGGGCTCGATTTTCAGTTGACCCAATACCTCAACCTCCTTCAAGCGTCCCTCGGCATACGCCTCGAAGGGGATCCCGACGAAATTGCCTTTCGGTGCTGGCTTCGGCAACACGAGCCGCGAGTCGAGGATGGCGCGGTGGAATGTCTCCGCCAGCTCCGCAGCAGCGGCGTCAGGATGGGCCTCCTCTCGAACACCGTTCTTTCGCGCAAAACCATTCAACTTCTCATGGAAGAGTTCGGAATCCTCGATTTCTTCGACGCCATCGTCTGCTCCTCTGAAGTCGCTTACCGCAAGCCGAACAGCTTGACCTACAAGGCGGTTCTCGCCCTTTTGCACGCGGAAGCCGCTCAATCGGCCATGGTGGGCGATAACCTCGAGGTTGACATAGCCGGCGCCGCCTCCCTCGGCATGACCACCGTCTGGTACAATCCTGAAGACCACCCGGCATCCGAAATCAAGCCCGATCACATCGTCGCAGACCTTCGCTCCGTTCCCCGCGTCCTCGGCGTGTGTTGAGACTTCGCTCCGGCTGACCGCGCAACCGGGTCCGACGTGAGCGCAGCGTAATGCCTCGGTACATCAGCTCGCAAATACGGTGACGTATGGTGTTGTGTGAAAGGGCATTCTTTTGACATTTCGCGAGATAAGCGGCCAGGCTGCGAGCGGGTGGTGCGCGGGAGGGTTTTCCGGTCGCCTACGAGGTGCTCGCAGGCGACATGCAGCAAGCGAGTCGGCAATCCGAGTGAGACCAGAGGCTGGAGGAGAGCAGCAGGGTACGCTGGGAAGTGAGGTCAAGTCAAGGAAGCACAGCCCTGCGGAAGGTTCCGTCTTCGAAGAAGCTTCAAACCGCGGACGCGAGCAGCCTGCTTAACAGAAATCCTGCTGTCAGGCACGTGCCGATAAGGAAGTGTAGAGCGATGGTCGCGGCGTTTGCCGGGAGAAGCTGCGGGTGGCTTGCATAGCAGCGTCTGGAAACCGCGATGGCTTTATAACCGAGGGGAGCGGTCAGCAGCGCCCCTAAACAGAAAATGGGGAAGACTCGCGCAACCACCATCGCAATGATAAAAATGTACGCCAGCACGAGCAATGAGAGATAGAGACCAACTGCTTTCCGCCTGCCGAGCAGCACCGCCAATGTCCTCTTTCCCACAGCCTTATCCGCCTCGTAGTCGGGAAACTCATTTATCAGCAGCACCAGCATGATGAGAATGCCTACGGGCACGGACGCCAATGTCGCGACCCGGTCGAACGAAAAGGTCTGAATCCAGTACGAGCCTATGAGCGTCAGGGGACCGAAGCCGAATCCCACCGCCAGCTCCCCGAGGGCGTGGTATCCGATTCTCGCCGGCGAAGCCGTGTAGAAAAACCCGCAGAGAATCCCGGTCAAGCCGAAGAGCACTATCGCCAACTTTCCTGTCGCCAGCAACAGGTGCACTCCCAGAAGCATCGCCGCCCCAAAGCATAACAGAGCCGCGAAAAGGATATGCCCGGCAGCGATTTGCCCGTTCTGAATGACCCGGCTGCCGCCGCTGAATGGGGAAAACTTCAGATTCACCTCATCGTTCCCGCTGAGGTGGTCATAGTAGTCGTTGCTCAAGTTTGTCCCGATATGCACCAGGGCGACCGTCGCCAGCACCACCGCGAAGTACACCGGATTAAACGATCCCGTCCGATGCCAGGCGATTGCCGTCCCGAGGACCACCGGCACAAACGTCGCCGTCAGAAAGGGAAGCCTCGCCGCTGTTATCCAGATTCTGGTTCTTTGCAAGGTCATAGATAAGGTCGTCATGGAAAGTCCTTATTTCTTGCTTGGCGACGTATGCGACTCATTAGGGAACGCCTCGTGCCACTTTTCATTATTGTACGCCCTTCTTGAGCGACATGCAAGGGAGGCAGAAGTCTGGGCGTAATGCCTCAGTTAGCGGCGGCTGAGGGTGAGACCGCAGAGTGCGCAGGGCACGCAGAGAGGCACACGTACCGCCTGCGTCCTGTGCCGCCCCGCGTTCCGCGGGGCATGTCGGGGAACTCCCCTGCCCCTGCCGAGGGCGGGACGCCCTCGGGACTGCCGGCGAGACGCCAGCGTTACATAGACGGCAACACTGAGCTGCACCTGGCAATCATGGGCAAGATGCCTATGGAACGACAGCCGACGATGGAGTCCTTCTCATTCTCCTCTCTGCGCCCCTGCGCCTTTGCGTTAATCTGCTGTTCCATTCTTGCCTCCTCCGCCTCGGCCGGCTATCCGCCCGAGACTGAGGGATTACCCGCCAAGGCACGATTTAGGTTGAAAACGGGGGGCGCGTCTTCTAAACTAATCTGTGTGCGGAGACGTCGGAAGCGAGAAGAGCCTCCGGGCGAACGGAACGGCTTGCTTATGCGGAAGGGCCGTGGTTCGCTGAGAAGGCGAAGCCTCCGCAAACGCTAAACGAGCTGCGCGAAAAGGTGTCAATTTGAAGGAGCGAGAGGGCCGATGAGAGGTCGAGAAAAAGTTGGCCGAAGACGTTCAAGAGCTGGCGCGCTTCGACTCTCGTGGATGATTCTGGCTGTGGCGGCAATCGCCCTCGTCATTTTTGCGCACAGGGAGGCAGAGTGCCTCGAGGTGACCCTGGTCACGAACACGCCTGACAAGCACCGGGTCGCCGGAGTTCTCAAGGATATCACGGAGGACGGCACGATAACCCTCACCGGGGCTTATGGAGAACAGACCTATAAGAAAGAACAGTATCTTTCTGCGACATGTCCCGAGCCGCCGGAACAAACTCTGGCGAAACAAAGCTATTTGCAAGGAGAGTACGCCAGGGCGTTGAAGCTGTACACTGATGTCCACGGGAAGTATCGGGGGCTGGGGTGGGGAGCGGCTTCTCTGGACGGAATGGGGAAGTGTCAATTGCAGATGGGGGAAGTGGGGGCGGCAATAGAAAGCTACTCCAACCTCCTCGAAGAATATCCGACCTACCCTGAGAGCAGACCGGTCAAGTTCTCTCTGGCGCACGCGTGCGAGGTCAAGAAAAAGGTGGGCCGGGCGGTGGAATTGTACGAAGGGGTGATAGCGGAATCGGATGACGAGCTTACGGCAATGTCTCTCCGCAATATAGGAAATATCTTCTACGGAAGAAGAATGTATAAGGAGGCGCTGCTGAATTATCTCAGGGTGGCGATCCTGTACCAGAATTTCCCCAAAGCGCCCGTGGCCGAGTCCATGTTCAGGGCAGGTGATTGCTTCGAGAAAATGGCCGGGGACGAAAAATCCCCGGAGGTCGCAGCGAGGTTCTTCCATAGAGCTAAGAAATATTATCTTGACCTGATGAACAAGTTTCCGCAGAGCGATTTTGCCAAGCAGGCGCAACTGCGATACCAGCAATTGACCGGCGGAGCGTCAAGGAGTGAGTCTTCGGCCGGGGAAAAGTCTCCAGCGACGGCAGGAGGGTGATAGTGAATTGCAAATCTCTTCTCATTGTTGCGGTGGCGGTTTGTGCGGTTTTTTTGGTTGTGAGTGAGCTGACAAGACAGATTGCTGCGGAGGAAGCCGGCGCCGAGGAGCTGGGCGGCGCGGTGCCGCCCTCGATGGAAGGCCCCCCCACGGAAGGCGTCAGCCCCGCACCGACTCCGCCCTCAGAGACCACCGAGAAAGCCGCACCCACGGAAGAAGCTCCCCCAAAAGAAGAGGGGATGAGATTGACCCTTTGGCAAATGATGCAAGCAGGGGGCGCGGTGATGATAGCGATTATCGTTCTGTCGGTAGTGGCGCTGTCATTGGCCATCGAGGGCTTCTTCTCCATCAGCATCAACAGGATGATTCCCGGCTCGTTCGTTTCCGAACTGGAACGCCACGTGGGGAAGGGAGATGTGGAGGGCGTGGTGCGCCATTGCGATGAAAACACTGGTCCCCTTTCCAACATCGTCCGGACGGCGGTTTCAGCGGGCGAAAGCGCAGAAAAACGTCTGGAAGCCGTCGCGGCGGCGGGCGAAGTCGAGGGGGAGGCTTTGTTTCACCGGGCGAATTATCTTTCGATTTTCGCCACCATCGCTCCCATGCTCGGACTCATGGGTACAGTCTTCGGGATGATAAGAGCGTTCAACACCGTCGCTTTCCAGGCAGGTCTGGGGAGACCGCAACTCCTGGCAAAAGGAATCTCGCAGGCGCTCATCACCACCGCCGCCGGCTTGATCGTGGGGATACCGACGATGTTCCTTTACTTCTACTTCAGGTCGCGCGGCAACAGAATCCTTCTGGCGATGGAATCGGGGGCGAGGGCACTCGTGGGGTGGCGCCCAGGGCAATCCTCGACGAGGCCCCAGGGCAACCTGTTCCCGATGAGACTGCGGGTGGCAATGGAAGAGGCCCTGGGAGAAGCGATTATCGGCGTGTTCTTCCTCGGATTCATCCTCGGCCCCCTCGCCATGAGAAAGGGTCTTCGAGCACGGAAAGAGGCCGCCAGCAGCCCCCAGGCGACACCCATGTGGAAAGGCGCCATAGCCGCGCTCGTGGGCGCATTTGACCTGGTGCTTTATCTTGCTGTATTTGGCTTTTTCCTTCTGCGGTGGGCTGCGTGAGACCTGTGCGCTGACCGTGGGCTCCCTTTAGCAGCGACGAGAGCAGAATTGAGAGGAGACAACTGCGATGCGACAGCGAAGATATGGCGGATTGCGGGTCGCGTTCCAGATGGCGCCGATGATTGATATCATTTTTCTCCTCCTGATATTCTTCATCTGCGTCAGCACATTCGACCGCCTGGAGAGCGAGGACGATCTGCAACTCGCAGCGGCTAAGTCCTGGAAGAAAATCGAGAAGCAGAAGTCCACTCTCCTCATCAACATCAGCGGAAGCGGAAACGTCAAGATCAATCAGATACCTTTCTTTCCCGGGCAGGTGGAAACGTTTTTGCGGAACCTCGTCGCAAGATACGGAGATACCTTCGAGGTCATTGTAAGAGCCGATAGAGCCGCTCGCTACGGGCGTACGAAGGATGTGATAAGCGCGTGCGCAAGGGCAGGCCTTACGCGGATCTCATTCGCCGTCGAAAGGAAAGAATAGAGAGAGAATGCCGCCCCCGACGGACGGCACGCGAAAAACCCTCACCGGAGAGAAGAAGTGGCTTTCGGGAGACGCCAGCGGGATTCTGAAGACGTGGAGTTTCAGCTAGCGCCTATGGTGGATGTGGTGTTTCTGCTGCTGATTTTTTTTCTATCGGCGACGAGCATCGGCCGGTTTGAGGGTAAGCTCGAAGCCAATCTGCCCAGGCTCCAATTGGAGAAGCCGAAAAGCAAGCCGAAACAAATCATCGTGAAGGTACAAAAGGGGAGGCTCCTCGTCAACGGCAAGCGTATGAGCGAGAAAGCATTCGTTTCCAGGCTCAAAGAGATCGTTGAGTACGACCCTGACCAGTATGTATTTATTGATGGGGAATCGGACGTGCTTCAGGGTGACGTGATAAAAGTCTTTGACCAATGTAATCTCGCCGGAGTCAACGTGACAATCGTTCCGCCGGGGAAACGGCGATAATGCTGCGAAAGAGGCTCGGAAACATTTCTGCGAAGGTTGACGCAAGATTGCGCCGCAGACGGCCTGTGCCGTAAGGGAGGCGAGCCGATGTCCAACGGCGATGTTCTTGCCCGAAGATATGGCGCGAGATGGCTTCGGGTGCTCATCGGAATTGTATTTCTCAACGGCATCGCCCTGTTGATGAGGATAAGCAGCTTACCGCCGTGGTATCGCATCGCGCTGGCCGGGCTCGCGGGCGGGGCCGGCGCGGGGTACCTGATATGGCTTTTCATCGTCGCCGATAAGATGACAGCAGCCTCGCGGGGCGGGGAGGCGCCCGAGAGTCTTGTCGGGCAACTCGGCGGAGGCGTGCGCTGCTTGCGATGTCGAGAAACCTTCAGCCTGGGAAGCCGTGGGTGGCGGCGGGGGCGCCTTGTCTGTCCGGCGTGCCATCGCGCCAACCCTAACCTCTACGTTCATTTCTTCGTTCTGGGTATTATCATTTCGGCAGGATTTCTGACGCAGGCTTCGTTTCTGGTGCTACGGGTCGCGCGGCAGGGGCAAAGTGCCGACCTTGTGCACATGACGGGGGGGATCGTTCGCGTGGCGTTGATGAGCCTGGCGGCGGCGGGCATATTCGGAAGAGACAAGGTCCCCATCTACGCCGTGGTCTCCATTCTGATTCATTCCGCAGCAGTGTTGTACCTCGCGCAGTGGGTGGTTGCGGAGGAGGAAGTCCCCAAACACCTTGCCAGCTTCGACATTGCCGCTCCGGCGACGATTGCCACCTCCTCGGAAGAGGTCGTGCCCCTCGCGGAGGAACCGTTGCCGCCGGCGAAGGAAGAGCTGACGATTTCGCCGTTGCCCCTCGAGCCCGAGACAAAGGAAGTCCCCGCCTTCGACCTGCCGGAGCCGGAACCGTACGTCACGGAGCGGAAAGTGACGTTTCGGATTGATGAGCTGACGCTTCCGCCGATGGAAAAGGAGGTTGCCCGGAAGCCGGAAAAGATTCCCGCTGTTTACAAAAGCCGTCTCGCCAAAGCAGCCGCTCTGGCGAAACAAGGGGGCTCCACCCGAACCGAGGATTCCGTTTTGCTTGCGCTCGAATGGCTCAAGGCGAATCACAACGCGGACGGCTCGTGGGATGATGGAAATGGAGTCCGTAAAACCTCCATGACGGCGCTGGGGCTGTTGTGCTTTCTCGGCCACGGTGAGACCCAGTTGTCGCCGAAGTACGGTGCGACAGTACGGTCAGCGATCGAATTCCTCCTGGGGCAGGCGGACGAGGAGGGTTATCTCTCCGGAAAAAAGTACCGAGCATACCAGCACGGCATGGCCGCGTATGCCCTCGCAGAAGCATACGCCATGACGAGGGTCCGTGCGATAAAGCCGGTGCTCGAAAGGGCGCTGGAGCTTATCATCGAAGCTCAGACCGAGGAGGGAGGATGGTTCTACGGCTACGCCAAAACGAAGGCGGACGACGCTACGAAGGAGACCGTTCGTTGGGCCGGCGGGGACACGTCAGTCTCCTGCTGGCAGATTCAGGCTCTGCAGGCGGCGTGGCTGACGGACATCAGGTACTCCCGGACCTTCGCGGATGGTTCCCTTGAGGGCGCCAGGCAACTGGCCGTGAAGAATCTCAAACGCTGCTTCACTCCGGGCGGCAAGGAGTACCAATACGACGCTGGCGGGGAGAAAAAGAAAGCGCTGACCAAGGCGGGGTTCGGCTACCGGGGACCGGACCGCAACGAATGGAACCTCTTCACGAACGACAAGCCCAACATGGGAACGACGGGGATGTCCGTTCTTTCACTGTATTTACTCGGTCATGGGGAGGACTCCGAGGTGAAGGCCGCCTTGCGAGTAATGAAGGGGAAAGATGCCGCCGGAAATTACAATTACGCCGCGGACTGGGAGAAGACCAAGGGCGTTGGCTACGTTCTTTACGGGTGGTATTACATCACGCAAGCGATGTTTCAGGCGGCTGACCCTGAGTGCTGGGAGTACTGGAACCCGAGGTTCAGCAAAATGCTGACCGAACGGCAGAAGAAAGATGGCAGTTGGGTCTATCCGAGCCAGAGCCAGGAGAAATACGGCCCCGTCTATTCGACGTCGTTATGCTGCCTGATGCTCGAGGTCTATTACCGATACCTCCCCACCTACAGGCGGATTTCGACAAGGCCGACGGCTGCCGTCTCTCCAGAATAGCTCCGTGATTAACGGCGCTTCAGCGAAGGCGGGACAGCCTTTATCACCACGGTAACTCGCGTCCCGAGGGGAGGAACCTGCTTTGTATTCGGAACGTAAACAGTGTCATCTCCGCTCCCTGGCAGTGGATTGTCTATGAGCGTGAAGGGGTCGTGGAAGGTCGTAACGATTTGCCCCTCCCGTTGAGCCATGAATCCATCCTTGGTCAGCACGGAGCCCACGTACACCCAGTTGGTGTGAAGCATCGGACGCTTCCAGTGGGTGTTATAAACCCAATCCTCTGCCCTGACGACTCTCTCGCTCTCCCCCTCCTTGACTTTGAGCCATATTTCCACCGGGCTGCCGATAGGCTTGGTCGGGTCCCCCTGATATTTCACGGCATGACCTCCCTCCAGACCGAGAAGGAGAAGCGAGACGTTCAAATGGAGCGGGTCAACTTTTGTGCTGAGCAAACTCTCGTGCGTTTTGCTGTACTCAGTGCAGAGCAGGACTTCCAGCACGCCCTCCCTGAGATTTACTCGCGCCCCAAAGCTTATCGTGCGCTCCTTCGTATTCACGGTTACATCGCCAATGCGGTACGTGTTTTCGGCGACCTTTTTAATAACGGGCGCCTTTTGCTGCTGCGATTCGCCGGAGGGCTTGACGATTTCGGAAGAGGCGCCGTTTTCCCTGTTTGGGCCGCTTGTAGCGCGTGCTGTCTTTCCTGGGACCTCATGTGATCCCGGACTCGCGACCGCACAATTCACCAAGCGGATGCTCACAAAGAAGGATGAAAGGAATACTGCCGCACTTAGTACCACTCCCCTTATCTTCCGGAAACTCTCGCTTGTCATGTAAACACCTCTCATCCGAAGACAACCAGCTGCCACATCGGCGCGCGGCGCATCGTTCACGGGCTGTCGCTCAAGCTGCGAGCGCGTGCCAGCACTTCCCGAGCCGCCAAACGGAACGTTACCAGAGTGGCGGCGCAAGGTCAACGACCATGCCATAGGGAACATGTAAGTCCTCACCTGCGGGCGGGATAGCGGGCCTCGTTGCAAGAGCAACGGGAATCCACCGACACCGGGATTTTTAGGCGCCGGGTCGGGTTGTGCCCTTCAGAGCGATCGGTCCTGCACACCTTTCCCCGTGTGCGAATACGAGAACCCATGAGAAATTCCTTGATAAAATACGACGCTTTGTGTTATTTTGCACAAGCATGAAAACTGATGAGAAGCGGTTTCTGAGATTCTTCATTTGTTTTCCGGACGCTGTATGTGCTTATGAGGAATTGGCGCTAAGGCTTCTTGTCAAACTCTTTTACAAAACGGCAGAACATGCACCGAGTTCGCGCGATTCGTGACTCGTAACTGCCGGTATTCCATGCGCTTGTTTTGGCGTGCGCCAATAGCTCAACTAGGCAGAGCGGCGGACTCTTAATCCGTAGGTTGTAGGTTCGATTCCTACTTGGCGCACCATCCTTATTTTTTCAGGCTGCCGCCTCTACATTAGAGCGACGCCGGCAAAGCTCCTCAGGCCGTTGGGGTGGCACTCGGACCCATCGTTCGGCTCTGCGAGGTAAAAGTCCCCCGAGCAGTAATCCCTCACCGCCCGTAACTGAGGTATGACTCCTGTGGGGAAATTTTTGTTGACAAGGCGGGAAATTTTTCTTACGCTGCGTACTTTGCTCAATCGTACGCAAGGGTCAGAGAAGAAGGCATGAAGACTTACGCGGCAAAAGAAAGCGAAATCAAGCGGCGATGGTATCTCGTTGACGCGCAAGGGCAGATCCTCGGGAGGATGGCGTGCAGGATCGCGGATGTCCTGCGAGGCAAGCACAAGCCGTGCTATACGCCTAACGTGGATGCGGGCGATTTTATCATTGTGGTCAACGCCGAAAAGGTGACGGTGACAGGCAAAAAAGCCCAACAGAAGGTCTATCAAAGTTACTCCGGCTACCCCGGAGGGCTTAAGGAGACGAAGTACGCCGACATGCTTGAGAGGCACCCGGAGCGCATCATCCGGCTGGCTGTAAGGAGGATGATTCCAAAGAACAAGCTGGGACGGAAGGTTCTGAAGAAGCTAAAAGTGTACCGAGGCTCGGAGCACCCTCACGAGGCCCAAAAACCGGAAGTTCTTTCTATAACTTGACTTCCCGCTGGCGGCAATGTAGGATAGAAAATAGAGCGATAGAAATAGGAATAGAGGTATGGCAGAGGCAGAGATGCCGACAGTTCACAGAGCGACAGGCAAAAGGAAAACCGCAGTAGCCACGGTGCGTCTCCTCGAGGGCAAAGGCGAAATATCAGTCAACGGGAAAACGCTTGAGGAGTATTTCGGGGCGGGCACGCTCCCGTTGGTTGCCAAACAACCTCTGACGGCGGTTGAGCGGCTCGCCAAGTACGACGTTCTGGCCACGGTGAAAGGCGGAGGGATTTCCGGCCAGGCGGGCGCCTTGCGCCAGGCCATCACCAAGGCTTTGGTAATCGCAGAGGAAGAACTAAGGCAGCAGCTTAAGCGACTGGGGTTTCTCACCCGTGACCCCCGCATGAAGGAGAGAAAGAAATACGGACAGCGGGGTGCGAGGGCGAGGTTCCAGTTCTCGAAGAGGTAGGGCGCTGCTGCTTTTGCGAGTCTGAAAGTAAGCGACAACTAATGAGATTTCCCGGAGCAGAAGTAGCGGTACTTCTGCTCCTTTTGCTTTAGATTGACATTACTTTTGGGGCTTTCGTAGAATACGAGGGCGGCTCGGTGGTGACGCGGGAGGCTTCGCGTCGCGGTTTACATTCGGGGAGCGTTGCTCAACTGACGACACCATCAACCCAGGTTTCCGAGCATTTCTTTTAGGAACGTTGCCAGTCGAGATTGCAGGCGTTGGGCGGGAGGCGCTTGGGGGTGCGGCTCTATTTGGGTGGCACAATCTGGATGAATCCTTTGATCGAGAAGCCCGGCTGAAGCCGGCTGTCACAAGAAGAATGTTTATCCGATACCACCGGCTGAAGCCGGTGGCTAAGTCCGGCGCCCGCTGAAGGCAGGCGAAAAGGAAGCCGTGGTCTTTTCTGTTGTACGACAGAGCGACAGAGTGGACACGTGTACGGCGTCAACGTGCGGCGGGAGAGGTTGAAAACGAGGCGTCAGGGCATGCCACGGAGATGCAGCCACACCCGGCGCTTGGTGCTGTGATTCGTAAGTCAGGTGACGTATTCTACTTTTGGGAAAAGGAGAAAGCGGAGAAATTGACCGGGTTTTGCGCCCGAAATACATGCTCGTATATACGAACACCTGTGCTTAGGAGATAGTTTACTATGGACCAGAGCGTTGGAGAAAATAGAGAAGAGAAGATAAAAGTCGCCATACTCGGGGCGACCGGCTATACCGGAGAGGAGGCTACACGGCTGCTTTTCAACCACCCCCACGTCGAGATCGCGCGATTGTTCTCCCTGGAGTTCGTGGGGAAAAGGATATGGGAGGCCTTTCCCCGGTTCAGCAAGAAGCTCGAGCTGGTGGTCGAGAAGTTCGAGGCGGATTCGTCTCTTGACGAGTGCGATGTGGTTATGGCCTGCCTTCCTCATAGGGTCTCGATGGGGTTTATCGGCCCGCTCCTCGAGAGAGGGATAAAGGTCATTGACCTCAGCGCCGATTTTCGATTCGCGGACCCGCAGAGTTACTCCGCCGCTTACGGAGTGGAGCACCAGTACCCCGATTTGCTGAAGCAGGCCGTGTACGGTCTCCCGGAGCTCAACCGCAATAAGTTGAAGGGATGCTCTCTGGTGGCTGTGGCGGGCTGCTATCCGACATCTGCCATTCTCGGCGCGGCGCCGCTTCTCAAGAACAGGCTGGTTCGGCCCCGCGGAATCGTGATTGACGCCAAATCGGGAGTAAGCGGCGCCGGACGAGCACTCTCCAGCGGGTCACATTTCCCGGAATGCAACGAAAACGTCTCGCCGTACGGTATCGGCAAGCACCGCCATCAACCGGAGATCGAGGAGCAGTTCTCGCGGCTGTACGAGGGTGAGGTAAAGGTGACTTTTGCCCCGCACTTAGTGCCGATGAATCGGGGGATTCTGTCCACCATTTACCTCGACTGTGAGGGCGATGTGAGCTTGGGCAAGGTGCGGACGGCTTACGAAGAGATGTATCGGGACGAGCCTTTCGTCACCGTGCTCGCAGATGGTTCGTATCCCCGAACGGCGGACGTAACAGGGACAAATTCGTGCCACATCGGTATCACTGTAACCCCGGAAGGTAAGCTCGTCGTCGCCAGTGCGATAGATAATCTGGTGAAAGGCGCGAGCGGGCAGGGCACTCAGTGCCTCAATGCGGTGTTCGGTTTCGACGAAACGGACGGGTTGGCTCAACTATGAAAAGGATAGAAGGCGGCATCACGGCGCCCGCCGGATTCACGGCTGCCGGCGTCGCGTGCGGAATCAAGGAGGGCGCGAAGGACCTTGCTATAATTGCTTCCAAAGCGCCGTGTGTGGCGGCCGGAGTATTCACGAAAAATAGGGTTAAAGCGGCGCCGGTTCAGATAACGCGAAGACGTCTCCGGCGTCAAAGAACGGCAAGCGCCGTGGTCGCGAACAGCGGAAATGCCAACTGCTGCACGGGGGAGAGAGGTCTTCAGGACGCGCTTCGAATGGCGGAAGTGTGCGGAGAGGCGGTGGACATTCCGCCGGAAGATGTCTTGGTCGCTTCGACAGGCCCGATCGGGAAGTTTCTGCCCATGGGGAAGGTTGAGAAGGGAATCAGGCAGGCAGCAAGAATTCTGCGAAAAGAAGGCGCTCACGAGGCTGCCGAGGCTATTCTCACGACCGATACTGTGCGCAAAGAAATAGCTGTTAGCGAGGTTATCGCCGGAACTGGAATACGGATTGGAGCGATGGCAAAGGGCGCCGGGATGATTCACCCGAACATGGCGACAATGCTCGCTTTTATCGCGACCGATGCGGTCGTTGCTGAGGAGGTTTTTCAGGAATGCCTGACGAAGGCGGTCAATAAATCATTTAACCGGATAACGGTTGACGGAGACCGAAGCACGAACGACATGGTCATCGCCCTCGCGAACGGCCTGGCGGAGAATGAGATGGTACGTCGAGGCGCCGCTGGCTACAGACTATTCCAGGAGGCGTTGGAAGCCGTTTGTTCGGAGCTCGCGAAGATGATTGTAAAGGACGGTGAGGGCGCGACCAAGTTTATCGCAGTTACGGTCAAGGGCGCTCGTTCCTTCGCTCAGGCGGACAAAGCAGCGAGAGCTGTTGCCAATTCAAACCTGGTCAAAGCCGCCTTTCACGGTGGGAGTCCCAACTGGGGTCGAATCATGGCCTCACTCGGGTATTCCGGGGCGAGCGTAAGGCGAGACCTCGTGGACATCTATCTCTGTGGCGTAAGGGTCGCTGCGGGGGGGGCGCCAACCGATTTCGACGCCGATAAGATGTCAGAAGCATTGCGGGGCAAGGAGGTTGAGGTAATTGCCGATTTGAACCTCGGAAGCTCTGAGCAAACGATTTGGACCTGCGACCTTTCAGCGGAATATGTCGCAATCAATAAGTAGGCGTCCCATGGAAGAATCCATTCGAAAAGCCGCAGTGCTCGTCGAGGCACTGCCATATATCCAGTCCTTCAGCGACAAGATCGTCTTGGTGAAGCTCGGAGGGAGTATGCTCTCCGAGGAGGACCAACTGAACAGTACGCTGAAGGATGTGGTGTTCCTGCACAGCGTGGGGATTAAGGCGGTGGTTGTGCACGGTGGCGGCGAGAGAATCAGCCGGAACATGAGAATGGCGGGGCTTGAGCCCCGGTTTGTTGCTGGTTATCGCGTGACCGATGACGAGGCCATACGAATCGTCGAACAGACCTTGCTCAAGGAAATCAATACGGAAATCGTCCAGAAAATCACGGAGTTCGGCGGAAAGGCAGAAGGGTATTCCGGGAAAGATGAGGGAATGCTCCGGGTTGAAAAGTTCTGCCCCGTTGTGAGGGGGCGGCCCAATGAGCCTGCCGAGGTGATAGACATCGGATTCGTCGGGAAGGTGGTAACGGTCAACGTCGAACCTATCAGGAGAAGTCTGGAAGAGAGGCGACTGCCGGTGATTGCCACGCTGGGCGTCGGGAAAGATGACTGCGTTTACAACGTCAATGCGGATGAGACGGCGGCGAAAGTCGCCGAGGCTCTGCGCGCGGAGAAACTCGTCTTTCTCACCAACGTGCAAGGGCTCCTGAGAGACCCGAACGATGAAAGCTCCCTCATCTCCTCTCTCGACGCGGAGATAGCCGAAGAGCTCCTTCGGGAGGAAATCATCACCGAAGGGATGATACCGAAAGTGAAAGCGGCTCTGGGGGCAGTGAAAAACGGCGTGCATAAGACGCATATCATTGACGGGCGGCTGCCCCACTCGCTCCTCCTGGAGATATTCACCGATAAAGGGATCGGGACACAGATAGTTTATTGAGTCACGCCGCCAGCGTGAGGTGAGAGGTGGGATATGCGATGAGGTTCAGCACCAGAGGGTGAAATATCTGGACAACAGCCGGGGAAGGGCGAGAACTCGCGCCCACGATAAGTTTAAGGCCAGCACGAACCAGAACACGAATTCGTTCAGAAGGGCTACAAGAAAATGGAGATGACAGCAGCGACCAAAAGAATCATCCAGGGCTTCGAGAAGTTCGTCATGCCCACTTACAAGCGGAATCCGGTCGTCATCAGCCGCGCCAGAGGTTCGAGAGTCTGGGACGTGGATGGGAAGGAGTATCTCGACCTTTTCGCTGGGTGGGGCGTCAGCGGCATTGGATACTGCCATCCCAAAGTCGTTGAGGCAATCAAGGGACAGGCAGAAAAGCTCATCCACATGCCCAATAACTACTACAACGAGCTGCAGGGGAAACTCGCCGAAAAAATCGCGCTTCATTCCTTCGGCGGCAAGTGCTTCTTCTGCAACAGCGGGGCGGAGGCGGTGGAAGGCGCGCTGAAGCTTGTGCGGAAATACGGGTCCGCGAGCGGAAGGCACGAGGTCATCACCATGGATAACTCCTTCCACGGCAGGACATTCGGCGCCCTTTCCGCGACGGGTCAGGCAAAGTATCGTGGGGGATTCGGCCCGATCCTGCCCGGTTTTCGGTACGTGCCTTTCGGCGACTTCGGCGCGCTGAAAAACGCCTTTTCTGCGAAAACGTGCGCGGTCATGGTCGAACCCGTTCAGGGCGAAGGAGGCGTGCACGTTGCCTCGCGGGCCTACTTTAGTCAGATGAGAGACCTCTGCTCTCAGCGCGACGTGCTCCTGGTTTTCGACGAGGTTCAAACCGGTGTGGGACGGACGGGCGAATATTTCGGATACCAGCTCTACGGCGTGGAGCCGGATGTCATGACGTTGGCGAAGGTGCTTGGCGGGGGATTCCCTATCGGGGCGATAGTTGTCCAGGCGAGATTGGCGGAAGTCCTTGTCCCCGGTAATCACGCTTCGACTTACGGCGGCAGCCCGCTCGCGTGCGCGGCGGCGCTGGCTGTTTTCCGGGCGATAGAGGAGGAAAACCTCCTCGAGAACGTTAAAGCTATGGGCGCCTATCTCAGGGAGAAGCTGGAGAGCCTCAAACTCAAGCATCCCATTATGAAAGAAGTCCGCGGCGAAGGCATGATGTTGGGTGTTGAGCTGACGACAGAGGGCGGCGCCATCGCCGCCAGATGCATGGAGAGGGGTCTGCTTATCAACTGCACCGCAGGCAACGTGCTGCGATTTCTGCCGGCGATGACGGTCTCCCGCGAGGAAATTGACCAGGGAATCCGAATACTGGACGGTGTCCTCGAGGAATCGGCGTAGCTACCGGCTGCCTTCTCCGAGATACCCTATTCAGAGCCAAAAAGAGAAGGATAGGAACTCCGATGAAAAAAGATATTGCTTCCGTCAGTGACCTGACGAGTGCGGATGTCGAGCGTATTTTTGACCTCGCTGCCCGGCTGAAAAAGCGGCAGGCTCCCGAGCGAAAGCTGGAGGGCAAAACCCTTGCCCTTGTCTTTGAGAAACCTTCCCTTCGGACACGAGTAACGTTTGAGGTGGCGATGACGCAGCTCGGTGGGCACGCGGTCTATCTCTCACAAAGCGATATCGCCCCGGGCAAGCGCGAATCCGTCCCCGACATCGCCAGGAACCTTGAGCGATGGGTTGACGGCATCGCCGCCAGGACTTTTCGGCACAGCACGGTTGTGGAGCTCGCGGCAAACTGCCGCATCCCTGTCATAAATGCCTTGTCGGATGAGGAGCATCCCTGTCAGGCTCTGGGGGATTTTCTGACCATTCGGGAGAAAAAGGGCGGCCTCGCAGGTGTGAGGTTCGCCTATCTCGGCGATGTCAACAACGTTTGCCGCTCTCTGATGATGCTGGCGTCGCTTACGGGTACTTCCATGGTGGTTGGCACGCCGGCAGCATCTCTTCGACCTCCCGCGACGAACCAAGCCAGCGAGGGAGAGAAATCGTCCGCCCTCGCGAATGCTTCTCGCGGGGTCGAGCTCCTCGCGGGCGAGGACCCGAAGGAGGTGGTGAAGGATGCGGACGTCATATATACTGACGTATGGGTTAGCATGGGGGAAGAGGACCGAGCGGAAGAAAAAATAGAGAAGCTGAAAGGTTATCAGGTAAACTCAGAAGTTATCGAAGCAGCGAAAGATGACGTGATATTCATGCACTGCCTCCCCGCCAAGAGAAACCAGGAGGTCACCGACGAAGTCCTGGACGGACCCCATTCGGTGGTCTTCGACCAGGCGGAGAACAGGCTTCATGCGCAGAAGGCGTTGCTCCTATTGCTCCTCGGCGGCGACAGCGGGAGCATAGAACCGTAACACACCAGTGTCAAATAGAAGGATTTTTGCAGGAGAAACCAAATGAAAATCGTGCTCGCTTATTCCGGTGGACTCGACACATCGGTCATATTGAAGTGGCTTATCAAGAAGTATCAGGCGGAGGTCATAGCCTTCGTCGCGGACATCGGGCAGAGGGAAAACCTGAATAACGTCAAGAAAAAAGCTGTGCTAACCGGAGCGAAAAAGGTCTATGTTGAGGACCTGAAGGAGGAGTTCGCGCGGGATTTCGTTTTCCCGATGTTCAAAGCCAACGCCATTTACGAGGGAGCATACCTTCTGGGGACGTCCATTGCTCGCCCTCTTATCGCCAAGGCGCAGGCGGCGGTCGCCGAAAAGGAAAAGGCCGATGCCGTCGCCCACGGCGCCACCGGCAAAGGGAACGACCAGGTGCGGTTCGAGCTGACCTACGCTTCTCTGTCACCGGGGCTGAAAGTCATCGCGCCGTGGCGAGAGTGGGATTTCAAGTCCCGCTCCGACTTGATTAAATACGCCAAAGCCAACGGAATCTCCGTCCCCGCCAGCAAGGAGAAGCCGTACAGCATTGACCAGAACATGCTGCACACGAGCTATGAGGGAGGAATTCTGGAGGACCCGTGGAGCGCACCGCCCGCCGAAATGTTCACGACCACGGTGGACCCCGAGAAGGCGCCGGACAAGCCCGTGAAAATCTCGGTTGACTTCGTGAGCGGCGTGCCGACCGCGGTCAACGGGCGAGAATACTCCCCGGCGAAGCTCCTGGCGAGACTCAATCAGGTCGGAGCGAAGAATGGAGTGGGGCGTGTGGACGTCGTCGAGGACCGCTTCGTGGGGATGAAGTCGAGGGGCGTCTATGAGACGCCCGGGGGCACTATCCTGCACGTCGCCCATCGGGCGATGGAGTCCATCACCATGGACAGGGAAGTGATGCAAATCCGCGACTCCCTGATTCCCAAATACTCCCAACTCGTTTACAATGGGTTCTGGTTCTCGCCGGAGATGGACGTCCTGAGGGCGATGGTGGATGAATCTCAAAAGGAGGTCACCGGAACCGTCCGATTGAAAATCTACAAGGGAAACGTCACGGTCACCGGGAGAAAATCTCCCAATTCTCTTTACAGAGAGGACGTGGTGACTTTCGAGGAGGATAAGGTTTACGACCAGAAAAAGGCGGAAGGATTCATAGACCTCAACGCTCTTCGCCTTCGAATAAGAGCAACCAGAAACCGTCAGTGATTCCCCGCCGTCAGCAGCTCTGAAAAGGGAGCGGGTAACGAAACCGTCAGGTCAACCGATGAAAAAGAGAAAGCGCGACGAGAAATTGTGGGGCGGCAGATTTGCCGAAGGGGCGGACCCTCTCATGGAGGAATACACCGCCTCCGTGCACTTCGACCGGCGGCTCTACAAGTTTGACATCCTCGGTAGCATCGCTCACGCGGAGATGCTTCACAGGGTCGGTCTGCTCTCAGGCCGCGAGCGAGACCTCTTGGTGCGGGGGCTGAAGGCAATAAGGAAGGAGATCGAGTCCGGGCGATTTCGGTTCGACGCCGCTCTCGAAGATGTACACATGAACATCGAGGCCAGGCTCACCGAGAAGGTGGGGGAAGTCGGGAAGAAGCTCCACACCGCGCGCTCACGCAATGACCAGGTGGCGCTCGACTTTCGCATGTACGTGAAGCATGAAATCGCCGAGGTCATCAAGCGGCTTCGCATTCTCCAGCGGGCGCTGGTCGGCCTCGCGGAAAGAAACCGTGCGGTCGTTTTTCCCGGATATACGCACCTTCAGCAAGCGCAGCCGATTCTTCTGGCGCATCACGTTCTGGCTTACGTCTCCATGTTCGAGCGAGATAAGCAGCGGCTGAAGGACGCCTATAAGCGAACGGACGTCATGCCCCTCGGAAGCGGAGCGCTCGCTGGCACGTCGCTCCCAATTGACCGCGAGTTCGTGGCGGCGGAGCTCGGTTTTTCCCGCATCAGCGACAACAGTATTGACGCCGTCAGCGACAGAGATTTCGCCATGGAGTATCTGAGCGACCTGACCCTCGTTGGGGTGCATCTATCGAGATTGGCGGAAGAGCTGGTTATCTGGTCATCGTCGGAGTTCGCCTTCATAGAAATCGGCGACGCGTTCTGCACCGGCAGCAGCATGCTTCCCCAGAAGAAAAATCCTGATATACCCGAGCTGGCGAGAGGAAAATCGGGCAAGCTCCTCGGAAACCTCGTCTCATTAGTGACGATGATGAAAGGGCTGCCGCTGAGCTACAACCGCGATATGCAGGAGGACAAACTGCCTGTCTTTGAATCCACAGACACCGTCAAGGCAACGCTGGAAGTTTTCAGCAAGATGATGGAGAGCGTCCGAGTGAAATCCGACTCCATCGCCCGTGCCATGAAGGGGGGATACCTCCAGGCGATTGACCTGGCGGAATATCTCGTCAAGAAAGGGATTCCTTTCCGCGAAAGCCACAGGATCGTCGGAAAAATCATCTCCTACGCCATCGAGAAAGGCAAGGCATTGGGCGAAATGAGCGGCGAGGAATTGCACAAGTTCTGTCCGCAGTTCGGTGACGATGCCGCAGGGTTGCTGGATGTCCGAAGCTCCGTTCGCAGCAAGACCTCCTACGGCGGAACGTCCCCGAGAAGCGTTGCCGCCCAAATCAGGTCCTGGAAAACCCGCCTATCGAAGGAACGCTGAGCGCATGGGCTCGCGGGTACGATGACGTACAATGGTGCTGTGAAAGGAGCTATTTTGACGGGATAACAGGATGGACAGGATAGTTCCAGGCATCTGAGCTATCCAGTAAATCACAAGCCCGGGGCGGCTGGGTGAAAGACCGCGAAGCGCAAGGAATTGACGGAGAAGTTGTTCGAGACCTTGCAGTCCGGTCATGGCGGGATCGAAAGAGGTACGGTAATCGTCGAGTGCAAATCTGTCAAGCGGGTTGTTGTGGCGGCTCAGGAGATATAACTCGTTGACAATCTCGTCGCCACTGGTAAGCCAGTACGTGAGCGGGAAGTTGAGGTAAAGCGAAAGATCAAGAACCCTTCGCAGGGATAAACAGGATTCTAAGAATCATGTCCATCCTGTTATCCTGTCAGAGGAACAATACGTCGCCGAGTTTATGAATCGGAGCATTAAGGGATGGATACGTTCGCTTACAAAAATGGGAGGCTTTTCTGCGAGGGCGTGGATGTCAACGCTGTCGCCGAGGAGGTGGGCACTCCCGTCTTCATTTACAGCGCCAACGCCATGCTCGACTGCCTTAGCGAGGTAGAAAAGGCGTGGGCGTCGCTGCCCCACATGATTTGCTATGCGGTCAAGGCTAATTCGAACGTCGCGATCCTGCGACTTCTCGCCGAGCACGGTGCGGGGATGGAGGTCGTCTCGCAGGGAGAGCTGTTCAGATGCCTGCGAGCCGGGGTCGAGCCTCAGAAAATCGTGTTCACTGGCGTGGGCAAAACAGCCGTGGAGATGGAGTATGCGCTTCAGGAGGGCATTTTTCTGTTCATAGTTGAGTCCCTTCCGGAACTGTTCCGTCTCAACGAAGTGGCGGGCAAGCTCAAAAAGACCGCACAGTTCGCCATAAGAGTAAACCCGGACGTGGACCCCGCCACTCACCCGCACATCACGACGGGAAAAGCGGACAACAAATTCGGCGTTGACCCCGCCTCTGCCCTGGACGCTTACCGGGAGTCGAAAAGCCTCCCTCACGTCTCGCCGGTGGGAATACACATGCACATCGGCTCTCAGATTCTTTCGAGCGAGGCTTACGCTGCCGCGATTGGAAAAATGCTGCCGTTAGTCCGGCAAATCAGCGATGTGGGAATTGAGCTGAAGTATCTCGACCTGGGCGGAGGCATGGGAATCGTTTACGAGGAGGGCGAAAGCCCTTTCAGTGCCGAAGAGTTGGCTGGCGAGCTCATCCCCCTGGTGAAAGACCTGAACATGACGATGATTCTTGAGCCTGGAAGGTCCATCGTTGGCGAGGCAGGAGCGTTGGTCACAAGCGTCCAGTATGTCAAGGAGACCCCTCTCAAAAAGTTCGTGGTCGTGGACGCGGGGATGAACGACCTCATCCGGCCCGCTCTTTATGGGGCTTATCATCGCATCCTTTCGACCGTGAACTCTGGGTCGGGGCTCATCGAAGCGGACGTCGTGGGGCCGGTCTGCGAATCAGCAGACTCCTTCGCCAAAAACAGACGCCTCCCCGCGGTCAAGCAGGGCGATTGTCTTGCCATCCTGACGGCAGGAGCCTATGCTTCTTCTATGGGCTCGGAGTATAATTCCCGTCCTAAGTGTCCGGAGGTTCTCGTCAGGGGCGGAGAGTTTTTCATTATCCGCGAAAGAGCCAAGCTCGGTCAGCTTATAGAAAGTGAGAGAATGCCCGATTTCCTGAGTACATGAACTGATAAGTGCCGTGGCGTATGAGACCGCCCTGTTCTTTCTTAGCGACCTTTGCGCCTTTGCGTGAGGTATCCTTTGCCCTATTTCTCTCGCCAAGACGCTAAGAGCGCAAAGGAAGACGGAATGCTGATGAAATGATTGCTTCGACAGGATAACAGGATACACGGGACTCTTCGTACGCTCCGATTTGACGCACGACACAGGTGGGAGAACGGTAGAATGGCGCAGCAGATAGAGTTCGCAAAATACACCGGCGCCGGAAACGATTTTATCCTCATTGACAATCGCGCCGGTCTCTTCCCGACCGAAGACAAGGAGCTCATCAGAGAAATGTGCGCTCGACGGACATCTATCGGCGCCGACGGATTGATACTGTTGGAAAACTCCGATAAGGCCGACATAAAAATGCGCTACTTCAACTCCGATGGAGGCGAAGCCGAAATGTGCGGGAACGGCGCAAGATGTCTGGTCGCTTTTGCCCGGCGAAAGGGTGTTGAGTCGAACGAGCTCACAATGGAGACAATGGAGCGGGTGCTGACCGCCCACGCGGACGGCGAAGAAATCTCGCTCGAAATGGGAGAGGCGACGGATACTCAGCTTGATATTGATATACATATCGAGGGCAAGACTTACCACGTCCACTACACGAATACGGGCGTGCCCCACGCGGTCATGTTTGTTGACGACGTGAACGAGGTGGATGTGGTCGGGCTGGGAAGTAAGATAAGGTTTCACGAGAGATTTCAGCCCAAGGGAGCGAACGCCAACTTCGTGCAGGTAACGGGCGAGGATTCTGTCGCAGCCCGCGTTTACGAAAGGGGGGTCGAGGACGAAACCCTTGCCAGCGGCACCGGTTGCACGGCTTGCGCGGTCATCTCCAACCTGGTGAAGGGCGTCAAGCCACCGGTTCAGGTCCGCACGCGAAGCGAGGCAACGCTGACGATTGATTTCATCAGGCAAGGCGACCAACTTTCTCAATTGACAATGACGGGCCCGACGAGGCTTGTCTATGAAGGTGTCTATTTTCCCTGAATCGGACAGGATTGCATCTTCCTTTGCGGTCTTAGTACATCGATTCGCAAATACGGTGATGTTTAATGGTGCTGTGAAAGGAGCTATTTTGACGGGATAACGGGATAGACGGGATAGTTCCAGGCACGTGAGCCATCCAGTAAATCACAGGCCACGGCCGCTGGGTGAAAGATCACGAAGGGCAAGCAATTGACGGAGAAGTTGTTGGAGACGTTACAGCCGGGTCATGGCTGGGCCGAAGCAGGTTGGGTCATCGTCGAGCCCCGGGTGCCGCGGGGTCGAGCGGGTTGTTGTGGCGGCTCAGGGAATGCAACTCGCTAACAATGTCGTCGCCACCGCCAAGCCAGTATGTCAGCGGCAAGTTGAGGTAAAGCCGAAGCTCAAGAACCCTTCGCAAGGATAAACGGGATTCTAAGAATCATGTCCATCCTGTTATCCTGTCAGAGGAAGAATATGTCGCCGGATTTATGAATGGGAGCACTTAGGGTCTTGGCGAGAGAAATAGGAGAAATGAGACCTCTCGCAAAGGCGCAAAGCTCCCCAAGGGAGGGTCGGAAACGTGTTTTTTGATGCGATAATCACGCCATCAGCGTGAACGCGGTTTTTGGAATCCTGTCATCCTCTCGAGGCCACGCGGTCGGCGTGGTCACACAGCAGTATAGGTGGCGGTGTTTGCGAATCCATGTGATAAGGAGGAGATACCAATGTTTGAGGGGTCAATCGTAGCCTTAGTGACGCCTTTTAAGGACGGCGCCGTGGATTATGATAAGCTGGCGGAACTGGTGGAGTTCCATGTCGAAAAGGGAACTAACGCCATTCTTCCATGCGGCACGACCGGCGAGTCCCCCACCCTTTCCCACGACGAGCACAACAAAGTCGTCGAGACCGTGGTCAAGAAAGTTGACCGGCGGATTCGCGTTCTCGCGGGCGCCGGTTCCAACAGCACCGAGGAGGCTCTCGCTTTGACGCGGCACGCAAAAGAGGTGGGCGCCGATGCCGTTTTGAGCATAACCCCCTATTACAACAAGCCGACCCAGAGGGGAATGATAGGGCACTTCACGCGAATCGCCACCCAGGTTGACATCCCCATGGTCCTCTACAACGTCCCCGGCAGAACCGGCGTCAATCTTCTCCCTGAGACCGTCGCCGAGCTTTCCCGCGTCGAGAACATCGTCGCCGTAAAGGAAGCAAGCGGGAGCATCTCTCAGATATGCGACATAATCTCCCGATGCGATATTACGGTTCTTTCCGGTGACGACTCCATCACTTTTCCTCTCCTGGCTGCCGGCGGCAAGGGGGTCATCTCCGTCGCGGCAAATGTCATCCCGACCGAGATGGCTGAGTTGGTCGGCAGTTTCAAGACGGACATCGCTCGCAGCCGCGAATTGCACTACAAGTACTGGCGGTTGTTCAAGGATCTCTTCATCGAGACAAATCCGGTCCCCGTCAAGACCGCCCTGGAGATGATGGGGCTTCTGGATTTCGAGGTGCGGCTTCCTCTCTGCGGGATGACCGACGCACACAAGGAGGTGCTGCGAGCTACTCTCAGCGGCTGCGGCTTGATTCCATAGGTCGAGCGCAACCCTATCTTCTGGAGGTTCTCATGGTAAAAGTAATCGTGAATGGAGCGGCAGGGCGAATGGGGCGGGCGATTATCGCCCTCGCCGGTGAAGACCCCGAGTTGGAAATCGTCGGCGCCATCGAAGCCAGCGGTCACCCGGACCTCGGAAAAGATGCCGGCTCAACCGCCGGAGTTTCCCCGCTCGGCGTTGCCATAACAAGCGACCTCGGTCAGGTTATTGCGGACGGCGACGTCGTGATTGACTTCTCCCAGAAAAGAAGCACCTTGGATTGCGTGGAGGTCGCCTCCGGGGCCAGGAAGGCTGTGGTCATCGGCACAACCGGGCTTGCCGAGGAGGAAATCGCCCGCGTCAAGAAAGCGGCCGAGAAAATCCCCGTCGTCCTCAGCCCGAACATGAGCATCGGGGTGAACGTTCTTTTCAAGATAGCCGAGGAGACTGCCAAGAAACTGAAGGGCTACGATGTCGAAATCATCGAAGTCCACCATAACAAGAAAAAAGACGCGCCCAGCGGAACCGCCGGAAAGCTCGCTCAGGTCATAGCAAATGCCACCGGACGGGACATCTCCCGCGACGCCGTTTACGGGAGAAAGGGAATGGTCGGCGAGCGGAAGCCGAGCGAGATCGGAATTCACGCGGCTCGAGCCGGCGACATCGTGGGCGAGCACACCGCCATCTTCGCCGGGCCGGGGGAGCGGGTCGAGTTGACTCACCGCGCCCACAGCCGCAACACGTTCGCCTCCGGGGCGCTCCGCGCCGCACGGTTTGCCGCCGCGGCGCAGCCCGGTTTCTATACGATGGCAGATGTGCTCGAAGGATGAAATGAGTCGCCCTTCCACACGCGGCCGATGCCGGGAGTGAAAAGCGCAAGAGGACATTTCGTCATGGCAAACGTGCTGATAGTGGTTGACATGTTGGAAGGGTTCTGCACAGAAGGGTATCCCCTTTTCTGCGGCGAGGACGCCGTGAAAATCATCCCCTTCGTGAAGAGAAAAATCGAAGAATACAGCGAAAAATACCTGCCCGTGATATTCCTCGCCGACAATCACGAGCCGGACGACAAAGAGTTCGAAATGTTCCCGCCGCACTGCATCAAGGGGACTAAGGAAGCGGAGGTTCTCCCTGAGCTCTTCGAGGCTGCGAGAAAAAAAGTGCTCATCCCTAAAGGAAGGTTCAGCGGCTTCTATAAAACAAATCTGGAACTATATCTCGCGGGCTTTGCCCCGGAAGTGGTCGAGGTGGTCGGGGTCTGCACAAACATCTGCGTGTTCTTCACGGTTGAGGGGCTGCGCAATCGCGATTACAAGGTGCGTGTGTACAGGGAAGGCGTCGTTTCTTTCGAGCGCGACGCCCACAATTTCGCCCTTCAACAGATGGAAAAGGTTCTCGGCGCGGAGGTGGTCTGAGGTGAGCATCGCCGACGGAAAAAGGCTGGCGCCGGAAATCTTCAAGATTGACGGCGAGAGAATGCGCAGCGGATGGTACAGCGACGCCTATTTCAGCAACGTCGCCCTCATCCTCCGAACCCTCGCGGACAATGGTTACCGATTCCGGGGCGAATACCCCGTCGTCAAAGGGCGCGACGTCAACTCGGAGAATATTGACGTCGGAAACATGGTCGTAGAAATGCAGTTGTTCACCAAGCGACAGCCCTTTTCCATAGCGGCGGGGACGGACGAGGCCGTCGCTATTCTGAAAGGATGCTGCGGCTATTTCGACGAGAAGAAAGGCTTCGTCTCGACCTACAATGACTTTGAAGTGTACGCGGTCCAGGATGGGACAAAACTTCTTCCGTGGGCGCCGGCGATGAGAATCCGAGGGCGATACCGGGACTTCGCCATTCTCGAAACGCCCCTCCTCGGAGCCCTCTCCAGAAGAACGCGAATCGCCACCAACGTGTACAAGGCCCTGGCGGCCGCCAGAGGCAAACCGATTCTCTTCTTCCCCGCTCGGTTCGACATTTACCAGACCCAGCCGGGCGACGGCTACGCGTACAGGATTGCCATCGAAGCCTACAACAGAGACACCGGCGGCGCTCTCACGCCGTTAATCTCCACCCACGCCCAGGGAGAATGGTGGGGCTTGAAAGGCGTCGGCACGGTCTCCCATTCGTACATTCTCTGTTTCCTGCGGGACACCGCGGAGGCAATGGTTCACTTCGCGCAAGTCCTTCCCCCAGAAGTCAAAAGAATAGCGCTCGTAGATACGAATAACGATTGTGTGGCCGACTCGCTCCGAACGGCCGTCCGAATGTTCCAAAAATACATGGATTGTGTTGAGGAGGGAAGAGAAGTCGAAGCCCCGAAGTACATTCTCTTTGGCGTCCGCCCCGATACTGCCAGCGACATTGCCGACGTCAGCGTCCAGAGGGTCGGCGATGATTCTCTCGATTGCGGCGTCACCCCCGCTCTTATAGCGAACCTCCGTACCGCGCTCGACAATGGCTACAAGAAAATGAACCTGCCGGAGAAATGGCGGGAAAGGGCGAGAGAATATTTCCGAAATATAAAAATCGTCGCCACGGGAGGGTTCGACCCACCTCGCATAAGGATGTTCGAAGCGTTGCAGGCGCCCGTGGACATGTACGGAGTAGGTTCCTTTTTCCTGAGAGGCGAGAACAACGATTTCACCGCCGACATCATTCGCGTCAAGCTGAACGGCCGGTGGCACGAGATGGCTAAAGTGGGAAGGAAACCCGTGGATAACCCTGACCTTGAGAGGGTGTAATGCGGACGAAAGAGGGAGCATAATATGGAAACTATGCTATTCTCCGCGGCGGCAGCCGATGTTGGGGACGCCTTGGGCGCGCTGGGTGCATTTGGCGTCCTGGTGTTCATCCTCCTTTGTATCATCCTGCCCATTTCCGCGTATGGTGCGCAGAAGTGGGCTTACAAATGCTACAAGGAGCTGCAGAGACTCAATCGGAACATCCAGATGCTGGGCGCGCCATCCGAACGGGGCGGGCGACAGCCGGAGTGACCGGGGCACCGGTCTCCCCTCGGGCTAGGTGTTCGCGTAGCCCGTCCGGGCGCTCTGGCCCCGCCAGCCGAGGTTGTCGCGCGCGGCGGGTGGCCGAAGGCACAGGAGGGACAGAATGATACGAACTGTTCGTGCAGTGTTCTGCATGTTTATCGCTTGCATAGTCGGCATCACTGCTGTTGAGACTGTCGGCGCCGGCTGGGAGGAGTTCCGTTGCGGGAGAATCGCTTTCGCCGCCGCACAGCGCAACCAGGGCGAAACCCCTGAACCGCAGTATGCTCCGGACCGAAAGGTTGACATCATTCACATTACGATAGACGTGACGCCGGACTTCGAGGCTCGCACGATTGCAGGCACGACGACGATTACGTTCGCGCCTATCGCCAAGCCGCTGACGGAGTTGCGGCTGGACGCCATTGACCTCACGGTTTCTTCCGTCACCTCCAGCGCGGAAATTGCCGGCTACACCGTGGCCGACGAAGCCATTACGGTCACCTTTGCCCCCGCCGTTCCGCCTGGAGCCGAGACGACCATCACCATCGCTTACGAGGCCGAGCCGAAAGGCGGCCTCTACTTTCGCACGCCTGAGATGGGCTACCCCGAGGAGGACATCCACCTCTTTACCCAGGGCGAGACCCACCGCGCCCCGCATTGGTTTCCAAATTACGACTACCCCAATGAACGCTTCACCTCGGAGGTAATCTGCCGCGTCCCCAAGGGTATGACCGTCCTCTCCAACGGCAGGCTTCTCTCCGAAAAGATAGACCCGAAAAGCGGGCTTAAGGTCGTCCGCTGGCTCCAGGATAAGCCTCATGTCAACTACTTGATTGCGCTCGTAGCCGGCAGATTCCGGAAAATCGAATCCCGTTACAGAAACGTTCCTTTGGCTTTCTATACGCCGCCGTCCGAAAGCGCTCCGGCGCGAAACTCATTCAAAGACACAGCCGACATGATGGCTTTCCTCGAGGGTGAGATCGGAATTCCCTACCCCTGGGACAAGTATTACCAGGCGGTCGTCCAGGACTTTGTGGCGGGCGGCATGGAAAACACCACCCTTACCATCCTCAACGACCGCACACTTTTTACCGACGCGACGGAGAACATCCGTTCCAGCCAGGGCCTTGTCGTGCACGAGATGGTTCACCAGTGGTTCGGCGACTATGTTACGTGCAAAGACTGGAGCCACATTTGGCTCAACGAGGGATTCGCCGTTTACTACACGCTTCTATACGACGGACATAAGAACGGCCGCGACTCAATGTTGTACGGGCTTTACCGAGACGCGCGACGGATATTATCCGACCGCCCGGTTCGCAAGCCAATCGTCAACAGGTCTTACGCGTCCGCCTGGGAGCAGTTCGATTATCGGGCCTACGCGAAAGGGAGTTGGGTGCTGCACATGATGCGCACGCAGCTCGGCAAGGAGTTGTACCGGCAGTGCGTGAAAAGCTATCTCGAGCGCCACGCGTTGAGCAGCGTGGTAACCGAAGACCTCCGTTCGGTCATCGAGGAACTGACAGGCCGGTCGTTCGACCGCTTTTTCGACCAGTGGCTCTACCACGCCGCTTACCCCGACCTCACCGTAAACTACAACTGGTCCGAGAAGGATAAGCTCGCGAAAATCTCCGTCAAGCAGACGCAGACGGTCAACGACAGCGTCATGCTTTTTCACTTTCCCACAAAGGTTCGTTTCATCTTCGACGACCGCTTCGTTGACCGCGACATCGTCGTGGACAGCCGTCAGCACGATTTCTACTTCCCGCTGGAGGCGCAGCCGATCATCGTCCGCTTCGATCCTGAGTATGGGCTTCTGGCCGAAATCACGTTTGAAAAGCCGACGGCGATGCTATACGCTCAGCTCGAAAATGAAACTGATGTGATTGGCCGGCTGCTGGCAATCGAAGCGCTCAAGAAAAGGAAAGACAAGAAAACGGTTGCCAAGTTGAAGAATATCCTGAACAACGATCCGTTTTACGGCGTCCGCATGGAGGCGGCAGCCGTGTTGCGCGCTATCCGCACGGATGAGGCATTCGAGGCGCTCACCGACTCGCTCGAGCAGCCCGATGCTCGCGTTCGACAATCGGTCGTCAGACATATCTGCGGCTTCTATCGGCCAGAAAGCTTGAGACTGACAAAGCGAATCCTGAAAACGGAGAGGAACCCGGACATCCTCTCTGACGCAATCCGTAACCTTGGCCGATACCATGGCGAAGATACACGCCAGTTGGTGCTCCATTACCTCGAATCGGAATCGTACCGCAGCGCGTTGGCGGACGCTGCCATAGTAGCCATTCGCATGTTGGACGATTCTTCCTTCATCGAGCCTCTCCGGAAAATCCTCGCGGAGCGCGAAAAGGAGTTCACGTCCGGAGGCTTCGCCCTCGCGCTCGACACACTCGCGCGCATTACCCGCAACGAAAAAGATGGGACAGAAGTGCGCAACTTTCTGGCCGCTTACGTCAACCATAAGAAAGAGCGCGTTCGAGCCAGGGCCATCGCCGCCCTGGGGACGCTGGGCGATCCGAAGGCCATCCCGGTCCTCGAAACGTTCTCTGGCGATGACCCTGATGACCGCATCCAACGCACCGCAAAGGACGCCCTCAAGAAGCTGCGAGAACAGAAACCGCTCGTTCCGTCCGAGATCATCTTTTTCCGCGAAATGCTCGACAAGTTAAAGAAAGAGACGGAGAAACTCAAGAACGAACTGGAAGACCTGAAAAAGCGCCTGGATGCAAAGGAGAAACCTCGGGAAACTCGTGGTCAGGACGGGGCGTTTGACTCGATAGCGGCGCTATTCGCACAACAACGACAGATGAGCAGAGAATAAGGAAGAAGGGAATAGGTAAGTGGGAGCAGCAAAAGAAAAAGAGGAACTCGAACGAATCTGTATTAACTGTAGTTTGTTTCTGCCGGCAGTTAAGGATGAACTGACAGAATTCGGCATCTGCTTAAATGATGAAGCATTTGAACCGTATATTGATGAGCTCCTGGGTAAGTCCAATTATGATTGCTGCAAGGACTTGATCGAGCTCAAGAAATTCTCGGGGGAGCGCGAAGCCTGTCCTGATTTTGACTTAGGGGAGCGTATTGAAATTGATGACAATAGTGAGCTTGGACGTGCGATTCTATCTGCTCTAAAGAAGGGGCCGCTCGATCCTGAAACGTTCGAAACACTGCTTCTCGAAGAGCAAATTCGGCGTATTGACTTCAAAACCTTGCCAATAGATAGGCATGTCAAAAACTTGAAAAGCCCTAAACCAGAAGAACGGGACGCAGCCCTAACGAATCTGGAGAATCTGGCTCGAGCCGGAAATAAAGCAGCATTTCGGGAGGTGTTGGACTATCTGAAGCAACTACCTCCTTTAACGACCATAGAGGAAGTTCACTTCAAGTTAGATATGCTGGAGCACTTGAAGCGTCCGGAATTCAGACCACTACTAACACAATTGCTACTCGACGAGTTGTATAATACGCCGTCAAATCGCACCACGAGGCAATGGATTTCAGCCATTTTGGAGTTCCTAAGGGGTTGCTCCGAGGAAGACGTTCGTGAACCTCTGGAAAAGATGATAAGCGAGAAGCGATTTTCCTATAAACTGAAAAAAAAGTTGAGTATCTTTTGGAGAACTTAGAGTACGGTATATAGCTTAGCTGGGCAATGCAGTTTACGAAAACCGGTGTGCTTTCATTCAGGTTTCGCCGCGCGAAGTTCAGATTGATTTCTCCTTTAGTCTGTCCGGGCGGTTCCTGCAACTGATTGCCCAAGGCGCCAGCCGGCTCGACCGGAAGAAAGGACATTTCTATTGTGAAACGCGTGTTGACAGTTTTGTTTTTGTGGTTACTGCCTCTTTCTGCTTGCGCTCTTTCTGAGATTGAGGCAGTATTGGACTCTTACGGAAAGCTGAGCACAGCAGCGGGTAGGGGTCTGATACGGAGCAAGGGCGTCAACGGTTGGACGGAGGACATGGAGGGCGGAAGTGCCGTTGACGCAGAGTTGTCCCGTCCGCATATAACCATGGCCGATGGTGATGGAAATCTCTACATAGCGGACAAGGACGCCCATGCCATCCGAAAGGTCACGACAGACGGAAAAATCCACACCGTCGCCGGAACCGGTGAGGCTGGGTTTAACGGCGACGGGATCGGAGTGGAGACACAGCTCGACCAACCGAATGGCCTATATACCTTTCCCGACGGGACCACTTATATCCTGGATCTCGGAAACGACAGAATACGGAAACTGAGCCCCGCAGGAGACCTCACCACAATTGTTCACGACCCGGGCGGAATCGTTTTGGGAAGAGGGTTGTGGGTGAGCGGCGATGAGATGTTGATTTACTACGCTTCCGGCGCCGTCATCAAGAAATGGACTCCAACAGAAGGCCTGACGACCTATGCAACCGGTTTCGATAATGTTGGGAATATTGATGTGGATCCCTTGTTCTGGAGCCTTCCTGTCGGGAACTTAGTCGTCACGGATAGAGGTGCAAACAGAGTCTATCGAGTCTTTCCCGATGGGAGCAAGATAGCCCTCGCGGGAAATGGCCAAACTACCGGCGGCGGCGACGGTCAAAAGGCACTGGAAACCGCACTGCACGGGGTGCGAGGAGTTTACTTCGCCCCGAATGGCGGATACTATCTTGCCACTCATGAAGGGGGGCAGGTCTGGTATGCGGACGTAAACGGATACATCCACTTGTTGATTGACGGTGATACCAGTCACACGCACGCCGGGGATGGGGAAGACATCAAAACTCCCGGCCGTAAGATCAGCGAGCCGCGCTCCGTTACTCTGGCTCCAAACGGCGACTTGATTGTCACTGAAAATGACTATGGCTACGTCCGTGTTGTGGAAAAGATATTCACAGTCCTCGACACAAGAGTGGATGGGACAGCAGGCTTCACGCTCACGTGGTCGAGCGTGCCCGGCACAACTTATCAGATTGACTTCAAAGATGACCTAAGCGAAAACCTCTGGCAGGATTTGGGGAACGTGCCAGCCCGAAGTGCAGACATCGTCACTTTCTTCGCGGACCCCGCCGCAGGTAAGATGAAACGATTCTATCGGGTTGGGGTGGTGGAATGATGCGAGAGTAAACGGCGAGCAAACGAATCCACCGGGCAATCACTGCGCGCCGCTTCGCGATTCCAGGGGATGCAAGCCGTTATCTGACGTCTCGCTCGGATTGCAATAACTACACAACGAAAGGTGCCACTATGGCAGTTTCAAAAGAACTCTCGCAAAGATTAAAAGCGCTGCCGGAATATCTTTTCTTGGAGATTGACCGAGCGAAACGAGAAGTCCAGGCGAGCGGGTCAGACGTGATTGACCTCGGCATCGTTGACCCCGATAAGCCGACTCCCGACGAAGTAATCCACGCCCTGCAAAAGGCAGCCCAGAATCCCGCCAATCATCAGTACGCCACCAATTACGGAATGATAGAGTTCCGTCGGCACATCGCTGCGTGGTTCTCGAGGAGGTTCGGCGTTGAGCTTGACCCGGAGACCGAGGTCCTTCCTATCCTCGGCTCAAAAGAGGGCATCGGGCACATCCATCTCGCTTTCGTCAATCCGGGCGATGTAGTTCTCGTGCCCGACCCGGGCTACCCGGTCTATCGTTCCGGCACCATCTTCGCCGGAGGGGAACCCTATCAGATGCCGCTGCTTGAGGAAAACGCTTTCCTTCCGGCCCTGGACGAGATACCTCTGGAACTCGCCCAGAGGGCGCGAATAATGTTCATCAATTATCCGAACAATCCCACGGCGGCCGTGGCTTCCAGAGAGTTTTTCGACGAGGTCGTCCGGTTCGCCGAGCAAAACGATGTTATCGTCTGCCACGACGCCGCCTATTGCGAGATGACCTACGATGGGTATGTGGCTACGACCTTCCTTTCCGTCGAGGGAGCAAAGGAAGTCGGCATCGAATTTCATTCACTCTCGAAGACATTTAACATGACCGGCTGGAGGATTGCTTTCGCCGTCGGCAATGCGGAAGTTTTGGCTGGGCTGGCAAAAGTCAAGTCCAACGTTGACTCCGGGATGTTTCAAGCCCTTCAGGAGGCGGGAATAGCCGCCCTGTCGGGAGACCTTTCCGAATTCAGAACCGCCCAGATGGCGACCTACCAGCGAAGAAGAGACCTCCTCTGCGACGGGCTAAACGCGATGGGCTGGCGAGTAGAGAAACCGAAGGGCGGGCTGTGCGTCTGGGTGCGTGTGCCGGGCAACCTCGATTCTTCCACGGCGGCTCTCGACCTTTTACGCAAAGCTGCCGTGGTTGTCGCCCCCGGCGTGGGATTCGGGAAGTACGGAGAGGGCTACGTCCGCATTTCCCTCACCGGGTCCGAGCAAAGAATCGAGGAGGCGGTCAAGAGAATCGCGCCGGTGTATTCGGAATGGATGAGAAGCGGAGATTGACCCGGAAACAAAGCACTACGATGGCCGCTACGCCCTCGGAAGCCCGCGCCTACATTGCCCTGGGCTCCAATCTGGGCGATAGGCGCCGGAACATGAAATCGGCCATTGATAGAATCGGGCGGATGACCGGCGTGCGAGTAACAAAAATCTCCTCGTTCCTCGAGACCGAGCCTGTCGGAGGGCCGCCTCAGGGGATGTACCTCAACGCGGCGATTGAGATTGACTGTTCCCTCTCCGCCGGTCAGCTCCTGAGCGAGCTGATGCGCATTGAAAGCGAGCTCGGCCGAAAAAGGCTCGGAAAATGTTTCCCTCGAACCATAGACCTTGATATTCTCCTTTTTGGAGGTGAGGTGATTGATGAGCCTGAGCTTCAGGTGCCTCACCCGAGGATGCACGAGAGAGGTTTTGTGCTCGATCCATTGAATGAGATAGCTCCGGAGGTTATTCACCCGGTTATCGGGTCAACGGTCGCCGAACTGAGGCGGGCCCTTCGGGAACGTCAAGCCAGCGGATGAGGTCGCAGACGAGTCGGAGGTTCTGAGACTGCGAGGAAGATAATCATGGAACAGGAGAAAGTCACCCTCGAAATCCTCGGGCGAAAAAAGGAAACGGGCGAAAAAATCACCGCCCTGACCGCCTACGATTATCCCACGGCTCTCTGCCTGAACGAAGCGGGAATAGATATAATTCTCGTCGGTGATAGCCTGGGCATGGTGGTTCTCGGTTATCCGAACACCCTCAAAGTCACAATGGAGGACATGCTCCACCATTGTCGCGCGGTCGCAAGAGGAAACGCAAGTGCCCTCCTCGTCGGCGACATGCCTTTCCTGTCGTGCACGGTCTCCGTTGCCGACGCCGTTCGGAACGCGGGCCGCATGATTCAAGAAGGACAGATGGAGGCAGTGAAAGTCGAAGGCGGTAGCGAGATGGCGCAGACCATTTCCGCAATCGTCCGGGCGGGGATTCCCGTCATGGGGCATATCGGCTTCACGCCCCAGCGAGTTCTGAGGTCTGGACGACAAAGGGTGCGGGGGAGAGACCGCGGTTCGGTCGAGAAGCTACTTGGCGATGCGGTGGCTATCGAACAGGCGGGGGCTTTCGCCATCGTGCTCGAGTGCCTCACCGAGCGCTGCGCGAAGGAAATAACCGAGAAGCTCGGTGTGCCAACCATCGGCATAGGCTCCGGCGTATATTGCGACGGGCAAATCCTCGTCACCCCGGACATGCTCGGGCTTTACGAAGCCGCCTCCTTCAAACACGTGAAGAGATATGCCGACTTCGCCGGTCTGATGAAAACCGCTTTCAGGGAGTATATCCGCGAAGTGAGGGAGCGAAAATTCCCCGGCAAAGAGCATAGTTTTGAGTAATCATTCTTGCGGCTGGCTTGCACGCTGACGCAACTGGCCGCTTATCGCAAGGTCACAAAGTGAAACTCATCACCGATATTTCGGAAATGCGAGCCGCCTCGCTATCCGCAAAAGGAGCGGGCAAGAAGATTGGCCTTGTGCCCACAATGGGCTACCTCCACGAAGGGCACCTGAGCCTCATCCGCGCCGCCAGGGCTGGAAGCGAGCTGGTAGTGGTCTCCATATTCGTCAATCCGACGCAATTCGGACCGGGAGAGGATTTCGACCGCTATCCGAGGGACATGGAGAGAGATAAGCGGATGGCCGAGGAGGCAGGCGCGGACATCATTTTCCATCCCTCGGCCGGGGATATGTATCCGGAAAACTTCTCAACTTACGTCGAGGAGACTGGACTCTCGAAGCACCTGTGCGGGCTGGCTCGCCCGACGCATTTTCGCGGGGTGACCACCGTCGTTCTGAAACTGTTTAATATCGTCCTCCCCGACGTGGCATATTTCGGCCAGAAGGATGCCCAGCAAGCTCTCATCATCAAGCGCATGGTCAGAGACCTCAATCTGCCGGTCGGGATAAAGGTTCTGCCCATCATCAGGGAGCAGGACGGCCTCGCCATAAGCTCCCGTAACGAGTATCTTTCTACTGAACAGAGAAGGCAGGCGAGCGTGCTTTACAAATCGCTCATGGAGGCCGCGAGGCTTATTGGTTCCGGAGAGAGAAAAGCGCACAAGGTCAAACAAAGGATAGAGGAAACAATCGAGTCGGCGGAAGAGGCAAGGATTGACTATCTCAACATCGTCAACCGCGACACCCTCGAAGACGTCGAAGAACTGCGAGGGAACATCCTCATCGCTTTGGCCGTTTTCATGGGTGAGACTCGGCTAATTGACAACCTTGAACTGAACCTTACTGAGGAGTGAAAAAGCGAAAAAGATGATGCGAACTGTGCTGAAATCCAAAATTCACCGGGCGACAATAACCGCCACTGAGCTTGAATACACCGGCAGTTTGACGCTCGACCCGGACCTCATCGCGGCGGCTGCTCTGGTCCGGGGCGAAAAGATCCTCGTCGTGAACTTCAACAACGGCGCCAGACTCGAAACGTATATCATCGTCGGAGAGAAAGGTTCCGGCACAGTCTGCCTGAACGGCCCCGCCGCTCGCCTGGGGATGACCGGCGACCTTGTCACCATCATGTCATTCGCCGTGGTGGACGATGCGGAGGTGCACCAGCTCAAGATAAAGACCGTTCACGTGGACGAGCGTAATCGCATCACCGAAGTGAAAGAACAGGCAATTTAGTGCAGCAACGCGCCAGTGCGATGACATATGAGACCGTGGCAGAAGATTCTTTCGACGGGATAACAGGATAGTCAGGATTATCAAAGAAGTGAAGAACGTAGGGTGTGGCTCCATTTCAGTGGCAGCGGGGACCTCTTTCCACCGTCTTTTCTCAGGCACGTGGTTCGGGTTCAACACCACAGCAGACGCACATTTCTGCCAGGCTTTAGCTGGCATCCCCGTTAGCCACCCGCTTCAGCGGGTGGTCACAGGGCGCGCCTTTTTCCTCTCTGGAGCCGGCTTCAGCCGGGCTTCTCGACCGGAGGATTCATCCGAATTATGCTGCGCAAAGACGGCCGCACCCGAACGTATCCTGTTATGCTGTCGAAGCGAATATCTCGCCGAAGCTATAAATCAGGGCACTTAGGATGGAGTTTTCCCAATGCTCAGAATTGCCGAAACAACCGGACTTCTCGATGAGGCAGAGCGAAAACACCGCTCCGAGATGGCTGAGAAAATTGCCGCCCTCAAAGAAAAGAGGAACGCCATCCTCCTCGTCCATAATTACCAGCGTGATGAGATACAGGACATCGCCGACATCATGGGCGATTCCCTCGGTCTTTCCCGTGCCGCCGCGGAGACCGACAAGGATGTCATCGTCTTCTGCGGCGTGGTGTTCATGGCGGAATCCGCGTCTATCCTCAATCCCGACAAAACGGTTCTCCTGCCTGTGAAAGAAGCAGGGTGTTCCCTGGCCGATATGTCCACGGTTGAAGAACTGAGAAAGATAAAAGAGCGTTTTCCGGACGCCGCCGTTGTCAGCTATGTGAACTCCTCCGCCGGGGTCAAAGCCGAAAGCGACATCTGCTGCACGTCCGCCAACGCCGTTAAAATCGTCAACTCCGTCAAGGAGGACAGAATCCTCTTCGTGCCGGACCGAAATCTCGGTCGCTACGTTGCCCAGCATACCGATAAGGAAATCATCCTCTGGCCGGGATATTGCGAGACCCACGATTCCCTCCGGGCTGCCGACGTTCTGGAGTGCAGAGAGAAGTACCCCGACGCAGAAATCATCGCTCACCCGGAATGCCGGACCGAAGTTCTGGGGCTTGCCGCCGCTGCCCTGAGCACCTCAGGGATGGTCAGGTATGCCAAAGAATCGAAAGCCGCATCCATCATCGTGGGCACGGAGATGGGGATGGGATACCGCCTGAAAAAGGAGAATCCCGATAAGACCTTCGTTTTCCCTTCCGAATGTCTCGTCTGCGAGACGATGAAGCTGACCACTCTCGACGCCGTCCATAACGCCCTCGAAAACATGGTCCACGAGGTCCGCGTGGACGAGGAAACCCGCCGCAAAGCCAACGTCGCGCTCACGCGGATGCTCGAGGTCGTCTGAGCAAGCCCCGATTCCCCTGGCGCCTCCCCTCGGACGACGTCTCCTTATCCGCGTCAGACACTCCGAAAGCCAATGCTTACAGGGGTCTCTTCCCGGCCACACCCCCTCTCACAACGCTCTTGACTTTGCCTGCGAGGTTTGGGAATATCTGCGTAGCGGTGTGCTGCGGTTCGCCGGGCGTCCCGTCACAACAGTATGCGTCAGAGGAGTATCATCTCTTCCAGTCATGAATTTGTTTGCACAAGATAAGAAATCACAATATCTTAAGGAGACAGGCAAATGAAAAAAATCGCCATCGGTAGCTGGGCTTATGTTTTCGGGCCCTACGAAAACAATCCTATACCTTTGGACAAGGTCGTGGAGCGTCTCAGCGAGCTGGGGTTTGACGGGATTGAGCTTTGCGGCTTCAAACCGCACGCCCATCCGGACGATTATCCCACCAAAGAGAAACGCCAGGAGCTGGTCAATTTGCTCCAGGACCACAACCTGGAACCCATCGGCATCGCCGCAGACTTCAGCGCCGTCCCTCCCGCCGCCGAGGGCGAGGCGGCACAGAACGCCTATCTCGATTGTTTCAAGAGAAATATCGAGCTTTGCGCCGACGTGGGCATTCCGAAAATCCGCGTTGACACCTGTGAGGAACCGCCGGAGGCGGTCACCGACGAATATGAAAAGAAATTCGGGCGTGTCGTGGAAGCCTGGCAAAAAGCCTCGCAGATAGCCCAGGACGCGGGAATCGGCCTCATCTGGGAGTTCGAGCCGGGGTTCATCTTCAACAAACCGAGCGACATTACCAGAATGGTGAACGAAGTTGCGCATCCCAACTTCAAGATTCTTTTGGACACATGCCACGCTCACATGGTCGCTTCCCAGGGCGCCAAGCAGCCTCCTCCAGTGGAGACCCTCCTGGGCGGCGCCGTGGAGTTAATCGGCAAGCTCAAGGGGGAAATCGGGCACCTTCATCTCATTGACTCGGATAACACGCTGCATGGTAACATGACCAGCACACACGCTCCCTTCGGGCAGGGCGTTCTCAATTTCGATGAGCTCATGCCCGCCATTCTCGAGGCAGGCTACGATTCCGAGTGGTGGAGCGTGGACCTCTGCTTCTGGCCGCAGGCCTGGGAGGTTACAGAAGCGGGTCTCAAGTTCGTCCGCGCCCTCGCGGAGAAGTACGGCAACTAACGCCGGGAAAGCCCTTCGCGCCTCTGCGCCTTTGCGTTGAAGAATAAGACGGTATAAAACGCAGAGACGCAAAGACGCGGAGAGAGCTGCATGCTTACGTTCTCTCTATGCAACAGCATAAAAAGGAGGTCTTCTATGGCTGAGAAAATGAAAGCCCAAGTGTTTTATGAGCCCCTCAGCATGAAGCTGGAGGAGCGGGACAAGCCGGAAATCGCCCCGCACGAAATCCTCGTCGAGGTCAAGTCGGTCGGCATCTGCGGCTCGGACGTAGCCTACTATTACGGCTGGAGTCCGCTCGAGACGCCCGACGGCAAGGGACCTCTCGTGCTGGGGCACGAGTTCTCCGGCGTTGTCGCGGAGGTCGGGGATGTCGTCGCCCAGAGAAAACTTTTCTCTCCCGGGGAGAGAGTGGTGCTTGACCCGGTGCAGTACTGCAACGCCTGCGAGATTTGCAAGCGAGGTTACGTGAACCTCTGCGAGAACAAAACCGTGTTGGGGGTTTCCGCAGACGGCGGCTTCGCCCCGTATTGCAAATCACATTATACCGGCGTGCACCGCATTCCGGAGGCTGTTTCCTTCGAGCACGCGGCGCTGACCGAGCCACTCGCCTGCGCGACTTACGGTGTGCAAAACATGGACATCAGCCCGGGGAATTTCTGTGTGGTGATTGGCGCGGGCGCCATGGGGCTGATGATGCTTCAGTTGGTCAAGTCATCCGGCGCCGGCAAAGCAGTCCTCGTGGATATACTGGACTACCGACTGGAATTGGGGAAAGAGCTCGGCGCAGATGAGATCATCAACACCAGCGACAAGGATTCCCCTTACTACGCCGAGGATTTGGCCAAGAAAATCGAGGAGATGACCGACGGGAAATTCGCGGACCGTGTCATCACGCCCACCGGCTCGGTGAACGCGATGGAATCGGCTTTCGCCATCACAGGCCGGCGTTCCCGTATTGTTTTCTTCGGTCTCCCCGGGGCGACTGACATGATCAAAGTCCCCGCTCTCCAGTCCATCTTCTGGGACAAGACAATTCGCTTCTCATGGCTGGCGCCATTCACCTGGCCGACAGCGCTTCAAGCCCTGGCGGCTGGCTTGGTCAAAGTGGATAAGCTCGTCACGCACAAGTATGCTCTTGAAGACCTCGAAAGAGCTATCGGCGAGGTCAAGGAGCGAAAAGGAAACGTCGTCAAGGCGGTCGTGACCGTTTCGGAATAGGAGAATCGTGTGATGAAATTCGGATTGAACTTGCTTCTATGGACGGGGGCATTCTCCAATGAAACGCTGGACCTCATAGATAAGGTCGCCGACATGGGCTTCGACGGCGCCGAAATCACCCTCATTGACCTCGACCCAATTGATGTCAAAAAGACCGCCGAAAGGCTGAACGCTCGGGGACTCGAATGCATCGCGTGCGGCGTCATGACGGAGGCCGCCAACCCCATCAGCTCCGATGTCGTGGTGCGGAACGAAGCTGTGAAGCGGTTGGAGCGCTGCATAGAGATCGCCGACGGCCTCGGGGCGAGGATGCTCTCCGGCCCCCTCTATGCCCCAGTGGGTTACCTCGTTGGACGACGCCGCACCGAAGACGAATGGGGCTGGTGTCGGGACGTGTTCAAGGAAGCCGCAAAGAAAGCCCAGCACTACGGCGTGACCATGGCTCTCGAATTCCTTAACCGCTTCGAGACGTTCTTCATCAACACGTCCCAGGATGCAGTGAAGATGTGTAAGGAAGTCGGTGAGCCTTGCATGAAGGTTCACTTCGACACCTTCCACGCCAACATCGAGGAGAAGAACGTTGTGGAAGCCGTGAGAAAGACGGGCGAATTCCTGGGGCATTTTCACGCTTCGGAGAATGACCGCGGCGTGATAGGCTCCGGGCACATCCCCTATCCGGAGATCTTTGGCGTCCTCAAGGAGCTCGGATACGACGAATGGGTTGTCATCGAGTCTTTCGGTTCGAGCTTCAAGGAGCTTGCAGCAGCCTGCTGCATCTGGCGGGACCTCGTTCCCGATCCGGATGCTTTCGCAAGAGGAGGCCTCGAGTACCTGAAAGGGATTGTTTCCGCCTGAGGAAGAATGCCGCCAAAGGAAAAGGATACGTTGAGCCCTGGGGGTGCTTCTTGACTTCGCCCCCAGGGCTGTTTTTCACAAACGGTCGTCAACCCTTGCCATTCTCGAAATGGACAGATGATGGCGCGTGCGTTGAAGGGAAAAAGAGTCGCAATAACATCGGGCCCGACCCGCGCCGCGATTGATGCGGTCAGATACATCTCCAACCGCTCAACCGGCGCCCTGGGAGCGGCCATTGCGGAGCAGTGCCTGCGTCGAGGAGCAAGAGTCACCCTCTTCCACGGCCTCGGAAGCCTTCTCCCGCTTCGCCGGGCTGCGCTTGAAATCATCGAGATAGAGACCGTTGATGACCTGACCCTCGCCTTGAAAAAAGAATTGCCCAACCGCGGGTACGATCTGTTTTTTCACGCCATGGCTGTACTCGATTACGTGCCGGAGACGCAGCTAATGGGCAAGACGCCGTCAGGGAAAGACGCTTTCACCGTTCGCCTCGTGAAAACTCCGAAAGTCATCAATCTCATCAAAGAGCTTTCCCCGGACACAATTCTTGTCGGCTTCAAGTTAGAAGTCGGCGCCACCGAACATGAGCTGGCGGGAAGGTCGAAACGGATGATGAAATCATCCAAATCCGATTTTGTCCTTGCCAACGACCTGCGCACCGTCGAAAAAGGCCCCCACACCGCCTATTTGCTCGACAGCGAAGGGAGGTTTCGAGGGCCTTTCAAAGGAAAAGAGAATATCGCCAGCGCCCTCGTCGAGGCCGTCACCGAGAGGCTCGATTGAACGGCTCGCAGACCTCAATGCGCTGCTGTTCCCCTGGGCGCATCGCACTCGGAGGAACCTCACCATGTATTTGCTTGGGAGATTGCTCACTATACCACAAGCCCTGAAAGCATCCCTGGTCATTCTGAGCAGCTTTAACTTTCTCTCCCTTCTGACATTGCTTCGCAGTCCCCACCGCTTTTGGGAGATGTCCAGGGACATGTTCGCAGCCTTCAACAGGTATGGCAGGCCCCGGGCTATACCGGAGCGCCCCTTGCGGGAAATCCTGCCCAGTCGTAGCACCGGCATCTCCCTTTTCCTGTCCCTCGATAGGGAAATGTCGGTCTCGCTGACCGAGCTGGTCTGCCTCTGTTGCCTCGCGAAGTCCGCAAAGGCTAAGAACATCCTGGAGATAGGGACCTTCGCCGGTGTGACCGCGTACCACCTGGCCAACAACACCGACCCCGATTGCAAGGTCTTTACCATGGACCTCCCGGAAGAATATCGCAAAGCGGAAGTCCTCCACGATGTCCGTCGCAAGGGGAAGCGCTACACCGACCTGCCCACCATTCAGCAGCGCCCCGCAAAAGAAGAGCTTTGCTACGCGGGCACGGATGTTGAGCATAAGATAGTTCAGATTTACGCCGACTCCGCCACCTACGATTACGCCACCAACTTCTCCCAGAAATTCGACCTCATCTTTATAGACGGCTCGCACGATTATGACCACGTGAAAATTGACTCAGCCAATGCCCTTGAATGGGTGGCGCACAACGGGTTCGTCGTATGGCATGATTACAAGGACTTTCCCGAGATTACCCTCGGCGTAAGGAAGTGCTTGGGCGAACTTCGCCCCAGGTTCAACATAGTAAGGATCTCCGGGACCTGGCTCTGCGTGTACAAAAATACCAAGCCGCTGTCAGACAACGGGCACACAACTTCTGGTGGGGTTAGCCAATAAAGTGTCGGTTAATAAAAACATCAATATAGCTGTTCTGGGACTTGGATGGTGGGGGAGCAAAGTCCTGCGGAATTTCTGCGAGAAATCCCCCTTCTCGAAGGTCTTTGCGTTCGACAAAGACCCTGCGCGCACTCGCCGAGCTCTCGAACGGTGGAGCTTCGAGCCTCTCCGGGACCTCTCGGAGCTATGGCAGCGAGCCGATATCCAGAGCGTCGCGGTGGTCACTCCGCCTGAAACGCATTTTGAGCTCGTGCGGGACGCGCTCCAGCACGGCAAGCACGTCATAGTCGCTAAACCGCCCTCCCAGACGGCAGAAGAAGCGGAACAGCTCTGCGCTCTCGCCGAAAACAAGGGACTTGTGTTCATGGTGGACTCCACATTCGTGTTCAACCCGGCGACGCTTAAAGTTCGCCAGCTCGTGCAAGACGGTCTTTTCCCCGTTCTCAATTTCGTCCAATCAGTCCGCTGCGGCGATGACCTCCGCTTCCACAATCTTCAGCGCATCCTCGATCTGATTCGCATCAGCCGCACGGATGTTATCGAGGACCTTGTCTTCCACGATATTTCTGTGCTGCGAATCGTGTTCAATCGGCCCCTTGCGGTACGATCCGTTCGCCGCGTGCACATCCTCGACGAGAGCCTCTGCGACACAGCCTTCATCGAACTTGATATGGGCGGCGTCCCCGTGCACGTCAGCTACAGTTGGTCCCTCCCCGAGCGAAGACGCCAGCTTCTCCTCTTCGACGCCGAGAAATTCCTGCTCTTTGACGACCTCAAGAAAGAGAAAAAAATAGAGATTTACCGCCTCACCACGAAAGAATCCACTTTCCCAGATTATCCCGAAGGCGAGCCCTTGCGAAAAGTAGTGGAGCATTTCTATACTTGCGTTACGGAGGGACAACAGCCTCTGACCGGCAAAGACTTTATGCTCGACGTGATGCGAACGTCAGAACAAATCCGACAATTTGATGCGCCCGGAAGTGCCTCAGAATGAAAGTTCCGTTTCTAAATCTCCACGCACAATACCTCGAAATCAACGACGAGATTCAAGCCGCTTTCGGGGACATATTCGAGCGGACCGCTTTCATCGCCGGCAAGTACGTCGAGAGATTTGAAAAGGAGTTCAGGGAGGCGATTGGCGTCGGTTTCTGTCTGGCGACCAGTTCCGGAACTGACGCCCTGCACATGGCGACCTGGGCGCTGGGACTCGGCCCCGGCGACGAAGTCCTCGTCCCTGTCAACACCTTCATCGCCACCGCCGAAGCAGTCTCGCTCACCGGAGCCAAACCCGTCTTCGTTGACCACGACCCTGATACCTACAACATTGACATCGGCAAAATCGAGGGCTCCATCACCACAAAGACCAGAGCCATCATCCCCGTCCACCTCTACGGACAGCCTGCAAATATGACAGCCATCGGCGAGATCGCCCGCCAAAAAGACTTAATCGTCATCGAGGATGCCTCTCAAGCCCACCTCGCCCGCATCAACGGGACCGCCGTCGGCAACTTCGGCCGCGTCGCCGCGTTCAGCTTTTTTCCCGGCAAGAACCTCGGCGCTTACGGCGATGCAGGGGCAGTCGTTACGAATGACAGCGCTCTCTACGAGAAGATGCGTCGCATCAGAGTGCATGGAGGGGTCGAGAGGTATATCCACGAAATGGTTGGGCACAATTACAGGATGTCCGAGTTCCAGGCGGCGGTGCTCTCCGTGAAACTTCCGCACCTGGAACGATGGACCAGGCGCCGTCAACAGGTCGCGGAAATCTACCGTCAGCTTCTCGGCGGCATCGAGGAGGTGAGCTTGCCCTCAGTCCTCGATGGCGCGGAACACGTGTATCACCTGTTCGTCATCCGCGTTCCGGCTGAAAAGCGAGATGCGTTGCGCTCCTATCTGAAGGAGAACGAAATCGCCACGGGATTGCACTATCCTATTCCCCTCCACCTTCAAAAAGCCTATGCTCATCTCGGTTATCGGGAGGGGGATTTCCCCGTCGCGGAACGTGCGTGCGGCGAGGTTTTATCGCTCCCAATGTGCCCCATGCTTGAGGATTCACAGGTCGAATATGTGTGCGAAAAAATCGGAGCATTCTTCTCAGCGTGAAAGGAAATGAAGCGTGCCATCTCCCTACTTCAAACATCCTCTCGCCCTTGTGGAGTCCGAGGAGGTCGGTGAGGGAACTCGCGTCTGGGCGTGGACTCATATAATGGCAGGCGCAAAAGTCGGCAGCGACTGCAACATAGGCGAGCACTGCTTCCTCGAAAGGGGCTCCTCCCTCGGAGACCGCGTCATAGTCAAGAACGGCGTGTGCGTCTGGGAGCTTGTCACCGTCGAGGACGATGTGTTTCTCGGGCCGAATATGATTTTCACGAACGCCACAGACCTTCGCGCCGGTTTTCGCAGGCCGCTTGTGCCGACGCTCGTCCGCAAAGGCGCGAGCATCGGCGCCGGCGCCGTCATCGTCTGCGGCAACACCCTCGGCAAGTACTGCTCCGTCGGCGCGGGGGCGGTGGTGACAAAGGATGTTCCCAATTACGCCCTCGTCTATGGCAACCCGGCGAGGCAGCACGGGTGGGTCTGCGGCTGCGGGATCAAACTCGACTTCGCCGACGGAAAAACTCGCTGCTCCTGCGGCAGGGAATACACCTGCGACGGGACGATGGTTCATCCCCTCCGCGACCAAGAGTGACTGCGCTCGAGGAGGGTGCGGCTGTGTTTGCGTCGCAGAATTCGGATGAATCCTCTGGTCGAGAAGCCCCGCGGCGGCGGGGCTGAAGCCAGCTCTCACGAGAAGAATTCTGCATCCGAGACCACACCACGGGCTAAAGCCCGTGGCTAAGTCCGGTGCCCGCTGAAGGCAGGCGAAAAGGAAGCCGTGGCGCTTTCCGTCGTACGATAGAGCGACAGACTGGACACGTGCACGGCGCCGACGTGGCGCGGGAGAGGGTCATCAAGACGAGACTCAGAGCTTGAGACGGAGATGCAGCCAGACCGCTTGCGGAGACCGAGGGCTGGAGACCGGCAAGAAACTGTTCATCAAATCGTTCGGGAAACAAATCGCAATGAAAGTTGTGCTGCTTGCAGCAGGCGAAGGAAAACGCCTCGGAAAGCTCACCGAAAAGGCGCCGAAGGTCATGCTGCCCGTGGATGGCGTGCCGATTCTGGAGCACACAGTCCGGCGGCTTCAGGCTCAGAATTTCCGCGACATTTACATCAATCTCCATCATCTCCCGGATGTCATTCGCGACCATTTCGGGGACGGGAGGCGTTTCGGGGCGAAGATAACATACTCTTACGAGCCGGAAATCCTCGGCACCGGAGGAGCGGTCGCAAAACTTCTGCCGCAGCTCGGCGAGGGCCCTTTCCTCGTCGTCTATGGCGATAACCTCACCGACTGCGATTTTCGGCAGCTCGTCGAGTCGCATGAGAGCCGCCGTGCCGCCGCCACCATTGCCGTCCACTTGCGGGAGGACGTCACATCGTCCGGAGTGGTCGTGTTCGATGAAAAGAGCGGGCGGATTCGGAGACTCGTCGAAAAGCCGCCTCCCGAGGAGGCTGCAAGCCTCGGGCATTGGGTCAGCGCAGGTGCGTTCGTTATCGGAAGCGAAATCGCCGACCTCATTCCGGCGGGCTTCTCCGACTTCGGGAGGGACATCTTCCCGCTGGCCATTCGACGCGGAATGCAGCTTTACGCTCACAAGGTCAATAACGTAATCTGGATAGACACGCCCGAGGCATACGCCCGGGCGCAACATCTCTGGAGGAAAATAGGAAAGTCATGATTATCACCCGCACGCCTTTTCGCATACCCCTCGGCGGGGGCGGCACCGACCTCCCCTCCTACTACTCCAAGCACGGCGGATTCATCTTCAGCGCCACCATAGACAAGTATATGTACGTCCTAATCCACCGCCCCATCGTGGACGATCTCATCCGAATCATCTACTCCCAATCCGAGAAGGTCGAGAAAGTCTCCGAACTGAGACACGACATCGTGCGGGCCGCTCTCGAGCACATGGGCATCGAGAGCGCCATCCAGATAGCGTCTATCGCCGACATCCCCGCCGGAACGGGTCTCGGCTCATCTTCCGCGTACGCAGTGGGGCTTCTCCACGGCCTCCACGTCCTGAAACGAGATTACGTCCCCCTTGAGACCCTTGCGGAAGAAGCATGCCACATCGAGCTGGACATCCTCAAGAAGCCCATCGGTAAGCAGGATCAATATCTCTCCGCGCTCGGAGGCTTCGTCGTCATGGAAATTGATCCGGACGGGAGCGTCCATGCCCGAAGGGCCAAAATCTCCGACCGGACCCTGAGCCAGCTCAACGCCAACGTCCTGTTCTTCTACACGGGAATCTCCCGCAGCGCCGACGAAATCCTCAGCCACCAAGCGGCAGCCGCCGAGCGGAACGAGTCCGCCATCGTAGAAAGCCTCCACCGAATCAAAGAAATCGGACGCGAAGTCCTCCAGTCTATCGAGGAGGGAAACCTCACCAACTTCGGGCGGCTCCTCCACGAACATTGGACTGTGAAAAAGAACTTATCCTCGAAAATTTCGGACTCGCGAATGGACCGCATCTACAAAATCGCTCGCGACTGCGGCGCCCTCGGCGGAAAAATCATGGGCGCCGGAGGAGGGGGCTTCTTTCTGTTCTATATCGAAGAAGGGCACCATCGCCTGCGCGAAGCGATGAGGGGAGAAAATCTCCGCGAAATGCGGTATAGTTTCGATTTCGAGGGCACAAAGCTCCTGTTCAATCTCTTCTCCTGGAGAAACCGGCAATGGCCGTGACGGAACCGGCGCGATTGCCCTGTGGTGCGTCAACCAAGCAAAATCGAGCAGCGTCAGCACGGAGAAAAAAATAATGCAGAATGAAGAATTCCTGACCACCTATTTTTCGGAAATGAAGGAGATCATTGACGACATGCCGCTTCAGGAGATAAGCCGGGCAATCGAAGCTCTCTTCGACGCCTGGAGAAACGAACGGCAGGTTTTCCTTATCGGGAACGGCGGTTCCGCCGCCACCGCGTCCCACACCGCCAACGACCTCAACAAAGCCACTCTCGTCGAGGGGAAAAAGAGGTTTCGCGCCTTGTGCCTGAGCGACAACATGTCGTGGATCAGCGCCCTCACCAACGACCTCGGGTGGAGCGAGGCGTACGTGGAGCAATTGAAGAACTACTTCCGACCGGGCGATTATGTGGTTGCGTTCAGCGTCCACGGAGGAAAGCCCGAAGACCCGACCCGCGAACAATCGCAGAACCTCCTCAAAGCTCTGCGCTACGCGAAACAGCACGATGGTAACACCATCGCCTTCGCGGGCTTCGACGGCGGGGCGATGAAGGAGCTGGCTGACGTCTGCGTTATCGTCCCCGGAAACTCCACGCCTCACACCGAGTCGTTCCACATGGCACTGGAACACCTCATCGCAAGCTGCCTTCGGGAGAAGATTGCTGAGTACAATGAATAAAGCCGTTTTCCTGGACAGAGATGGGGTCATCAACGAAACCTGCGTAAAGGAAGGAAAACGAGTTTCCCCGCGCAAGGCGGAGGATTTTCGATTTTTGCCCGGAGCGAAGGAAGCCCTCACCGCGTTGAAGGCGAAAGGGTTCCATCTGTTCGTGGCGACCAATCAGCCTGAAATCGCACGCGGCACTCTTCGGATGGAAGACCTCGAAGCGATGCACGGTATCATCTCGGAGAGCCTCCCCATTGATAAGATATACGTATGCGTGCATAATAACGGAGATAAATGCGATTGCCGCAAACCAAAGCCCGGAATGCTTTTTCAAGCGGCAAGAGAATGGAACATTGACCTGGCTGCGTCGTACATGGTCGGTGACCGCTGGAAGGACATCGAAGCCGGCGCCCGAGCCGGATGCACCACCATTCTCGTCAAGAGCGCTTGTTCTGATGAACAGCCGCGTGGCAGAACCGTCCGAAGCGATTACACCGTGAATAGCCTTCTGGAGGCTTCGGAAATCATCTTGTCGAGGGAAGGAGACCGCAAATGAGAATGTTCGTTGACTCTGCAAACCTGGAGGAGATCGAGGAGGCTTTCAAAAGGGGTTTTGCGAGCGGGGTCACAACGAATCCCTCAATCCTCTCCCGTGAGAAAAAGTGCGACTTCAAACAACACATCCGAAAAATCATTGATGTCATCCGAAAATACGGTCCCGACAAACCGCTCAGCGTCGAGGTCTTCGCCACCGAGCCGGGCGAAATGGTCAAGCAAGCGGAGGGTTTCGCAAAGGAGTTCAGCGATTACGCGGAACTTTACGTCAAGGCGCCGATAGGCTGGGAGGAGCTATGGGTCATCCACGAACTTCGGAAAAGCGGGATTAAGATCAACTGCACGTGCTGCATGTCATTCAATCAAGCCGTCATGGGCGCCCTGGCGGATTCCGACTTCGTCAGCCTCTTTGCAGGGAGGATACGCGATGCCGGATACGACGCATTTCAGATCGTGAGACAGACCAAAGATGCCTTCCGCGAGGGCAATCTCCGCTCCCAGATCATCGTCGGAAGCATTCGCCACATCATGGACATCAATCAGGCTTTTCAGGCGGGGGCCGACATCGTTACAGTCCCGCCCCGATTCTTCAGGCCGCTCGTGAGCAACCCCAAAACCGACGAAGTCGTCAACCAGTTCCTGACCGACTTCGCCGACTGGCTCAAGTGAAGGCCCCGCAAGCCTCTTTTGCCCGCTGCAGTCCCGGTGGAAGGGAAAAACTAACGCCATCAAAGGCAAGGTCGAAAACGACAAAACAAATCAAGATGTCGCCTGTGAACCTCAACTCCAAACGGTTCTTTGATATTCTTCTTTCCGCGGGAGTCTTGGTCATTTGTTTTCCACTTCTTCTGTTCCTGGCGTTCGCGGTGAGAGTTACCTCTCCCGGCCCCGTTCTTTTCAGGGGAGAGCGAGTCGGCCGGGGCGGCAGGCTGTTCCGCATCATAAAGTTCCGCACGATGGTCGGAAACGCGGTGAATCTTGGGCCGACGGTTACCGCCGAGGGCGACGCCCGCGTCACGCGCATTGGCCGGTTGCTCCGCCGAACGAAGCTCGACGAGCTGCCGAGTCTCATTAACGTTCTGCGAGGCGAGATGAGCATTGTCGGCCCCCGGCCGGAAACCCCTCCCTGGATTCCGCTTTATACGCCGGAGGAGCGTGGGGTGCTCCTCGTCCGGCCCGGCATTACCAGCCTTGCGACGATCCAGTACCGACACGAAGAAAAGCTCCTCGCCGGAAAGAGAGTCGAGCAGGCGTATCCGCCGGTTATGAGAGACAAACTCCGAATCGAGCTTGGCTATCTCCGAAGCCGCTCTTTTCTCACCGACTTGAAGGTTATCGCTCTGACGATGCTGGCTGTATTCCAAAAGCACACGCCGAAATCGAGGTTGCCCCTTTCCGTGTCGGACCGGCCGACGAGCGAGAGAGCAACGCCACAGAAATCGCTAAGGATGAGAAAAAGCAACCAATGAAAGTTCCCTATTCTCGACCACACCTCGGCGACTCTGAAATATCGGAGATGCTCGAGACGCTGCGCTCCGGATGGCTGACCACCGGCAGAAGAACCGCACGGTTCGAAAAAGAGTTCGCCGCATTTTGCGGCGCGAAGCACGCCGTAGCTGTTTTCTCTTGCACGAACGCACTGCACCTCGCCCTCCTCGCGGTTGACTTTCGCCCGGGGGATGTCGCCATCGTTCCCACCTTGACCTTCGGTTCAACCGCCAACGTTGTCATCCACGCGGGGGGAATTCCGCTGCTGGTGGACTCCGAGCCAAAAACCCTTTGCATAGACCCAGAGAAGCTGGAGCATTCCCTCCGGCGACTCTCTCGTGAAGAGAGCGTTTCGGGCGTGCAGTGCCCCCTCAGCCGCGTCAAAGTAATTGTCCCTGTGCATTACGCCGGGCAGATGGCGGATTGCAGTCGAATAAGAAAGATCGCCGACCGGTTTGACCTCAAAGTTATCGAAGACGCCGCTCACGCCAACCCCTCCCGCTACCGTTCCGCTCCCGATAAGCCCTGGCGCAGGTGTGGAGAAACCAGCGACTTGACCTGCTTCTCCTTTTACGCGAACAAGTGCATGACCACCGGCGAGGGCGGGATGGTTGTCACGGACAATGACAACTGGGCCGCCAGAGTTCGGCTCTTGAGACTCCACGGTATGGCTAAAGACCACACTCTCTCCACTTCGTCGTGGGAATATGATATAGTCTTCCCCGGATTCAAGTGCAACATGACCGACTTGCAGGCGGCTATTGGCATCCACCAGCTCCGGCGCCTCCGCCACCTATGGAGCCGCAGGAGGGAGATAGCGTCCACCTACGACCGGGCGTTCAGCTCGCTGCCCGCAATCGAGACGCCGACGATCCTTCCGGACAGAGTCATGTCCTGGCACATGTATGTCATTCGGCTGAGACTGGAAAGGCTCAGCTTAGCCCGCCGCTGCTTTGTACGGGAGCTGGAGCGTCTTGGAGTTGGGACAACTGTCTGCTGGAAGCCCGTGCACATGCACACTTACTACCGAGAGCGTTTTGGCTTCAAGGAGGATGATTTCCCTGTCGCCTCGCGCGAATCCAAGCGGCTGATTTCTCTGCCGATTTTCCCTTCCATGACGGAGGAGGAAGTCAACAAAGTCATTGACAGCGTAAGAACGGTGGCACAAAAACATCGCCTCTAACCGGGGGTGTAGGCGAGAGTGAGCACGATTCACCGAAAGCTAACAAGCGTCAGATACTACTTGTTCGGCTCCTTTCAAGCGAGCCAGATCACGTCGCGCATCATTATTGACGCGGCATCCCTGGCTATATCTCTCACGGTCGGACTGGCCATTTGGGCGGTTCTTAAAGACCCCAGAGGAATCGCAGCCACCCTTAAAGACTTTTATGGAATCCAGCTTGTCAACTTCGTCCCCATCTATACTCTGGCGCTGCTAAGCGTGGGCATTTACAGGAGCATCCCTTCCTACGCTTGGAAAAGGAAAGCCTATGGCATCCTGAAGGGGATCATCCTTGGCCTGCTCATTTACACGTCGTGGATGCGTTTCGCATTCAACGAGCCCGTCGCCGGCCGCGCCGGAAGCATCATCGGTTCATTCTTCGCTTTCGGCATCCTCTCTTTCCTTCGCTACCTCAGCGCCTGCGTCCAGAGGAGATTCTCTATCCGCAAGCTCAATGGAACAGCCCGCCGCCGTATCAACACCGTCCTTGTGGCGGGCGGAGCCGGCTACATCGGCTCTGTCCTCATCAGAAGCCTTCTCCAAAGAGGGTATAAGGTGCGGGTGCTCGACATGCTTGCCTACGGACGCTCGCCCATACAGGAGCTTCTCGATTCAAAGCAGATCGAGCTAATTGAGGGTGACCTGCGAAGGGTGGATTCCGCGGTCGCCGCCCTGAGAGGAGTGGATTGCGTTGTCCATCTCGGCGCCATCGTCGGAGACCCTGCCGGCGACCTCGACGTGACCGCGACCGTTCAGATCAACTGGAACGCCACCAGGATGCTCGTTGGCGCCGCGGCTGCCCTCGGAGTGTGGCGATTTATCTTCGCCTCCAGTTGCAGTGTCTATGGCTACTCGGATGCCGTCGTGGATGAGGAGTCCATACCGGACCCTGTCTCTCTTTACGCCGCCTCCAAGCTCGACGCGGAAGACGCAGCTCTCAACTGCCCCGGCGACACCTGCGTCACCGTCCTTCGGCTGGCAACGGTTTTCGGATATTCTTATCGTCCCCGGTTTGACCTGGTGGTCAACCTCCTGACCGCCAAGGCTGTCGCAGACGGCCAAATCACCATCTTCGGCGGACAACAATGGCGCCCCTTCATACACATCAATGACGTCGTTCGCGCCATCCGACTGTCCATGGAGAGCCCCGAGCACCTCGTTTCCCGCCAGGTTTTCAACGTTGGAGAAAACTCGCTCAACGTTCAGATCGCCGAGCTTGGGCGAATCATCGGCAAAACCGTGCCCGGCACGCAGGTGAACATCCGACCGGAAAACCGCGACGTAAGAAGCTATCGGGTCTGCTTCGATAAAATTCGCGACCGCCTCGGATTTCGTGGCAGGGTCAGCCTCCAGGAAGGCATCGCCGAGATGGCCCGCGCGTTAAGAAGCGGCGAGGTCGGCAACTACCGCGACCCGAAGTACAGCAACATTGACATGCTCTCCTCTTCGTACGAGACCGTGCTCAACCTTCCGCAGCCCGAACCTTCCGCAGCCATCAGGTTCATCAAAACGGCAGACACCGTCACCCCAAAGCCAACCGCGCCTTCCCCCACGGCTGCGGACTGAGCCCCGTCAACCAACCCCACCGCTTGCGTCAACCCCGCCGGACAGCGTTTCGTCCGAAAGCGCGTTGGATAGCCCGTATAATAGGAGGAACGCAAGGAAGACGACAACAACTCCTATCAGCGTGTGCGGCCAGCTTAGCGCGATCTTCTTGCCGAAGTTGTGGGCGAGAACGGCGGTCGCGTCCAGCCGGACAACGTTCGCCGCCAGAGCCAGCGGCAATGAGACCAATACGATCAGAACTCTTTTCCGAAGCCGCGAGTTCATCAGATACGCCACTGGAAGACTCGCCACCACCAACGTGACGAGGCTCTGCAAGCCGCTGCATTCGTCCGCCACAACCAGAGTGAAAGCGGGGAATTTCAGGATCGCTCCGTCGCGTACAACCGCGAACCCCATCCAGGCGAGCGTCTTCCCTGCGACCGCCGCACCGACGGTCTTCAATGAGCCGGTCGCGGCCACAAGAACCGTTCGCGGCAAAGGAACCGCGAGGAAAAGATAGAGCAGCGGAAAAGCCAAACCCCGGTAAACATCCCCGCCCCAAACGTAAAGGACGAAGCCCTGGATGAAGACGACCATTCCCATCTGCGAGGGCATCGGATGCTCGAGCACGATCCCGAAAAGGTTCAGCAAAGCCCCTCCCAGCATCAGCGGGAAGCTGACCCACAAACTTCCCCGAACCCCTATTCCTCGCACCTCCGAGGCTCGCTGAGAAATCACCATCAACGAAAGAAACGGCACGAACACTAATTGCCACGGCTCGTCCCCGGCTCGCAACTGTTCCGCCGCCCACTTGAAAGCCGGCCAGAAAAACATGACGAGAAGCGTGCCCGCCGCCAGCAGGTGTATGACGAACCGGATTTTCCTGTTGCCGCTGTGAATCGCCGGGGCTTCACCCGAGGTAACGTTTTCGCTTGGTTCTTCCTTCATCTCAGCACGTTCGGCAGAATCCGATGGACCTCTCGTGTGAACTCCACCACCGCCTCTCTCGCCTCGTCGTTCTGCGATTCCTCGGGATAAATCACTTTTGCGACAACATCGCTTTTCTGAAAAAACGACTTGATTCGCCGATGCGTCCTCCCCAACAGCCTTCCGAGCCTTCCTTTAACCCCTGTATTCTCCGTCAGGGCGCCTCTCCGAACGACCGCCGGCTCAAGGAGGTCGCTCTCCCAGAAGAGAACAGCCATCCTCTCCCCGTTCTTTTGTATCCAGCTTTCCCTGACGCCTGCCGCTCGCAGCATCCGTCCCTGTTCTCCGGTCAGAAGAGGAGTGTCGCTCGCCCCGATCCGCCAACCGTGCAGCTCGTAACAACTCAGCGGGTCGAGCCATCGGCAAACCTGAAAATAGAGCTTTTCACTCGTCCCCCTTCTCACATAGCTTCGAACGAAGAGGCTGTATCCTCCTCCGGTCACGTGCAACACGTTCGCGCCTTTGTCCGTCTCGCTCCTGTCCCATTCCCACCCGCCTATCGCATCCGGAATGTCGTGCAGCTTCTGCACACTTTTCCTGATTCTTTCCGCGTTGAGCCTTGCTCCCAAAGAGCCGAGGAGCAGCCGAGACGCGAACAGCACAAGCAGCGATACTTCGACCAGTAGCAATCTTCTTGTCAAAGCTCGAAGTTTCATTTCTGTCTTGGATTCCTCCGCGAGGCAGTTTCCGCCGCGCCCATATACTCAGGCTCGAGAACCGCGCTGCCGCATTGCGCACACATGGTATCGTACGCTCCACCCGCCCCGGCACGGTCGAAGGAAACCGTGCCCGATGAACAACGTCAACACTTTTCGTCAGCCTCGCCTTAGACTGCTACGGCCTCGGGCTGCTCGCGATGGGCGGATAGACTCTGGCCTCCAGTTTCTCGTTCGCCTTCCAGACCTTGTCCCACACCGCTTCCTTGCCGGTATATCCTGCGGTGCGACCCAGAATGGCTGTGAACGTCCCCTCCGCTCCCCGACGAGTCTCCGAGAGAATCTCGCCGCTCTTGATGCTCTTGACGAAATCGTCGTATTCGCTGCCACCGCCTTCAGCGTGCCACTCGCCCGCGCTCGACTTGATGGTTCCGGGGCTGTAATAAGAGCCTTTCGTCCCGTAGAGTTCTCGCTGCACGCCCGGAGCGTTTCTCACAACCTGTCCCGAGAGGTAATTCAGGTGAAAAGGCCCCGGATAGTCGAAGACGAGATTGAAGTGATCGAAGATGTCGCCGTGCATCGTCCGAACTCTCCGCCCTCCGTAGCCCGCGCACCGAATCGGATGGCCGCCGATGAACCAGTTCAGGACGCCAAAGCAGTGAACGTTCTGCTCCGCGATGAAATCGCCCGAAAGCCACCGGAAGCAATACCAGTGGCGAACCATCCAGTCCATTGTCAAGGGGCTCGGCGCCTGCTCTCCAACGTGAAATGGACCGAACGTGTAAATCGCTCGCCCTTGAACCAGCGTGCCCAGGGCGCCCGCCGCCACTTTTTCGTACGCGCCGATATATGCCTTATCGTGATGATGCTGCATCCCTACCATTACACTGAGCTTCTTCGCCTTCGCCTTTTCTCCCGCTCTGAGAACCTCTCGGCAGCCCCACGTGTCCACCGCAACCGGCTTCTCCATAAACACGTGCTTGCCGGCATCAACCGCAGCCACGACGTGGGAAGGGCGAAAACCGGGCGGCGTCGTCTGAATGATCGCGTCCACCTCCTTCAGGTCTAAAACCTTCTTGTAGCCATTCTCCCCCACAAAGCAGCGCGATTCATCAACCCTGAACCTTTTCTGCGCAGCCCTCGCCCTGTCCTCAAACCAGTCAGATACGGCGACGATCTCGCACTCACGCGTTCCCATAAAGCCTCTCGCGTCAGCATTGCCTCGTCCACCGCAGCCGATCCAGCCAAACTGAATCTTGGAATTCGCCGCTGTCCCGCTGACCGATTCCGCCTTCACAAGCCCAAACGTCGAAGCCGCAACGCCCGCCATCGCAGCCTTCCTCAGAAAATCTCTCCTGCTGACCTTCTTGCTCCCGCCTTTTTCCATTTCGCTCCTCCTTTCACCACGAACCTATCTCGTCAATCATCATGCCGTGCAAAACGCTCGCTTCACCCCGCCAGAATACCACTTTCCGCCAGCATGTCAATTGCCGCGCGCCCCAGGGGTGGGCTACGTTTCAGTGGGTAAGGTTGCTTAGGGTAACGCCGCCGTCCCGGCGGCAAGAGGCCCTCCCGCGGAACGCGGGACAAGATGCTGGCGGTACAACCCAATGGGCCACAAAGAAGACTGCGGCGACCATCAACCCGCTCAATTTGCCCATGATTCCGACGGGCGGGACGCCTGTGCGGAGCGGCTCTATTGGGGGGCAAAAATTGGGAGTAACGCCGCCTCGCCAGGGCCAGTGCGCCGCGGTGACTGGACTTCCGCTGGAGCTCAGGCCTCGCTCTTCTTTGGACGACATGGTGTCGTTGTGAAGGAATTGATTCAACGCAAAGGCGCGGGGCGCGGTGTCCGGGGGCCAATCTGCACGCCGGCGTGCGTCAGAAGGGCGCTGACCAGCAAAGCCATTATCAGGCCGCTCAGAACGATCAATAATATCAAATCGGTGTGGGTGAGCGTCGCGTATTTGTTGGTCACGAACCGCGCCACGAAACTCGGAATCAACCTGCCGCGAAGCGTGTGGGCGGAGTCGGCGGCCACGAGGAGCATGGCAACCGTCGCGAGCAGCGCCGCGGGTATTGTGAACTTCACAAATAAGATAATCAGCGCTGCCTCCGCCAGGACTATGAGGCATAGGTCAATGGCAAAAAGGTTTGCCTTGTAAAGCGCCGTCAGGTCGTGGGCAGTCCCTCCTTCCACGCCGGAAGGCTCCCCTGCGTCACCGTTAACCGTGGAGGAACTACCTCTTGCCGGCGGCGCCCCGTCGTAGTGGACCATGAGCGAGAACATCAGGAACATTGATAGGAGAACGCACAGGAACAGGATGAAGAAACTGTAAATAAACTTGCTCGACCTGTCAGGCATTTGCCACCCTTGCTCTCCGTCGAAGTGTCGGTGAATTTGCCATCCCCTACTCGTGCGCGGCTCAACGTATCACGTTTCCTTGCGCCGGCCTCTATCTTTGTCTGCTCAGGGCGCCGTCATACTCCTTTCGGGAAAGCGCCTCCGGCGGGGAAGCTATTTCAGGCCGTGTTTTTTCGCCATTTGATGGACCGCCTGGCGGCTCAATCCGGCGCGGCTGGCTGCTTTTGACACGCTCCCACCGCATTCGGACAGGAGGGATGTTAAGTACGCCCTCTGAAATTCGCTCTGGACAATCCCCTTCGCCTCACGATAGCTCATAGACAGCAGGTCCGGGCGACGTGAGACGTTGGGCAAGACAGGTTTTCTCAGGTCTATCTCGCTCGCTGTGATGACTCGTCCGCTCGACACTATCAGTGCTCTGCGGATGACGTTCTCCAGTTCGCGAACGTTGCCGGGCCATCTGTACTTCAGGAGTTTTGTCATCGCCGGTTTGCCGAGCATCTTTGGCGTCGCTTCTCGTTCCCGACGATATTTCTGGAGGAAATGCTCCGCCAATAAGGGGATGTCCTCCTTTCTTCCTCGCAGGGGAGCAAGGGTTATTTCGATAACGTTAAGCCTGAAATACAAGTCCTTCCTGAACTCGCCCGACTCGACCATCGCCCTCAGGTCCCTGTTTGAAGCCGCGAGCAATCTGACGTCTATTTTGATTCTGTCCGAACTGCCCACCGGCAGAATCTCGCCATCCTGCATGGCGCGCAGAAGTTTTCCCTGAAGGCGCTTGGACATGGAGCCCACCTCGTCCAGAAAGAGCGTTCCACGGTGGGCGCTCTCCAACAGCCCAATCTTGTCTGAACGGGCGCCTGTGAAAGCTCCTTTTCTGTAACCGAACAGCTCACTCTCCAGAAGCGTCTCCGGCAGAGACGCGGAGTTTATGACGAGGAGCTTTTGATTTCTCCTCCGGCTGTTGTTGTGGATCGCCCGCGCCACCAGCTCCTTTCCCGTTCCGCTCTCTCCCTGAATGATGACTGGGGCGGTCGTGGGCGCCACCTTCCTTATCAAGCAGAATACTTCCTGCATTGGCTCGCATTGGCCTACGATATCCTCGAATGAGGATGGCTTTTCCGTCCGGTCTGTCGGGTGCATGCTGCCGGTTCGCATCGCCCTTTTTCGCATCGCTCTTTCGACCGACAGGGTCAGGCGATTGACGTCGAGCGGCCCGCTCAGGCAGTCGAACGCCCCAAGCGACATCGCGTCAGCCGCCCGCTCCTTGAGACCGTCGCCGGAAAGAAGCAGCACCTCGGTGTTCGGATGAAGCGCCTTGGCGAGCTTCCAAAACTCGACGCCCATCATCTCCGGAACGTTCATGTCCGCGATAATGACGTCGAATTCCTTCTCTTTCAGGCGAGTTACAGCCTCTGCGGTGGTGCGGATTTTCTCGCTCGTCAGGCCCTCCTTTTCCAGGGTCTCCCCTATCCAAGCGAGAGATTCAGGGCTGGCATCAACCACAAGAATAGACGCTACGCTCATATTCCTCGTCTCATCCCCTGGGGCGCGGACGCGTTTTTCCGCCTTTGCCATGACTGAATGACCCCCGTGAATGCGAACTGCAAGATCGGGCGAAAGATTTACTCATCCCACCATCAAACCGGGTGCATCGCGTTTCGACCCACACATGCCGTCAGCCAACAAGCCCTCCAAGGCCATGATAGGATAATTATATCACATCTCCCAAATCGGGTCAACACCATGCCTGCGGCTGATTTCAGTGGCGGAACTGTCCCTGGACCCTGCCCGTGCGGGAATCGCGACCCAGCTTCCACGCCGCCCTTTGGGAAAAGGAGAAAACGCCGGGCTATTCGAAGTGGCGTCGAGGAATCTTTCGAGTCGTGACGCACATATCTCGCCCTTTCAGGGCTCATGGTTTTTGAACGGGGGCCCTTTCTCAGGGCGTTGCCCTGAGCTTTATTAAGTCTGCTCTTACAAGGGCGACCCGAAAGCAATCTTCAGCCCTGAAAGGGCGCAATATTCAAGCCCAGGGCAACACCCTGGGGAAATACGACGTGATGAAATACAAAAGCCCTGAAGAGGCGTAATAGGCTCATCCTCAATACACGGTTCCGTCCAGACACATGAGGGCGGGCCCGCGTGCCACCGAAATGGAGCCACACCCAACACCGTTCAGGGCAATAAGTGAAGGCGCCTCGCCGACGGCGCTATCTCCTGCGCGTGAGGGATTTTTTCCGGCGTGGGCTTTGTCAGCCAACTTCTCTGAGGCTTGTAGAGGAGATTCACAGCGCGGGGGAGCGCCGACGCCAGCCCAACAAAACGCCACAGCACCCGAGGCGATATCCTTCTGAGCGGTTCACATCTGAGCCGCCAATGCACAGCTCCCACCAGAACCTGCCCCGCTTTTCGGACCAATGGGCGACCCTTTATCTCAGCTCCAGGATGCGAAGGCTGCGAAACCAGACCTTGTCCGCGGGAAGGTGATTCTGCAACCCGATATATCCGTCCTCGCCCCTTTCGCCGGTGAACTCGTTGATTTTCACTCCGTTTTCGACAATTGTGTATTTCTGACCGACGACGGTAATCTCGAACGTGTTCCATTCGCCCTCGTCGCGCGAAACGAGGGCTGTCGGCGCCTTGATCGAATAGATGCTGCCGGTGCGATGAATCGGGTCGTAGGAATCGGCGATCTGGATTTCGTACCCCTCGTTCACGGCGTCCCAGGGCGATTTCGGAGCATTGGGAAACCGGACGAAAATCCCCGAATTGGAACTCTTCTTTTCGGCTTTCCATTCCACGACCAGGACGAAGTTCTTGAACTTTTTCTCCTTGTACCAGAGAAGTCCCATTCCGCCTTCAGTTCTCAGAGTGCCATCTTTCTCGAGCACGAACTTGCCCGGCCCGGACATCTGCCAGCCGGTGAGGTCTTTGCCGTTGTAAAGCTCGACGAATCCCGCCTTGGGGACTTTCCTTCCCGCGACCCAGGCAATGCCCTGTGTTACCAGGGTCAGCACGCTCGGGTGACTGCACGATTCCACCGAATGCCCCAGCGCGCTGAAGAACACCCGCCCTTTTCCGTAAGTCTTTGTCCACGCGATTGGCCGGAGAAGTCCGTCATCCGGGCTCTGGCATACCAGCAAGACGTGGTTGTCTTCGAGGTTGAACTGGTCGTGATAATAGAACTCGTCTATGGTGTCGAAGTTCTTAATTCCTTCCAGGATCGGACTCTCTCCCTCGATGCGCAAAATGCGCATTTTTCGGTAAGGCTCGTGATTGAGGAAGCTGCCCCCAACCATCCGCACATATTCCGGGTTTGACTGAAAAGTCTCACTGGAACTGTGAATTCCAACCCATCCTCCGCCATTGCGAACGAAGCTGAGGTATCCGTCCATCTGCCGCTCGCTGATCTTTGTCCAATCGCTCTGGTTGTATGCGACTATCACATCGTACTTCTTCCCCAAATCCGGGTCCTCGAGAATTGCGATGTTAGATGGAATCGTCGCCTTCTCCGCTTTCGGGAATCCTTTCGGCGGGTTATCTATGCGCACAAAATCGGCCTTAATGTCGAGCCTTTGACTCGCCGCATCCAGCATGATTTTCGATCCCGCCTCGTAGGGATGATACTCGCCTCCCAGCAACACGAGCACGCGGATGGGCTTCGCTTGCGCAATTCCGCCTATCCCCCACAGCACGAAACCCACCGTTACCAACATCGCGACTGCGGCCCAATGAGCTTTCTTCATGGCTTCTCCTCCCATAAGGGTTTGGCATTTCCTCAGTTGACCTCCGCCTTCTTTCTTCAGCAACTTCTCTCTCGACTGACCTTCCCCCCCCGGACGCTCAGCTCCACGTTGAGGTCTGAATCGAGAACGAGAAGGTCTGCATCGTAACCTTTGGCAATCTTCCCTTTTCTTTTCTCCAAACCCAGCACGGTCGCGGGCGTCAGTGTCGCCATCGTCACGGCCTCCGGCAGAGATAATCCTGCCAGCTTCACCGCGTTCCTTACCGCTCTATCCATCGTCAAAATGCTTCCTGCGAGCCATCCCTTGTGCCTTCCCGCCGTGTATCCAGGTTCCGTCACCGTGACCTTCTCTCTTCCCTTGCGGTACGTCCCGGGCGGAAGGCCCGCGACAAACGCAGCGTCCGTAATCAACGCTACATTCTCTACTCCTTTGCATTTGACGATAGGGCTCAACATTGCCGGATGAAAATGAAACCCGTCCATAATCACGCTTCCGCGAAGCTCGTCCATGCACAAAAAGCTCCCCACCACTCCCGGTTCGACGCCCAGCCATCCCCCTTCCTGCTCTTTTCGGTGGGGCCAGTCGGTGGTGTTGCCGACGTGCGTGACGAACGATAGCCCCTTCTTTAGCGATTCGGCCATGCACTCATAACCGGCGAGGGAATGGCTCGCCGCCGTTACGATTCCTTGCTCGCTCAGCAGGCTAATCACTTTTCCGGCGTTTTTCAGCTCTGGGGCGAGAGTGACCATTTTTATCTCCCCCGGGGCGGCCTTGAGCCACCTGCGAACCTCCTTGACATCCGGCTCTCGCAGAAGACTCGCCGGGTGAGCACCCCGACGTTGGGCACTCAGAAACGGCCCCTCGACGTGAATGCCCGCCACAACGCTCGCAAACTCCGATTTCGACGACCGGAATGCCGCCACCCGCCGTATTGCCTCCAGCATTTTCTCCGGCGTATCGGTCAGCACTGTGGCCAACATCGTTGTCGTGCCGCGACCGGCGAAAAAGCGGACGATCTCGTCGTATTTTCCCAGTTCGCTTTGAGAAAACTCCTCCCCTTTCGCACCGTTCACCTGGAGGTCAATGTACCCTGGGACCACAATTTTGCCCGAGGCATTTATCGTCCTTTCCGGCCTCTCCGGCAATTCAATCTCTCCGGCGGCTACTTTTTTTATCTTCCCTCCCTCAATAAAAACAAAGCCCCTCCGCAGCGTCTCTGTGGGCGTGATGATTGTGGCGTTCCTTATAAGAATGGAGCTCATCAGATGCCGAAGCGTTCCGCCAGTTGTTCGAGGAATCTGGTTGATTCTCGATAGGCTTCGTCGAGGTTCTCGACGCCGCCGATGTCAATGGCCACATAGCCATCGTACTTGTGCTTCGCCAAGGCGCCGAAGACGCCCTCCCAGTCAATCGTCCCCTTTCCCAGCGACAGATGCTCGTTCGTTCGGCTGTCGTTGTCGGAGGCGTGAACGTACTTAATTCGCCGTCCCAGCTTCTCCACGCTGAGCGGCAATATCTCCTTTTGCGCGTTTTGGTGTCCCGTGTCCAGAACCGCCGCAAAGTTCTCGTCCGCGACATGGTCCATCAATCGCAGCATCGCGTCAGTATTGCTTATCAACTCTCCCACGCGAGGCTCCATCGTCAGAACCAAACCGGCTTCCGCGGCCCTTCGAGCGCAGTGTTTCACCGTGTCAACCAGCACGCTCCACTGCTGCTCCCATCGGAATTCGGGGTCAATCTCGACCTGAAATGGCTTCCCGAACTTTATCGCCTCCTTGTACGGCGCCTCCCCTTTGAACTTGAGGGGTGGCGTGAAACTATCGAGCTGGACTGTGTCGCACTCGAAATATGTCGCCAACTCTATCCCCATTTCGAAGAGGTCCAGACCCTCCTTCCTCTCCCTCGGGTCCAGGCTGACTGTCGAATGGAGCACCGGGCAGAAATTAACCACGCGAAGCCCCAATCTCTCGCAATGGGCTTTCAACTCCGCCCGCCGAGAATGGATTGCCTCGAGATTCTCTTTTCCCACACCTTCCAGTTCGACGTTCACGAACCCGAGCCGTGCCATGTCTTCCAGAGCGCCAAAAGTGTCCGGAATGCTCGGCGGGTAACCGTACTTGCTTATCGCATAGAGCCAGCAGCAAGCGATCTTCATTTCTCCGCACCTTTCTTTTTCACGTTCGTGTCCGACCCCGACCCGAATGCCCTCTGCGTTGGCGCCTTACATGGAAACTAACAAAATGCCAGGCGCCTTTCAACCGTTTTGCCCGCCGTGGGGTAATGCCTCAGTCTCGGGCGGATAGCCGGCCGAGACGGAGGAGGCAGGAAGGGAACAGCAGATTAACGCAAAGGCGCAGAGAATAAGGTGAGAAGGACACCC
>CAZXGF010000028.1:0-70353 GCA_964640185.1 uncultured Verrucomicrobiota bacterium | reverse complement strand
CTCCCACCGCACGTTGACGCCGTGGATCTGTGCCCTCTGTCCCTCTATCATAGAAGGGAAAGGGTCACCGCCTCCTTTTCGCCCGCCCTCGGCGGGCGCCGCAGTTAGCCACCGGCTTTAGTCGGTGGTATCCGATACGAGATTCTTCTCGTGACAGCCGGCTTCAGCCCCGCCGAGGCGGGGCTTCTCGACCAAAGGATTCATCCGAAGTATCCCACGTAATACGGCCGCACCGCATCGGCCTCGGGTGCGGGTCCCTTTTAGTGGCGCAACTGTCCTTGGACCCTGCCCGTGCGGGAATCGCGACCCAGTTTCCACGCCGCCCTTTGGGAAAAGGAGAAAACGCCGGGCTATTCGAAGTGGCCTCGAGGAATCTTTCGAGTGGTGACGCACATATCTCGCCCTTTCAGGGCTCATCCTCAATACACCGTTTTCTCCAGACACATGAGAGCGAACCCGCGTGCCACTCAAACGTAGCCATACCCTCGCCCCCGCGTGGTAATACCTTACTTTCAGGACGAGACTCACCGCGCACAGCGCGTACAGCAGGCTTGCGATTTTCAAACAGGATCCTGCGGACGCCTCGGCTTCCTCGTGCGGCTCAGTTCTCCGTGGCTGTACCGCCGCCCTCACCTCCCCGTGCGCGGATAGCCGTGGCATCCCGCGGCCTGCGGCGCCCGTGAACAATCACGGGCAAATTCAAGAGTTTGGTCGGCACACCAGCTTTCAGTGTCGCGCCTTAGGTTGTACCGCCGGCATCTTGCCGGCTGTCTCGGGGGCATCCTGCCCCCGGCCCTCCTTTGCGTCTTGGCGTCTTTGCGTGAAGCTCTCTCCCCTATTTGCTCCCCCTCCGCGCCTCTGCGTTAGGCCCTCTCCCTCCTCTCATTCCCACCGAAGCACACCCACACCACACCGCTCTCCATTCTTGACAAATGGACGGACTTGTGCCATAATTAAACCAGAATCGCAGTCCGCCTCGCCTTCACCCCGAGTAGTATAGGCAAACGACAAAAACTATGACATATCGGCCACAAAAATCGAGAATCTCACGGCACTGCAACCAACCCCTGAAAGAAAGGGGGCATTCCAGTATGTCCTCTCGTCGAGAAAGTACTGGAAAGCGCTGGAATTTCGAGCCGTTTTGGGGGTTAAAGAAACCAATGCGAGCCGCTTATTTCGAGGTAGTTACGGCGAAAAAACGTGCGTCAAATGCAGCCAAATCCCATCAGAATGGACTTTTCGAGACCGTTGGGCCGACAGCATGAACAAGATAAATGATTTCGTCCCGCCCCGCAATCGCGCCCAGGACATTCACCGTCGTGCGAGTTCATCATCGAGACGGCCCCTTCGCCAATCCGCAATCCCCCAATCGTGCAATCCTCCAATTCCCCCATTTTCGCCCGATTCGACCTCGTTTTTAAGCTCCAATTCCGAGGGGTCTCGAGCTTTTCAGAAAATCACGCAAAGGCCGCTCATCTCCCTCTCCAAACGCACCTTGCCGTCATTCTCTTCTCCCACAAAATACTCGAAAATGCTCCAATTTGAGCCTTGTCCTATTTTTTTACGAGAAGTGTCGCCCTTTCAAGCAACCCGGCTTCTCACCACGACTCGGCGACCGAGCGCGGCTCCACCTCTTCCCGTCACAAAAATGTACCCATCCTCGCACCGAACCACACCTTGCAAACACGCCAATCTTGTGTTACCTTCAGGTATGCGGACCCCGCGTGTCCGCGGCGCTCGCACAGACGTTAATTCCTACTCTATCAATAAACTACAGCTACGAAAGGATGGCGATGGAAAAGGGACAATACACACTGGGAATTGACTTCGGCACAAACTCTGTCCGGGCCCTCATCGTGGACGCCGACACCGGAGAAGAAGTGGGCACTTTCGTCCACGATTACACCCGAGGCAGGGACGGGATCGTCGAGAAGCCGGGCGACCCGAATTTCGCCCGCCAGCACCCCCTCGAGTACATCGAGGGACTCGAAGCCGCTGTGAGAGGCGCCATTGAAGCCGCCTCCGACCACGGAGATGTCGCGGAGAACATCATCGGCATCGGCATTGACACCACCGGAAGCACACCCATGCCGGTTGATGAATCGGGGCAGCCGCTTTCTTTCAGCGAGAGGTTCAGCGATAATCCCAACGCCCTGGCGTGGCTCTGGAAAGACCACACCAGCTTCGCCGAGGCAGCGCAATTTACCGAGCAAGCCAAGCGGGAGCCCACCGATTACACCACGTACTGCGGGGGCATATATTCGTCCGAGTGGTTTTTCTCGAAGGTACTTCACCTGTCGCGAGTTGACCCGGAGGTTTTCTCGGCAGCCGCCAGCTTCGTGGAGCACTGTGACGTCATGCCCGCTCTCCTCGTCGGGGACACAAATCCGAGGAATGTTATACGAAGCCGCTGTGCGGCGGGCCACAAGGCGATGTTCAACGCAAAGTGGGGCGGGCTGCCCGCTCAGGAGTTTTTCTCCCGCGTGGACCGAAATCTCGATGGAATCATTTCCAAACTCTACAGGGACTCATACACCGCCGACACGAAGGTCGGGGGGCTGTGCCGCGAATGGGCGGAAAAACTCGGGCTTAAAGAAGGAATCGCCGTCGCTGCGGGAACGTTTGACGCTCACGCCGGCGCCGTGGGCGCGGGCATCCGGGCGGGAACGCTCGTCAAAATCATGGGGACATCGAGCTGCGACATGATGATTGTCCCGGCAGAGGCGTTGAACGTCGCCATCAGGGGCATCTGCGGGCAGGTTGACGGCTCAATCGTCCCCGGCTACATCGGCGTCGAAGCAGGGCAATCCGCCGTCGGAGACATTTACGCCTGGTACAGAGACAACGTCAGGTGGCCGCTCGAGAACATCCTCCCGGAAACCTCCTTCGGCCGGAACCTCACCCCCGAAAAGGTTTCCGCGCTCATGAGGGAGTCAAAGGATACCGTGTACGACGTGCTCAGCGAGAAAGGCGAAAAACTCCGCCCCGGCCAATCCGGGCTCCTCGCCCTCGATTGGCATAATGGTAACCGCACCATCCTCGTTGACCCCAACCTCAGCGGCTTGATTGTGGGCCTCAATCTCCAGACGAGACCGGAGGAGATTTTCCGAGCCTTAATCGAAGCCACAGCGTTCGGCAGCCGAGTCATCATGGACCGCATCAGCGAATACGGCGTCTCCATCAACGACATCATCACCTGTGGCGGGCTGGCGGAGAAGAACCCGTACCTGATGCAGATTTACGCCGATGTCACCGGAAGACCGATAAAGGTTTCACGCTCCGCTCAGACCTGCGCTCTGGGCACAGCGATGTTCGGCGCAGTAGCCTCCAGGCATTACGCGAAGGTCGAGGAGGCCCAAGAGAAAATGGGCGGCTTGAAGGACATCGTTTACCAGCCCAATCCCGAAAAGAAGCCCATCTACGACAGGCTCTTCGCGCTCTACAAGCGCCTCCACGACGCCTTCGGCACAAGAGACTTCGCCGAAAACCACTTCTCTGTCATGAAGGAATTGCTTGAAATCAAAAGGCAAACTACGCAGGGATGAGCCACCGAGGCGGCATCTCGTGACGTGGCAGATGTGATGCTCCTCGGGGCCTCGGTTCCTCGTAGGGGGAGGAATGCACCATGAGCACGATAACCGATGCCATCAAGAAAAGGAAGAAGGAGGTCGGCGAGAAAGAGGTACAGGGGTTGATTCCGGCAGTCCTTGACGAGCCGGACGTGGACGTGCCAAAGGATAGGAGCTTCAGGCGCTCTGCTTTTATCGGTGCAGGCATTCTCCTTGTCGCTGCTGCGGCAGTCAGTGCGGCCATCCTTTTCAGGGGCATGCCCGCCAGAAGGTCAGCCAGCAAGAAAGGGGGCGCGCCTCCGCGCACCGCGTCTTTGACGCAACCAGCACGGGAAGAGGTCATGGCTGCGCCGGGCGACGAGACGAAGGAAGTTCTGCCTTTGCCGAAAACGGTTTCCGGGGCGCCGCCCAGCTCTGCGAAAGCCGCCACGCCGCCTGAGCCGCCTCCGCGCCCTCTGCACGAGGAGAGCGTCGTGCCGCAGACAAAAGCAACCGCTGCGCCGGGCCCCGAGCGTCCGCAGCCGGTGCGCGAGAAGACGCCGCCGGTTGCAAAAACTCCCTCTCCTCCGTCGCAGGAAACTCCACCTGTGACCTCGCCGATTTCGCCAGAGAGAACTGCCCCGAAAGGCCCCGGCGTCGTTTCCAAACCCGCTGCGGCGCCGCAGACCGACCCGTTTGCCGGAATCAACCTTCAGGGAATCATACGCTTTGATCCGGCACATCCGGAAGTCCTCATCAACGGAAAGGCGCTGAAGGTGGGCGATTCTCTGAACGGCATAGAAGTGGTTGAAATCGGCGACGATAGCGTCAAGCTCCGGCACGGGAGCGCCGAGAAGACGATAAAATATTGATAACCTTTGCCGCCAGAGGTTCGCGGATGATGACCAGCGCAAAATACGGCACATGCGATTGTAATTTCCGAGCGTTCATCCCAAGAGGACTCGTCTTTTTTTGCCTTGTGTGTTTCGTGACCCTTACGGGATGTTTTCTTTTTCGTCAGACGGCTCCAGAGACTCGCTCGCCGAAAGAGTTTGTCGCCCACTATCTCAGGAGCGTTTTCGAGCCCACGATGCAGAGGGATGTGCGCGACCTTTTGACCGCCGGAGCCAGAACTGCCATTCCGTACTCGGACTTCGTCTTCCTCCGCAACGGAGAGGTCTCCCACATCGTCGGAAGCAGCCCGGCGACCGATACAAGAGTGTCCGTCTCGGTGCTCGACCAGTACGACTTTTCCAATGACCATTGCGTCGTCTATGCTCTCCTTTCTATCCGGTATCCCTATTCCCTCGGCGAGAGAGAAACGTACCGCCTTGTTCGTCTTCACTGCCGCAAGGAGAGCGACGCGTGGGCCATCGAGCCGTTCACGCACGCCGAGACCGGCACCGTCATCCTCGTTCCCACCAGAATGAGCGGCCCCCTCTGGAGGCTTTCAAGAGACATGGAGCGCATCACCACGCTCGTGAGAGATGAAATCTCAGGTTACGAGGGGGAAGAGGTTCCCCTGCCGGGAAAAGCAGCAGCCAGCGAGCGAGAGCCGCAGCCGGTCTCCGATGCCTCCACGCGTGGTGAGCACCGTCAGGATGTCGGAATCGCGCCCCCTGATAGCCTTGAGGGAGGCGCCGCTCCCGCACCGCCCCATACGCGACCCGAGAAAGCGCCTCGCTTCGTCCCTCCGAATGTCCCCGAAGCAGAAGCCACCAAAATCCCTCCTCAGGACGCCGCCACCGAGAAGAAGAGCAACGCGCTGCTGTCCATCGGGAAACTCTGCTACGAGGCGGGCAAAATTGACGCCGCTGCGGAAACCTTCCGCCGCGCTCTCGCCCTCGACCCCGACAACCCCGTAGCGAAAGATTACCTTTCCCGATGCGAGAACTACCGCCTTCTCCAGAAAGAAAGGGAGGAAGCAGTCCGGCTCATGGAGAAGCTCCTCCATCTCGATTCCCAGAAAAAGTCCGGGAAATGACGCCTACACTGTTCGCAGAGGCGGCTGTGTTCCCTAACCCAACTTCCGCACTTTGTAGTGAGGAATAGAGGAGAGCCCCGATTTTTCAGTCACTACATTTGAGCATTCGTGATGACGATTTTCTTTGGTCGGATGATTTGTTTGGGGACTTCCAGGAGTTGGTAAAGCTGGACATGTTGAGGTTCAGGGGTGCAGGTTTTGCGGATTTTGATGATGATGTCCCCATTGGTGGGCAATACGATGGTTGCCACCTCGTGACTCTCGAGCGTCTTCCTGACGGTAGCCCACGAGGTATGGATTCCTTTGTCAAGGAGGGTCTTCTCAATCGCCACGAGGAGGTGGTAGGCCAGCACACATAGGAAAATGTGGGTTTCGACCCGATGCTGCAACTGGTGGAAAATGGGCGCCCAGTAGCCACAGGTCGGTATGAACCGTCACCAGGTCGTCCTCCTCCCCTGGCTTCGGCTCAGGCTCTTTGGGAACGGCCTGTTCCCTTGCCCTTCTCTCCTTGACTTTCCGTACGATCTCCTCCACCTCGGCATCGGGCTTGTCGAACAAGTCCCCCTGCCCCACAAGGGCGTTCTCGACCTTGTGGGCGAGCTTCAGCCATTCCTCCCGTGGGCGAGGACTGAGGTCTCCGAGTGTGCAGATGAGATTTTGCCCGCCAACATCCTCTCCCGACTCTACGCCGCCGTGGCCGCAGTTGTCTGGGTGTCCGGGATGGGTTCCGCCCAACCTGCAACCGGAAAAGACTGAGTACTATAACAAACTGCACGCTAATCCTGGCCGGGCGTGCTGAACATGATTAAGGAATGCAACATCCAAAATCGTCGGATTGTCCTGAAGAAAATTGAGGGGAAGTATTACTTCTTCGCCTACCTGAAATGCACGGGCGATGATTTGAAAGCTGAGATGGCCAAAATGGCTGCCGAGCTGGAAACCCAGCGTTGGTGGAAGGAAACTGATGCCTGCCAGTTTCCCTTGCCTGAAGGTGCGGCGCAAGGTAAAATCTGGGCCAGGACGGAGCAGGTATTCTACTCAGCATGAAGAGCCGCGTCGGGAGGAAATCGAGATGAATGCGCGGGAGCGTATTCTAACTGCCGTGGAGCACCGTGAGCCGGACCGCGTACCTGTGGACCTCGGCGCCACGCCGAGTTCGGGGATCTCTGCGATTGCGTATGGAAACCTGAAAAGGCATCTGGGCATGGCCGGCGGCCATACGCGGGTGTACGATGTGGTTCAGCAGCTTGCCCAGCCGGAAGATTCACTCCTCGACCGTTTCCACATAGACGTGGTGGACGTGGGACGGACATTCAACACGGAACATTCGGATTGGTATGACGTGACGCTGGCCGATGGCCAGACTGCCCAGTACCCGGCCTGGTTCCACCCTAAGCCTTTATCGGACGGTTCCTGGATAGCCAGCGCGGCCGACGGCACGGTCATAGCGCGCATGCCGAAGGATGGCGCGTTCTTCGATCAGGCACACTTTCCATGGCTCGACGGCTATCCAGACAATTTCGACGGTCTTCCCGAGGCAATGGAGAAAGTCTTGTGGGCAGCCTTAGTTCATAGTCCGTGGGATCATGCGGCGCAGCCCGACTTCTGGGAAGAATTGCGAAGACGGGCGATTGCGTTACGGGGGTCCACGGACCGGGCGCTGATGGCTGTGGTCGGCTGCAATCTTTTCGAATGGGGTACCTTTCTGCGGCGGATAGATAACTTCCTCATGGACCTGTGGGTGGAACAGAGAAACGTGGAGCGCCTCCTCGACGCCTTAACGGAGATCCACCTCGATACTCTTGAGAAAGTCTGCCGAGCGGTGGGGGATGTGTGCGACATCCTGCGATTTGGAGACGACCTGGGTACAAACGACGGACCGTTCATGTCCCCGGACCTGTACCGCCGCTTCTTCAAACCGCGTCATGCTCAGCTATGCGAATACGTCCAGCAAAACAGCCACATGAAAACCTTTCTTCACTCCTGCGGTTCGATTTACAAGCTTCTGCCGGATCTCATCGAAGCGGGCTATGACATCATTAACCCCGTTCAGACCAGCTCTCGCGACATGGAACCAGAGAAACTCAAGCGGGAATTCGGGAAGGACATCTGCTTTTGGGGCGGTGGCTGCGATACGCGGAGCGTGCTCAATCGCGGAACACCGGGAGAGGTGCGGCGGCATGTCCTGGAGCGGCTGGAGATTTTTGCCCCAGGAGGCGGCTTTGTCTTCAACACCGTTCACAATATACTTCCCGAAGTTCCCCCGGAAAACATCGTCGCCATGTACGAAGCGATTGAAGTATTCAATGGCCAGTAGCACAACCAGAAAACCTCGGAGCATGGTTAGCTCGTTCACCCGAGTTCTCGTTTAGATGACCATGGAGAAGATACAGTAATCTCGTGTCGCAAAGAAGCCTGACTTCCGTTTCTTAATGACCTGGAGCAGTCTCGTGTACTCCTCCACCGTCGGGAACGATGGCTTACTTCCTCGGCCGCGTGACGTGGATATGAGGGACGCCGGCTCGTTTCTGACCGAGCCTTCGCGATAGGCGAACTTGAAAAAGGACTTGATCGTGGGAAGCCTTCGCCCTCGTGAGGAGGCTGAGTTCCTGCGTTTGAATCCCTTCTCTGCCAGTAAAGTGTGGAGTTCACGGATCATCGCTTCCGTGACATCCCCCGGGAGAATCCCATTCCCGTGACCATCCTCCAAAAACTGGATAAACTTGGCCATATCATCCGCGTAGGCCTTCAGCGTCGCTTGCGTGGCGTTCCGCTCCTTCTTTAAGTAGCCAAGGAACCTTTTCAACACTTTTCTCATGACTTGCGCTGGTGTAATCTAAGCGCAGCCGCGCACGGGGTCGAACATTCTACAAGAATCCTCGGAAAAGCCGGATAACTTGTCGGAGGGGAACACAGAGTAAGCCGAGTGTGACGCCGTGAGTATTGTGAAGCAGAGTGGGGCCCTTGCCGCTATACTGCTCAGGAGAGAACGAAGGTCTTTCGGCAGAGTCCGCACGTACTATTTCCTTTTCAGTCAAAACGGGCCTATGCACACGTATGCTCAACAATCCGTGCTGTAGCCTGCCCGCTTCTTGTTTCCGCTCAGGAAGTTCCGCTCGGTCGAAAGCGTTACCCAGTGTCCGCTCTCGGAGGTCAGTTGTTGCCTGAACAACCTGGAGCGCGTTATGGTCTCTCTTAGCGGAAGACTTGTTCTCGGCTTCCTCTCATTTCGTTGCACCTGGTTAACTCGTCGGAGGCCACAGTGCAGGCGGCCCCCAGTGACATCGCTATTGAGGAGACGACCCCATGGTTTTTCGCAGGCAAAGGTTAGTAATTGCTGCATCTACGCTTCTCGTGGTTGGCTTGGCCCAAAGCGCTGACGATAACTGGATAGCCAAGATTCGCAAAGATCATCCACGCCTTTTCTTCAACAAGGGCATGTGGCCACAAGTCAGAGACCGTGCGATTCAGAAGGAAAAGGAGTGGTACGTCAACCTGAGGCGAAGGGTTGACCGCTATCCTGCTGATGCGATGCCTCAAGGCCGCGGGAGGTCTCCGGCTTATCGCGAGAAAGCGGATGGTGGGTACGAGCTGGTCGAGCTTCCCCGGCCGAGAGAGTGGGGTCGGGAGGCGATGGAGACGGCGTTTGTCTATTTGCTGACCCGGAACAAGTCGTACCTCGAGACAGCAAAGAAGATGCTCCAGATTAGCGTGGCGGCGTATGACGAATGCTATGAGAAAGGCATGTGTGTCAACTGGTACTCTACAAGCCGCGTGTGCGCGCTGGCCGCCTACGATTGGCTGTACAACGATTTGACGCCCGATGAGCGCCGCGCGATTCTCTCGCCATTTCTCAAGCACATCGAAGCCGTGCAACCTGGTCCGGGCAGGCGCAGAATCTACCGGCTGAACGGGAGCGATAACACCTCGGGATTCTACGGAGTGCGGAATCTTGTGTGGTTCGCAGGCCTCGCCGCCTACAGCGATGGGATTGACGATGCCACAGCGCTCCGCTTCCTGCAGCTTGGCTACAAATACAACAAGGGTCTGTTCAACTATCGCAGACAGTGTGGCGGAGACGACGGCGGGTTGGCGACGGCCGCCGTCAATTACGCTGTGGGCGCTTACCCCTGGTCGCAGTTCAACTTCCTTCACACTTGGAAATCAGCCACGAACGAGGACACCGCCGCGGACTGGCCTCACCTCGCCCTTTTCCCCAACTGGGTCATGTGGAACTGGTTGCCAGGGCCATATCCGAGAGGGTTCGGCACTGGCGATTGCTATCACTACACCAATGCGCTACCTATCCATCATCTCCATACCCACATGTCCCAGATCATGCACTTCTATGCTAAATCGCACCCGCAGTGTGCTGGACTCGCCGCACACATCCGAGAAATCCTTCCGAGTAATGTGAAGAAGCACACCCGGACGTGGCCGGTCTATCCCTTTCTCGCGACGGAATTGGAGAAGGCCCCTCCTCCACGCAAGGCACAGGACACTCAGTTGTACGCGCGACACTTCGAGGCGCTGGGACAAGTGTTCATGCGATCCGGCAACGGACCGGACGATACCTACTGCCTGTTCACGAGCGGCTCGCGTGTTCCAAGCCACAAGCAGTATGACGAGAACAACTTCGTCATCTACAAAAAGGGCTATCTCGCCCTCGATTCCGGCACTCGGGGCAATGAGACGGGCTATCAATTGCGGCATTATTACTCCCAGACCGTCGCTCACAACTGTATCCTAATCCACATGCCGGGCGAGCCGTTTCCCGGCTATTGGGGACCTGCGTGCAATGACAAAGAAGGACGGATAAGTTGCGGAGGTATGTATCAGACCACGGGCGGCAGGTGCGTCGCGTTCGAGACCAACCCGCATTACACCTACGTAGCGGGTGATGCCACGCCTTGTTACAGGCCAGAGAAGTGCGAGCTCGCCCTTCGCCAGTTTGTTTTCGTGGCGCCGAATCACTTCGTTATCTGCGACCGCGTGGTTTCAGCGAAACCGGAGTACAGGAAGGATTGGCTGCTTCACACACAGAACGAGCCGAAGATCGAAGGCAAGACCTTCGTTTCGGACGAGGATGAGGGCCGGCTGTTTTGCCGAACGCTTTATCCGAAGGATGCTGTGCTCAAGAAAATCGGCGGTCCGGGCAGAGAGTTCTATGCCTGCGAGAGAAATTGGGAGCTGGCCCCAGAAGTCGAGAAAAGGTGGAAAGGAAAAGCTTTGCTCGGCAATTGGCGAATCGAGGTCTCGCCCGCCGACGCAGGTACCGACGACGTGTTCCTGCACCTTATTCAAGTGGGCGAGAAAAGCCTTTCAGACATGGCGCCTGCCGAGTTGATTTCGGAGGACAACGGTGTGGGGGTCAGATTCCGCCTCAAACACAAGTTGGTGGCTGTAACTTTTGCCACCGAAGGCCCCCCCGCCGGCCATATCAGAATCGCTTCAGGCGGGGAAGTATTGTTGCAGAAAAACCTGGCGACAACAGTCACACCGCAGGCTGGTTTGACAGGCTCGTCCTTGTAGCAATGGAGGTTCGACCATGAAACGCTTTCTGATTGCCCTGCTCTTCACGCTCTCGGTCGCTTTCTGCGTTCACGCTGACGATCTGACGGTGATGAGAGACATTGGTGGCAGGCCGCCAAAGCAAATGATGAGTCGCTATTTGAAAAGCCTCGCGTACGAAGCGTTCCAGCAACGCCGTGAGGCATACGAAGCGTTGAAAACTCCCGAACAGGTCGCCGTGTATCAGGAGCGGATGCGTAACGCGTTCGTGGAACACCTCGGTGGTTTTCCAGAACGCACGCCCTTGAACGCGAGAGTGGTCGGCACGCTTGATGGCAATGGTTACCGAGTGCAGAAACTCATTTATGAAAGCCAGCCCCGCCACTACGTCACCGCCCTGCTTTATCTGCCTGACACCAAGCCGCCCTTGCCAGCGGTGCTTGTACCCTGTGGCCACAGCCGCGATGGGAAAGTGTCCTATCAGCATGTGTGCATTTTGCTCGCCAAGTATGGGGTCGCCACTCTGTGCTACGATCCGATTGGGCAGGGCGAACGTTACCAGCTTCTGGACGAGAACGGCAAACCCCGGTTCAAATCCACGACCGAGCACACGCTCCTCGGTGCGGCGTGTATTCTGCTCGGGCGCAACACGGCGACATATCGCATCTGGGACGGTATTCGGTCTCTCGATTATCTCGCGAGCCGTGAGGACATTGTTGCGACAAGCATCGGCGTCACCGGTTGTTCCGGGGGTGGCACGCTCGCAAGCTACCTAATGGCGCTCGACGAGCGAGTCGCCTGTGCCGCCCCCAGTTGTTATATCACAAGTTTTCAGCGGCTCATTGAGACCATCGGCCCCCAGGACGCCGAACAGAATATTCATGCGCAAATTGCCTTCGGAATGGACCACGCCGATTACTTAATGATGCGCGCTCCGAAACCGACTCTCCTACTCGCCTCTACGCACGACTTTTTCGACATCGCTGGAACCTGGGACACCTTTCGGCAGGCGAAGCGCATCTATACGCGATTGGGATTCGCGGAGCGCGTGGCTTTGGTGGAAACTGATGCCAAGCACGGCTACCCACGGCGTCAACGTGAGGCAATGCTGCGTTGGATGCGACGCTGGTTGGCCGGGATTGACGAGGCCGCAATCGAACCCGAAATCAAAACACGGTCGGAAGGCGAGCTGCTTTGCACGGCGACTGGACAGACCATGCTGATGGAAGGCGCCCGTTCCGTGATGGATTTGAACGTCGAGCTGAATCGCGGGGTGGATAAGCAAAGGAGGCAACTCTGGAAGCCTGGCAACCGGGAAAAGGCTCTCGCCGAGGTCCGGCGGATTGCTGGAATTCGCGAGCTGGACGATTTGCCCAGACCGAGGGTCACACGGCTTTCGACAATTGAGAGAAAAGGCTACCGTATCGAGAAACTGGTTCTGGAGACGGAGCCAGGAATTCAGCTTCCGGCCCTGATTTTCAAGCCGGCGAAGCCAACCGGCGAGCGATACCTTTACCTGCATGGCGAGGGAAAACACGTGGATGCCCAGCCCGGCGGCCCGATTGAAGACCTCGTCCGGTCCGGCCGTCTCGTGCTTGCGGTTGACCTCCGTGGCACGGGCGAGACCGGTCGCAGCAGCCAGAATATGTGGGGTGGCGACTCGGACGACATCTTTTTGGCTTACCTCCTCGGCAAATCGTTTGCCGGCATGCGGGCCGAAGACGTCTTAATCTCGGCGCGGTTTCTCAGCCAGATTGAGCGCGGTACGACGCACGCGAGAGTCAACCTAATCTCTGTCGGAGTGGCCGGCCCTCCGGCCCTGCACGCCGCAGCCCTGGAACCCCAGCTCTTCGACGCGTTAAAACTGAAGCGGTCTCTGCGCTCATGGTCGGATGTCGTCCGCAATCCGGCCGCCGGAGGGCACCTTGTCAACACGGTCCATGGGGCACTCCTCGCCTACGATTTGCCGGACCTGATTGGGAGTTTGCCTTCTCACAAGGTCCGTGTGGAGGAGTCTCGCGATTCAACGGTCGGGAACGTCACTCGGGCCGGAAGCCGCCTGGGCGGACAGCGCAGATATACCGGCCCAGGGAACCTGGCCCTCCCAACTGCTGCAGATCCGACTTCGGATGCGAAAGGGTCAGAAAAGAAGGCGGAGTGGGTGCAGGCCATGAAGCAGGTGCACACCAGGTTCACCGGCGAACCCGGAACCTTCGCCCAGTTTGGCGATTCGATTACCGCATCGCGCGCCTTTTGGTTCACGATGCGATACAACCGCAAGAACGCACCTCCGCGGATGGCCGAAGCGTTCGAGGTAGTGAACGGTTACATGCTTGAAGATTGTTGGGACCGCAAGGGACCGGAATACGGAAATCAAGGGCAAATGACAATTCGATGGGCGCATCAGAACGTGGAAACGTGGCTCAAAGAACTCAATCCTGAAGTGGCCATCATCATGTTCGGCACCAACGACCTGAATGACCTCGCTCTTCAGGAATACGGGGTCAAAACCAGAGAGGTCGTGACGAAGTGCCTCAACAATGGCACAATCGTCATTCTGAGCACGATTCCGCCTCGACACGGACGAGCCGAAAAGGCAGCGGCATTTACGCGGGCCGTTCGGAAAATCGCCACGGAGTTGAAGGCTCCTCTGACCGACTACCACGCTGAGATTCTCAAGCGGCGTCCTGAGGACTGGGACGGCGCGCTGGAGAAGTTCAGCCAGTACCGAGGGTATGATGTGCCCACCCTGATCTCCCGAGACGGCGTCCATCCATCGAATCCTGAGAAATACCGGGGAGATTATTCCGCGGAAGGCTTGAAGCACAATGGATACTGCTTGCGCAACTTCCTTGTGCTCCTGAAGTACGCTGAGGTCATTGAAGGGTGCCTGCGAAAAGAATAGCCGCCGCATCACCGATGGCTTTTCCCCTGGGCCCATGTTCCAATCGCTTTGGCGTGATCGGGCCGATATAGGCCCGCGCAATCACCACGTTGTCGAAGTAAACCTTGATCGGATTTGTTCGACCGAACTCCTCCGGGAGTCCGTGATAGTAGGTCTCCAGTGAGAACGAGGCAATCCGCAAGTGCGGTACACGGCGGAACCGCAACCCCTCCTTGCGGATGGACAACTCACCGTCTATCCAGAGTTCCTCGAGACCATCCGCTTTCGCTTCGCCTGTCGAGCGGTCAACTGAGTTCAGCTTCATATGACGTTCCACGCAGTGCCACTTGCCAACTCTAATAGGCATCTTTTCCCCGACCTCGTACCTCGCTCCCCACGGCCCCTTTTTGTCCAAATGGTAGCTGTAAAAGCCTATCTCGAGTTCCCGACTCCCTCGCTCCCCCCAAGGCTGCAAGCCCGAGAAGAAATAACCCCGGCTGGACACGTCCCGGATGCCTGCCATCCCGACCCAGGCGGCATTCTTCATGGTCACGTCCCGTCCTCCGAGGTTTGAGCCGTGATTACGAACCGCCCGGTAATTCTCATCGAACTTGATGTAGTAGCGCACGTACAGCTCGTCGTAACCATCCCCGAGTCCCTCGTTGGAGTTGTTGTAATTGCCCAGCTTGAGCCATATCCCTCCCACCTGAGATCTCCCTTTTTCATGCCAGCATGCGATCTCGAGAACGCGGTCGCCGGGGCCCTGCGTGCCAGCAACAGCAACCTTGCCTGATATTGCGCGGGTACGGCTCGTCCTGTTCATCCGGATGCCGTGCCACTTGTCCGCAGGTTTCCTCTCCCCGTCACCTTCCCAGGACTCGAAGTCATCGGCAAAGATCACGCCGGACGCCTCGGCGATGCCTATGTCGTGGGGATATTGGGCTGCGATTCCTATGGCACGGTGACAGATAGGATTACCGGGCTCTGTTCCGAGGGCGCCGGTCGGAAAAACGCCGGTCCACAGCGCAACGCCTGAAAGGAGGATGAATGCTTTCTGAGCGGGCTTGATCATTGTCTTCATAGATGTCTCCTGCCTCGTCATCAATTCGCCATCACGGCGCCCTGTTTTCTCTTGAGCCACGTCGCTTCAGCTTTACCTCGTCCCAGAGACCCTGCCATTCGCACGGGCGCCCGGCTGAACACAAGCGCCGAGAACGCTGCGATAGCCGCAATGCACAAGCGCACAGCGGGGGCGGCCATCCGCCGACCTCGGCGAAGGTCTGACCGCCGAATCAGCTCCTTCGATTGGGACCGTTCTCGAAACGGCAGAGTTGATGAGGATCGGTCTTTTAGCTTTCGGCATCTCCATCGCGTTAACCAAGACGACGTCATTTCGACTCCCACTCCGCGGTGATAAGAAGTTCTTTCGGGGCTGCTGGCAATTTCCTCCGGACACTATCCGGACCGGATGCACGTTGTTCGATCATAGCGTGCTGGTCGAGGATCTGCAAGGACCAACTGCCCTCCGTTGTGGCGAGAGAGGGAAGAAGCCACAACTCATCGTCCCCCACCCGGGTTTTCAAGTGCCCTGGCATTCTCTCTTCCGAATCGGAATTTCAGCATAATGATAGATGGAACGAGAGCACAATCCTTGGGGCAAAGTGGTGCACCCTGGGAGTATTCGTCCGGTGAACACACATCGGGTCTGGCACGGATTTTGGGACGTGGTGGATCAGGCGGGAAGGTTTTGGGCGGTGTTTTGAGCGGCTTTCCAGTTGTCGGCGAGGAGGTCCTCAAGCCGTTTCGCGGGGTGGGCGCCGATGCGCTGGAAGACGTCGCGGAGGTAGGCGAAGGGATACATGTGGAGCCGCTTGCAGGTGGTGATAAGGCTGGTGAGAATCGCGCCGGTTCGCCCGCCGTTATCGCTGCCGAAGAATCCCGCCATGGCGGGATTCTTCCGTCCGACGGCGATTCCCCGCAGGCTGCGCTCGGCGCCGTTGTTGTCGGTCTCGAGGTCTCCGTCTTCGCAGTAGCGGATAAGGGCTTCCCAGTCGGACAACGTGTAGGCGATCGCTTGCCGCTCGGGACTTTTCGGCAGCACGTTGGGCTGCTCCCGTTCGAGATACGCTTTGATGTCATCGAGGATCGGCACACTCTTGGCCTGCCGCAGCGCCAAGCGGCCCTGTGCGTCCAGCTTCATCTCTTTGGCTTCGCGCTCTACATCGTACAGCAGTCCCGCCGAGGCGGGATAGGCGAGCATCACCGTGGAGCGCATGAGGTTCGAGGACTGGGCATCGTAGAACTTCCTGTGGGCATGAGCCCAGCGTACGACTTCCGTCATACCGCGCTTGACGCGGCTCCGGGATCTGGCATAATGAAGGTTGGACAGAGGGATACAGCGCTTTCGGAAGAAGCAGTCAAACGTCTTGGGGACATGGATATGGCCGAGACCCCATCGTGGTTCCCACCCCGCAGGGAAACGGGCCAGCATCACGTCTATGAATCCGTCGCACGGCAAGCGGTGGCTTGCGCCGTCACAAAGCCTGATCTAACCAAACATCCTTATCGCCACACGTTCCGGCATTGCTTCGCCAGCCATTTGACCCGGCCGGCCTACTACATCGGGACGCTTCAGGAATTGCTCGGCCGCAATGACGTGAAAACAACGATGCTCTATGCGCATGTCCTGAGTCGGCGCGGGCACGGCGTTCGCAGTCCGGTTGACGGGGTGTGAGGAAATCCAATGAGGTTGTTATGCCGATCCGCATAATATGGCGTCATAAACCGCGAGACAGAGCGCAACCAACTGAAGATAAAGGGCTTAGCGCGCCTCTGGCAAACAAACCAAAGGTGTGTTATGCGGGCAGGGAAAGAAAACTCCGCATCTTATGCGGATCAATCTAAACAATGTTCGCCGTGAGGAAACGACTTGAGTAACTCATCCAGCAATCCGCATTCCGTTCAGCACTACCAGCGAATTCTCGATTCACTGGCCGCATTTACTGGTCTTGTTCTCGCATGCCTCGCGAGAGGCGCCGACGAAGCACGAGAGAAGGTAATGCTGAACTTCCTGGCTCGTTCGAGGGCTCTCCTCGCCGGCGTTGCGGAATTATGGCAAATCCACGACTATCACGATTGCTGGGTCCTCTATCGCTGCCTGCTCGACCGCGTTTTCCACATGCAGTTCCTGATCGACGGGGACCAGTTTGATCTCTTCGACAACTGGTGCTTCGTTCAAGCATACGAATACGAGAACAAGGTGCGGAGTGATGCAGAGTTCAAGCACCGCATTGATGCAACCATCCGGACGCGCACTCCATCAGACACTGCACGGTACAAAGCGCTGAAGAAAGGAAACGTGTCCTGGACACGGCCGAAGGCTCAGGATGTAACCAAGGACATGGACCTGAGGTTTCTCTACAAATATGGATATGACTACGCCTCCACCGCTGTGCATCCGATGTCATTCGAAGGTCAGGAGGACCTCCGCATCCTGATGGGGTCAGCCCCTCAATCATTCGAGAAAAGGCACATATACGTCATCGGCAATTCGTGCCTTGCCGTGACCCTGCTTATTCAACAAATCTTCAACCACGGCAGTTTCTGCTGGCGGACCATCATGTTTGATTTCCTTTCACAGATCCGCAGAGCGCTGGCCGACGGGACAACCGACTTCGAGCTCACAATCCGGAAGCTGCAGGCTAATAGTCGAAGCGTTGAATGGTGCAGAAGACGGGGTCACGGAGAAGCATTTGATAGGAACGCCCAACCACCGGCTGGAGCGGACAAAGCCGCTCAGCCTTAACGTTCGGCCATGCAGGTGACGTATGGCGGAATACGGTGAATGGAATCGCAAAGGGGCAACCCTCAGTGACAAAACGGCGAAAACGGAATACGGGGTGAGCCGGGACTTCATCGTAAAAGGCATTCAGGCCGGCCGACTCGAATACAGAGAGGGATCGGTGTGGGGCAATCCCTATATCAGGATCTTGAGAAGTCAACTTGAGCAGTACATCGCGGAGGAGCTTGGGTCCGACCGCTTGACCAGCGCCAAGACCCAGACAGAACTCCGCCAGATCAAGAAAGAAATTGCTAACCTGAAGAAGAGATTGAAAGAACTTCAAGCCCGAAAAACAGAGCTTGAGAAACAGATGAAAGAATAGGAGACAGAACAAGCTCTTCGAGCGGACGCGGAAGACCGCGCCGCTCAAGAGCGGCGTTCAGCACGAGCAAAGCAGAGAGGTGCAGGATGAAGAAACAGTTGGTGTGTCTTTTGAGCGTCGGAATAGTTGCGTGCGCCGTTGGCGCGCAGACCAATCTGGTAATTACCTCGTTCACAAGCAATGGCGAGTTGTCATGGAGCAACTATCCTGGCGCAGTTGAGTACAGGGTGGAATGGGCGTCGGACCTGGACGGGAGCTGGACGAACTCCTGGGGCACGCTCAACGGAATCCAGGCAACCAGCAGTGTATACACCGTCAAAGTGCCGATGTTCTACCGGTTGGTAGCGATCATGCCCGACTATGCACGACTGCTCTTACACTGCAACGGTTCGGCGGGGAGTACGAACTTTATCGATGAAACGGGGCGACATTCCGCCACGGTGATCGGCGACACACAAGTGTCCGTTGCACAGAACCGATTCGGGGGGGGCAGTGCGTTCTTCGACGGCAACGGGGACTACCTTGAATTCCCTGATTCGCCGGATTTCGATCCGGGATCAGAACCATTCACCATCGATTTCTGGATGTTTCCACTCGATGCCGGTTCGGGCCATCAGTACCTGATCGGTAAGAGCAATCCGAGCGGTGGACAAGGCTATGACTTGCGTTTGGACTAGGGACAGATCCGGGTTTGCGGAGTCAATGGTTGGGGGTTCAACATCGTCACAGCACCTGTCGTCACGACCGGGGCATGGCATCATGTCGCGCTTGCGTGTACGGAGACGAATGCCACGCTCTTCATTGACGGCACAAACAGGGGCACGTCCGTGCGCAGCGCACTGACCGACACTGCCCTTCGACTGCGCATCGGCTTAACCACTTCCTATGGTGGCATCGCGTACGAGGGATATATGGACGAGGTGCGGTACTCGCTGGGAATCGCACGATGGACAAGTGATTTCACCGTGCCATCTACACCCTATGAGGATGACTAAGAGATGGCCTAACCAGAGCCTGAAGCGGACGCGGAAGACCGCGCCGCTTAGGCTGATCGTTCGAGGAGGAATATGAAGAGAATGAATAGATACGCGTCAACGGTTCTGATAAGTGTGCTTGCCGCAGCCGTGTGTGGACAGGAAGTGGAGATCGTATCCTTCCACAAAGACGGTAAACTCACTTGGACTAACGCCAATACCGGTGTGGTTTGCCATGTTGAATGGGCCTCATCGCTTGAAGGGACTTGGTCGAGAACATGGACGAATTTGGTCGGTATCGTCATCACCAACTCCACAACCACCGTGGAGGTGCCCATGTTCTATCGGGTTGTCTGTACCACCGGGGTTCCGACCGTTGAGAATGCGAGTTTTGAGCTGCCCAATGTGCCCGAATCCTTTTCTTGTACCGACCCGACAGGATGGACGCCAACGGGCGGGGACTGCATACAAGGGATCAATGATGAGATGAGCGGTCTATTCGCAACACCATATGGCGAACAAGTGGCGTATGTGAATACAGGCACGACGTTGTCACAAACCCTTACCGATTTGCTGATGGCCGGTAGGCAGTACACTCTCACCGTTGCCGTGGGCACGCGTTCGGACATAGGAGGTGGATACGATATTCGGCTGAAAGCTGGAGGTGAGATTCTCAGTTCAACAAATGGAACGCTTGCTGCCGGAACGCCCTTCCACGATGTTACGGTTGTTTACGAAGCACCGAGCGGACATCCACAGCTCGGCCAACCGCTGACGATTGAGCTTACAGGAACCACGCAGCCTCAATACGACAACGTGCGACTGGTTGCTCAATCACTGGAATGAGAACACGAGAAGGAAGATCCTCGAACCAGGCGCTCGAGTCTACAGCGGGTCCGCAGGTGCCTTGCCGCTGAAACTCAGCGATAACGTTCGATCAAAGGATAACAGGAGTACGGACAATGACATTTCATCACATCGGGGCTCTGTTGATCGCTACAACTCTCCTCGCTGGTACTCGCGCTGCCTACGGCGAAGAGGCCACGCCTTCAAACAAGACATGGGAAGAGGAGGCCCACAAGAGTGGTTTGTCAGAAGCGGACATTTCTACGCTCAAGAAGAACCGTATTCTTATCACTGACGAGGCGTACAAGCAGGTTTTTTCAGCATATCTGTCTGGTGACAAACCGCTATTCGTTACCTCCGATTCACTGCTCAATGCATACCATGTCTTGTACGAGGAATCCGTTCTTCGCCTTGAGAACAAAATGGCCACCCGATTGCCTGAAATCCTCAAGCTTATCCTGAACAACCTTGAAGCTACCGATGACCATCTGGAAGGAAAGCCAGCGCTTGTGTCAGCGGCAAGAGAACGGGCAATGCTGGCGCCGGGAATTGCGCTGAGATTGATGGATGACTCCTTTCGATTCAAGGATGACAGATTGGATGCGATCTTGGATGAGGAAACAAAGGCAGTAGTCAGGGCTGAAGGTGCTAAAATGCCAAAGTGGCTTGGCAAGCCTGACAAATCACTCACGGCCCTCGACTATTCAAGATACAAACCCCGCGGCTTCTACACCCGCTCAGAACGGCTCAAACGATACTTCCGAGCTGTATCCTGGCTGCAGGCGATTCCATTTCGCATCAGCAAGGATGAAGAACTCCTTGCGATACTGATGCTCGGTAATTGCGTAACCTACAACAGGTTTGATGATTACGAAAAGCAGAGAGATATCGAGCTGTTCTTCCGCGCTTACAGTTCATTCATAGGTGCCGGCGACGATTGGGATATAATGACCGCCGCACATGAAGCCCAGAATGAACTACGAATGGATCTGAAGGGTGATGCCTTCAAGAGAGGCGCGATTGGCTTAGAAAGAAAGCCGAAGGCCACGGGGAAGGCCCTTTGATCAATGACCAGATCCGGTTCGCACCTGACGACCCCAGACCCATTGACTTCCGTGAGGCACCGGGGCAATCCATGTGCGAAATCGACGAAGGTTTGGTCTCGCAAGCTGTCTGGAACATTGTTGACAACGCGCTGCGTTACGGAAAGCCGCATCGGCCTGTCACAGTCGCGATCAAAGACATGGGCCGCTCGGTGGATGTTCTTGTTAGCGACTTTGGCATCGGAATCCCACCGGAAGCCGTAGAAAGAATCCTACAACCCCACTTCCGTGCTGAGAATGCAGTCCGTCATTCATTCGCGGGCGGTGGTCTTGGTTTGACGGTTGCCGAGCGGGTCGCAAGGGCTCACGACGGCGTAGTCTTGATTAGAAGTCTTCACAATCCCACGGTGTTTTCGCTATCTCTGCCAAAACGGAGGCGACAGTGATTCTGATTGTTGATGACGAAACTTGGTTTGTCAGCCCCTTGAGGCGCGCATTTGAGATGGAGGGGTTCAAGACCGCCATTGCGGCAAACCCTGATGAGTGCCTGGAAATGATCTCAGGGAACGAAACTGTCGATGCAATCATATTGGATGTGATGCTTCCATCGGACAGTCTTGACTTGGAAGAGACGGACAGCGGCCTGAGTGCCGGCTTGGTTCCGCTCCAACGGATCCGCAAGAAGCGCCCGCATGTCCCCATAGTCATTTCGAGTGTCAGGAGGGATTTGTCGGTGCAAGAGAGTGACCATCCGGCCACAGTCGTAATATCCAAATCCGCGATGACCCCGAACCCTATGGTTGAAATGATCCAGCGGCTAGTGCAAACTCAAACAAAGAGGAAAGGCTAACACGGCACTGGAGGCAACGCGGTAGACGGGCCGCCTCAGCGCTGACGTTAGCCGTAAGTCCGTCTCGGTGATACCTGAGTAGAGATCCCTCGACGAACCGGCAGGCGGACTGTCGGTCGGAGCGGAACAACACCGGGATGCCGAAGTTGACGACGCTCCAAAGCAGGGTTCCCAGGACGGCGTTTGGATGCCCTCCGGAGCGGTGGCGGCCCACGAGGATGTCGCGCAGGCTGGCTTCCACTACGACGGACGCCGCCCGACACGCCGGCGAGCGAAGGCAAGGGTGCTACCGGTCCTGCCAGGGGCAACCTGTGATTTTCGCCTTGCATTCAAACATAATTCGGATATAATTATAATATATGGCTGATGTGCGGTTCGAATGGACTGCCGCCAAGAATGCGGCCAATCAGGACAAGCATGGCGTCTCCTTCGAGGAGGCATAATCTGTTTTCCTTGACCGGAATGCGATTCAGTTCTTCGATGAACCCCATTCCGGAAAAGAGGATAGATTCCTCATGTTGGGACTGAGCTGTCATCTCAGGATTTTACTGGTCAGTCACACGTGTCGTGAGGACGATTCTGTCATTCGAATCATATCGGCGAGGCAGGCGACGGCACGGGAGCGCCAACACTACACCAGGAAGAAGCCATGAAGAAGGAATATGACCTTTCCAAGCTGAAGTCTCGAAAGAACCCTTACGCCAAGCTTCTCAAAAAACAGGTGACAATGCGCCTGAGCGCTCATGTCATCGAGTACTTCAAGAAGTTGGCAGAGGAAACGGGAATTCCTTACCAGAACCTGATAGACTTCTACCTTCAGGAATGCGTCGAGAGCCAGCGGCGACCTTCCATAAAATGGGTCTCATAAGGTTCTGCCCAACCCGCGCATGCAGCCGACCGGCTGCGACAGCGGCTGATGGGCAAGCCGTTATGCAAAATGATATAAAATGGCAAGGAAGGTTAGAGATCTCATATCGGATTTGAAAGGGGCAGGTTTTGTTGACTGACAAGGCAGGGGAAGCCATAGAAACTTTGTCCACCCAAACGTCACAAAGCCTATCACTATCTCGGGAAATGAGAATGATGACGCAAAACACTATCAAGAGAAAGCTGTACGACTTGCCATAGAGGAGACTCGAAAATGAAGGAAGCAGACAAATATGTGAAACTGGTCGAATGGTCCGATCGGGATCAATGCTTTATCGGAAGTTGTCCACAGCTCTTCTACGGCGGCTGTCACGGCAATGAGCCAAGAGCTGTTTTTGATGAACTATGTCAAATCGTTGAGGACATGATAGAGATCTACAAACAAGACGGTAAGACACTTCCTCCTCCGCTTTCTGGTAAAGAACTTGTAAACGCAATGCAGAAGATTGCATAACAGGCGCATGGGCGCTGACGGGTCTTCCGCTGGCGCTCCACACGGGCAGGTCAACCGCGTCGTTTCTCCCTTCCTCTTGCTTCCCTTCATATATGCGTAAAAATCCCTCGGCGAATTCGCATTGCGCATTGCCGGTTTCGGATTGCGGATTGGGTCAACCACTAAGACACCAAGACACGATGGAGGCACACGTCTGGACGGCTTTCTGCCTTTGTGTCTTCGTGGTGACCGTTTCTCTCTCTGCGCCCTCTGCGTTCTCTGCGGTGACTTCCCCGGAGACTCAGGGATTACCCCTTCCGTCACATTGCGCTTGACGCGGCTCCGGGGGTCTGACACAATGACACGCGCATAGAGGGACACAGCGCTTTCGAGAGAAGCAGTCAGACTTCTTGCGAACGAGGAAATGGGCGAGACCCCATCGCGGTTGCCACCCCGCAGGGAAACGGGCCAGCAGGAGGTCGAGTGGACCTCGTGACCTCGGCCGGTCACCTCCGCCGTTAGACGTATTGTAATGATGGAACCAGTACCCTCAACTGTTAGGAAAACGTATCCGCAAAGGGGGCCGCTTCAACAGTTTCGCTTTGCAGAGAGCACGGCTTTTCGGTGTTGCAGATGCGGTGCGGCAAAGAAATCGAAGCTGATTACGATCTACGGGGGAGACTGGTCGAGACGGCTATGCAACGGTTGCTATGGCCGACTTCTCTCTCTGTACGAGATCAAGGCTGGGACAGCCGACGGTGACCAAAGAGCCGAAGAGCTTGCTTGTGGTCTCTTGTCAATTGTTTCAACCGATGCACAGCGCCAGGCGGAGCGCGTCCTTCGTGCCTCAGAGGACCGAGCTGATCGCCTCTCCGCAAAAGCGCTGCGCTTCATCGCTACTGCTGAGCACTTGGCCGGAGAACTCGAATCAAAGCCCCAACTCGAGTGGTCCCCCGCAGTCATAGGCTTGTGCAAAGCGGTGGAGATCGAGGTGGTGACATGCGTTCTTGAGCCACTCGCTGAAGAAGCGTCGCAGGAGGATCTCATGTCCGACCAGAAAGACAAGGACTTGGGACCAGTGGCGGCGTACTGTGCTGATCCTCGCCGAAAGCCACCGGAGCTCGGGTCTTTTGCCCGTTTCCTTCAGACGGCAATTCACAGCCAACAGCGGCGCCAGACGAGCGCGTTGATTCGGAGCTTCATGCGGCTCGCTGCAGAATGGACTGGATCGCAGTGGATCCTCGGTCCTCGTGGGTTGCATGACTCAGTGACAATGCTCACAACCAACTTCAGGAACCCCGCCGCTCACATAGACGAATTGGATCAAGATGACTACCAGCAGTGTCGTGAGCTTGTCATCGGAACGGAAGGAGCGATCTGGAAGCTTCTGCTTGCGGTGGAAAGAAAGAAGTAGGCGTCTGACGAGCGCTTGATGATCGCCGTTGGCGTGCCACACGAACAGCCCGATGAGCAAGAAACGAAAAGCCGGGTCGCGCGATTGTCCAGCACTGGCAAGCTGGGAGGGTGCCGTACTGACCGCGTTTTCCAGCGTGTTCTGTCTGGCTCTGACCCAAAACCTCGGGGCCCAGGAGTGCCAGTATACGCTGTCCCTTCGAACGTGTGCGGGCCGCGCCAACTGGGAACGGGGCGGTCGTTCACAGGCTGGCGGTTTCACCGGAAGTCTGGCTCTGCAGGGCGATTAGCACAGAGGCGCCCATCGTTCGGGGATACGCTCCACAGCGTCTACTTGTCGAGCAATTCGATCATGCCTTGGGCGAAGGCTTTGCCCATCTTGTAGTAGATGCGGGCGCTTCCGAGGTAGTGATAGCCGCGCTCGGAGCCGACGTTGTAGAACTTCACCCAATCCGGGCCTTTCCATACGCCCTTGTTGACCATCTCCTCGACGTCGGGCTCCCAGAGTTCGCAGGTCTTGACGAACTTGACCGTATCCTCGAGCTCGGGAAGCTCCGCCACCGCCGCCTGGGCTTTCTGGAAGTCTCCGCGCTTGCCGCCGGCCCCCAGCTCACCGATGACCACCGGCAGATTGGGCGCCTTGAGGTCCTTACGCACGTCCTTAATTAGCTGCGCCAGACGCTTGGTGAAGGTGGCGAACTTCTCAGCGCGCTGGGATCCGTCAATCATGTCGTTCCAGCCCTGGAAAAAGACGAACCCGGCCAGCTCGTAGCCCCGCTTCTCGTCGTACCGGGGGAAGTGCTGCTTGAGGTTGCTTAGCACGTCGTTGACGTGAGCGAGCATCTCCCTGTAGGCCTTGCCGTAGCGCTCCTTCACCTCTTCCAACGTAGCGTTGGGATTCCTCCTTCTGGCATTCTCCAGTTCCTTCCGGAGCTGCTCGTCCGAGGGCATGTCGGCGCTCGGCGGCAGGAAGTCTCGCTTGACGCTTCGGCCGCCCCAGCAGGTCTTGAGCAACAGCACCTGATTGCTGATGTGCTCGCCGATGACCCACCCGAAGCCCAGCTCCGGCCCGATCTTGATTTCATTGACGCCGAAGCCCGGCTTGAGGTTGCCGCTGCGCTCGCCGTCGGTCGTCCAAACCCACACATCTCGGCGTTCGGTCCACCGGCCGTCGCGGTCTTTCCATTGCTGGTACTCGGCGGCGGTCTCCTCGTTGTATATCAGGTATTCCAGGGTCCGCAAGGAGGCGTGGCCCTGCATGTTGGACTGTCCGGACAGGATGAACACCTTCACCGGTCCTTCCTTGGCCATGGGCCACGGGTCCTTGTTGAAGGCGGACTCAGGGACTTGGGCTGAGCCAACACCGGCGAAAGCACACAACGCCACAAGGGTTACCATCCATTGAATACGTGTCATAAGACTCTTCCTTTCCAAGTACATCAATTCGCAAATACGCTGAGCTTTGACGGGATGAACAGGATTCACAAGATCCGATCTATCCTGTTATCCTGTCAAAGAACTCCTTCTCCCGTCGGAGACCCCGCCTCGGCGGGGTTATCCTGTCAAAAAAACGTGATTTCGCATCCATGCGCCGCATGAGACTCACAGCGACCAGCCCTCCCGATACTTCGGGCGCAACAGGGCATCGGCCTGGGCGTTTTTGACGATCTTGCAAGTCACGGGGTCGAATTCAAGCGTCTGACCGAGCAACGTCGCCACGTTACCCGTCAGGAGCAGCTCGATCGCCGGGCCGGCGTGACCGAAATTGGACAAAGTCCCCCCTTCACCCTTGCAGGCCTGGAACCACTCTTGTCGGTGGCTCTTGACATGGGGGAATTTGCGGGGCGGCCCGGCGGAATCGGGGAAGTCGCGCTCGGGCAACAGGGCGCAACTCGAATTGTGGGCGTTGGTGTGCACTACACCTTTGCTGCCCACGAGCAACGTGCCAGAGCGGGGCGTCCAGCTTTTATCTTTCCATTCCAGCGACCGGCCGGCGATTTTTTCCAACCGCTGCCAGATGCCCATCCGTTTGAGCTGCGCCTCCGGGGCATTGTACCAATGCATCCGCACAGGCGGAAGCGGACCCCGGGCCGGAAAGTCGAAGCGGAGAATTTGCCAGCGGGGAAAGGACTCGATGCACCGCTCCGAAGTCTCTGCCTCGACGCGGATGTTGGCTCTGCGTTTAGCGCCGGCCTCCCACAAGGCACCCAGCTTGAGGCTTTTGAATGCCAGGTTGACGGAGTGCGAACCCCCGCCCCCCAGGGCCCCTGTACCGAAATCCCGCCAACCATACGCGCTGTTCACCCAAAGCGGGTGATAAGGACGGAAGCGAGCCGGGCCAAGCCAGACGTCCCAATCAAGATAGTCGGGGACCGGCGCACTCCCCTTGGGCGCCTTTCGGGGACCGGATCCGCCGAATACGAACCACAGGTGCACCTCGCGGATCTCACCCACAGCCCCTTCCTGAATCAGCTCCAGGGTGCGGCGGAACGAGTCGCTGGCCATGCCCTGATTGCCCATTTGCGTGGCCACTTTCTTCTGCCTGGCGATCCGGCAGAGGGCGCGCGCCTCGCGGACGTCGTGCGCTAGCGGTTTCTCGCAGAAGACGTGTTTGCCCCGTCTCATGGCTGCTGCGCTGACCACGGCGTGGTTATGGTCCGTCGTGGCGACGACGACCGCGTCAATTCGACGGTGCATATCATCGAGCATCTTGCGGAAGTCCTGGTATCTTGATACCTCGGACGGAACCCTGAACGCGGGGCGGTTTCGGTTCACATCGCAAATTGCCACCAGGTTCTGGCTGCCGCTGAGGATGGTCCTCGCATGATACGTCCCTCGATTGCCGACCCCCACTACGGCAAGGTTGAGTTTCTCGTTTGCCTGGTAGCTCCATGCCGAACGGCTATCGCGAAGCACCAGAAGCGATGCTCCGGCGTAAGTTGCAGCTCGCAGGAAATCGCGGCGATTCATACGTGAAGTCATGGTACGACACCTCCACATAGTTTAGTTGTGTGCCCAGCGTTTCTGCTGCTATCGAGCGATTGACTGAATGGTATCATACTTACCGCAAGCAAACCAATTTGATGGCAAGCAGCGGGTGCGGGATGCTCGCGACCCAACGGGACGGGTGCGGGATACAGGTGAGAAGCACCGAACTGTTGCGAAGGCGCGCGATTCACTTCTATGGGGCGGTTGAATCGCCGAAGTGCGCGATTTAGGCCTTAAGTTTTGAATGGGGCAAAAGTGGGGCGCGGCTGAACTCACACGAAGACGAACACCAGCCACAACCCGAACTGTGCCGACAAACGCGACCTGCGTCACCGCGGCCCCGTGCTGCAGGTGACAGCCTCTCCCCACCCTGTGGTTACGGTGTCGGCGGATACTGAGGGATAACCTACAGGCGCGTCGCCTGCGACGCACCCGGGAAAACGAAAATGGGCTCTTGGCCTTCGTGAGGAAACTTGTCCATGTCCCGGTCCTGGTCCGCCGAGTAGTATTCGAGGGGGCCGCTCCACGACATGATATTGCCGTCCTCGGAGAATGACGTCTCCCCCGCCGAGGACACAGATATACCCGAGTTTGCCCATGAACAAGTTGTCTCTATTCGTGGCGTAGAGCACACCAGTGACATCGAGGTCTACTTTCCCGTTCTGACACCCCTGAGGTAGTGGCACGTTAGTGTGTCACCCTCGTGGAACAAGCCGAAAGCGGTGTTGTCTGCTACCTCGGCGTACTCTATGATGGCCCTAAAGGTGTTGCCCGAGGACAGCGCCACGACCGGCACGTTTTCTAAACGGGCCTCTCCTATGCGGAAACTCCATGCGTTTCCAATGAATGTCTTCGCACGTCGCGTACCGTGGTGGTTTTCACAGCCGGGCATTGGCTGTTACCAGGGCCGCGCGATGCCGAAATCGCCCGGGGGTACGTGGATCTGAAAAGAATCGGCTCATGCCTTCGCATCCCCACACCCCGACGGCAATCTCGCCGATTGCTCCAAGCCCTCGCGATCACCCTGCCGAGGGCCATTCCTCACCGCGCCATCGGCGCGGTAGTCACGCGAAAGAAGCTGCCCAAAAAGCGTCGAAACCCTTGAACCACGCCCACTCCATGCCCATCACATCATCGTTATCCCAGGGTGAACTTCCGCTGGGTGGCCGTAGTTTTAGTATAGTTTCCAAAGCGCCTGATTTTGCCCAGTAGGGCGATACTATTTCCTTTCTGCCCGCAACAGGCGTATGCACATGTAGTGTTTAGAATGCGCGTTTTTGGAAACCTGCTTCTGCCTCTGTACCGATAAGTTGTATCTCTTTGAACTCGCTGCCCGCTATCAGGGAGTAAGAATTGGCTATGGTGTGGGGCGCCGCCGCGCGTTATAGTTCTACGATTACTAAACGGGGATGAGAGTTTCATTCCAGTCCAGCGCAAGGACGGTGTCAATGTAATCCGGTCGTACAGTTGATTCCCCGCACCGAAAGGATCGGAGAGACGAAACGACACAACTGCAATGGCAACGCGAAGCTTCTCCGTCCCGAAGTCAACGAGCTCGAATCGCTCTGGAAGAAGTAGTTTTGGCAACTCGGCAATCCAGCAACCAGTATAAAAGAAGGACATCATAGAAGACCGTAATGAAGCGTTATTTGTTCGCAATGGCATTGGTTTGTGTTGTTCTGTTTCTCAGCCTGGCGTCCCTGGCTCAGGCGGCTGATAAGAAGGTGAAGGTGTTTATTCTGGCAGGTCAGTCCAATATGGAAGGCCATGGCCAGGTTCGCAGCCTCGCTCACCTTGGGGAACACCCGAAATACGGCTACTTGCTCAAGAAGCTCAAGAACGCAGATGGCTCCTGGGCAACCCGCGACGATGTGACTATTTCATGGAAGGCAAACAGCAAGGGAAATGGTCCGCTTACCGTCGGCTGGGGGTCTGAGTCCCATGAGATCGGCCCGGAACTGATGTTCGGCACCATCATGGGCGAGAAGTATGACGAGCCGGTTCTGTTGACCAAAACCGCCTGGGGCGGCAAGAGCGTGTGGTGTGACTTCCGCTCGCCGGGCGCTGGCGAGATGACATGGGATGAGAAGCGGATCCTGAAACGAGACCACGAGCTCAAGCCGGGCCACTTCTACCGCAAGATGGTTGCCGAGATACAAGAGTGCCTGGCAAACATCAAAGATGTTGTTCCAGGGTATCAAGGTCAGGGCTATGAGATCGTTGGCATGGCGTGGTTTCAGGGTTGGAATGACTTCTGCGAGTGGCATCTCCAATTGGACGGCAAACGCGTCGGCCTGGGGGTCATCGCCCGCTATCCGCACAATCTCGCGGCCATGTTTCGCGACCTGCGTAAGGACCTCAATGCACCGGATATGCCCATCGTAATCGGCGAGTTGGGTATCGGCGGACACGAGATGGAAAAGAGAGCGGAGAACCCGGATGATCACGAGGCGGTTGGCATGGTGAAATTTCGCAGAGCACAGAAGGCAGTAGCAGACGACAAGTCGCTGAAGAATGTGATATTCGTGCCCACCGCCGACTTCTGGGACACTCGCCTTCAGGAGCTTCGTGTTATGAGTGATGCCTACTGGCAGGAGAAACAGGAGAAAGGCATAAAGGATACGGAAGAGAACCATCTGCCAACGAAGAAGCTCAACAATGAGTATTTGAATCGGGGCGGCCACTGGTACTGCCACTACAACGGATCGGCCGCTACCTACTCCTTGATTGGCTATGCTCTGGCTGAACCGCTCAATGCGAACTCAGGCGTTGCAGAAGCGACTCGCGACATCGTGCTCGCGGATTTTGAGGGCAAGGACTACGGTGACTGGGAAGTTAGCGGCAATGCCTTCGGAAACGCGCCGTGAAGGGCTCGCAAGCCAGGCGGCATACGGTCAGCGGCTTCGTGGGCAAAGGATTGGGCGACACTTACGTCGGCCCTGACGGCAACTTCAACGATGACAACACGGGCAGAATGTCCTGGACCGATAAAGGCACGGACCCGGATATGGGCGGCAATGCCCCAGGCGATGTCCCGAACCGCTTCTACATCATCGCCGCTGAATGACAGAGTGAACAACCCCAGTAGCTGGTTGCCAGCCGCCTCGGGCAGCGAAAGAAAACGCTCGCACCATCCTTTTGTAAGCGGCTTCCCGATGTTGCAACGAGAAAGACACGTTCCGCAGGCGGGAAGCCGAGGAGAGGCTGCTATTTTCACGCCACGCTCACTCGGGCACGCTGGTCCGTTTCCACTCGCGGGCGTTTTCTACACGTCGGCGTATTTCTGCGCCTTGGCGGAATATACCCTGGGATATATTCCGTACTTCTTGATCTTGTATCCCAGCACCCGCTCGGTCACGGCGAGGAGTTTAGCGGCTTTCCCCTGATGTCCTTTGGAGGTTTTGAGGGCTTCCATAATCATCTCTCTCTCAACGGCAGCCACCGCTTCGGGGAGGGTCCCGGGGTAAGTTGTGTGAGAGGCATCTGCCGTCTGGAGGGAAGGTGGGAGATGCCGCGCGCGGATGACACCCTCCTTGCAGACCAGAACGGCGCGCTCCATGCAGTTCTCAAGCTCTCTGACGTTTCCGGGCCAGTGGTAGCTCATGAGCATATCAATGGCGGGGGTTGATATTCGCTTGATTCTCTTGAAATTCTCCCCGCTGTACTTTTTGAGAAAATGATCGGCGAGGAGGATGATGTCCTCCTTCCTTTCCCTGAGCGGCGGGAGGAAAATGGGGAAGACGTTTATTCGATAGAAGAGGTCTTCCCTGAACCTTCCCTCGGCGACTTCCAGCTCCAGGTTCTTGTTGGTGGCGGCGATGATGCGAACGTTGACCCGCACCGTCTCCTTCCCACCAAGGCGTTCGAACTGCCTGCTCTGGATAGCCCTCAGGAGCTTGACCTGGGTCGAGACGGGAAAATCACCGATTTCGTCGAGAAAAAGTGTGCCTCCGTTGGCCCACTCGAACCTCCCTTCCTTTCTGTGAGTTGCGCCGGTGAAGGCGCCCTTTTCGTGTCCGAAGAGCTCGCTTTCGAGGAGCTGCTCCGGAAGCGCCGCGCAGTTGACTATAACGAAGGGTTTGCCCGCCCTCGGGCTGTTGTAATGGATGGCGTGGGCGACGAGTTCCTTGCCGGTGCCGCTTTCGCCCCGAACGAGGACGGTGGCATTGCTCTGGGAGACCTGCTCCATCATCTCCAGCACTTCCCTCATTCTGCTGCTTCTGGTGACGATGTTGTGGTACTCGTATCTATCCTTCAGCTCATGCCGGAGGTGAATGTTCTCGCGGAGGAGCTTTTCTTTATCCTTTTTCATCATCTCGTGGAGTCTCAATGCCTGAGCGACGACGGACGCCACGATGTTGAGAAGTCGGAGATCCTCGTGGAACTCTGCCCCTTCCTTAAACGGCTTGTCCACACTGAGGGCGCCGAGGGTCTCGTTGCCCAGCTTTATGGGGACGCACAGAAACGACAGCCTCGTCCTGCTTATATCGCCGCGAGCTCTTGTGCGGTCGAGAAAGCGAGGGTCCTTGCCTATATCGGCGACGACCTCCGGCTCACCCGCCGCGACCACCTTGCCGGTAATCCCCTCTCCTATCCGATAGATGCCTTTCTCCCTCGCCTCCTTGGAAAGACCGTGCGCCATTTCGATGGAGATGGTCTCGGTCTCGGGGTCTATCAGGGTAATCGTGCCCCGGTCGAGCTTCATGAGCTTGCTGAGAAAGCCGAGAACCGACTCAAGCGTCGTCTTCAGCTCGAGCGATGAGCTAAGACTGCGAGCCACCTCGAAAAGCAAGTCCATCTGTTTTTCTTTATCGCGCTCCTTCGCCATCGCTAACGCCTCCTATCTACAATTGTGTGTAGCTTTTGTGACACCAAACAATATTGTAGAACGTTTCGCCCCGTTTTGCAATCATGGAATGACAAAACGTGCATGGGGGACAATCAAGCGCTGGAATGAGGAAATGAGAGGCAAAACGCGGAGGCTCGCGAAGCCAATCACGAGAAACACGAGGTCGTGCGCCGACAGCTTTGTAGATTTCCAGCACTATTATACACTAATGTAGCTCGCTCCGGTCGCATTCTTCTGGCCTTTCAATTCATAAGTCATTCCCCGCAAGCAATTCACAACAGGCCAATTTCTCATTTGCCCCTGGCATCCGGCTTGCACATTGGAACGAACGGTTTCCAGAGTGTCCGAGAGGCTCCAAACGAACGCCGAAATGGGAGGAGGGCGAACATGCGAAAAACGGAATGGAACAAGCTGCCCGGCATTATGGCTCTACTGGTAGTTTTGCATGGAGCAGTTTATCTGGCCGCGACAGCGGAGGCGGTTGATGTTCAGGGAGACGAGACCGCACCGGTGAAAGGCAATATGGGGCTGGCTTTCAACTCCAAGTACATCTGGAGGGGACAAAACCTCGTTGACGGACCTGTCCTGCAGCCGGAGGGTTCCCTTTCATACAAGGGATTTTCCGGCACAGTCTGGGCGAACTACGACGCCGACGAGGGAGACGAGTGGAGCGAGCTGGACTACACGCTTGATTACACTGCTTCTCTTGGGTCTGCCAAGCCCGAACTCGAGGTGCTCAGTTTCTCAGTTGGCTACACGTACTACACCTTCCCCAACTTGGACGAGGACAAAGATTCGCACGAGGTCTATGTCGGCGGCGCGCTGGATATTCTTCTATCACCTTCCGTCACAGTGTATTACGACTTTGACCAGGGAGACGGCGTCTATTATGAGCTTGGGCTTGGGCACGGATTTTCCCTCGCAGGGGCGGAGCTCCAGCTCGCTGGCTCGGTCGGCTACAACGATGGACAGTGGGGATACGATTCCAGCTTCAGTGCCGGAGTTCTTTCGGTTGGTTTAGATGTGCCGCTGACATCGCGGCTGGCATTGGGGGCCTCAGCGGCAGCGTCGCTGGCGCTCGACGAGCAGTACGATGACGAATTCTTCTTCGGAACAAGCATCATCTTCAACTTCTAAGAAAAAGCTCAAGGGAGGCAAGTGAAATGAAAAGGAAGTTCTGTAAGCTGCGAAAGGTCTGGCTGCTGGTTGGACTGTTCCTACTCGGCCCGACGGCCTTTGCGTTTGCCGAGGAGCCGACTTCAGCGAGCAATCAAGTGGCGATAAACACCGTGTGGACTCTTATTGCGGCGTTCCTGGTGTTCTCTATGCAGGCAGGCTTCGCAATGGTCGAGACTGGCTTTGCGCGGGCGAAGAATGCCGCGAACATTCTCATGAAGAATCTGCTGGACTTCTCCATCGGCTCGATTGCCTTCTGGCTGATTGGATTCGGCGTGATGTTCGGGGCGGATACGCTCGGCCTTTTCGGGAGGAGCGGCTTCTTTCTGGGCACAGGCGATCCGTCAACCGGCGATGGGCTGTGGCAGTTCGCCTACTGGATGTTTCAGGTGGTCTTCGCGGCGACCGCAGCGACCATCGTCTCCGGCGCCATGGCGGAAAGGACGAGATTTCCCGCGTATCTCTTCTACAGCTTTTTCATCTCGGCATTCATCTATCCGGTGGTTGGTCACTGGATTTGGGGAGGCGGGTGGCTCGCAAGCAAAGGGATGGTGGACTTCGCCGGCTCGACAGTCGTGCACTCGGTCGGGGGGTGGGCTGGTCTGGCGGGAGCCACCTTGCTGGGGCCGCGGCTCGGAAAATACAACAAGGACGGCTCCTCGAACGCCATTCCGGGACACAACATTCCCCTCGCGGGGCTGGGCGTTTTCATTCTCTGGTTCGGATGGTTCGGCTTCAATCCGGGAAGCACCACCAGCGGCACGAACCTGAGCATCGCGACCATCGCCGTGACCACAAACCTCGCCGCCGCAGCCGGGGCAATCACTGCCATGTTCACTATTTGGGCTCAGTACGGGAAGCCGGACACCAGCATGACATTGAACGGGGCCCTGGCGGGGCTTGTCGCCATCACCGCCCCGTGTGCCTCCGTCTCGCCCCTCAGCGCCATCATCATCGGAGCAGTTGCGGGGGTTCTGGTGGTGCTCAGCGTGCAGTTGATTGACAGAGTGCTTCGGGTGGATGACCCTGTCGGGGCGATCTCTGTCCACGGCGTATGCGGGGCGTGGGGCACGCTTTCGGTAGGGCTTTTCGCTCAGGCGGCTTACGGTGAGTCGAGCGGTGTGGGGCCGGTCAACGGACTTTTCTTCGGGGGAGGACTGAGCCAGTTGTTCGCGCAACTCACCGGCGTGGTTTCAGTATTCATCTGGACCTTTGCCACGGCAACGCTGGTGTTCTACGCGGCTAAAAAGATCGTCGGGCTGAGGGCCTCGGACGAGGAGCAGTTGAGAGGATTGGATATCGGCGAACACGGAATGGAGGCTTATGCCGGATTCCAGATTTTCACCACAGAATAGAGCGGAGAAAATGAAATGAAACTGATAATAGCCATGATCCAGCCCTACAAGTTGCCCGAGGTCAAGAAGGCACTGTTCGATGCAGAGGTTTTCAAAATGACGGTTTCCAACGCCCTCGGCTGCGGCCAGCAAAAGGGTTACACGGAAACCTACAGAGGTGTCATTCACCGGGTGAATCTGTTGAAGAAGGTCCGGCTGGAGGTCGCCGTGAACGAGAGCTTCGTTCAGCCCACTATTGACGCAATCATCAGGGGCGCGAGGACCGGTCAGATCGGCGACGGCAAAATCTTCGTCCTGGACCTCCCCCAGTGCATCAGAATCCGAACCGGGGAGAAGGGCGGTGGAGCTATCGGCTGAGAGCCAACGCGCTCCAGAGCCGGCCACTCCAGAGGCCGCGAAGGACGCGGAGAGGGACGCTAAGGTGCTATCAATCGAGAGGAAAACGAAAACAAACCAAACATAGGTTCAGCAAGGAGGAGAATCATGTCAGAGCTGAAAGAACAGGTCCTGAAAACTGTACACGAGAAAGACGTCAAGTTCATCCGGCTGTGGTTCGCCGACATTCTCGGGCAGGTGAAGAGTTTTGCCATTACGGACGGTGAGCTTGAGGGCGCCCTGGAAAACGGGATGGGTTTCGACGGCTCGTCCATCACGGGCTACCAGGACATAGAAGAGAGCGACATGGTGGCTATGCCCGACCCAAAAACCTTCAGAATTCTCCCCTGGCGACCGAAAGAGAAAGCGGTCGGCAGAATGATATGTGACATTCTCGTTCCCGGCGGCAAGCCCTACGAGGGAGACCCGCGTTACGCCCTCAGACTGGCTGTGAAAAGGATGCAGGAGATGGGCTTCGACCACTATTACGTCGGCCCCGAACTTGAGTATTTCTACTTCAAGAACTCCGGAGCAACCGAGATTCTGGATCACGGTGGCTACTTCGACCTGACCACGCTGGATGTAGCAAGCGACCTGCGAAGGGACACCGTCCTCGCCCTGGAGTCCATGGGCATCCCCGTTGAGTACAGTCATCACGAGGTCGGCACAAGCCAGCACGAGATAGACATGCGCTACACCGATGCGCTTGCGATGGCTGACCATGTTATCACCTATCGGGTTGTGGTGAAGGAAATCGCCGCAAAGCATGGAGTTTACGCGACCTTTATGCCGAAACCGATCTTCGGCCAGAACGGGAGCGGAATGCATACACACCAGTCGCTCTTCAAAGGGGTCAAGAACGCCTTCTTTTCCGTGGAGGACGAGAACAGCTTGAGCGAAGTCGCCAAGAAGTTCATGGCAGGGCAGCTCAGGCACGCCAGCGAGATGTCTTCGGTATTCGCTCAATGGGTGAATTCCTATAAGAGGCTGGTCCCCGGCTATGAAGCCCCAGTGTACATCGCGTGGTCAAGGAGGAACCGCTCCGCCCTGATCAGGGTCCCTCAGTATCACCCCGGCAAGGAAAAAGCCGTCAGAGCCGAGTTCCGACCGCCCGATCCGGCGTGCAACCCCTACCTGACCTTCGCGGTTTTGCTCCAGGCGGGGCTGGATGGAATCGAAAACAGCTACGAACTACCCAGTCCAATGGACAAAAACCTCTATGAGCTGAGCGACCAAGATAAGAACAGAGCGGGAGTGACGTCCCTGCCCGGCAGCTTGGGGGAGGCAATCTCCATCACCGAGAAGAGCGATTTCGTAAAGAGGGCACTCGGAAAACACATCTTCAGCCGCTTCGTGGAGCTGAAAAAGAAGGAATGGGAGAATTATCGCATCCAGGTGACGCCGTATGAGCTGAACAATCTATTGCCTGTGCTATGACGCTTGGGAAACTTCGCGGCCAAGAAAACCATGCTCCACATCTTGCGGCACGGGGGATGTGAGGGCGCGGGCACTATCGCCTGCTGCGGCGGCATATCTCGGATGAATCCTTTGGTCGAGAAGCCCGGCTGAAGCGGGCTACCATGAGAAGAATCCCGTATCCGATACCACCGACTAAAGCCGGTGGCTGACTGCGGCGCCCGCTGAAGACAGGCGAAGAGGAGGCACCGGCCTCTTCCGCTGTATGATAGAGTGAGAGGCCGGACAGATGGACGGCGTCAACGTCCAACGGAAGAGGTTCAAAAACGAGGCGTTAGAGCATGCGACGCGGAGGCGGCTACACCGCTCTCGTGCGGGATATCGCACTTGTTCGGCGGACAGGAGGTTTGAAATGGTCTCGTTGAGAATTGCGCTGGCACAAATTGACAGCACTCTCGGCGACCTACCCGGAAATCAGAATAAAATAGCGGCTTTCAGTGAGCGGGCACGAGACTATGGCGCCGATATTGTCGTTTTCCCGGAACTTTCTCTCTGTGGCTATCCCCCTGAAGACCTCCTGCTGAAACCGAACTTCATCCGGAAGAACTCCGATGCCCTGGACCAGCTCGCCGCCCGCGTCTCGTCCCCGGCGGTTGTCATCGGCTGCCCCAGCGGCAGCCGCTCTTGACATGGAGCTCACGGCGCGATAGGTTTCTAAATGCGTACTCGTGGGTTCCGAGGGGAGGATAGCCGGGATGCAATAGAACGGCCTGTGGAGGGATTCTGATCATGAAAAGGAAACGTGCAGGATTGGGTGCTCTGGTCAGCCTGTGTGTGGTCTTGTTGTGTGTTTTCGCGGCCGATCCGGCGGAGTCATACTCCTTTGTGAAGATGTGGCCGGAATTACCTCAGCCCTGGTACTTCACTTACCCTTCCGGCCTCGCCGTGGACAGTTCAGGCAATGTTTACGTGGCCGATACGCACAACCACCGCATCCAGAAGTTCACCTCTGAGGGGGCTTTCATCACAAAATGGGGGAGCTGGGGCAGCGGCGATGGGGAGTTTTATCACCCTTACGGCGTGGCTGTGGACAGTTCGGGCAATGTCTACGTTGCAGATAGCAGTAACGACCGCATCCAGAAGTTCACCTCTGATGGCGTCTTCATAACAAAATGGGGGAGCTCGGGCAGCGGCGAGGGCGAGTTTTCCCACGCCTACCGTGTCGCTGTGGACAGTTCGGGCAACGTTTACGTCGCCGATACGGGCAACTACCGCATCCAGAAGTTCACCTCTCATGGGACTTTCACCACAAAATGGGGGAGCTCGGGCAGCGGCAACGGCGAGTTTGATGGGCCGGAGGGCGTGGCCGTGGACGGTTGGGGCAACGTCTATGTCGCCGACAGGGAGAACGACCGCATTCAGAAGTTCACCTCCGATGGCGTTTTCATGACAAAATGGGGAACGTATGGCAGCGGCAACGCCGGGTTTATTCACCCTTATGGTGTGGCTGTGGACACTTCGGGCAACGTTTACGTCAGCGAAGCGGGCAACGCGCGCATCCAGAAGTTCACTTCAGATGGCATTTTCATCACAAAATGGGGGGCCAGGGGCAGCGGCGACGACGAGTTTGATTTTCCTTTTGGCCTGGCTGTGGACACTTCGGGCAAGGTCTATGTCAGCGATTACTTCAACCGACGCATCCAGAAGTTCAGCTCTGACGGCGCGTTCATCACAAAATGGCAGAGCTACGGCAGCGGCGATGGCCAGTTCGATTGGCCTGCCGGCGTGGCTGTGGACCCTTGGGGCAACGTTTACGTCGCCGATACGCACAACCACCGCATCCAGAAGTTCACCTCTGACGGGGTTTTCATCACAAAATGGGGGACGTGGGGCACCGGCAACGGCGAGTTTTACGAGCCAGAAGGGGTGGCTGTGGACAGTTCGGGCAACGTTTACGTCACCGATACGCACAACCACCGCATCCAGAAGTTCACCTCTGATGGGACCTTCATCACAAAATGGGGGAGCGGTGATGGCGACTTCTACTACCCGAACGGCGTCGCTGTGGACGCTTCGGGGAACGTGTATGTTGCAGATCATGACAACCACCGCATCCAGAAGTTCACCTCTGACGGCCTTTTCATCACAAAATGGCGGAGGAGGGGCAGCGGCAACGGGGAGTTCAACCACCCTTATGGTGTGGCTGTGGACACTTCGGGCAACGTTTACGTTGCCGATGGCGGCAACGACCGCATCCAGAAGTTCACCTCTGACGGGGTTTTCATCACAAAATGGGGGAGCGAGGGCAGCGGCAACAGCCAGTTTGACCAGCCTATGGGCGTGGCTGTGGACAGTTCGGGCAACGTTTATGTCAGCGATTTCGGTAATCACCGCATCCAGAAGTTCACCTCTGACGGGGTTTTCATCACAAAATGGGGGACCTGGGGCAGCGGCGCCGGCGAGTTCAATTACCCTTGCGGCGTGGCTGTGGACGGTTCAGGCAATGTTTACGTCGCCGATGAGTGGAACGAGCGCATCCAGAAGTTTCGGCCGAAAGCAAGCGGTTATGCGAACGTGGCAGTTTCGTGGGACGCGGTGCAGCAAACCCTCCACGTCAGCGCCTATGCCTACGATTCGCTCAGAGGGGCGCCCGTAAGCTGCGGTCATGGAACGTACCTTATCAAGGAGTCCCGAGGAGGTTTCGTGAGTTCTGGTGAGCTTTCGTACAACCCATCCTCCGAAGGCTGGGAAGCTTCCGGAATCCCCTTTTCGCACGAGGGTTGTTTCGTCGTGGAGGTCCAGGTCAACGATATACGTGGCTGGGCGGAGTTCTCGGCGGGCCATCCCAACTGCGCAATCTCGGGCCATACGTTGGACTCCGCTGGCGCCGCCGTCCCTCATGCTGTCGTTCACATCTCTATCTCACTGGACTTCACCACCGGAGGGCCCAGCGTCGGAGAGACGGAGAGCAACGAACAAGGATATTACGAGTTCGCCGCGCTGCCGCTCAATGTCTATGTGATCAGTTCATGGAAAGACACCTTGTCAGGGATGGTTCTGCCATTCAGTGCGCCGCCGGGGCGACTCACTAAGGACATCGAGTTGACCGACCAAGCCTACCGGCAACTTTTCGCCAGCATGCGGGAGCTCAAGGAGACCATCCTCTACCCGGGTGAGCCGGCCTCGTCGGTCCTGGGGACCTATACGACGTGGATGCACAACGTTTCCTCGACGGTTGATGACGACCTGCACGCCGATATCAAAATAGAGGACATCGTGACTTTCGCCGTGAGCGCGCTCGGAGGGGTGAGCGAATGGATCGCGAGGGGATGGCTGGATGTGACGAAGTTCACGGGCCTGGAACTTGCAAAAATCCTGGGCGGACAGGCCGGGCGCGAGCTGTTCACGAAGCTGACGGGCATCGCTTGCCAAGCTGTAATGATCGGGCCGAGCTACGACAGGATAGAGGACGTAAAAGCGGATGCCAAGGCCATCATCTGGCCAACGTGGTTTCTTGCGTCAGCTCCCTGGCACAGGGAGAGGCCAGCCCAGGTGTACCAAAGCCGATTCGGGCTGCCGGGGTACGATACCCCAATTGAGTTCTACCGTGTTCTTCCAACATACCGATGGGCTGCGAGCCACCTTCAGCAGGCACACACCGATTTCATAGAGGAAATGCCGGAGCCTGCCCGAGGATTCGACGTGGAGAGGGCCAAGGGTGTCATCTTAAGTCAGAAGCAGGCTCTGGAAACGCTAAAACGGTCGCCGGGCGCGGTGTTCCTGCCGCCAGACCCCTATTCGGAGGAGGAACCGCTCTCCGAGTTTCGTTTCCTGTCACTTGGTCTCTTAGATCAATATTCGAGTTACGAAGCCGCCAAGGAGATGCTCGACAGGTTAGGAGAAGTAAAAATGGTCATGGCGGGGGCGGCGGCGACCGCCTGGGGCGTCGGTGCCGCGACCACAGTCCTATCAGCTTCCGGGGTCGGGGCAACCATCCCCGGCATCTTGGGCACCCTGGGCGGCATCCTTCGCGCGGGATCCTGCATCTCAGGCTTTGCTCAGATACCGGTCAGGGGAGAGATTGCTCGCCAGTTCCCTCTCATGGCTGGTAAGTACGTCCACGACGTCGCGGAAATGCCTTACGTGTACGACTACAATGCCGACTTTCTCCTGCGCGAGGCGGCCTCTGCGGACAATCTCAACTATCTGAAGAAATCAAATAGGTTCGCCTGCGAACTCCAAGTTCAAGTTGAACGTGAGGGCGTAGCAACGTCGCCGAGGTGCGAGGCCTCACTCGGGCAGCCGTCCGCGGCCATAGCCTCGGGCCGGCATGCTCACCTCGTCATCAGGAACCTCGGAAATGCAGCGTCTGTCCGGGCGAAATTCTCCTGCTACTATAAGAGGGGCTGGAACCCGTGGCTGGCGGGTATGGCGCCTGCGCTCGGATTTGGACCCGGGATGCAACAAATCACGGTGAACCTCGCGTCGGGCGTGCTCGATGTCGAAACGGTGGCCGCCGCTGGCGAACCGAACTCGACGGTCGAAAGGGACGTGCCCTTAGTTGGGGAGTACCTGAGTCCTGTTGACATGCTCAGGTGGAAAACTTTGGATGTGGAGGTATATCTCGGGCCATTCTCCCGGGCGCACGCAATAGAGAACTATCGGGTGCTGCCATTGTTCGGCGTTCAGACGACAGAGTTGGGAGAACAGCCGACAGGCAAAGTCGAAGCACTGGCGCAGCGGCCCCCCGGACAAGCCCCCTCCGGGATTCGGAACAAACGTAAGCTGCTGTCGCTTTCCGACGTGGCTACGCTTTTCGACGATGCAGAGCCGCCGGTTTATGCGACACTAAGGGCGTCGTCTCCCGAGTACGCATTTGAATATCGCGTTCCGGATGCCACGCATCGGCTAAACGTGGAACTATATCATCCTTCGGGGAGTGATATAAACCTCCACGTTTACGAGGCGGGTAAGCACATCGGCTACAACATGGAGAGGGGCGGGAATGACATGGAGATCGCGGGAACCTACACCGGAAGGGACAGTTATCCCGAAGTCATCTCAATTGTGCAACCAGCAAACCGGACGTTCGAGATAAGAGCGACTGTCGCGAGCGCCCTTACGGACGAGCCACTCCCCATCTGCTTTAACATCCTGTGCGAGCCGGAGCGAGAAGCCATGATCGGAGTGGTGCCCGTCGCCATCGTGGTTGTCCCGCACTTAGGGGAGGAAATGACTATCGTGTCAACAGTTGGGGAAGCCGGCGGACAGTTGCCACTCCAGAATGTGTCTGTTCAGATTTCCGGTCTTTCGAATGAGTTTTCTCAGAGCCTCGCGCTGAAGGACGATTCGGAGGTTTACAATGAGGAGATTATCGCCGCTGGCGAAGCAACGGACTGCACCTTTGAATTTGACGTGCCAGCCGACGCCACGGGCACTTACAGCGGCCTGATTACCGCTGCATCAGATAATGCCGGGACAATAACCCAGGAGGTTACGGTGTATGCCGACGGCGACCTGGACGGGATGGGCGATTGGTGGGAGGAGTTGCACGGACTGGATAGGACTAATGCCAACGACGCCTCGGAAGACGCGGACAAGGACGGTCTGACGAACCTTCAGGAGTATCGGGCCGGGACAGACCCCACGAAGGCCGATACGGATGGCGATGGCATGAATGATGGCGATGAGGTGAAATGGGGCCTTGACCCCCTCGACCCGGAATCGATCGTTCGAATAATTTCGTTTTGTACGGATCAAAGCAATCCTTCATGGATAAAGTTCACCTGGCCTGTCATCCCGGAGAAGACCTACTATAAGATATACTGGACGGATCAGCTTGCCACGGGAACGGTTCATTGGGATGAGGTTGACGGCGCCGCGCTGGATGACCTCGTTGATAATGGGGACGGCACCTGGTCCTGGAGCGACAAGGGCACGGACCCGGATATCGGCGGCAAGGCCCCGGGCGATGTCGGGAAGCGCTTCTACATCATCGCCGCTGAGTAACAGAGGGAAAGACACCAGTACCCTGGCTGCGCGCCGGTCAGGAGCAGATCGTGCGGGCTGTGACAAACCAAACAGTAGCCAGCTCGGTGGAGGCGGGTTTGCCCCAGGAGGCGAAGTCCTGCGGCTTCATTCCCTTCGGTCGTCGTATCAACGGTCCGGTCTTTGGTGACAGGCCGGTAACAAAGCGGCAGTTACAGAGCCCGCGGGCGTGGGTGATAGATGCAGTATGGTTCCTCGCCGAGGAAATCGCCCGTGCAGCCGTAAGCTCTCGCCCGGCATCCGCCGCAGACGTCCCGGTATTCGCAGATGCCGCACTTTCCCTTGAGCTGAGAGGAGTCGCGAAGGCTCCTGAAAATTGGCGATTCACGCCAGATTTCTTCGAGAGGTCGGCGTCTGATGTTGCCGGAGGACAGCGGAAGGTAGCCGCACGGAAAGACCTCCCCCGTGTGGGAAATGAAGCAGACGCTCTGCCCGGCGAGGCAGCCCCTGGTTACGGCTGAGAAGCCCTTCTTTTCGTGTCTGACCCCGCCGAGGCGGGGCGGCGGCGTGAGCTGGCGCATAATCCGGTAGTAATGCGGCGCGCAGGTGGCTTTGATGTGGATTTTCGCCCGAAGCGATTTCTCGAAAAGCCAACGCAAAACCTCCTCGTATTTCTCCGGCGGAATTTGTTCCTCTGCGGCAATCTGCATCCCGCAGCCGACGGGCACAAGACAGAAAACATGGAGGGCGTCAACGCCGAAGTCAAGTGCCATTTCAAGAATCTCGGTGAGAAAATCAACATTGTGGCGGGTGACTGTGGTGTTTATCTGGGTGCTCACTCCCGCGGTCTGAATTCGCCTCAGACCCGCAACGGCGGCATCGAAGCTCCCCGCCAGACCGCGGAAGCTGTCGTGAACGGCGGCTGTGGGACCGTCGAGGCTAACGCTGACCCTTCGGATGCCGGACTCCTTGATTTTCTGCGCCACATCCTCGTTGACCAGGGTTCCATTCGTGGCCAGGGCGACAGTGAGGCCTTTACCTGTGGCATGGGAGGCTATGTCGAAGATGTCGCGGCGATAAAGAGGTTCACCGCCGCTGAGGATGAGAAGTGGAGAGAAAGCGGCAGAAAGCTCGTCAAGAAATCGAAAGGCTTGCTCCGTCGTTAGCTCGGCAACCGCCTCCGTTTCATGAGGCACGACACGGCAATGGCGGCAGGCGAGATTGCACCTTGCGGTGGTCTCCCAGAAGACGATTCTGAGTTCGGGGATTGCCTGCCGTTCCGGTGTTCGGGGGAAATTGTGCTGTCGCATTGCGTGAGTCTTGCGCCGAAAAACGAGCCGGCCACTCCGCAATGCCCGGAAGGACATCAGCTCGGGCATCGCCTTCAAACGCGAACAAGGTCTCTGAACTCTTCAACCCGCCCGTCAATATCCTCGGGGGTAAGGTTGGCTATTCCTTCGACGCCGAAACCTTGCACGTTGAACGAGGCCATGGCGCACCCATAGAGGACGGATTCGCGAAGGGCAGATTCCGTGACCTCCGCCAATTGAGCGAGCCTGCCCATGAAACCACCGGCGAAGGTGTCTCCGGCGCCGGTCGGGTCGCGGACATCGGTCATCGGCAATCCGGGAAGAGCAAAACGTGATTCGCCGGTGAAGAGCAACGCGCCGTGCTCCCCCTTCTTGATAACCACGTGATTCGTCCCGCCGCCCCGGATTTCTTGAGCCGCCAGAGGGATGGTCTCCTCGCCCGTGAGCATGAGGGCTTCGGCGTCGTTGATGATAGCGGCGTCCGCGGAAGCCAGCAGGTTTCTGACCGATTCCTTTCTGTCGGCGATCCAGTGGTTCATGGTATCCGCGGCGACGAGGACGGGCGCCCTGACCTGGCGAAGAACCTCTGCCTGAAGCTCGGGGTCAATGTTCGCCAGGAACACAAACGGCGAGTCCTTGTACGATTCCGGAATGACCGGCGAGAAGTCCTCGAACACGTTGAGGTACGTGCCCAAAGTCTCTGCCTGCGCCATATCCCCTCGGTAAACGGCTTCCCAGCGAAAGGTTTTCCCGTCGCGGACCTGCAACCCCTCGAGGTCCACACCTCTGCTCGTGAGGAATTCGAGACCTTCCGACGGAAAGTCGCTGCCGATGACCGCGACCACCTTCACCTCCGTGAAATACCTCGCCGCACATGCGAAGTGCGTCGCTGAGCCGCCGAGCATCTCCTCTCTGACGCCGTGTGGGGTCTCAACCGTATCGAAAGCAACCGAACCGACAACGAGAACCGACATCTCCTCACCTTTCCAAATGGGGGCCTGACTCTTCAAAGTTTTTGTTCTTATAGCATAATCACGTTCCTGCGTCAGCCTTTTTCGGCATTCTGGTCTAATGCCTCAATATCGGGCGGATACCATGCGAGGGCGGGGGCGGGAAGAAGGCAACAGGAAGGCAACGCAGAGGCGCAGGGGCGCAGGGTCGCAGAGGGGAGGATGAGAGTGACCGGATTCTCGGCTGCCGTGAGGCTGTCCCGTCCGTTCATCGGAGAGGCGTAAATATTTTCTCCGCGCCCTCTGGGCTCTCTGCGGTGAGCTCATCCCGCACGTGGCGCGGGGGTTCCGCCCGTGAACACCCATGGGCAAGATGCCCATGCCACGGCAGCCCCGCGAGACGCGGGGTGTCCTTCTCACCTTATTCTCTGCGCCTTTGCGCTCTTGCGTTAATCTGCTGTTCCCTTCTTGCCTCCTCCGCCTCGGCCGGCTATCCACCCGAGACGGAGGGGTTACATTAGGCCCCGCAATTCGCTTGATATTCTCGCCTCTTCGCTGTAAGCTCTTGTCGTGATGGATATGTATGATTTGCCCTCAGAAATGCTATCGGCGAAGGCGAGGAGAGCGACGGACCCGCCCATCGCCTGGCTTCTTCGGATGCCGATTGAGGACCCGGAGATTATCTCTCTGGCGGCGGGGTTCGTGGATGAAGAATCGCTCCCGGCGGAGGAGGTGGCGGAGTGCGCGAGAGAGCTTCTCGGCAGTGATGAGATCAACGCCTCATTGCAGTACGGGACGACTCCGGGCTTCCTCGCTCTGCGAGAAGAGGTCTGCCGGATGCTCGAACGGCAGGGCGCCGGGAAAAGCATTTCGCCGAACGACGTGGTGCTGACGGGAGGCTCGCAGCAGCTTCTCCACCTCATAACGGACGCTCTCATCAACGAAGGAGATATCGTCCTCGTCGAAGACCCCACATACTTTGTCTATATGGGAACACTTCAGGCAGCGGGTGCGAGAGTGACAGGCGTGGCTCTCGACGAGAAAGGAATCATCCCGGAGTCGTTGGAGGAAAAGCTCCGGTCTCTTCAACGCTCGGGCGACATAAGTAGGCTCAAGCTGGTCTATCTGATGACCTATTTCCAGAATCCCACGGGGACCAGTCTTGCGTGGGAGAGAAAGCAAAGGCTCTACGAGATATTGAGCAGGTATTGCGAGCTGGGCAAAACAACTTTCGTCGTAGAAGACGCCGCCTACAAGGAATTGCGGTTCGAGGGGGAAGACATTCCCTATCTGAAAAGCCTCGATTCGGAGAACCGCAGCGTGGTGCTTATGGGATCGTTCTCGAAATCTTTCTCGCCGGGGCTGCGAGTCGGCTTTGGGTGGGTTCCGAGGCAATTGCACGACCACGTGCTGCGGCAGAAAGGGAACGAGGATTTCGGCAGCAGCAACTTCTGCCAGCACTTGGTGCACAGGGCGCTTGTCACAGGAAGGTATTCGCGACACGTCGAGATGTTGAGACTCCGCTACCGGAAGAAGCGAGATTTGATGCTGAGGCGCCTCGCGGAACATTTCCCGAGCGACGTACAGGTCATCAAGCCCCAGGGGGGGCTGTATGTCTGGGCGTCACTTCCGGAAGGCGTGAACACGGGCTGCGACGGTGAGCTCTTCAAGGAAGCGCTGAGGATAAAGGTACTCTACGTCCCAGGGGAATTCTGCTATTGCTCTGAGCCGGGCGTCGCCAAACCGACCAACAACCTTCGCATCTCCTTCGGCATGGTTACGGAAGAAGATATCGCCGCGGGCATGGCGAGACTGGGAGAGGCGGTCAGGACCGTGTTGAAGTGATGTTGCCGCGTTGAGCTTTCCATCGAACCCAACCTCTCACAAAACCCCGACCTGCCACGCGGATACAGTGAAACCGGCATGAAAAGCGTGCGCGTCTCCATTGGAGATGAAGCTCGCCGCCTCACTCCCCTTCGGGGGAGCCAATATGGTAAGCGAAGGAATATCCTTTGGTTGGAAGGACGATCATGAGAGTCGCCAGATAATGTGCGGAGGCGTCCGCCGGAAGGCGGATTTTCCTGGGCGCCTTTTCTTTAGGAATGACATTGTCGAGGGAGGGAAAGTCCAGCATGCCCACCATCTCCCAGGATCTCTTGTTTTCGGCATAAAGCTCGATCTTGTCGCTGAAATACCTGATTTCGATAGTGTAGTCGTTACCGTCGTCCTGCTCGACGCGGAGAGGAATGTGCTCTCTTCCCGGCGCCTCCACGCGCCGGAAAACGTACGCAAACGCAGACCCCTCCCCTGGATTCGTGATTTCCAGACTTAAGATGTGGTGGAACGTTCCGTCCGCAGGCAGCGCGATTCTTCGCGGCAGCTTTACGCGAGAGATGGCGTTTTGGAGGCTCGAAAAAGACAACTCTATCCCAATCGGGTCCCCCGTTTTGTTGATGGCGAGGAAGTCAGCCGTCTTTGCGAAATGGCGAATCTCGGTGTCAAACTCCTTGTAACACTTTCGCACCACCCGGCGAGGGGAAGTCTCTCTGCGAGCTATTCTCGCGAGGCCATTCTTCTCGGCGAGGAGGATGAGCCCCTTGCGGGGTGTGATGACGGCGCCGTCAGCGGAGAGGAAACCGAAGGGGCGGGAAAGGGACTGGCCATCTTTATATCCGAGGATATCAAAATGAAGGTGCGGGCCGCGAGAGTAACCGCTATTCCCCGAAAGCCCGATGACCTGCCCCCGCCGGACGGTCTCTCCGAAAGAAACCTTTGCGCCATCCGTCGTCAGGTGAGCATATACGCCGGTGGTCCCGTCCGCGTGGAGGATGAGAACCTCGTTGGCCATCATTGCGGGAGCCGTTTTCTCGTCCGGGTTATTCGGGTTTTTCTGAATGACTGCGATGACCACACCGGCCCTGGCTGCTGCAATCTCTGAGCCTACGGGCATGGAGAAATCCACCGCATATCGCGAGCCGGGCTCGTTGTGCGAAAAGCTGCCGCCGGGACCTTGCCAAATCATGTAACTGATGCCCGCCGGATATGGCAGACCATAAGCATACTTCTCTCCAACAAAGAACTTCGGGTTCTCAGCCAGCGAGACTTTTGGCAAGGGGGTCAACGCGCCAGCTTGAACCATTTCTCCGCGGTCGTCGGCTCGCTTGACGGTGTATCTCCACGAGTAGTTCCCGGGTGAGCGCCCGATGACCTGAAGGTTGCAGAGCGCAATGGGGCTTTTAGTCGGAGGAAGGACACCCCGCAGCGGGAAAGGATGCTCCGCTCGTAGAGATGGCGGCAGACTCATCTCCAGCCGGAAAAGAACCGAGAAGGGAGCTTTGTTCACCACCGAAAACTCAACCCGATTCCCCTTTCTGCTGCCGGTGACATGAACCAGATTTTCGAGATTTTCTATCTGCGGTAGAGTTGACGACGCGGTGGAATATAACTTGAAATCCCCCTCCGGGCTGACTCTCCAGATGCCGTTGAGTTTCACAAGTGAGATTTTGAGGGTCTGCTCACGGCTTGGATCGCGGAATTCAAGCGAGACATCGGCCCGGCCTTCTCTTGGCTCTATCGTCCACTCTTCAATCCCGTAGCCGGAAAGGGACTTCGCTTTGTCGGACCATTGTTTGATGAATCGTTCTTTTCCCTCCCGGTCCGAAAAGAGAGCCGAATCCGCTGCCTTTTGAACCTGGCCCTTCAACAGGAGGTCGAAGAAACCCCCAATGCTCTTAGCGGGGGAAACCTCTGAAGCGAAGGCGTGTGTGTGGAAAAGAAGCGCAGCAAGAGCCACCCAAAGGAGAATCCTTCTGCGGTGTTGCCCTTCTTTTCCGAGGAGATTTGCACTCCGTGATAGCTTGTTTTTCATCGGCAGTTGCGGGGGCGAATGCCATCGCTCAGCCAGCGGAACTCTCCAACGCTAACCTGCCGCTGGCTGCGAGGGCAAGCGCTGTCTGTGATGAGGGTGTGGCTGCATCTCCGTGGCATGCCCTGACCCTCGTTTTCAACCTCTCCCGCCGCACGTTGACGCCGTACACGTGTCCACTCTGTCGCTCTGTCGTACAACAGAAAAGACCACGGCTTCCTTTTCGCCTGCCTTCAGCGGGCGCCGGACTTAGCCACCGGCTTCAGCCGGTGGTATCGGATAAACATTCTTCTTGTGACAGCCGGCTTCAGCCGGGCTTCTCGACCAGAGGATTCATCCGAATTGTCCCACGCCAATACGGCTGCGCCCAATGATGACGTTACTCGCGAGATTCCGGTTCCGGGCAGGACAAGACGTAGTCCATGACCTCATCCATATTGCCGGTTGCCAGAGCGACGGTCGTATCTGCCGCCCCATAATAGACGCGAAGCTCGTTTGTTTCCTTGTCGAGGATAGCTCCGGTGGGAAATGTCACGTGAGGTGTATCGCCAATGGACTCATAATCCTCGACGGGGCCGAAAACCCACTCGTCGCTGCGGCGGAGGACGCGGCGAGGGTTTTCCCTGTCGAGCAAAGCCAATCCCACGCGGTAAATGCTCCCCCCTGTCGTAACCCGCACGCCGTGGTAAATTATCAACCATCCCTCCGGAGTTTCGATGGGCTGTGCCCCAAGTCCAACCCGATGACAATCCCACTGCCCCCCTCTGGTGGGAAGGAGCATCTGATGGTCTCCCCAGTGCTTCAGGTCCGGCGAAAGAGCGATCCAAATGTGCGCTTCTCCCCGGATGATTGGCCTGTGGAGGAGAGCGTATCGCCCTTCGAACCGGCACGGGAACACAGACGCATCCTTATCCTCCGGAGGCAATAATGCCCCGAGGCGGTAGAACTCGTGAAAATCGGGAGTCAGTATCAACGACACAAGAGGCCCGCCATCCGAAAAGGAAACGTACGTGATGGCGTACTCCCGCCGGTCTTCCAGCCAGACGATGCGAGGGTCCTCGAGACCGAAGCGCCTCTCCCGCCCCGTCGGGTCGGCGACGAGCGTCGGCTTTTCGTCTATGCGCCAGTTCGTTTTACCGTCGGCGCTTCTGGCAATCGTCAGATGGGAGAAGCCCTGCATATCCTCCACCCGAACCAGTAGGAGCGTCTCGCCATCAATCTGTGCCGCCCCCGGATTAAACACAGCGTTAGCCGGGTACGGCCATTCCTTCGGAGAAAGGACCGGATTCCCCTCGTAGCGATGAAAAAGCGGACTCGGCTTGCGGAATGTTCTCGACATTTCAGTCTTTCCCCTTCTAATCAGAGGTGTTGTGACGGCGCCACTCTTGCCGCGCCTTCTGAGACGCAAAGAGCACGGCGGCAGGTCTGGCGCCGAATTTCGGTCAATGCAGAGCGAGCGTAAGCGGAGTATCTACCTGACTTCCACTCTGTAAAACCCTTTGCCACCGGAGACATCCAGAGGCGGCTTCCGGGTCAAATCTCCCACGTCGAGAAATGAAAGCAGACCTCCCGTGGCCTCCATCGGCTCCGAGCAGGGCTTCCAGATTGTCAGGTCATGAAACCCTGAATCTCCCGGACCCGCGTAGGGGAGCCTTCTCCCCTGCGCCGGCGAGATGCTTTCGGTGTAGAAAACCGTGTAGTTCTTTCCGGGTACCGTAAGCCATTCTATCTCTATTCCGCCGCTTCCATCTCCCGCCCGAAGCAAACTGATGACTCTCAGGCACGAAGACGGGTCGTTCGGGTCTGTGCCGGAAATGTATTCGCTGCGATTCGACTGTCCGTCCGCGTCCGGGTCGGCGTGTGCATCCAACGTGTCCCCTGAATTCAATCCATGCTCAGCCTCCCACTCGTCGGAGATGCCATCGGCGTCGTCATCCACGACGAATTCGTGGGCGCCCATATCGAAATAGGGTTGCGATCCGCCGCCGGCGTTGGGGGCGTCTGGGTCATCCCATCTGATGTAGCCAGCGGCATCGAGAAGCGGCGCCAATTCGCTCGTTCCGGAATCAATACACGGCGAAGCCGCTTGCAGCCGAAAATCGCCTGCGGCGGCGTCCTCGAACAAGGGGTCGAGAGAGATGTTGCCCTGACCAGCATCCCCATCCATGGTATCGAGAAAGGACCCGCCGCATCCTACCAGGTCATCGCCATTGTTCCAGAGGATGCAGTTGATGACGTTCGGTGATGCGTCGGGAGCGTACACGCCAAACTGACATCCGACAATCGTGTTGTTTGCGATAAGGGGCGACTTGAAGGGCGGCTCGAAAGGCTCGCAGAAAACGCCGTAGTAGGTATCGGAGATCACATTGCCGGTGACGTAAACGGAGGAGGACTGGCACCTTATCCCGCCCGTCGGACTTCCGTCCGGAGCTTTTCCCAGAATACGGCAATTCCGAATCCCCCCCGAAGCCGTCGAGGAGAAGTTCAGAAACGTGGGCGGGTCGGCGGGCGCCTCGAACTCAATTGTCGCCCCTTCCGCATAAAGGCTACCGAAGACCGAAAGGTCGGCGCCCGCCTCGACGAAACGAATCCTCGCTCCGGGGGCGATGACGAGAGTTCTGTCTGCGGGGACTGTCAGGTCACGAGTAATAAGCTGCGGGCAATCGTGTGCGGGCCAGACCGTGTCTCCGGCTATTGAACTATGGATCAGGCCGTCGTACTTATTTCCATCGAAGACATTTCCCGATACGACCGGATACGACGCCGGCTCGCAGAGGATCGGCGAGTCGCACCGGATGAATGTATTGTCCGTGATTACCGGAGAAGCATTTTCCCCAGCCGCCGCGTGGCAGAAAACGCCGAACTTGCAGACGATGAAGGTGTTGCCCGAAATCTTCGGAGAAGACGACAGGCAATGAAAACCGTAATAGGCATTCCTGACAATGTTGTTTGTGAACGCGATATGTGAGCTGTAACACTCAATCCCTATCGGCGTCTCCTCTGAAGGACCGAGCACGGAAATGACCGAGTTGTCAATGATCCCCGAGGACCCTTCCTTCAGGATGATGTGCGCTGTCTTTCCGCTGAAGAGGTCAAACTCGAAAGTTACCCCGCGAGCCACAATTCGCCCCTGCACGAACAGCTCTCTTTTGTTCGTCTTGAACTGAACAACGACGCCCGGCTCGATTGTCAGCGTGACCGGTTTCTCCTCGCTCCCCGTGCCCACGAACACACTGCCGCTGATAACATAGGGATGCCCCTCCACATATCTCCATACCGTATCCTCAGTGATAAGCCCTCCCTGCGAGAAGCCGAGCGTCAGGAAACTGTGCAGGCTCCCGTCGTTGTCGTCTATGGCGACGTTACCGGCTCTGTCGAGGCATTCCACTTTGAAATAGTATGTCGAGCGCGGCTGCAGCTCGTACAATCTGACTTGGTGAATCGCCACCGGTGTCGGCTCCGAAGCCATGTCACTCAACTCCGCCGCATCGGTCCCGTAATAGACAATTCCCCGGCACGGTTCGTTGGTGATCCACGTTATCATCGCGAAGGAATCGGACACCTGCGTTGATTGCAGCTCCCTTATGGTTGGCGCCGTGAGGTCTGCAATCGCCGTGGCAGCTTCCGCCCCTTCGTATGAAACCGTGATGATGTCGTTATCCCTTACTGTGATTTTGCCATCGGGCGATGTCTTCCCCTTCATCGCCAGTATCTCGCCGACAAACGTCGCGGAATTCGCTCCCGTTTCAGTCAATGTGACGACTTCCGGCGAGCTCTCCGTTGTGCTCGACACCTCCACGGAAACCGTCTCCAAAAGCTCCGCGTTGCTGTTGGCCGCAGCATCCAGAACAGTTATGGAGATAGGCTCGTCCGCCCTGTAAAAGGCCTTGTCCAGGTTGACGGTCCCCATTGCCCGCAGCACCGAAATATCGTCTATGTACCAGCCATCGCCTTCGCCGGCATCTGTGTTGTCGTCGGACTCCATCCCAAATCTGATGACGAGCCTGTTGCCGACATATTCCGAAAGGTCGAAAGTAACCCTCTCCCAGGGGATACTGCCGCTCCAGCCCGGAACCGCCCCGGAGGGATTTCCTACGCTCAGCGTCACGAAGGGCGTCCCTTCCATCATCTCCTCCTGGGTCAGCGAGCACCAATTGTCAGTGCCTTCCCGCCGCACCTGAACGAAGCCACCATCCCAATCGGTCTCCGAAAGCATCCTGTGCCAAAAGGAAAGCTGAGCAGTAACCATCCCCCTCAGGTCAATCAGCGGCGTGTCGAGGACGTTTGCCGAGGGGAAATCGTAGTCATCGCTGTGCCAGCAGGCTGTCTGAGAACGAAAATCGGCCGTGGTGATCTGCCAGTCACCGACTCCACCGGAAACAACCTGATAGGCCCATTCTCCGGCGGCTGAAGCGCCCCCCTCCTCCACATCGTCGAAAAAGATGACGAACTGATGCTTTGTCTTGAAGGAGTAGTATTCCCCGCCGTTATCGTCAACCGCTTCATTTCCCACGCTGTCGGCGGCGACGACGCTGAAACGATAAACCGTTTCCTTCTCCAGATCGCTGACAACTACGCGGTGAGTTTCCGCAAGGACATCGCTGCTCGCCGATGAGCCGAAGGGGGGCGAGACGCCGAAATCCACTCTGGCTGTCGCCACTTCATCGCTCTGCCATTCGATCACCGCCCAGGTGTCCCGAACGTCTGCGACCCTCACGGCGTATATGCTGGGAGGCGAATCATCTATCACGGCCGTTGCCGTCACAGTCTGGGGGGAACCGCTCCCATCATCGGCATCCTCATAGAGTGCGGTAACTGTGTCACCGTCCTTAATTTGCAACACCCCGTCGAGGGCTGGCGGCTCGGTGGACAAGGGAATCTCCGCGGCGAAAACGCCTGAATTCGAGTCCGTCTCCAGCGCGAACACCTGCTCGATATCCCCCGGGCTTCGCAGATTTATGGCAACGACCTCCGTTACCAGCGGGTCGGTGTTGAGGTCAATATCCGCCAGCTCGATTCGTATCGGAGTTTTTGGGGAATAGCTCGCCGCATCCAAGCGGAGCAGTCCCTTGCTGGTCGCCGTGAACAACGGTGTCTCCGGGTCGCCGAGAAGGTTGATCTCGAAATAGCACCAGCGGGTCGCGCCGGTTTGAAACACATCCCCAATGTTAGCCTCCTTGGACTCCTGAAGAGTTCTTCCCAGATTCGTGATACCCTTGCCGAAAAGCGCGTAGAGAAACTGCTCGTCGAAAGCCTGCGAAGTGCCGAGCGTCGTCTCCGGGGCGTACCAGCCGAATCGGGAGTTGGCGATGACCGCGAAGGCTCCCCTTTGGGCCTTGACGAAGTCCTCCGCAATCGAATCGTCGTAGTCGAAGGCGCCGGCATCGCACCCCTGCGTGTAAAAGAAGAACGGGTATTCGTTTGTCAGGTCAGCCACGTCGGACTCCCACATTCCGATAACCTTGACCTGCGTGGAATGCCCGAGGTGGTTGATAATATGGGGGGAGTCATTCAGCTCGGCTATGACTTTTTCCGACGAGAACGCGCCCTTCTTCTCGTAAAGCTTCGTCACCTCAAAGCTCTCCGGCAGCAGAGGAGCAAGCTCCTCCTTTGAATCGCTTCCCCAGGTTTTGCTGTCCAGCCCCTCCCCCACCCACAGGGCTTTCGCGAGATTGGGAGAGCGCTCTGCCTCGTACTGAAGCGTTTTCCTGACAAAGTTTTGTGCTTCCCTGGGGCTGCTCACCGGCGCCCGCCCCACATAGACTTCTGCCACGAGGTCAATTTCCCCTCCGTCCTCGCCGTCTTCCGACTCGCCATAGATGCCGTCTCGGTTATAGTCCCACGTGCCATCCAGACAGCCATAGTAGAGGTCGCAAGGGATCCTCTCGTCAGTGTAAGCTCCCACTTCGCCATACGTGGCCCTGTACGGAATGATTTCGACGTCGCCGCCAAGAAGAACGTACTCCGTCCCGAGGTTCTCGTAACATTCCGTAATGAAATTCCTTATCTTCTCCTGAAGGTCTGCCCCCTCGTAACCCTCTTTTATATCTTCCACAGCGGCGATGCTGCCGGTGAGCCCCTTCTGCTTTTTCCAATCGAGCAAAGGCTCAAACGACGACGCATAGGAGCTTTTTGTGATAATGAGATATTCGCAAAAACTTGGGGTATCGGGTGTCGGGTCTCGGGTCTCGGCCCAGACCCCAGACCCCTGCTCCCCGACCCCTGACCCCCATTCCTCCTCGGCGGGGGGGTATGCTTTTATCAGTTCGGGGTTGTCCACAAACTCGACAGCTTTTCCCTCATCGCCAGCACGCCCGCGGAAATTAGGGGGTTGGGGTGTCAGGTATCGGGTATCGGGTTTGGGGGTTCGGGTCTCCGGCTGGAGCCCTGACCCCAGACCCCAGACCCCAGAAGAGAGCTTCAGCGTAACTGTGAGAGTCTGGTAATAGCTGACCTGTCCGGAGCTCGCCAGATATTGCACAGGGAAAAGTCGCAGAATCGCTATCCGGTAGCCGCGCAGCTTCTGGACCGATGCCAGCTCGTAGAAGAGACCGGGGTAGGAACTTGGGCTATGGGGGATCGGGTTTCGGGGATCGGGTGTCGGGGATCGGGCATCAGGCATCGGGTTTGGGGTTTCGGGTTTCGGGTCTCCGGCCAGAGCCATGACCCCTGACCCCAGACCCCAGACCCCAGACCCCAGACCCCCGACCCCAGCCCGGAGCGGCTGAGGAGCTCGGCCCAGCTCCAGCTCGAACCGGCCCGGGATGACCTTTCGCCCGGAGGCCTCGACGTTGACTTCCGCAATGGCGCCGGAAGGAGGGAGGAGGATTTTTGCGGTCTTGAATGGAACGATCGGTTTGCCTTCGTGGACAAGATGGGGGAGGCCTGGCATGTCCAACCGGGCATGTCCATTAACAACAGCAACCGAGGGTGTCTGAAAGTCGTATTTGACGACGATATGCTCGACTGCTGTTTCTGGTATTTGTTTTCCCGTCGTCTCAGCAGTGGAATTTGGAGTATGGGGTGTCGGGTTTGGGGATTCGGGTTTCGGGTTGCGGGTCTCGGGTTGCGGGTCTCCGGCCAGAGCCATGACCCCAACCCCCAGCCCCCAAACCCCACAGCAGAGGAGAAACGCCAGATGTTTCCTTCCGCCGAACAAACCGAAAGGACTACGCATAAGCAATCTTCACCTTTTTCTTCCGCCCCCCAGTTGTCAATCTCGCCGCAACGCAGCGGTTACTTATTTGAAATGCGGCCCTTCGCCCACCGTGGATTTGGGGGGATGGGTTTCGGGTTTCGGGGATCGGGCTTCGGGTATCGGGTTTCGGGTGTCGGGTATCGGGTGTCGGGGATCGGGCTTCGGGTCTCCGGCCAGAGCCCTCACCCATGTTCCCTGATCCCAGACCCCTGATCCCAGACCCCTGATCCCTGATCCCAAACCCCAGACCCCAGACCCCAGACCCGAGCCTCCAGAGCAGCATTGCCGCGTCTGCTCAACACGTGCCGCCACTTTTGATTTTGGCTCAAAGAGACGCTTCTTCACATCCCTGTACATCATACTCAGTTTGACGATGGCGAATATGCTCACCACCGCTATTGCCAAAGCCATGCCCGCGTTCCAGAGAATGCGTTTTCCGCCTCGCGGCATTGCCTCGCCCATGAACCGCCTCTTGTTGTGAAGCACCATGAAGCAGATGTAAGCCATGGGGAGGAAAATCACGCATGTGGACGAGGCGAAAACAGCGACGCCAAACGGAAGCTTCCAGGCAACGCCGAACACGCCGATGGCCGGCGTCAAAACCAGCAGCCGATACCTCCAGCCCGTCGGGTCAATGCCAAACATCTCCGATATGATGAACGCACACATCAGCATGTGCACCGTAATCGTTGATAGCGCAATGGCCAGCATCCCCACGCCGAATATCAGCCGCCCGAAAGTCAACCCCACAACGGGCGCGAGGACTCTCGCCGCTTCCACGGCGCTGCGGGTGATAGTTCGGCTTTGAACGCTCTGCGGCACGAGGTGAGTGTTGCGGTCAGGTATGCCCTTGAAGACTACACTTAATAGGGAAGTGTGTCCGCTGTTTGCGATTTTGACTTCGTAACGCAAAGTATCGCCGGGGCCCGGCACGCCATCTTTATCGCGGTCCGTCAGCAGAGCATGGCGGCTCTCGACGACAAGCGGGGATGGGGTTTGGGGTTTGGGGTATCGGGTTTCGGGGAGCCGGGAGCGGGGAGCGGGTTTCGGGTTTCGGGTGTCGGGTGTCGGGGAGCCGGGAGTGGGGAGCGGGTTTGGGGGTTCGGGTGTCGGGTGTCGGGTGTCGGGTGTTGGGTCTCCGGCTACAGCCCTGATCCCTGACCCCTGATCCCTGATCCCTGACTCCTGATCCCTGACCCCTGACCCCTGACCCCAGACCCCAGACCCCAAACCCGAGACCCGAGAGCCCTGACTCCACAAGACGGTTATCAGCACATCTTTTCTCTCGAGGACCCTTGGCGGTTTTCCTTTCGCCTCCTCCTTGCAGGCCACCTCCGCCCGGCACGAAACCTCCTTCACATCGGGAGGCAATTCAGTTGAAACAATCGCGTCGAAATTGACCGTGACGTTGCTGTTGCCGGTGACGGTGCCCACGTTGACGACAACCGACTTATCGCCGTCGCTGTTTCCGCTCTCAACGACTCCCCGCTTATGGAGGGTGTTGGAGGTGCCCACAACCACCAGCCCCGTCGCAAGGATGAACGGTATGAACATCGCGCTGAGGAGGTCGAAATACGCCAGCCGATTGTGTTGCTTCCCCCACCCTCTCGCCATGAGCGAATAGGGATAGAGAAAGACCATGTTGACGCCGACGGCTGCTCCGAGAAGCGCTATCATCAGATTCGCCTGTTCGTGGTCAAAGGACCCGTCGGGCAGTCGCGGCAACCTCGGAACAAAACCGCTGAAAAACTCTTTCCAGTTCACCCCCGTCCTCAGAACAACTAATGCGAAAGCGACGACGATTAGCCACACGAGCATCTTGAGCATTTTCTCATATATCCGGATGCCCTTAATCCCTTTTCCATAATTCCACGTCACGAAAATTGCAAAGCCGAGGAAGACCGCCCCCAGAATCCATACCGGTATCGGGTCTGTGGCGCCCGTCACCAGGCCAGCGAGGTCGTTCGCGACATCCCCGGCGAGGGAATATTGAGGGAAATGCCATATCACAGATGCGAGGAGCGCGCTCAGTCCGAAAAGAAATGCAAAGGCGAAATGGAGCTCGTTCTTCATCGCCTCGTAGGGACGCCGACGAACCGCCACCGCCTGCTTCGCGATGGCGAAAAACATGAACATCCCCAGAATCATCGCCAGAGGTTGTACCCAAATAAGACGATACCCAAACGTTGACCCCGCAATGAGACACCCGCCGGCGCTCCCCGCCCCAAGCGTTACCGCGCTCTGGAGGAATCCGGGGCCCGTGAGCTTGCTGAAACCGGAAATCCTCTTGAAAAAGGGCTTTCGATTCAGCTCCTCAAGCGTCCTTTTCTCCTCCTCGAGCCGCTGCGGGTCTATCGGTGCGCCTATGTGAAATTTCTTCCGGACCCCCTCCGCGGGCTCCTTCTCATTTGCACGTTTGTTGTCTGCCATCTGCGTCATCCGTTGATCGAGTTCGTGACTGCCAGTCCAAATCCCGCTCAGGGCGGGGCTTCTTTCTCCGGTAAGTAGTACTCACCGACGGGCGCGTCGGCGGGAAGGATGTCAGAAAAGCCCGTCAAATTCAAGCGGTTTCTCAACGGGAGAGTAATCCCTCGGTCTCAGGGGGCGATGAATTTACCGCAGAGAGCGCGGACAGCGCAGAAAGCGCGGACAGCGCAGAGAGGAGGCCTGCGGTTTTCCGATAGGCTTCGGCCGCCCAGACGGCGGCGTTACATAGATGGCAACACTGAGCTCCTCGCGTGGGGATCATGGGCAAGATGCCCATGCCACGGCAAGCCCAGGACGGGTTCCTTTTCACGTGCCTCTCTGCGACTCCGGGACTTTGTGTTATCCTCCTCTTCCCTCCCGCAACTTGGCGCCGGCCCGCGACTCAGGCATTACGCAAGACACCCTCCTTCACTCTGCTGCCGATGGAGAGATTGGGCTTTTCTCCGCTGGACTCTCCTTGACGATGCGGTCAAGCAAATCCCTTGCCATCTCATGCTTCGGGTTCAGTTTCAGTGAGAGCTTCAGCAGTTCAAGCACCCTCTCCCTGTGGAAGGGCATCAGGGATTTCGCGCTTATGCAAGCCGCTTCCGCGCCGATCTCCGCATACCTCGCCGCCGATTTCTCGTCCCCCTTCTCCTGGAGCGCCTTCACCATCAGCATGTAGATTTCCGCATCGTAAAGGTCATATCGCAAAGCTCTTTCCAGAATTTCTCTCGCCTTGCCATACTCTTTCTTTGAGAGGTAAACGCCAGCGAGCGTCTTCGCGGTTCGCATATCCTTGGGGCTCGCACGAGCCGCCTCCTCCAGCGAGCGAACTATCCCCGTTTCGTCATTTTGCGCCGCGTAGAGCCGAGCCAATACATTCCACACGCCCGGCGCGCGAGGATACAGTCTCGCCGCTTTCTCCAACTGCTCAATCGCCTCTTCTTTCTTGTTCATTTTTTGATAAGCAAACCCCAAACAGCGGTACGCCGCGAAATCCTTTTCGTCGAGTAGTATCGCCTTCATCGCAGCGTTCACCGCCTCCTCATATTTCCGGCGTGTCAGATGAATCTCCGCGAGGGTTGAGTATGCACCGCGCGCTCGCGGATTCTCCTCAATGAGTTTGCCGAGAATTCTCGCAGCTTCGTCCAGCTTCGACTCGTTTAATATGCGAGACGTCCAAGCCTCCTCAAAAAGCCGTCTCGCGCGAGCAACCTTGAGAAGCGAATCCTCTGGCTTCTCCTTCAGCTTTTCCGCGATGAGTTCGCCGTCGCCTGTCAGGAACAGAGGAGCAACTCCATTTTCCCTCGCCCTGGCAAAAATATTGTCGCTGATTTCCCGCTCGAATTCGCTCTGGCTCGTCGAAAGGCATCGCCGAATCACCTCCTCCGTGGAGAAGTTATCCCGATACATCTCTATCATCTTGCGGATAACCTCTCGCCCGTATTTCTCGTAAAGGTATTGGCAAATCACCTTCGACTCCGCGTATGCGGCTTGCTTGTGCAGCAATGTCTTGGGGCGAGTGAAGTAGCGGTTCAAATCGTCCAGAGGTATGATTCCACCCATGTAGAGCATTCTCGCCAGAAGCGCATCCCATTGCTCGGGAGGAGGAGATTGCTCGTGAGATGTGGCAAGACCTTCCGTCAACCAAAAAGGTATCTGCATCCGGCTCTGCTGAAGGTTCACGACGTGCACAAACTCGTGCCGCAAAACGTCCTTCCAGTCGAAAGATCCCTTCTTGGGCGAATCCGCGGCCACAACCTTTCCCAGGCTTGCCCCGACCGTGGCGATAAATGGCAATCCCGCTATCCTCGCCGAGAATTGGTCGTGCGAATCGAAAATCTCCAGGAGAGTCGGATTCTTCGGCTCGTACCCGAACTCCTCGCACACTTCCGCATAAACCCTCTCGACATATTCTGGCAGGAAGTACCGCAGCACGGCGCCCTTTTCCCTATCCCACTTGAGCAGAAAATGCTCCGTGCGGGTGGTGACGAAATTTCTTTTCATGTGCTGGAGAAGGTTGATGAAATTCGTCGTCTTGGGGTTGTAGCTGTCGAGCCGATAGGACTTTCTCAGATACCTCTCCGCCTCTTCCTCCTCCCCTTCCCGCATCAGGAGAATGCCTATCCTCGTATAGGCGGGAGCGTAATCCTGTCTCAGAGGGATGGCTTGCTTCAACAATCCGATGGCCTCTTCGTTTCGCCTCTTGTTCTCGCACGCCCGAGCCACGGTCAAGTAGAACTCGCTGTAAACCGGATTTATCTCAAAGACCTTTCTCCGCACCTCCTCGTAAGTCCCGCGTTTCGCGGGATTCCCCTTCTGCCAGTAGCACGACGCCAGAGAGGATAAGCTCGACAAAGAGCGCGGGTTCGTTTCAAGCGCCTTTTTGGCGGTCTCTTCCGCTTTTTTGTAATCGAAATCGAGAATCTGAAACGCACAAAGGATGTCCAGCGCGCGTATCAGGTTCGGATTCGTCTTCAAAGCCCGCTGACAACTCTCTGCCGCCCGGCGGTATTGGTTTGAATCGAGATAAATGCTTGCCAGCTCCGCATGCGCCTCCGCGTGATTCGGATTGATACGCAGCAGCTTCTGAAGCTCTCGCCTTGCGTCCGCGGGCTGATGCCGCTGTGAGAAAAGCCTCGCCTCCCAGAGCAGCGCCTCCACGTTCGCCGCGTCCCTCTTGAGAACCTCCTCCAGAACGTCAACGGCGTCCTGAGGATTGTCCGTCAGCGCGCACGCTATCGCCACGGCCACCATGTCCCTCGGATGAATCCCGCCTACGGCGGGATTGACGTGCGCGTCCCAGAAATCGTAAAGCTTGAGAAACTGCTCCTTTGCCAAATCAGACTTCCCCATTTCCCGATACGACAATCCCAGACCCACGATTGCGTCGGGATACCCCGGCTCCGCCGCCAACGCTTTCTCGAACTGTTTCCTCGCGGACTCATATTCGCCGATGTAGTTGAGAAGTCTCCCCATAGCCACCAGCAGAATCGCCGAACTCGGGTGAGCTTTCAGCCCTTTCGTCAGAACGTCTCTCGCCTCCGGGTATCTTCCCGTCGAGAAAAGGACTGTCGCCAGACCCTCGGCCGCCGCCTCGTTTTGCGGCTTTATCCTCAGAGCTTTCTGGAACGCCGCCTCAGCAGAAGCGTAATCGCCCGTCCGCAGAAGAAGCTTCCCGAGGGCAACGGCCGGGTCTCGGGTCTCGGGTATCGGGTATCGGGTTTCAGGTTTCGTGTTTGGTGTCTCCGCCCAAACCCCAGACCCCAGACCCCAGACCCTAAACCCCAGCCCCCATACCCCCGACCCCTGAGCAATTTCCCTCTCCCTTTTCTCCTCTCCCTCTGTCAGAGGCAAGCCCCACGCGGTCGCAGGGGTGACAAGCAAAAGAGCGACCGCTGCGGGAGCAATCCGCAAGGCCAATCTTCTGACAACGGGGAGTCCGGGGACCGATAGCAACCCCCTCCCGGCCGAGAATTCCTCCCAAGTATTCGACTTTCTCATTTTCACCAGCCCTTTTCGGCGCCTCGGTGGCATCCCGCCCGCGAACACTCATGGGCAAGATGCCGATGCCGCCTGCATGCCCTGCGCGCTCTGCGCTTTCGCCCAGCCGCCCGCCGGCCTGTGATTTACTGGATGCTTCACGTTTCTGGAACAATCCCGTTCACGCCGATGGCGTGATTATCCCGTCAAAATAGCTCCTTGCACGACACCATTATACGTCACCGTGTTTGCGACTCCATGTACTTAGCCGCCCCCTTTCATAGACGAGGCGTTACAGCGTATTCTAAGATATTTCTTGCCGTCTCGTTCTTCAAAAAGTATTCTTATGGAGGATTTGTTCTCACGAGAGAGTCCTGCGGCGAAGAACCGGTCGGCGGCCTGCTGACTGGCGTCATTTCGTGCGAACAAAACACCGCGTACGTCGTCTCAGATAACGGGATTAGTCGTGCGGCGATGTATCTCGGTGCGGAATCAGCGGGTATCCCGATATGCGAGCGGATAATGTGGCATTGAATAAAGGGAGAGAAGAAAAAATGCTGTCTCGAAATGTGAAGTACCTTCTTTCGGCAATTCTATTTGTGGCTTTCTTCGGCATCTTTGGATGCGGGGGCGGCGGCCACAATCAGAGCCTTCTGCCGCCCGTCGCAGACATCACCGGCACGTGGGAAGGCGAAGCGAAGGACCCCGGTGTAACCGGCAACTACTGGTATCCGATCGAGTTTACTTTCGTGCAGGATGGCAACAAGGTTTCGGGCATCAGTTCGTTCCCCGGTCTGGCTCGCTTCAGCGGCAGGATTGACGGAAACGTCCTCACCATCGATGGCACCGACATCTACGGTTACGTCAGCAGCGATGGCGAGGAAATCCGCGGCAGCTTCACTTCCGCGGGCATCGCCGGACAAACCGCCATTCTTAATCTGCACAGGGTCACTGATGGCGGCATCGTATTCTGAAAAGATTCATCCGACCGGCAGTCTGAAGAGGCGAGTGCTGTCCGTAAGCGTGCATTCCTCGTTTGCGCCTTCTCGCCAATAGGCTTCGCGTCTCTCATTTGCCCGCTCTTGTGACCGTCGCGCCCTTATCAACGATGGCGACGCTATAGAATCTCGCGTCGGTGAGACCGCCTTTCTCGGCAGCCTGCTTCATGGCGTTGAGAACTTGTTTCTCAGCTTTCGGCTTCACCAGTGCGAACACAGACCCCCCACTGCCGGCGCCGGTCAGTTTGGCGCCGAGCGCCCCGCTGTCGAGAGCCGACTTAATCAACAGGTTGTTGGCTTGCCCCGCTCCATCCGCGAAACCGCAATACAGCATAATCTCGTTGACGAGCCGATGATTCGTGTTCATGAGCTGCCCGAAACCCTCCACATCACCTCTCAGCAAGAGAATCTTTCCCACCCAGGCGGTCTTGGCGACCTCCTCGAACTTCTCCAGAATGGGTGACCTGTAATCCGGATAGGTTGCCTTTTTCTCGTACTCCAGGAGATACCGCCCACGAAGAACAGAGTGCACACTCCCCGACTCCCTGACCACCCCGCTGGACGCCACGATGAATCGCATCTGTTTTGTGGGGGCGGTGAGCCGCTCGTATGTCGCGAATGGCTCATCGAAGATATTCTTGTGAAAGAGCTTCCCGCGATAGTCGAGGTACGCTAATCCCCCCATCTGGGCGACGTACCTGTCGGAAAAGCCGCACGTAACCCCGAGGTCAATCTCCTCGATCCTCTGCGTCAGTTCGGCGAGCACGTAGTCGTTGAATTCCGTCTTGGGTAAATCGTAGAACTCCTTCAGGGCGTTGAGAATCAGCAGAATGATTATTGACGAGCCAGCTAAGCCGCTCTGGCGAGGCACGTCTGTCCATATCCCTATCCGCACTTTTTGCTTCTCCATCTCCATTTTCAGTGGGTGATGAAACCTCAGCAAGTGCGAGACCGCCGCCTTGAACAGCTTGAACTTGTCATCCCGCTTAAAGGGTATCTGCCCCACCCGCGAGGTAATGGAATCAATCGGATTGTCCAGGTCTCCCTTTTGCAGAAAATCGAACGTCAGCTTCTCCGCCGGCTCAATAACTCCCCCCGCGAAAATGCTTATCGCTCCCGAAATCGTATGGTAATCCCCCTCGTTGGCGTCGGTTGGGTTGCCGAGAATGTTGATCCTCGCCGGAATCTTCAATATGTATCTGGCGTTCATGATTTCTCTCCGAGATCAATAATTTCCAGTTCCAGTTCAACTCCGTGAACCTTTCTCACTCTTTCCCTCACCGCTTCGATCAGTCCCTTAACGTCCGAGTACGTCGCTCCTCGACGGTTGACGATAAAATTCGCGTGCTTCCGCGACACCAATGCCTCGCCCCGCCGCATTCCCTTGCATCCCGCAAGCTCGATCAATCTCCCCGCATAATCTCCATGCGGATTCTTGAATACGCTACCGGCGCACCGAGCCACGCCGAGGCGTGGTTGAGAGCTTCGCCGAACTTCCAACAGGCGCCTCATCCTTTCCTCGACCGACCGAGGATTCTCCTGCCGCAGAGCAAAAGTCACAGCCGCCACAATCCCCGGAAACTCCTGCAAACTGCTTTCCCGGTAGCGGAAGCGAATGTCTTCCCTCTGAAAATGCACCTCTCGCCCCGAAATTTCAACCCCCAAAACCTCCCGGACGAGGTCGCCAATCCGCTCGCCGTGCGCGCCCGCGTTCATAACTATCGCGCCGCCTACCGACCCAGGGATGCCCGCACAAAACTCCATCCCCGCCAGACCGCTTTCCGCGGCCGCCTTGGCCACCTTCCGCAGGGACACCCCTGCCTCAGCCACAATCTCTTGACCGGCGACTCGAACGGCATTCGCTCGCACGCAGATCACCATCCCTTCGTATCCCCGGTCCGGGACGAGAACGTTCGTCCCCCGACCCAGAACAAAGAAGGGAAGCGAATTCTCGCTGCAGAATACCAGCGATTTCCTCAACGCCGAAACCTCGCGCGCCCTGAGAAAGAGCTTCGCCGGTCCCCCAATCCGAAAAGAGCAGTGCTTCGTCAGCGGTTCATTTTCCGCGATGTCCTCGCCGAACGACCGCTTCGCTTCCCGAACAAGTCCCTCCCTCACATTCACACCCCGGCCAACTTCAGCTTCACGTTGTCGAGAATCCCGTTAACGAACTTCCCAGATTCCGGCGTCCCAAACTTCTTGGCTATATCCACCGCCTCGTTGATGGACACGACCGGCGGTATGTCATCCCTGAAGACAAGCTCGTAAATCGCCAATCGCAGCACGTTCCGGTCCACGAAAGCTATTCTGCTGATATTCCAGTTGGTCGCCTGAGCGGAAATGATCTCGTCAATTCGCTCCTTTTCCTCAAGCGTACCTCGGACGAGAGAGCTCGCAAACTCCTTGACTGTCTGGCCAGCTTTCCTCGTCTTCCAGAAGTCGGCGAGCTTCTCCTCGAGGTCGCCGGGGTTGACCTGGAAGCCGTAAAGGAACTGAACGGCAAGTTCTCTTGCTTTTCTTCTGGCAGTCATGTCGCAATACGCCCCCGAGAGTCCTTTCCCAGAACATGCCTCTGCGCCAGCCCCCTCACACAGTACAACTTACGGAAATAGACCCTCTCGGTCAAGACATTAGTCGCCCGTGGCACGGGCATCTTGCCCGTGATGCTTCACATGCGTGGCAGCCCTGCCACCAGCGTTACTCACGGTCTCCGGCTCACCAGAACTCGTGACACACTGCCGTTGAACTCCCACGCTCGAGGCGGAGTCGCCCATTCCCCTTCATTCACCCCCGATCATGGCATTCACGATTGCGACCACGTCGTCGTGCTGCGGGTCGTCCGGGGGATAAAGTTTGACGAGCATGCTTGCGGCGCGGCTCTTGTGGTCCGAAAACTGTAGCGAGGAGAATAGAAGAAGCGTGGCGACTTCTCTCCTGTTGTCGAGGTCCGGCAACTGCTGAACCTCTTCCGCCTTACGGAGCATCTCGAGACCGGGCGTCCAGCGCTTGTGCCGCTGCACAGAAGCCAGAACTTTCTGCCGCAATTCTTCGTCGAGCGCCATGCCCGGCGCCATCGGAGGAAGGAAGAAAACCGTGACGTGATTTCGCTCATCGAAAAGCTCTGCGGAGAAGCCTTCCTCCGAGGTTTCATCCCCGAACTCGAATCCTTCCATCTGCAGCGTCTGAACTTCCGCGACGTGCTCTTCGGCTGTCGGCGGCGCCATCAGGCGCTTCAGGTCCGCGAGGAAAAGCGTCCCCAACGCCTCCCTGACGCTGAGCTGCATCGGATTTTGCACCTCGAACGACGAGTGCCAAAGACGTCGGAAAACCTGCAAATCGCCCTCGAACGTAAATCCCTTGCGGAATTGGTCGCAAAGACGCCGCACGACGCGGTCTCGATTGTCGTCTCCGGAGACCGCCAACTGGCCGCACGTCTCTCGCACCGATATGCTCAGATCGTGGGAGATGGCGTCCGCTCTCTCGATGTACCCGAGCCAGACCTGCCATCCGTTTCTGAGTAAGATGGGGCCGAGGTGTCCCGTCTCGTACTGCTCCTCGACCGACTCCCAGGGGTAACCGGCGATTTCCTCCATCGGAATCCGAACAGCATAATCGCTGAAAAAAACGTCCACGTGTCGCGCTTCCTCGCCCCACGTCTCCCGGTAAACACGCGGGCGGGCGTCAGCCGTGATGTGCACGACTCGTTCCCTCAGAACACTCTCCAGCTTCCGCGAAATGCTCGACAGAATCCATTGCTCCGCGGGAGCTGTCTTAGTCTCCGCGGGCCCTCTTGCCGCTCTCTCTTCCAAGGCTGGAGCATAAATCACCTCGCTTCTCTCGATGCACGAGCAAGCGAGCGCCGCCACGACCAGAATGCACACCAGCGCTTCGTGCAAATGCGCCGTGGTTCCGCCTTCCGAAGAATCTCCTTGAACCGCGTCACAGCCGACGAATCCGTGTGCAAACTTCATCAGAAACCCTCACTTGGTGCTCAATCCGTACATCCCCGCGACAAACCATTTCTGGAGGAATTGGAACACAATCACCGGCGGGAGAAGCGTCAGGACGCCCATCGCCATCAGCCCTCCCCAATCCGTTCGCCAACTGCCTATAAAGCCGACCACCGCCTTCGGCAGAACCTGGAGAGACTGGTTCGTGGTCAGGGCGTAAGCGAATATGAAGTTGTTCCAGACCTGCACGAAAACGAAGACCGCGACTGCCATCAACCCTGGCAGCGCGCTCGGCAGGACTATCCGCCACAGCAGACTGAACCGGCTGCATCCGTCCAATAAGCCAGCTTCCTCCAGCGACACAGGCACCGTGTGCACGAAGTTTCGCATCATCCAGACGCAAAAAGGAGCGCAAAATGCCGAGTTCGATAATATCAACGCCGGTAGGCTGTCGTAAAGACCGATAACGTTGAGATAGCGAGCCAGCGGGACCAGAAACGTAATCGCCGGAAGAAGCGGAAACGCCAGCAACAACGGCGCCACCCTGTTCCCCCAGAAGCGGAAGCGAGCCAGCGAGTATCCCGCCGCGAGACTCAGCGGCGCCACCACTGCCAGCGACCCGATGCTCACAATGGCGCTGTTGAGCGCGTACTGATAGAAAAATCCCTGGGACAAAATCTTTCGATAGTGCTCCAGCGTCAACCTCCAGGGAATAAGCGAACCCGCTCCGGGGTCGGGCGAAAGGCTTGTCCGGATTCCCCACAGTATCGGCAACACGGCGAACCCGCAGAAAAGAACCACCAGCGGCAAGTGCACCCCACGCTTCACAGCGTCACCTCCGTCCGACGAAATGACCCCAGATATAACAACATGAAACACAATCCCCCCGCCAGCAGAAACGACCCGATGGCTGCTGCCGTCGCGAACTGGCCGTAATCGAACGCCTCCTTGAATAGCCGCACCGCAGCCACCTCCGTGCCGTGATGCGGGCCGCCGCCGGTCAAAGCATAAACCGTCTCCGCGTCCTGAAGGGTGAAGGCCGTGATCAAAAGCATCCCCACCGCCAGGTGCATGCGAGTCAGAGGAAAAGTTATGTGCCAGAACCTCTGCAAGGATGTCGCCCCGTCGGTCTGAGCCGCCTCGTGGAACTCCGTCGGAATGGTGGCGATTCCCGCAGCGAGAAAAAGTGTCATCACCGGCACGGAACGCCAGAAGCTGTGCACGATGACCGTCGTCATCGCCCAGAAAGAGTCCTGCAACGGCAGGAGGTTCGGTTGCCCGGAGATGAGCCGATAAAGCTGTGTCAGCGGGGCCATCTCCGGCCCCGCCAGATTCCGGAAAATCAGCGAGCTGACAACCGCGGGAACTGCCCACGGGATTAAAAGGAGGCCGCGAGACCATCTCAGACCCCGCATATTTCGCGTCATCAACAGAGAAGCCGCGTACGCGACCGGCGTCGCCGCGCCCACCACGCCGACGACATATACAAGCGAAAGAAGCAGGTTGTGCCGGAAAGTCTGCTCCCCCAGAAGGCGGGAATAGTTGATGAGAGACGGCCAAACGCCTTTCGCCCCCGGCGAGCGGAGCGCCAGAGCCAGTCCGGGGACAAGAGGCACGCACCAGAAGAAAATCAGAAGCAAAAACGCCGGAAGGAAAAGAAGCGTGGGAACAATCTGAGATCTACGGGCGGGCATATCGGTCATTGAACTCGTCCTGGTAACGTTTCAAGGTGGCGGCGGGGTCTGCGGTTTTCAGAATAACCTCCTGAAGAGCGCTGGCGACAGTGTCTGCGAGGTCGTAATAGTGCGAGGTGCTCGGCATCGGACGACCCGCCTCGGCAGCTTGCCTCCAGACCCGATACCAGTGATTCTGATATTCCTTCTTGGCCCAGATGGATTTCAGAACGGGCACGCCGGCATCCGGATAAACCTCCAGATTCTCCGGTTTCAGTGTAGTCTCAATGAAGGAAAAGGCATCTCGCGGGCGCTTGCTCAACTTGTGGATAGAAATCGCCCAGGAATTTGTGAACTGTGCCCTCGGCTTCGTGGGCGTGACAAAAACCCCCACCTTAATCTCCCGCCCGTCCGGCGTCGGCGGAACCAATCCCTTGATCCATCCTTTTTCCTCCAGCAGCTTGTTCCAGTAGTTTCCCCAGCCCCACGCCATCGCCAGCCGCCCCTCGAGGAACGGCTGCTGTATCGCGTCGTCATACGTTCCGCTGCACGCCCACGGCGGCGTGATTTTATACTTGTGGATACAATCGTCGAGAAACCGAGCCGCCTTCACCCCGGCTTCGCTGGCAAAAACAGCCCGCTCGGTCTTCCTGTCGTAAAGCTCGCCGCCGAAATGCCACAACAGCGGGGCGAAATAAAGCTCGATCGTCGCCCGCAGAGGACCCATGTACAAGCCGAGACCCCACACATCCGTTTTCCCGTCGCCGTCCGTATCGCGGGTCAACTTCCTCGCCGCCTCGACAAGCTCGTCCAGATTCGCCGGGGGATTCTCCGGGTCGAGACCCACTTGTCCAAACATGTCCCGCCTGAAAATGACCAGCCGTGTGTGCACCCCCGTCGGAATCCCCAGCCGCACGCCCTCTTGCTCGCACTTCCGCCACGACGCGCTCCACGAAATATCGTCCAGCCTCTGGCTGGACCACCGCGAGACGTACGGGGTCAGATCGAGCAAATCCCCCACCTCCCAATGCTGTGGCATGAACTGCGGCGAGGTCATGATGACATCGTGCCGAACGCCCGCGCGATAATCGCTTATGGATTTCGCATCAATCTTATCCCACGGAATCTGCTCCATCTGCACCCCGCCAAGGCGGGGATGCGCCTTCTCGAACTGCCGAATAATCTCGTTGAGCCAACGGAAATTCAGCTTGTGCGCCGGACCCGCAAGAGGCTGATAGATGTGGGCAACACGCAGCTTCTTTCTTCCACAGCCTTCCACACCAAGAAGCAAAATGCAGAGCGTCGCTACCGCGATCAATCGCCTCTTCAGCATATTTCACCTATCCCTTTTTCGTGGAACCTGACCAGATGAGACTCTACTGCATTTCCTTGCTTCAGTCAAGAACGGCCGAAGCCCGGGAGTGGCTACATTTGAGTGGGTGCTTTTGCTAAGCGTAACGCCGGCGAGACGCCAGCGTTACATAGACGGCAACACTGAGCTGCACCTGGCAATCAAGCGCCAGACGACCAGGGAACGACAGCCCCGCGAGACGCGGGGTGTCCTCATCACCTTATTCTCTGCGCCTTTGTGCCTTTGCGTTAATCTGCTGTTCCCTTCTTGCCTCCTCCGCCTCGGCCGGCGAGCCGCCCGAGACTGAGAGATTACACGCGGTCGCAATGCCTCAGTTATAGGCGGGAATGGCTGTATTCCGGTGGGCCAGGTTCCCTAAGTGC
>CAZXGF010000027.1:0-73397 GCA_964640185.1 uncultured Verrucomicrobiota bacterium | reverse complement strand
TCTGCTCTTCCCTTCTTGCCTCCTCCGCCTCGGCCGGCTATCCGCCCGAGACTGAAGGATTAGGGCTGGGTGTGGCTGCCAAATCGTGGCATATCCGGCAGGCTTCCTTGAATCTTCTCCCTGTCGTGCTTGCGCCGGACATGCGGGGCTTTAGCCGGCGCCTCCCTTAGCCACCGGCTTAAGTTGGTGGTCATCGGATACGCCGTCTCCGTCGTCGCATGCCGTGGCATAGGCATTTTGGCCATGATCCCCACGGGCGGGACGCCCGCGCCACGTGGGGGGCGGCTTTTTTTGCCGTGAAGGGTGTAGCCCGAGCGCTTCCAGGGCAAGGCAGCCGCTCGATATCCCACCAACGGCGGGACAGGACGCCGGCGATACGTAAGCCTCTCTGCGTGCTCTGCGCACTCTGCGCTTCCACGCTCAGCCGCCCGTACCTGAGGCATTACTACCTGCGCAACTTCCGGGTGCCGCCGTATCTGCGTGGCATATTTCGGATGAATCCTCTGGTCGAGAAGCCCGGCTGAAGCCCCGCCTTGGCGGGGCTAAAGCCCGGCTAAAATGCTATCCTCTTCTCCTCAATCGTGGGGTAGAGACGGAGACTCGACATAGGAACCAGGTGAATGCCCCCTGTGAGAAGGGCGAAAGAGGGGGTCATGGCATGCCACGGATACGCGGCCACACGCCAACTTCGTACTTGACAATCATGGGCGGGCGAGATATGTTGATACGAAAAGCATAATTTAACTTTGCTGCACGGAGACTATGAGAAAACAGTCCTTGGAGGTTGTGGAGATGAAGAGGTGCGGCGGCTTCACACTTATAGAGCTTCTCGTTGTTATGGCAATCCTATCTATTCTGATGGCGCTTCTGCTCCCGGCGATTCAGTCGGCGAAGGACAAGGCGAAGGGCAACGTGTGCTTACGGCACATGCGTCAGATTGCACTGGCGATTAATCTGTTCGCCAACGAGCACGACGGGCACCTGCCCCACGCCGGCCGCATGGGTAGAGACCCTCACTCGCAGGACGGTGGCTATGTCTATGGGGGGAATTACGTTTCCTTTCCCCAGAACGCAGATGCCTGCCAGCGCATCAGAGTGGAGGACGGTGTGATCTGGAACTACATCTATCCCGGTAAGGAGAGATTCAAGAAGATGCCCGATGAGTGGTACAGAAACGCCCAAAAGAACGTTTTCCTCTGCCCTTCCGCTGTGCCGCCGGGGATAGCTCGGGGATTCAGCTACGCCTTGAATTGTTTCCTGGAGGAGGTGCACGGGGCCGGCTGGGAGGGCGGCCTGGGTGTGTCGCTGACCCAGATTAAGAACACCTCCAACACCATCATGCTGGTAGATGAGGACGGCTATTCGTGCAACGATGGGCACTTCATGCCCACGTCTAATTTTGATGTGCTGACAGGCATTCATACTGGCGGCGGTAACCTGACCTTCTGCGACTTCCACGCCGCGTGGATGCGCAAGGACGAACTCGATAAGTACTTGAACAGCCCCCAGTACTTTCATTGGTGGAGGTGAGTAGGCGAAGCTGCCTCTGGCCGTCGGGCAGGCTTAAGTTCCTTCACAGCACACGTCACCCAGGCCGCAATCAAAGAACAAACTGCCTCTCCCCAACGGCGGGTGTGGCCGCGTCTCCGTGGCAAGCCCCGATGCCTGGTTTGAACCTTTCCCGCCCGACGTTGACGCCGTGCATCTGTCCAGTCTGTCGCTCTATCGTTCGGGCGGCAGAAGCGGCTGGTGTCATCCGCCGGAACGTCGTTAGCGTAGAAGAAGTCGTAATCCGCCAGTGTGGCGTGGCATGGGCATCTTGCCCATGATTCCCACGGGTGAGACGCCCTCGGGACTGCCCCCCGGCCATGGCGGGGTGTCCTTCTCACCTTATTATTGTCTGCGCCTTTGCGTTAATCTGCTCTTCCCTTCTTGCCTCCTCCGCCTCGGCTGGCTATCCGCCCGAGACGGAGGTATTACACCCATACGCCAAATTCGGTTGCCTGAACGGGGCGGAGGTGGTATAGATAGTTTCTCCGGCATCGAATCTGACCGATGTTCTTTTTCCGGGAGGACTATTGTGGCAACTTCTCGAATCAGTTGAAGGGCCCCGGATGGACAGAAAAAATCCCGCGTGGAACAAGCGCACATATCACCTCGTCCAGATGTTGACACTTGTGAGGCCTCCGCTGGCGGCGGCCTTCGCGGCGGTTCTGTTGTCTTTCAAACAGACCCCGTCTGTGTTGAGGCAGGAGTCGCCGTTTGTGCTTATTTTGTGTGCCATTCTCCTGATTCTGGTGGAACTAAGCGACCTCCTTGACGGCATCCTCGCTCGGAGGGCCGGTGTCGTCAGCGAATGGGGAGCCACGCTTGACCCGTATGCGGACAGCATATCACGCATCACCGTGTACTGGGCGCTCGCCTACCGCGGCTTCGCCATGGCGCTGGTTCCACTGATAATGGCTTGCCGCGATGTGACCGTCGCTTACAGCCGGGTTATTCTCGCGCGGTCTGGGCGGTCGGTATCCGCCAAGCGAAGTGGTAAGATCAAAGCTGAAGTCCAGAGCGTCGGCTCCGTTCTGATTCTCCTCGGGCCGTTCTACTGGGCATACACGGGGAAGTGGACGATTCACACCCTATCGTGGATCGTTATTGTGGTTACCGCGGCATCCGTCGTTGAATACGTGGCGGCCGCGATTTCGGCGTCAAAGGCTGCCAGAAAGGAAGTGAAATGAGGGCAGGCTTTTTACTGCTGAGAGCGCTGAGTTCTCAAAGGCACGCGCACGCTTTGCCATCTCTGCGCTCTCCGCGGCGTTTGATACTACGCAGTCAGGTAGATTTAAGGAACAGAGGCGAGGAGGAAAAATGCTGGCAAGAAGGGCTGGGCAAATTGATTCGTCCGGCATACGCAAGGTCTTCGACCTGGCTCAGAAGCTCGAGAATCCGGTTAACCTGAGCATAGGGCAGCCCGATTTCGATGTCCCGGCGGAGCTGAAAGCGGAAGCAAAGAAGTGGATTGACGCCGGCTTCAGCAAGTACACGGTGACGCAGGGCACACAGGAGCTGCGCGACAAGGTGCGGGAGAAGTATCGAAGTCAAGGCATCGAGTTCGAGGAGGTAATGATTACTTCCGGCGTTTCGGGAGGGCTTTCTCTGGCGGCGCTTGTCCTGTTCGAGGAAGGGGACGAGGTTCTAATCCCCGATCCCTACTTCGTAATGTACAAGCATCTTGTCAGACTCATGGGGGCGACACCGGTTTACATTGACACCTACCCCGATTTCCGGCTCAAAGCGCGACAGCTCGAAGGGCGTGTCAACCGCCGAACGAAAGCGCTGATTGTCAACTCCCCATGCAATCCCACCGGAATCTCCCTGACCGAAGAAGAGCAAAAGGAAATCGCCGATTTCGCCGGAAAGCACGACCTACTCATTATCTTCGACGAGATTTATGAGAACTTCAATTACGACCACGCTCATGCCAACATCGCCAGGTCTCATCCCCGGACGCTGATTCTTCACGGCTTCTCCAAGTCCCATGCGATGACGGGCTGGAGGTTGGGCTTCGCTGCGGGGCCGCGGGAGATAATCAACGAAATGATAAAGGTCCAGCAATTCTCTTTCGTCTGTGCGCCCTCCATAGCGCAAAAGATGGGGCTTGCCGCGCTCGACTTGCGGCCCGGGAAAGAAATCGAGGCGTACCGGCGGAAAAGGGACATTATTTACGAGGGCTTGAAAGACAAGTTCAACGTGGTCAAGCCCGACGGCGCCTTCTACATTTTCCCGGAGGCGCCGGGAGGCGATGGCGAGGAGTTCGTGAGGAAAGCCATCGAGCACAACGTCCTTATTATACCCGGCAGCGTTTTCTCGGAGAAGAAAACCCATTTCCGGCTCTCGTTCGCCGCTGACGATAGAGTACTGCGGGAAGGTGTGGAGATACTCAACTCGCTCGCGTAGGGAGCTCCTGGCGGATGAATTGGGTCCGGCGGATAATAGGGCGGAGGGTCGCCTATGGTGTGGCAGCGGTGCTTTGCGCGGCGGTGCTGGGCTGCGAGCATGACTCCTCTCCGGAATGGATGAAGCTCCCCGCAGGGTTGAAAGTCGAGGTCGCTCGCACACCCGAAGAGACGCATAGGGGGCTGAAGTTCCGACAGAGTCTTCCCAGGGACGAAGGAATGTATTTCGTTTTCGAGGAGGAGCAGCAGCTTTCCTTTTACATGCGAGACACAAGGATTCCGCTGAGCATCGCTTTCATCAGGAGCGAGGGCGTCATCGAATCCATCGCGGATATGATTCCGCTCGACGAGCGTTCCGTTTCCTCGGCGGGTCACGTTAAGTTCGCCCTTGAAGCGAAGCGGGGATGGTTCGACGACAACGGAATACGCCCGGGGGACAAAGTCGTTCTGGAGGGCGACCGAGTTTCTTTTTTCCGGAAAGTTGGAACTTAGTGTTTTTGCCCCGAGCGCCCCTCAGGGAATATTCTCGAAGCAAAGAAGCAGCGAACGCAATTCTACCGCTCAAAAACAGAATCAAGCCCAATCACCTTCAAATTGGATGTGGCAATCATGGAAAGCAGCAAAGTAGGAAAGCGAAAAGGAACAACTTCTGTCACGCGACGTGAGTTCATCAAAGACCTCTCCCTCGTGGCGGGGGCGACGGCGGCGTCTCCTTTGCTGGGGGCGGAGCAAACCGCGCCGGGGGCGCGGCGTGTGCGAAAAGCTCGGGAAAAGTCAGGGCTAAACGTCATTTATATCGGCACGGACACCTGGCGGGCGGACTATCTTGGCTGTTACGGCAATCCGCACATTAGAACTCCGTATCTCGACCGCTTCGCTAAGGAAAGCGCGCTTTTCACAAACGTTTATGCCGATGGCTTGCCGACGATTCCCTGCCGCAGGGTTCTTTACACCGGCAGAAGCATCCTTCCATTCACCAAGCACGGGAGCTGGCGGCCGATGTTCCCTGAAGACGTCACATTTTCCGAGACGCTAAAGCGTGCCGGATATACCACGGGCCAGGTCGTGGATTGTTATCACTTCTTCAAACCCGATATGAACTTTCACAGAGGCTTCGATTCCTGGGAATGGGTCCGGGGACAGGAGAACGATAAATGGCAGTCCGGGCCGAAGGCGAAATTCGATGTCAGAAACTATCTCCCCAAGCATCTGTGGGAAGAAGATCGTTATAGGGATGGGCAGAATCCGAGGACCCTCCAGTTTCTCCTCAACACCCAGGACAGGCGGTCCGAGGACGACTACTTCTGTGCCCGGACATGCCGCCTCGCCATGCGCTGGCTCGAGCGGAACGTGGGAAATAAGCCCTTTATGCTCTGGCTTGAGATGTTCGATCCCCACGAGCCGTGGGATGCCCCCAAGCGATTCCAGAAAATGTATTACGACAAGTATCCCGTCGAGCGTTTCCTTTTCGGCTACGGAGTTGATAAAAAACGCCTCAAGCCGGAAGACATCCCCGCTTTGAAAGGACTTTACTCGGCGGAAATCACCTTCTCCGACCTCTGGATCGGCCGCCTCCTGAACAGAATTCGGGAACTGGGCCTCATGGATGACACTATCGTCGTCTTCAGCACCGACCACGGCACCCACCTCGGCGAGCAGGGTTGCGTCCAGAAGACCGCCGGCTTCCTCAACTCCTTGGTCGCGCAGCTTCCTCTCATTATCCGCCATCCGGACACGGGAGCCTACGCCGGCAAGCGAGTGGACGCGCTGGTCTCGGCTCAAGACTACATGCCGACGTTTCTGGAATTGCTGGGAGTCAAGGGGCCCGTCAAGCGGATGACCGGCAAGAGCTTCTGGCCCGTTGTGGCAGGTGAAAAGGAAGCCATTAACGACGAGGTGTACGTCGAGTTCGGTTCCTTCGCCGCAGTGCGAACGCGGGAATGGCACTATTTTGAAAGCCTCAAGACCGTCGTACCGCCCGGTTCCACGCCTACGGAATACGATTTCCGAAAAGCCATGACTCACCCGAACAGGGGCAAGGGACCGGCTCTCTACGACCTGAAGAACGACCGCGGCGAGAAAAAGAATGTGCTCCAGCAGCACCCGGATGTCGCAGCCCAGATGCGGGAAAAAATCGCCAAGCGGTTCGAGCTCACGACGTAACCGAGAGAGGCGCAGCGCCGGGTCGCCTCAACTGACGGGGCCCTGCTGTGGCCGAATTATTTTCGTGGCACGGCGTCCCGCCCGTGAACGTCCATGGGCAGGATGCACATGCCACGAGCCGGTGAAGTGCACCTGCACGAGAGACTGCGTACGCCCGGCATGGCTCACAGTCTCGTTTCGTTCTTCTGCCTGGCGATGCCAAGCCTCGAAGCCGTCGTGGTCGAAAGACGGCCGCGCGCGCCTGAGCACGGATGGCTTGGCCGCGGAGTCCTTTTTCGTTACTATAGTGCTCAAAAGGAGGCGAAAACATGAGTCAACGTGTGTTCACCGCAGTCCTTGAACGCGAGGGAGACGGCTACGTCGCTCTATGTCCGGAGCTTGACGTGGTAAGTCAGGGGACCACGGTCGAGGAATCGCTCGCCAACCTCCGCGAAGCAGTGGAACTCTTTCTTGAGACAGCCGGCCCCGAAGAAATCGCAGAGCGACTCCACTCAGACGTTTTCATCGCACGCTTCGAGGTCTCGCATGGCTAAGCTCCGCGTGATGTCTGGACGTGAGGTCTGCGCCGTTCTTTCAGAGCACGGTTTCCGGGAAGTTCGTCGCCGAGGCAGCCACGTAGTCATGCAGAAGCGCCTGCCAACGGGCACGATTACCGTCCCCGTTCCCGACCATCCTGAAATAAAGGTTGGCACACTTCTGGGCATCATCCGCCAGAGTCGCCTTCCCCGCAGCCTGTTCGAGTTGTAGTTTTCCGCAGCGGGCGCTGCAGGCACAGGACGCCTCCGCCAAATGCGGTAGGGCTTTCTCTTATCGTGGCACGGGCGTCCCACCCGTGAACGTTCATGGGCAAGATGCCCATGCCACGGGGAAGGGAAACTCACGGGCCCAGCGCTCACTCGCTTTTCTTTGAAGTGCTCGCTCAGGCGTAACGGCGTTAGCCCTGCGAGGCGCTGCGCCTTCGAGCGGAGCCGCCCCCGCGCGCGCCCTTGCCCGCGAAGCTTCGCTTTTTGCCGTTTACTTGCTCTCCAGCGGCTTGACCGTGGGCGGAACCGGTTTCAGAATCAGCGGCTTTGGCTGCCTGAGCTTGAGGCGAACCGGCTTCAAAAGCTGCGGCTTCATGGGCTTTCGGATCTTAGGCTTCTGCGGCAGGGGACAGATGAGGATGTGGCGATACTGAACGGAGCTGTGGTTTCCCTGGAGCATCAGTGGGCCGCGAGTCCCTTCTTTACCGGGGAGAGCCCCGCCGGTCTTGCCGTCTATTTCCTTATCGTCAATTATCTTCTTGCCGTTCTGCACGACCGTGATGCGAGCTTTCTCCGTAAGGTCGCCAGCGTTATTGAGCCGAGCCTGCCGGAACGTTATATCAAAGCTCTGCCACTCGCCGGGTGGCTTGCAGGCGTTTACGCTGGGGACCGTCTTCCCGTAGATGGCGCCGCACATACCCGTGCTGAGACCGCGTTCGAACGAATCCGCGACCTGAATCTCATACCAGCCCTGGAGATAGACCCCGCTGTTGCCGTTCTTCGGAACGTTGAACTCGATGTGCAGAAAGCAGTCGCCGAACTTTTTGACCGTGACGAGGTCAGTGCCGCCTTTTCCATGCGTGGACTTGTTGTCGAGGATGCCATCCACGACGCTCCAGCTCTGCCTTCCCTCCGGATTGCGGAGCTTCCACCCTTTGAGATCCTTGCCGTTGAAGAGGGCAATCCCCTTGCTTTTCTCACCCGCGAATGAGATGCTCGCGATGAAGCACAACGCGAGAACTACCGCCACGGACACATAGACTTTCTTCATTCCCATTTTAGCCTCCTTCGATGTACGTTGTAGTTAACTACTCTTTTTCTTTCCGCCCTTGCTTCCCTACATGAGCGAAGAATGGACATAAGATACCACATAATTCAGTTAATTTCGAGCGGGCGACCCGGGCCGACGTAATGCCTCAGTTACCGGCGGCTGAGGTTCGGGTCTCATAGGACACAGAGTAACCCTTGTGCCGGTGGCATCCTGCCCCCGCCGAGGGCGAGACGCCCTCGGGACTGCCGGCGAGACGCCAGCGTTACATAGACGGCAACACTGAGCTGCACCTGGCAATCAAGCGCCAGACACCCATGCAACCACAGCCCCGCCATGGCGGGGTGTCCTTCTCACCTTATTCTCTGCGACTTTGCGCCTTTGCGTTAATCTGCTGTTCCCTTCTTGCCTCCTCCGCCTCGGCGGGCTATCCGCCCGAGACTGAGGGATTACGGGCCGACTTCCCTTTTCTCGACGCATTGCGAAGGAAATCCACGTGCTGTCTTCCCCGGTTGCCGTTGACTCTGTTCGGGCGCCAGGTTTTTCCCACGATGTCGGGAAGAACATCTCCGGTAGCGTCACCGACCTTCGCGCAGTGAGTGCCGAGGTTACTGTCCAGGATGACGTGCTTGACCCAGCTCTTTCCGTCGCCTTTCGGACAATTGTAAATATACCACTTTGGCTTCTTCCTGACACCATCGGTTTTGCGATTTTCCATCTCGGCGGTGAAAATCTCCGGCTTCCCGTCGGCATCGAAGTCCGCGACCGCGAGAGAATGGAGGGCTCGCCGGTCGGCGTCGCGGGAAACGACGAGCACGTGCGGCCAGGGCTCCTTCCCCGGCTGGCCCGGATTGAGGAAAACGGCCATTCGGGCGTGGGAAATCTCCGATTCCGTCACGACGATGTCCGGCAGTCCGTCGCCGCTCAGGTCCGCTACCACCACCCGCGTCTCCGGGTCCCAATCAAGCGTTCTGGGCATGAACCGGCGCCGTTTCCAGCCCTTGCCTTTTCCATCCTCATTCTCAAACCAGACTCCTCCCGTGACGATGTCGGAATCTCCATCGCCATCCATATCGGCTATGGCAGTGCCATCTCCAGGGAGATTTTCAGCGACGACCTGTCGCCGCCAGGGCTCGCTCAGATCGGGAGGAACGCTGTACCAGACCAGCGAGATATGTTTGTCTCGCACGAGGATGTCGGTTCTGCCGTCCCCGTCAATATCACCGGCAACGACGTCGTGTGGGTCTCTATGCCCCTTGGCGACCGCGGAGTACACCCATTTTCCTTGCGTGCGACCTTGCGGCCGTATCCAGAAGAGCCTCCCCGCGCGCCCCCATTCCCCGCAGACGATTTCCGGTTTCCCGTCTCCGTCGAGGTCCGCCGCCGCTCCCCCGACCTGCGGGCTTATCTCACGCGAGATGACGTGCTTGAGCCACCGCCCACTTCGATATTCGTACCAGAAAAGCAAGCCCCCGCCTTTTCCTCCCGTCACGAAATCGAGCTCACCGTCCCCGTCAACGTCCACTAAGATCGGGCATCCCCACCCGTCGAACCCGCCGTTCTCCTCAACGAACGAGTGCTGAAAACGAAAGCGGCCTTCCTCATTGCCCGATGACCTCGCCGCAGCTTCAGCCGGAGCCGAATTGGACAGCACGAACAGCAACAGCGATAGGGCCGGGACGAAATGATGTCCTGACATCACATTCTCCAAACGATTTGTTCACGGGGGCCTTCGATTCTGTCGCGACCTCGCGCACATTATACTACAAGTCCTGAGAAACTCCATAGACCCCCAGCGAACTTTTTCCCAGTAACGAACAATAGCTTCGCCCTTCGGATGCGCCCTCGCGGCGTTTGCCCAAAATCGTTCTTCCCAGAAAGGGACAAACAGTGCTAATGTTATGGAGGATTGACAGCGGTTCGAGTCATGAGCCTGCTGCCGTCAAACACTTGCTCTGAGCGGCGGCATCGCGCCGTTCGGCAAGTTTTTAACTCCGAGGTTCAACAAAGAAAGGAGTGGGCTATGCTGAGAGGTTTGATTGCCGTTATGTGCGCCTTGGGTCTGGTCTCGCAGGCCGGGGCGGCGAAGCCGAACGAGGGGAAACAACCTCGCAGGCTTCTCTACGTGGTGCAGACGAAGGGTTATCACCACGCCAGCACAGAAACGTCTCTCGCTGTCGTTTCGACCCTGGGGCGGAAGTCCGGGGCATTCACCACCACTATAACGGACGATGCTTCCATCATCACCGCCGAGTTGCTGAAGAAGTTCGATGCCGTGATGTTCTTCACGACGGGCGAACTTCCGATGGATGACTCCCAGAAAAAAGCGTTGATGGATTTCATTAAGTCCGGCAAGGGGTTTATCGGAGTTCACTGCGCCACCGACACGTTCTACAAGTGGCCGGAGTACGGCGAGATGCTTGGAGGTTACTTCGCCGGGCATCCCTGGCATCAGGAAGTAACCATCAACATCGAGGACCCCCATTTTCCGGGCTTGAACTCCCTCGGGAAATCGTTTCGGTTCAAGGAGGAAGTCTATCAGTACCGGAACTGGTCTCGCGACAAGGTCCACGTCCTCCTCAGCCTGGACAACAACTCCGTGGACATCAACAGAGGCAAGCGAGCGGATAAGGATTACGCTATGGCGTGGTGCAAGAAGCATGGGAAGGGGCGAGTCCTCTTCAACGGGATGGGGCACGAGCCGCAGGCCTGGAACGACCTCCGCTTCCAGAAGATGTTTCTGGAGGGAATCCGCTGGGCCATGGGCGACCTCCCTGGTCGTGTTCCGATAGAAGCACCGAGCAAATAGTACAGTCGCCTTCTATCTCCCGAGCGTTCACCGCAGAGGGCACGGAGTGCCACGAGCACGCTAATGGCGTCTGCTCACGGATTATCCCTCCTATAGGCGTTCCGTGTAACCTCTGCGGTGCTCGAGTATATCTCCGGCGTCGGGCTCCGTCGCAATTGACGTGCACGAAAAGCCGGCGCCGGGAAAGAGAGAGCCCGATTTGCGGTCTCGGATTTGGCGTTGGGCAATGCGCGTTCCGCAATCTGCAATCCGCAATGGTTTTGTTTGTCCGGTCCCGCCGGCGTCCCGGGGAAATAGAGTAGCGAGATAAGGGTCAAGAAGATGCTTTTTCCCCAGCTCCTCAAGCAACTGCGGGGAATCGCTTGTGCGCTGATTCTGTTCTTGAGCCTCCTCGGAAACGGATGGGGCGCTCTTTCCGGCAGCACCGAGCGGATACGCCGGGCGATCGCCGAGCACGATTTCCCCGCCAGCAAGCCCGTAATGGACACCCAACAGCAGTTCATCGTCTTCTCGCCCGAGGAGCGTCTGTCCAGAGAATTGCTCAAGGTCGTTCAGCAGCTCAGGCAGGATATTTATCGCTTCTTCGGCATCTCAAAAATCTGGGACCAACCGGCTTTCATCCTCATTTTCCCGACCAGACAGAGCTACGCTTTGCCGAGCAGCGGAGGCGCCGCGGTACAATTCAAATACCGAGGGCAGAACGTGCGGATAATCGCCTCTTACCTCCAGGACGGCCTCAAGGAGAAAATCCTTCCCCACGAAATGGTCCACTTTCTCGTCGGAGACCTTTCGGTAGTTGGAAGCGCTCCTCGGGAGAAGCCCCCCGAGCTTCCCCCATTCATCAACGAGGGCATTGCCGAATATTTCACGGCTCACCGAGCGAGGCGAATCCTTTTCGAGAAGAGCGTCTGGGAGAGTTTTCAAGCGGGGAAATTGGAGCCGTTCAAGACTATCGTAACCTCGACGGCAGGCTGGCGCGAGGCGTTCACGTCGGGAAAGAGAGGCTGGGAACTGCACGCCCAGGGCTACAGCGTTATCTCGTTTCTGGCTTCGCTGCCGGACGGCAACGTCAAGCTCAGGAACTACATCTTGAGCTTCGGGACTTTGGCGAGTCGCGGCTCGCGCGAATCTGCGTCGCTGCGCGCCTTTGAGATGGCTTTTCGGCAGGACTACGCTTCCTGGCAAGAACTTCAGAGCCGCTGGATGCAATATATCCGCGATAGGGAAATGGTGATTATAGAAGCGGAGTCGGCATCGGTGTCGCACTCCTCCGGTGAAAAGTGGGAAGTCAAAAGCGCTCCCGCGGAAAAACTCTGGCTCAGCGGCGGAAAAGAACTTCTCTTCCGCGCCGGCAAGGCGGGGAGCCTCTTGACCCTCCAAAGCGCTATGCCTCGCCCCGGAGCTTACGACGTGTACGCGATTTATACCCGCGGTCCCCGGTCAGGCCGCTTTCGCCTCACCTTGAACGGCAAAGAGTTTCCGGGGATTTTCGACGGCTACGCCAGGGAGAAAATCCTTTGCGAGCCGGTTTACTACGGGAAGTCCATTCTCGCCGCTCGAACGATAACGTTTGGCTTTTCTGTGGTCGGGAAAAGGGCGATTTCCGGAGGCTTCGAGCTCGGAGTGGACTGCCTTATTCTTCGCAGAGACCGCCCTCTGGAGGAGAGAAACAGAGCAGGCGCTCAGAGGTCTTTGCAGAAAGGAATTAGCGATTACCGGCGAGGGCAGTTCGCAGAAGCTGAGGCGAGTTTCACCGCAGCAATCAATCTTGTCCCCTGGGACACGACGCCAATGGAATGGCGGGCGTACGCCAGAATGGCGACGGGCAGACTGGATGAAGCTCAACAGGACGTTGACGCCGCAATCAAGCTCGACCCTGAGAATCGAAGCCTCACCGAACTGAGAAAGCGGATCGAGGCGGCAAGGGACAAGCCTAAGTCCATGAGCTCGCAAATACGCTGACGTATAGTGTCGTGCGAAAGGAGCCTCCCTGACAGCATAACAGGATAAAGCTCAAGTGCCTGAGGCGGGGTGAACGGAAAGTTGAGGTAAAGCAAAAGCTTTTTCGACCTTGGCGATATTGGCGTCTTGGCGAGAGAAAAACGGAAAAACCCCCGCGAAACGCGGGGTCGTAGAGAGGCAAAGTCCCGTCCATCCTGTTATCCGGTCAAAAAAAAGAATACGCCCGCGAACTTATGAATCAGAGCACTTAGCGAGACCGCAGGCACACATATAGTCTCGGTAATCGAACTACCTTTCCTCGCCTGGCCCGACCTCCAGCACCTTCCCTTCCTCGCTCACCGAAGCGAAGCCTATGCGGCTGTCGCCGGCGAAGAAATGTACCAGCCATACACGCCATTGCTTTGAGAATTCCGCCTCGCCTCGCTCCTCGCTGAAGCCCTTCAGCAATTCCTTCACCCGCTCATCGGAGCGAGCGGCGGCAATCGCTGCCTCCGCCGTCATCCCTGGCCGTTTTTCCAACAGAGGCGACTTCGTGTCTATTACGAGGTCAACGATTTCTCCTTGCAGTTCGCCCAGCCACCGGTAACTGTGATGGTAATTGCTCTCGGGACGCGACGATGGGCCGTTGTAAATGAAGCCCTTCGCTCCTGCAAGGGCATAGCTCCGCAGAATCCCTCTCGCTTCCTCCTTCGAGCGAAAAGGCGGCCAGCGGTCCCAGTAGTGCCCGACAGCGGGGGCTTCATCCGTCCCGCCTTCAGCGATGCCCCGCCCGCCTTCGGCAATGAAAAACCAGGTGGTCTTGCTTTGTCGCGCCTCCAACATTCGCAGCGCGCGTTCGATTTCCCGTCGGGCGAGGGAGTCGTCCGGCTTCGTGAACCATACGTCGAAGCCCAATCCGTCCGCCGCAGCCGCTCCCGCGATTGCGGCCCCCGCGTTCCACGTTTCGGCGATTTTGAAGCAGACCGGCAAGTCGCCGACTATCCGTTTGACCTCGCGAGCGTATTCGCTCAGAACCTGCCCGTACTTTTCGGCAGACATCCTCTCCGGCCAACGCCAGACATTGATCTCATTCCAAAGCACTATGGCACGCACGCATTCCTTACGCACGGCGGGCGCATAATATTCCCAGACCTTGAGGATTGCCTGTTTCACTTCCGGGTCCGCCAGACGCCCCCCGTCAATCCCACCCTCTGGCTCCCGCCAGCGCATGCCCGGCTTCGGCCCTTCGGGGATGTGCGGGAGGGCCATCGAGAACTGGACAGCGCATGTCCCGCCTGCTTTTGAGATGGCATCCAACTTCTTTGCTATATCGTGCCGGTGCTGCTCGAGGGTGTAGTCCGGTTTTTCGATGAACGGGTCGAAGTCAATCCAGAGATTGAAGGTGTCCAGTCCGAGCTCATTTCCGGGCACGATTCCAAAACCGCCAAAGGGGACATACGGTTTCCCGTCCCACCACATGAGATGGTTTTTGTCAACGTGCCATTCATGCCCCAGGTACTCGCCGCTGCTTACCTCGAGCTTTCTGCTGCCCGGCTCATGTTCCTCGGAGAGTCGCGGAGCGTTTTCTTCCGGTTCATCGCATTTCCCACAGCTCAGAAAAACACAGACAAAAACGAACGGCGTAGCCAACAAAGCAACACTTCTGAACACAGATCTGCCCTTAACCATTTCAGCCTCCCGGTGAAGTGAGTCACGACGCACCCCCCATTTTAGCCCCACGTGCGAGCTTCAGGGAAGGATTTCTTGTGGGAACGTAGGATGGGAGCGTCTCAGGTTTACGTCCCATCAAGGGTCAGCATATCGTATAGTGTAGGCTTGTGGCGTGGCGCCCGGCGAGAAGCAGTCGCTCATCCCCCAGGACGCCCTTGGCGAGAAAGAAAGTATAAGGGCAAACAGGGCATAGCAGGTTTGGGGAAAGGTTTGTCATGGGGAGATGTCTCTGTGCGTGGCCCACTATGCCCTTTTCTCGTATATACAAAACCTGGAACCCGCCTGTACAACTCCCCGCAAAACGTATCAATCTATTAGACGCTCGAAACACGAAAAAGTTTCACAGAAATTTTCAGAGAATGCCCTTTTTTCAGAGCACGTGGGCTCCCGCAGCAGACACGGCTTTTGTTATTCACTCTTCCCCTGCGACTCTGCGTCTTTGCGTTAAGCTCGCTTTTCCTCCTTTCCCTGCCACAGAACTACAGCCACACGCACGCCACCACCAGCATTCCAACGTCAGGGGAACTTATGCTAAGATGAACTGTTGAGAACGGCGATTAGCGAGCTCCTACGGAGGTTTCTTCTTCATGGCAGAATCGAAAGACGCGGCTGTCGAAATCGTGCGAAAGCTCCGCCAAGCCGGACACGAGGCTTTGTTCGCCGGGGGTTGCGTCCGCGATAAGCTCATGGGCAATGAGCCTGCGGATTACGACATCGCGACCAGCGCGTCTCCCGAGGAGGTGATGAAGCTTTTTCGGCGGACAGTGGCCGTCGGCGTACAATTTGGCGTGGTTATCGTCCTCTTTCGTGGGAAACAGTACGAGGTGGCGACCTTTCGCTCCGACGAGGGCTACGTTGATGGGCGGCGACCGCAGCGGGTCACTTACACCAGCGCGAAGCAAGATGCCCTCCGGCGGGACTTCACCATCAACGCCCTGTTCTACGACCCGCTCGGGGATGAGCTGATTGACTACGTGGATGGTCGCCGCGACATCGAGAGGAAGGTCATACGGACGGTTGGAGACCCCTTCCAGCGGTTCGAGGAGGACAAGCTGCGGATGGTCCGCGCGGTGAGGTTTGCGGCGAGGTTCGATTTCCAGATAGAGGAATCCACTCTGGAAGCCATTAAGAAATTCTCCCCCAACGTGACCCAGGTGAGCTGGGAAAGGATCGGAGAGGAGATAGGAAGGATTCTGACCGGGCCGAACCGTGGGAGGGCGCTTCAAATTCTGGCGGATACCGACCTGCTCCAGCGAATTCTCCCCGAGGTTTACAGAATGATAGGCGTTCCACAACCGGAGAAACACCATCCGGAGGGGGACGTCTTTGAGCACACGAAGATAGCTCTCGATAAGCTCTGCCGCGAGTCAGGCGAACAACCGAGCAGCGTTCTCGCCTTTGCCACCCTTCTCCACGACGTGGGAAAGCCGCCAACCTTCCAGATAGCCGACAGGATACGGTTCAACGGGCACGAGGTCGTCGGCGCAAGAATTGCCGAAAAGGTTTTGAGGCGATTGAGGCTTTCCGGCGAAAAGCGCAGGCGGATAGTGGACATCGTTTCCAATCACATGAGGTTCATTCCCGCTAAGGAAATGCGAGAAAGCACCCTCAAGAAAATGCTCCAGAGGGAGACTTTCCTCGACGAGCTTGAGATGCACCGCGCCGACTGCCTCGCCAGCCACGGAAACCTGGAAATCTACGACTTCCTCAAGGAGAAACTGGAATCGCTCTCCGAGCAGGAGATAAAACCACCCCCTCTGATAAGAGGAGGCGATTTGATCGAGATTGGGCTTACGCCGGGGCCTCTTTTCGGGGAGATTTTGCGGGCCGTCGAGGAGATGCAGCTCGAGGGGAAGCTGAGTTCATCGGAAGAAGCTGTCAAGTGGGTCGCAGGGAACTATCTGACCAAAGGGACCTCGGATTAGAGAGCAGGCCCCTCGACACGCGGACCCCCTCCGTCACGCACGAGAAGTAAGTCCCTGGAGAGCCAACCCTTACGGGGGGCCCTCCAGGGACATTCTTTCCGAAAGCTCGCGGAGGTGTTCCGGAATCGGCGTCAGGGCAGCCTCAGAATATCTCCTCGCTTGAAGCCTTGTCCCTCCTCAGCCCTGGCGTAGCAATATTTGTCCAGAATTTGCATCGCAGAGATTCTGCCGGCTCTTGCCTCTTCCGAGCCGAGAATCTCGCCGGTTTCCGGGTCGGTCAGTTCCTCTCCCTTGCTGAAGACGATGAACTGCTGGCCGGGGACAATTCCCTCTCGCTTGCCGCAATTGATGACGATTCTTTCGCCCTGAACCAGCACGATGCGGCCTTGCCAGGGAACTTTCTGCATATTCATCGCGACCTTGTAAACCGCCTCGTGGAGCGCCTGCTGGGTGGCTTTCCCGAGAGGGGTTTCCTGAAAATGCCCCCCGCCTATCGCGAAATCCTTATTGGTGTAAGCACCTTTAATTCCGGTGTAAGTTGCCTTTTTCTCCACTCTGTCGGAGGCAAGAATCTGCCCGGTGGTGGTGTCAATCATTCTCAGGTTGAGGCCAATATGAGCGGCTCCGGTCACGAATCCCGCCGCCACATGTTTGAAGCCGAAGTCTAAGCCGGTCTCTTGCTGCTTGAACGAGAACTCCGTTATGGCTCCCATAACGCCGATTTGCGCCGGAATGAGCTTGCCGATTCTGGCTCCCTCGGCTTTGGCGGTTCTCCCCGAAGCCGCAAGGTCCTGTTCTTTCAAAATCTGTTTGATTCTCGGCCGCTCGACGACGATGAAACGGTTTGTCTTGACCAGAGCGGTCGTCAGCATGTCTGCCATCCCCTCGCCCAGTTTCCATTGCCCCGCGAAATTGGCCCGGTTGTCGAAATCCAGCACAGCGATAGATTTCTTTGGTCCCTTCAGCGGGGGCAGCGCACGGATGACGCCTCCTGCCACCTGCTCTCCCACCGGCACACCGACGATGACTGCTTCTGCGGTCAGTTCGGCAGGGACAGGTTTTGGTTTTGGCTGCTCCTTCTCGGGCACACCCACAATGACGCCTTCGGCGGCTTCTTCTCCCGAAGAACTCGACAGCCCCACGGAGGTCGTGGCGAACGCCGTCGCCAAAAACAATATGCCAATCATTTTCACTGCATCTTGTGTTGTCATGTCCTAAAATCCTCCTTGTGCACAGCTATGCTTTGCCGCTGCTTTGACTTATATAGACGCCTGCGCGCCTCCTTTTGTTCGATGAACCCGCGACAAATCCCGGCTTTTTCTCGCGTCTCGTTGTGCCCGGCAGTCGCAGGCAGCTATTTTCGGCTCTCCAGGCGCATCACGCGCCGGGCGCCGGAGCGGGTACCACTTCCGTCTCGGGCGCGGCAGTGGGCTTGCTTTTCAGCGCCTCGTTCTCCTTTTTGAGCCTCGCCAGTTCGGCATTGAGTTCTTCGACCCTCGTGTTGAGAGCGTTGATTTGGCCGTCCTTCTGGGCAATCTGGCTCTGGAGAGAGGCTGCATTCCCTTGCGAGGCGGTGGACTTGTCTTGTGCTGCCTTTAATTCGTTCTTAAGCTTCACCACCTGGTCCGACAGGGTGTCTCGCTCCTTTTGAGCACCGGCCACCTTTGCCGTGAGGTCTGCCACCTGCGCCGCCAGCTTATTCTTGTCCAAGCTGAGAGCCTGGATTTCCGACTGCGCTTCCGTGTACTTCTGAGTCGTGACACATCCGCACAGCAGAATGCCCACACTGCACAGAACTGTCGCTGCCGCTATCACGCTGCCTTTCATCTCTCGACCTCCTCTTTTTCCATGAATTGGCAAGCCCTTTCCCGCAACGCTGTGCTGGCGACAGGGTTGCGGGCATATCCCACGAGCCAAGCGCCGGGCGATTCCGCGTCGGTTGCGATTGACGGTGTTTTGCCAGCCCTACACCAGCGTGGAAAGCCTCTGCAAAGCCCCGTTTTTTTTCAACAAATTAAGACTATTGCTACCGAGAGTCGGTGTCAAGCCGAAAAAGGCCCCCACGTAGTTCCTCATTCTCAGGCGGATACCCCGCCAAGGCGGCGGAGGGAAGAAAGCAAGAGGAAGGTAACGCAAAGGCGCGGAGTCGCAGTGAGGAGGATGAGAAGGACTCCATCGTCGCCTGCCGTGGCATGGGCATCTTGCCCATGATTCCTCCACGGGTCCCCCGCCAGAGGCGGGGGATGCCCACGTGGGGGACGCCTTTTTTTGCCGTGAAGGGTACAGCCCGACCCCGTCCAGGGCAAGGGAGCCCCTCGATATCCCCCGCGGAACGCGAGGCGGGACAGGATGCCGGCGATACGTAAGCCGCTCTCCGTGCTCTGCGCACTCTGCGGTTCCACGCTCAGCCGCCCGTAACTGAGGCGTCACTTTGCCCCGCAGAAAAGTCTTGACACTTGCTCGCCGGCTGCGGATAATTAGTAACACATCTTGAACAATCGTGTTATCACGCGCCCGTAGAAGGAGGCAACTATGAAACAGCGCATTTTTCTCATTCCCCTTGTGTTTTGCGTCGCTTTGGTCTCAGGGGCCGCTTACGCCACACTGTACAACATGTGGGACCTCGAGGCGGTTGATGAGGAAGGATTGGGCACGCATCCCTTGGTCGGCGCGGACTTCCAGAACTCCGAAAACCGCGTGACCGTGGAGGGGATCGCTCTCAACACGACAGGCGAGCTTCTCGACCCGATGGAGGATGGCATGTACAGCATTTTCCTTCAGGACCAGACCGGAGGTCTCCAGGTCTGGGCGGGGAAATGGTGGTACGGCGACCTGTGGGTTCCGGAGGAGTATGTTCCTGTGGCGGCGGGAGATAGGGTGAGAGTGGAGGGCTTCATCGCCGATCACAACGGCAAGGTTTTCATCAACGACCGCCATTCCGCCTCGCCCGACATTCGCTTCACGGTAACCATTGTTGAAAAGGGGGCGGGGATGCCGGAACCGAAGCTCATCCCGAGCATTGCAGCGTGCAACTATTTCGATCGAACCCGCGCCGGCGGCGCCGAGAAATACCAGACTCAATGGTGCCGCCTGAACGACGTGGAGATTGTTTCCGGGGAGTGGGGAAACTATCTTGCTGATGCCGAGGGGAATGTCGTTAAGGGGGATCTGGTGATTACGGACGGGACGGGCGAGCTTGTCATGCACCTATCTCGGCAGGGAGATTTCGATGGCTATCCCGCGCCGATCGGCAAGTTCGATGTCATCGGCATATTCGACCAGGAGGACCCCGCGGACGACGACAACCCTCCTTTCCATGACCATTACCGCATCTGGGTCAAGAAGAATAAATACATCATCCCGAGGATCGAGATTCGCAAGGTAATCAAGGTCCAGTGGATGTCCACTGATGGCGTGACGTACCAAGTCTATCGTAGCGATGATGTCAATACGTGGCAGCCGCTCGGCGAGCCTGTCGTCGGGGACGGCACAGTGGTTTTCATGCTCAATGACATTGAAGGGGCATGGAAGAAGTTCTACAAGATAGAGGTTCAGGAATAGCGTTTCCTTTTCTGACAGGGCCATCTTCACGGCGCCGCGGCGAGAAGGTCATCGCTGATGGAGGGTTTAGAAAGCATGCCGAGATGGAAAGCGAGGGCATACGCGAAACGATTTACCTGCGGTTTCACGCTTCTGGAATTGCTGGTGGTTGTCGCCATTATCAGCTTGCTCGCAGCGCTGCTGCTGCCGGTGCTTCGGACGGCGAGGATCAAAGCCAAAGTGACACGCGCGCATGCCGATCTTCGAAACATCGCAACATCTATCGAAGCGTATCGCCTCGACCGGGAGGCGTATCCTCTCGCTCGCGCTTTCTGCGCGGGCGGGGGCATGAAAGTTGACGATTACAACGAGTGTCCGCCGGAACTGCTCTCCTTGGGGTATTTGGGCGCCTTCCCGGAGGATGTTTTCAACAGGGGACACGCCTACAAATACATCGCCCCCGGGTTGGGGTATGCCAACGGCGTCTTGACCAGCCTCGCCATCTGGGTCCCAAAGAGATTTCCCCACGACGATGGCAGCGACGTTCCTTATTTCAACTCTAAGGACTCTCCGGTCAAGTGGGCGATATGGAGCGTCGGCCCCTCCGGCCCGAAGCCGTTTTGGAGGTCCGATGAGCTGCATTATCCGGCCCCTCGCCGGAACTGGTACAACTTCAAGAATGGCGCGGAGAGCGAGGGAGTTATCGTTCACCTCAGCACCGGCGCAAGCTCTCCCTGATGTCGAGAACTCGTCGGAGAGAAGAGTTCTCGCTCGCTTCGCGGAAAACCTCTGAGCATGGCACAACTGCATTTGCGAAATGGACCAATGGTTCACTGCACTATGGACAGCTCAACAGACCGTTGTGCGGGCCGGTCTCGTCGAGACTGCCGTGAAACACCGAGGCGTTCTCCTGCAAGGCGGCTCTTTTGGAAAGGCGCCATGCTGCTGCTTCTGCCCGCGTTTTTCTCGCTTTCGGGCTGCTCCAAAGCTCCCCGCTCGGCAAAAAAACCGCCAATCGCTGTAACGACTTCGTGGCTTGACTGCGCCGTCAAAGACATCGCGGACGAGCGCTTCGAGACCGTCCGCCTTTTGCCGCCCGGTGATTGCCCGGGGCATTTCGACCTCGCTCCCGGCACGTTGAGCCGACTGTCCCGCTGTTCGCTCCTGTTCCGTTTCGACTTTCAGGAGGGGCTGGACAGCCGGCTTTCGGGCTTGGCATCGAGGGGCCTGCGAATTGTCTCAGTGGCTGTGCCGGATGGACTGTGCGTCCCCGACAACTACCTCGAGGGCTGTCGCCAGGTAAAAACTGCGATTGAAGAAATGTATCCGAGCTCCGCGGGGCAATTTGGCTCCCGTCTCGCTGGTGTCGAAAGACGACTATCGGACCTTTCCGCGATGGTGCGAAGGAGAATCGCCGGTGCGGGACTTCGCGGAAAAAAAGTCATCTCCTCAGATCATCAATCCGCATTTTGCCGCTGGCTGGGTCTGGAAGTCGTCGCCGAATTCTCCAGAGCCGAGAACATGACCTCTTCCGCTGTCGAGCGCGTCATCGCCGCCGCGGAGCGTTCCGGCGCCCGGTTGATCATTGCCAACCTTCAGGAAGGACGGCAAGCCGCCGATTCTATGGCGCAACGCCTCGACGCTAAGGTTATCGTTTTCAGTAACTTCCCCACGATGGAGTATGAGCAGCGCCGGTTCGATGACCTCGTCGTGAGCAATCTCCGCTCCTTAATCCGGGGGGCGAGACCGTGAGCGATTTGGCGATCGAGCTTGAAAATGTCTCCGTCACGAGAGGCCATCGTCGAATCCTTCACATCCCCGGGCTGCGTGTCGCGTCCGGCTGCTTCCTGGGGATTGTCGGACCCAACGGCGCCGGGAAAACAACGCTTCTTCGCGTCCTCGCGTCTCTCATTCTGCCTGACGCGGGGCACGTTGAGGTTTTTGGGCGCGAGGCGCAGCGCACGTCGGCGTGGGAGCGTTCCTTCATTCGTCGTCTAATCGGTTATGTCCCCCAGACAGTTGAATACATGCCCGACCTTCCATTTACCGCTCACGACATCGTTTCGATGGGAGTTTTCGGCCGCAAGGGATTCTTCAAAAAGCTGGACGACGAAGACCGCCGAAGGGTTGACTCGTGGATTGAGCGGCTGGGGCTGAAGGCTCTGTCCGGCGCCATCTATCGCAGCCTCTCCGGCGGGGAGCAGCGAAAAGTCCTCATTGCCCGGGCTATGGTTCAGGAGCCGAGGCTTCTCCTCCTCGATGAGCCCGGGGCGAATCTCGACCTCGATTGGAAGGAGCAGCTCGTTCAGTTCATCGAGCGGCTTTTCAGGGATTTCGGGCTGACAGTTGTTATGGTCTCTCACGAGACCTGGCAGTTGCCCCACTCGTGCGAGCGGGTCGCTCTGATGAAGGAAGGCGAAATTGCGTTCATCGGCCCCAAACGAGAGGCTCTGTCCAGCGCCGCGCTTTCTCGGCTTTACGGTTGTCGCGTCGAGAGCGTCGTTCGCGGGGACCGATTCCACTCCCTCGCCGCCGGAGGAAGAGAAGAGGAGAGTTGCCATGATTGATCCCTATTTCATTCCGGTCATCACCGCTGGCGTCGTGGGAGGCGCCTCGACGGGATTGCTGGGGGTGTACATCGTCGGCATGCGAATCCCGCTTATCGGCATCTGCATGTCTCACGCCGCCCTGGCGGGGTCGGTCTTCGGCTATCTTCTGGGTTGGCCACAGACATTGTGCGGAATTGCGGCGGCGGTCGTCGCCTCTGTTGTCGTCAGCCTACTCACCCATGACCGCCTCAAAATCAGTACGGATGTCGCTCTCGGAATAATCCTCTCCGTGACCATGGGACTGGCGTTTCTCGGCATAGGACTCGTGTCCGGTCCGAAGACGCGCGTCCTGGGGCTCATCTGGGGGAGCTTGCTCTTCGTGAGTTGGCGGGATGTCCTCGTCGTCGCCGCAACGTCGGTGGTTCTCCTTCTTTTCGTCGTTCTATTCTTCAAGGAAATGAAGGCCATCCTCTTCAGCCGCGTGCTGGCGAAAGCTTCCGGCGTTCACGAAGGGCTCGTGTGGGGACTGTTTCTCGCTCTCTGTGGCGCGACGCTTACAGTCAATCTCAACACCGTCGGGGGGCTGATGATATACAGCCTGATGGTCAATCCCGCCGTAGCTGCCCTCCAGGTCTGCCGAACTTTCACCTCCGTTCTCGCCGCCGCCGCTTCGTTCGGCGCCCTCAGTGCTCTGGGAGGATTCGTCGTTGCCTATCACATCAACTCACCGGTAGGCGCCTGCATCGTCCTTTTTTCAACCGCGGTCTTCGCGGGAGCCGTATTCTATCGTCACGTTTTCCGAAAAGGAGAGTGAAACGCTCATGGCAGCAGATAATTCGCCGAATCACAACCCGGTTGCCGACTATTTCGACACGTGTGCCGACGAAGGCGTTTTCCGGGAGTTTTCCGACGAAGAGCTTCCTATCGCCAAAGAATTGCTTCGGCAGATGAACATTCTGCCCGGTCACAAAATCGTCGAGCCAGGGTGCGGCGAGGGCCGCCTGACTCGACTTCTCGCGGTGATGGTGGGCCCGGATGGAAAAATCTTCGCTTTCGACATTTCTCCCCGCATGGTTGAAAAATGCCTCGGCAGAAATCTCACGCCGCAGGTGGAGATCGCTCGGGCGTGCGCAACACGTCTGCCTCTGCCCGATGGAGAATTCGACGCCGTCGTCTGCCTCAACACGTTTCCCCATCTCCAGGACCGCCCCGCCGCCCTGCGGGAGTTCCGCCGAGTTCTTCGAGAAGAGGGCCCTCTCTGGATCGCTCACACCCGCAGCCGCGAATGGGTCAACTCACTCCACTCCTCCATCGGCGGCGTCCTTGCAAGCCATCTTCTCCCCACCCAAGCAGAATTTGAAACGCTTTTTCGCAGGATAGGCTTCTGCCTCGAATTCGTCCGCGATCTTCACGACCGCTACCTGCTGAAAGCGTCCCGGGCTCGCTAATGGTGTCAGCGGGGACTGCATGGCTCCCACCAAGAGCAATGGCAGATCCAGTAGTCCCTCAGTCTCACAGGGAGATGAAATCACCGCAGGGAGCGAAGGGAGTAGGTCAGCGGTTTTCCGATATGGTTCTGCGGACGCCTCGGCTTTCTCGTGCGGCCGAGTTCTCGGTCTATGTAACGCCGCCGTCGAGACGGCTGTTGCGGGGGCGTCGCGCCCGTGGGGCTCATGGACAAGATGCCCCTGCCACGGCAGGCGACGACGGAGTCCTTCTCACCTTATTCTCTGCGCCTTGGCGTTAATCTGCTGTTCCCTTCTTGCCTCCTCCGCCTCGGCCGGCTATCCGCCCGAGGCTGAGGCCATACGTTCTGGCCTCATTTATGCTTGACGGGGAGGGTTGCCTGTGGTAAACATTTACATCTTTCGCAGGCAAAGGGGTCTGCTGCGCTCCCAAGAGGCCGGGGATTCATTGTAACTTCTTGGCATAGAAAGTGATAGGCAAAGTGGATTATAGGGACACGATCAACCTCCCCAAAACCGACTTCGCCATGAAGGCGAATCTCCCCGTCAAGGAGAAGGAGATGCTCCGGGTCTGGGAAGAGCTCGACCTCTATGGCAAAATCCAGCAGAAAAACGCTGCTGGGGAATGGTATCTGCTTCACGACGGTCCCCCTTACGCCAACGGGAACATCCACATGGGGACGGCGTTGAACAAGACGCTGAAGGACTTTGTGGTGAAGTACAAGTCCATGAGGGGATTGAGGTGTCCGTTCGTTCCGGGATGGGATTGCCACGGTCTTCCGATAGAACACCGGCTGCTGAAGGAGCTGCACAAAACGAAGCACGATGTGCAACTGCTCGATTTCAGGAGGAAAGCGAAGGAGTTCGCTCTGAAGTGGCTCAACATCCAGAGAGAGCAATTCAGGCGTCTGGGCGTGCTCGGGCGGTGGGATAAGCCCTATCTCACAATGGACCCCGAATACGAGGCAAAGGAGGTGGAGAGCTTTGCCCGCCTTTACGACGAGGGTTACATCTACCACGGTTTGAAGCCTGTGCACTGGTGCATTGAGTGCGAGACAGCCCTTGCGGAGGCGGAGCTGGAATACCACGACAAAGAGTCCCCGTCAATTTACGTAAAATTCAAGGCGGATGCGAGAATCAATGAGCTTTTTGGGGTCGAGGGGGCGTATGTCGTCATCTGGACGACGACTCCCTGGACGCTTCCCGCGAACCTGGCCATTGCGGTTCGCCCGGAATTCCAGTACGGGGCGATTGAGGTCGGAGGGGAGGTGCTCATCCTCGCCCTTGAGACGCTCGAGAGAGTGAAAGGTGAACTGAACTGGGCGGAGTTGAAAATCGTTGCGACACGCCGAGGGGAGGAGCTTGAAGGTTCGACTTGCGAGCATCCGCTGGCAGACCGCAAATCGAAGCTCATTCCGGCAGATTTTGTTACGTCCGAGCAGGGGACGGGGTGCGTCCACACAGCCCCCGGGCACGGACAGGAGGATTACGAGGTCGCGGGGAAATACGGGCTGGAAATCTACTCCCCGGTTGACGAGAAAGGTCGTTTCGCGCAGGAAGTCGAGCATTTTGCGGGGATGCAGGTTTTCGAAGCGAATGAGCCTATCGTCGAATATCTGCGAGAGAAGGGGCTGCTTGTGGAGGCGACGCGGTTGACGCACTCTTATCCTCACTGCTGGCGATGCAAGAAGCCGGTGATATTCCGCGCGACGAGACAGTGGTTTGTTAATGTGAACCACAAGGGCTTGAGAGAAAAGACGCTGCAGCAAGTGGAGCAAGTCGGGTGGGTGCCTCCCTTCGCCGAGAGGAGGTTTTCGGCAACGGTCGCGGGGCGGCCGGATTGGTGTCTTTCCCGGCAGAGGTTGTGGGGGGTGCCGATACCGATCTTTTACTGCACCGGCTGCGGCGAGCCGCTCCTGACCCTTGAAGTGGGCGAACACCTCGCAGCTCAGGTTCGCGAGCAAGGGGCGGATGTCTGGTTTGAGAAGGAGGCGGGGGAACTTCTTCCGGCAGGGACGAAATGCCACAAATGTGGGGGTGGCGAATTCCGCAAGGAAACGGACATTCTTGACGTATGGTTCGATTCCGGCACGAGCCACCAGAGCGTCTTGACCCAGAGAGATGACCAGAAGTATCCCGCCGAGCTTTACCTCGAGGGGAGCGACCAGCACAGAGGGTGGTTCCAATCCTCCATGCTGACGGCTGTCGCGCTGACAGGTTCGCCCCCTTTCAAAACTGTCATTACCACGGGATGGACCCTCGACGAGCAGAGAGAAAAGGAGTCGAAATCGAAGGGAAACATCACCAATCCACTGGAAATCATTGGCAAGTATGGCGCGGATGTCCTCCGGCTGTGGGTTTCGTCTGTGGATTACTCCGCGGACATGGTTGTGGGCGAATCCGTTTTCGGCCAGACGGCGGACGCTTATCGGAAGATTCGCAACACGTTGAGGTTCATGCTCGGGAACCTGTGCGATTTCGAGGAAGAATCGGACTCCGTGGCTGTGGAGGATATGACGGAAATTGACAGGTGGGCGCTGTCGAGAGCTGAAGCGCTGCTGGAGGAGGTAACGGACGCTTTCGAGAGCTTTGAGTTCTACGGGGCGTACCATCGCATTTACAATTTCTGCACGGTCGAGCTCAGCTCTTTCTACCTTGACATTCTGAAGGACAGGCTCTACACCTACGGCCCCTCATCGCGGGAAAGGAGGTCGAGCCAGACGGCATTCGCGAGAATAGTGCGGCTTCTGAACCTTATGGCGGCGCCGATTCTGGCCTTCACGGCTGAGGAGGTCTGGGCGAAAATCAGAAAAAAACGCGACCCGTTGAGCGTTCACCTTGCTTCGTGGCCGGAACTCCGCGAAAGCACGCGGGATAGAGACCTCGAGGAGAGGTGGGAAAGGCTGCAAGACATCCGCTCAGAAATCGCGAAAGTCATCGAGAGAAAGAGGGAGCTTGGGGAAATACGCAACTCTCTCGAGGCAAAGATTTCCCTCTTCACCCGCGACAGGGAAATGCTCGATTTCCTCGCGAGCTTTGGGGAGAACCTGAAGACGGTGTTCATCGTTTCTTCTGTGGAGGTGGTTGACGTCGAGAAGGAGGGGCCGCCGGAAGAGGCGGTTCCGTCCTCCATTGGCGGTCTTTTCATCGTCGCCGGCGAGGCGCCGGGGCAGAAATGCAAGCGATGCTGGAAATACAGCCCGACCGTGGGACAATCGGGGCAATATCCGGAGATATGCGAGGACTGCGTCGCGGTTCTTTCAGAGTTTTTCGGCGAGCAACTATCGAAATAGAGCTTCTCGGCGGGTGGGGCCGACCGGACGATGCCATAAAGGCGCTCGAGGAGGCGAAGTTTAATGGACAGCAAGACACGCAAGAAGTTCAAAGAGTTGTTGCTTTTGGAGAGAGAAAAGGTTACAGGGGACATATGGCGTCTTTCGGAAGACACGTTGAGCAGCTCGCAACGTGAATCGTCCGGAGACCTTTCCGGATATGCCATGCACATGGCGGATGTGGGCAGCGATACTTATCAGCGGGACCTCCAACTGGGGCTTGTCTCAAAAGAGCAGGAAACCCTTTACAAGATTGAAGAGGCGTTGAAGATGATTGAGGACGGCACGTACGGGAAGTGCCAGATATGTGGCAAGCCGATCAAAGAGCCGAGGTTGAAGGCTGTCCCCTTCGCCAAGCTTTGCGTTCCTTGCAAGGAAAAAGAGGAAGGCGTGGGGAGAAGGTAAATGTCTCTTATTGTTTCGGCACTGATAGTCATCGTCGCTGACCAGGTGTTCAAGTATCTGGTCTTCAATTGCCTGGAGAATCCGACGGTCGTGTCAAGCTTCCTTAGAATGAAACACGTCACAAACCCCGGCGTCGCGTTCGGCATCGGAAAGAACATCGAGTCCACCTCCTTCGGAAGATACTTTTTCGTCCTCCTTTCGCTTGTCATAGTGGTCGCGCTGTTGGTATTGTTCGGGAAATACTGTAAGAAGCGGTTCTGGGCGAGGGTTTCTCTCGGCTTGATCGTCGGCGGAGCAATTAGCAATCTCATTGACAGGTTGATTTTCGGCCACGTCCGAGATTTCATTGATTTCAGTTTTTGGTGGACGTTTAACCCGGCTGACCTTGCGATATGCAGCGGTGTTGTCGTATTGATAGTCGGGATAATCAGGGAAGAAAACAGCAAAAAGCCCACTTTAGCAGCCTCGCAGCCCCAGGAAAACGCTCCATCGGAACCGGGGAATTAGGGGGCTTCTCCCTCGCACGGGGAAAGTGCATCCCCTTAGTTAACCCTCGCGAAAGGTAAAAGAGAAACGCCAATGCACCGCATACTTTTCCGCATCCCTCTTCCTTTTGCTCCGGGGCATTTCGATGTGGCTTCATACGGTGTCATGATAGCTATCGCCGCCGCTGTTGCCATTTTGACTGGCGTGTTCCGCGCGAGAGAATCGGGGGAAAAAGCCAACGACGTGCTCGACCTGTTTCTCTGGGTTCTGATTGCGGGGCTTGTCGGCGCCAGAGTTTTCTACCTGTTCTCCGACATGGACTGGAGCGGGGAAAGTAAATCCCTTCTAAACGTGATAAGGGTTTTCTTTCAGTTCCGGCAGGGGGGGCTGGTGTTTTACGGAGGGCTTTTGCTCGCGGTTGCGGTGGGGATCGCCTACCTTAGTGCGAAAAAGCTGAACGTCTGGAAGTTCGCCGACATTGCGGCTCCGTCCGTAGCTATCGGGATAGCCTTCGCCCGGATCGGCTGCTACCTCAACGGCTGTTGTTGGGGGAAGCGCTGCTCGGTTGACTTCCTCTTTCACGTCGCTTTCCCGGAGGGAAGCTTTGCGGCGTACCGTTACGGAGCAGCGAATGTCCCGGTTTACCCCACTCAACTCATGTCTTCCCTCAACGCGGCGATCCTCTTTGTGCTCCTCACGATCATTTATCGCCGGAGGAGATTTGACGGAGAGGTGTTCTGGCTATTCATCGCAATGTATTCTGTGACAAGGTTCGCAATCGAATTTCTGAGGGGAGATAATCCGAGGATTTTCCTGCACACTTTCACGGTCTCTCAGGCGGTCAGCCTCGTCCTGCTGCCAGCCTCGCTTGTCATGCTCTTTGTGCTGCGAGCAAGAGCGAAACGAAAGGCGGAGTCCGCGGCTCTCGCCGCCTAAAGCACCGCCGGCACATTCTTTTCAGCGTCGCTCGCCCGGCAGCAGATGGCTGTAGCGGGCGGTTTCCTTTTCGATGATGGAGAGGTAGTAGCGGAATCGCTGCGCTCTCTCTCTCAGTTTCCCTGGAAAGGTCCTTTTGCGGTCAACATAGACCAAACCCACGGGGACCTCTTTCACGCGGAGTTTCTGGGCGGCGGCTTGAATCCACACTTGAAGCGGCATCCCGTAACTCGGCTCGGTGATATCGAGCTTACTCAACGCCTCGACCCGGTAGGCTTTGAACCCGCAGAAAGCGTCGGTGATGTTCAAGCCGGTTATTTTGTTGATGAGCGCGGTGATTTTGCGATTGATCTCCGCCCTCTCGGCGGGGGCAGTTTCGTCGCTGGGCTGGAGGTAGCGGCTGCCGGAAACGATGTCGCAGTCGGCGATGTCCTTCTCAAACTCCGCAATCATGTGGGGGTCGTGCTGCCGGTCGCAGTCAATCGTGATGGCTGTCTCAAAACCTCGCTCCACGGCGTACTGGAAACCATCAATCAGCGTCTGCCCGTAGTCCATGTTCACGGGGTGAACCAGCACAGTGATGCCAGCGATTTTTTCCAGAATCTTTCCGCTGCGGTCGGTTGAGCCGTCGTTGATTGCGAGAACTTCGGTTCCCGGAGAGACATTGTTCTTGATCTCTTCCACGACGTCCGGGAGGTACTTCTCCTCGTTGTAAACGGGGACGATTACAAGCGTTTTCACAGGACTCTCCCGCAATAGATGCCTCGATTTCGCCTGGCGCTGGCGTCGGCGCCGTCGCCCTGGAGGCGATATTGCAGACTCTCACTCAGGCGTCGGCGCTCCCTCCGTTGGCGGCCCTTCACGGCGGGCACTGTTGTACTTGACCAGTCTGAGCGTATTCCCTTTCCCGCCGAACTCGACGCTATCCATGAAACCTCGCATGAGGGCGATGCCTCGCCCTCTCGGCTTCGGCAGGTTGTCTGTCGCTGTACAATCGGGCACGGAGTCCGGGTCGAAACCCGCCCCCTCGTCCGACACGCTGATTTCGGCTTTCTGCGGGTCAAGGAGGTAGCTGACGGTAACTCTCTTTTTTTTATCACACTGGTTGCCGTGCTCGATGGCGTTGAGGAGCGCTTCTTCGGTCGCGAGGCGAACCGCGAAAACATCTCGTTGACGATACCCCAAGCCGACCAGGAGCGACACGATCTCTTCCCTGACGGCAGGGACTTCGCTCTTTTCCGAAATGATATGACAGCGCTGTTTGCCCTGAAGGTTGTGTTCAGTCACGTCGAATCTGCCCAAAAAAGCCGCCCGCAAGCGAGCGAGTTCTTCCGGGCCCCTTTGCGAGGCTAAGTGCTGTGATTCATAAGTTCGGGGACGTATCCTTTTTTGCCAAGATAACAAGATGGGCGGGATTCTCGGAATCCTGTGTATCCCTGCGAAAGATTTTTGAACTTCTATCCTGTGTATCCTGTTATCCCGTCAAAGAAGCTCCCTTCTCGCGGCGCCATACGTAAACTGTATTTCCAAATCGCCGCGCTATGCCAAAGCCGCGTCAAGGTCCGGGTAGATGTCGAAAATGGTGTCGAGCCTCGTTATCCGGAAAACCTCCATAATCTCCGGTTTGATCCGGCACATTTTCAGTGTTCCGCTGTTCTCCTCGACCTTTTTCTTGAGTGTGATGAGCTTTCCGAGGGCGCTGCTGGAGAGATACTCCACTCCCTCGAAATCCACGATGAGCTTGATTCCGGGCGTGCCCTCCACGACGGCATACATTTCCTTTCCCATCTCGTGGATGTTGACCTGGTCGAGGATGTCCGTATCCCGGAACCTTATGACGGTGTAATCTCCTTTTTCCTCAACGGAAATTCTTCTCGGCTGCTGTTCCATTGTCATCCTCCTGCAATAGTCGGACGTTTCTTTCTTTGTTGCTGCTCGCGGGGCACGCTCCAGCCCCAACACTTATCCGGTCAAACCGCGGACAATCTCCGAGGTTTTCGCAAAGGTATCTTTCAGATCGGAGTAAAGCTTTCGGTAAATCGGATAAAAGGATTCGTATATCGCAACGTTTTCCGGTATGGGTTCGAGTTCCGAGGAAATCGAAATCGTCGCCTCGCAGGCTTGGGCGACGGAAGAATACTCCCCGCCGCCTACGGCAGCCAGAAGCGCCACGCCGAATGCCGGCCCCTCATCCTTATCTATCGTAACGACGGGCGAGTCGAACATGTCCGCCTGCATCTGCCGCCAGAGACGGCTTTTCCCGCCGCCACCGGAGGCGCGGATTTCCTTCGCCTCGACGCCCATGCCCCTGATTATCTCAAGCGAATCCCGCAAGCCGTATGTCACGCCCTCCATGACGGCGCGGATGAGGTGCTCCTTCTTGTGCCTCGGCGTCAAGCCGAAGAAAACGCCTTTCGCGTAAGGGTCGGGGTAGGGAGTCCTCTCGCCCGTCAGATAGGGGAGGAAAATAAGACCTTCGCAGCCGACGGGCGCCTTCTCCGCTTTGGCGGTCAGGATTTCGTAGGGGTCAACGCCTTTCTCCTTCGCCTCAGCCATTTCTTCCGTGCCGAGGACGTTCCTGAACCACTGGAAGGAGCCACCCGCCGAAAGCATCACGCCCATGATGTGCCAGGTGTTCGGAGCGGCGTGGCAGAAGGTGTGAACGCGGGCGGATTCGTCGAGCTTCGGGGAGTCGGTGGAGGCGAAAACCACGCCGGAAGTGCCGATGGTTGAAGAAATTAGACCCTCGCGGACAATGCCATTGCCGACGCCGCCAGCGGCCTGATCTCCGCCACCGCCCACGACCGGCGTGCCCGGATTGAGACCCAGCTCCTCCGCGGCGGCTTTCGTCAGCTTCGTGGAGGGGACCGGAGATTCGTAGATTTCAGGCAGCCACTCCTTCGGTATCTCCAGCTCCGCAAGAACCTCGTCCGACCATTTCCGATTAGTGACGTCGAAAAGGGATGTGCCGGAAGCGTCGGAAACTTCCCCCGCGAGCTCGCCCGTCATCAGGAATCGTATGTAATCCTTCGGCAGGAGAACCTTTTTCACCTTCGCATAGACCTCCGGCTCGTGATTCCTCAGCCAGATGATTTTCGGTGCGCTGAAGCCGGTCAGGACAGGGTTGCAGGTCAGGCGAATGACACGCTGCTTTCCGATTCTGTCGGTGATGTAATCGCATTCTTCGGCGGTTCGCTGGTCGCACCAGAGGATTGCCGGGCGGAGGACTTTGCTGGATTCGTCGAGAAAAACCGTCCCGTGCATCTGCCCGGAAAGGCCAATGCCTCTGATGTCGTCCTTGTTGACGCCAGCTTCTCTGACCGCTGCCCTGATTGACTCGACCGTCGTCCTCCACCAATCCGCGGGGTCCTGCTCAGCCCAGCCCGGCCTCGGAGTTGACAAAGGATGCTCGACCGTGCTGCTTCCGAGCACCTTCCCCTTCTCATCAATCACAACTGTCTTCGTCCCCGTCGTGCCTATGTCACTTCCTATGTAATAACCCATCTTATTCCTCCGTGGTCATAAGGATCAAGGCCTGCCCACTAAGACGTCGCCATGGAACTAAGCACCCGGCGGGCGGGGCGAAGATGCAAGCACGCGGAAAATGATGGAGCACGCGAGACACGAACGCGGCTCACCCCAGCTCAAGGAACCCGTCGCCGGCCTCGTTTTGGGGCTAATCCTCTCTTTCACCCCGCACTTCCGTAATGGTTTTGGTTTCAGGGAGAAGGCCGCCTGCCAGTACTAGGGGGGCAGGCCGGCCGTCTACTTCAATCAGATGGAGGTCATGCTTATCTGAGTATGCTCCCCGTGGGCGGTCGGCTGGCGGTCTTCTGCTCAAAAATCTGGCGATGAAAGGCACCCTGTTGTCCACTGAAAGACACTCCCTTACTGATGTTAGACATCTAATCCTCGCGTTCTCGCTGTATCTTAGTTACCGTTTTGAGTTCCTCCGCATTGTATCGAGAAATGACCAGAGGGATAATCTGCTCGCCCTCGCGGACTAAGCGCATGTCATGGTTGCTCGAGTAGAACCCCGGGGTGGGGTCACAACCTTGACGTCGCTCGCTGAATCTTACTATGAGTGGTACATGAGGTTGCATGGTGCCTCCTGTGATCGTCCAGTCCGTTCCAGTGACAGCGCTGCCGATAGATCGGCAGGAAAGCGCGTGCGCACGTCAATCTATGATCCTCACGACAAGTGAGTAGGCCGCGAAGAACATCCCCAGCACCAGAAGCATGAAAATTCCGAGCTGGAAGCATTCTCGTGCCGTAGCAAAGTTGTCAATTTTCTGATTTGTTACGCGGTAATTTCGTTCTGTATGCTCCAGGAGCCTAACCGTCATGGTCTTCAAATACTCTGCGTTGGTCTTCTCCTGAACATCGCAGACATCCTTAGGACCTATCACGTAGAACCTCGCAACATCCATCACCAGCAAGCAAAAATAGGCGGCCCTGAAAAAGTACGTTAGGATAATGGCATACATTACGCAGATGATTGCGACGACGGCAGTCGGTGTGCATGTCATATCTGAAAGTAGAAGCTTGCCTAGACCCAACGCGATCGCAGACAGGATACCGGTGGCGCCGAAGAGGGTAAACGTTTTCCTGCTCGCCGTCTCAAGGCGCTCACGCTCCGCAGCTGCGATCATATTCGCCAAGTTGTACATGGATTCGATCTTGCCGGGATCAACTTCCTGCTGCAGCTTCTCTGAAATCCAGCACACCGGCACCCGCTCGGGCTGTTCATGTTCACCCTCAGGGCTGGGCCACAGTGTTGGTTTCAATCCTGTAAATTTCAGCCAGGCGCTCAAATGCTCCCTCCCACCAAGAGGTCGACGAGGCTTTTTGTAAGAGTCAGACCTGTGCGCTGCTCGATCCATGCCCATTGACCGTTCGGATTGATTTCCAGGAAATAATAGTCTCCTGACTCGGCATAAACAAGGTCGATGGCCCCAAACCGAAGCCCCATTTTCCTGACAATCGTCCTGCAAAGCCCTTCGACGCTGGGGGGCAGTTGGTGAATCTTATATGACAGCTTCTCTTGGTCCCCACGCCGCCAATCGAATTGCGCGCTGGGGTCGGCGGGATCCGTGTGGATCTGCACAGGGAACAGGTCATCTCCTATGACGGTCACTCTCAAGTCGAAGTTCTTGTGGATGAATTCCTGGAATATGGACGGTAGGTATTTGACATCCGATAGAGCTTCCATGTCCTTTTGGCCTATCGGGGCCGTGAAGATCACATGTTCTTTGCCGGCGACTGTCAGAACGCCTTGGCGAACAGCTTTCACGACAGCCTTTGAACGGATCCCGGCAAGGAATGCGCGAACCTTCTCCGGGTCGCTCGTGATGATTGTCTTGGGGACCTTGAATCCTATGTCGTTCGCAAGACGCAATTGGTACAGCTTATTCTGAGCTCGGAATATGTGTGGCGGGGAGCTGACCCAGAGCCCCCTAAAACCCGCCCAGATTCCATCAAGAAACTCATCGCATTCTTTGAGGCAGAAGTCTCTGACGCCTTCATCCGCAATATCGCCGGATATCGCCGGGCGTCCAGGGCGCCTGTACCAGATCGACGATACCTCGCCGAGATTCAGCATGCCTTTTGGGGTATGGAAAAAAGCGGTGGGCGTCTTGTCGCCCAGTGAGAACGTTCCAATCACCTTTTCCGGGAAATCCTCAATATTGAAGCGAAAGTAACCGACACGCCGCTTTTGTAGTTCGAGAACAACGTAGTCGGCAGTGATGTCGTCCTTATTTGTTAGAATTAAAACCTTTGGCTTTCTGCTCATTTCCCGCTTGTCTTATGCCCCTCGTCCGCCTGGTCTTCTCCGACGCCCCCGGGTGGACTACAGTGCCGAACGGTCGCCGGGAGTTGCCCCCTGCAGGGGCTTGTCCCACCACGGCGCACCGTCCCCTACCTAAATGTTGACTTGCCCAGGACACCTGCGACCGTTTGGCCGATGAGGGCGGGCGTTTCGGCGACGGTTATTCCGGCGGCGAGGAATGACTCAATTTCTGCTGAGCGGTTCCCTTTCCGCCGGAACTTAACACGCCCTTTCCTTAATATTTGTCGAGAACTTCTATCGTTTCGCGCCTTTCGTTTGCGTATGAAGTTTTGCGTCGTTGACGAGACCTATTTTGGTCAACAGCTTTGCCAGTTTCGCCTGCCTGTCCTTAGTGCTCCGATTCATAAGTTCGGTGACGTATTTGCTCTGACAGGATAACAGGATGGACGTGATTCTTGGAATCCCGTTTATCCTTGCAAAAGGTCCTTCGCCTTTCGCTTTACCTCAACTTCTCACGTACTGGCCTACGGCTGGCAACGAGCTTGTTAACGAGTTGTATCTCCTGAGCCGCCACAACAACCCCCTTGACCCCGCGGCACACGGGGCTCGACGATGACCGTATGTCTTTCGACCCCGCCATGACTGGACAGGAAGATCTCGAACAACTTCTCCGCCAGTTCCTTGCGCTTCGTGGTCTTTCACGCAGCGGACCGCCCGCCTGTGATTTACTGGATGCTTCACGTCTCTGGAACAATCCCGTTCACGCCGATGGCGTGATTATCCCGTCAAAATAGCTGCTTTCACGAGGTCATTATACGTCACCGTATTTGCGGATCCATGTACTTACGGAAGGGGCCGGCGCGCTTTTCGAGTTTTCGCGTGCACACAGGGCAGAACCAGACGTACGAGGCGTCCAGCTCCAGCATGCTGTTATGATAGCACATGGCGCACTCGATTCTATCACAATGTTTCATGGCGGCTGAACGCGGAAACAAGAGCAACCAGGGCGGCGTTCCGGAGCTGTGCCGTTCCGACGGTTTTTGAGGGCATTTTGGACCTTTGACCTGCGGGAGCGAGCCGCGCCGTCTTGGGGCGTTCCTCTCTTCAATCTGGTCAACAATAGTACACAGCTCCGGAGCGCTATCAAGGAATATTTTGTCTGCGGAGATGCGGAGGTGTTCTTACAAAGAACAGCGGCGCGCAGGGGAGGCGGTGCGGCCGTATTTGCGTTGCAGAACTCGAAGTGATGAACCGCAGGTGAAAAATAAGATGGACAGGGCGCCTGGCGTCTTCTCGAGAGAAAGGGGACGGGGAAGACCTCTCGCAAAGACGCGAAGACGCGAAGGATGTAGAAAGGAATCGAGGGCGAGACGCGGCCACTCTGCGGCGATGTTGACATCCGCTGACGGCTCCTGTATATTTTCTATTGGAGAGCGTTTCTACTTTTCAGGGAGGCGATGCAATCATGGGAGAAAAAGCCACAACCGCTCAACAAGGCCGACAGCCGCCGCATGAGGCCGGCAGCAGCATTATGCCGCCGCAGCAGGCTGCCGCGGAGGTTCCGAGACAGGCTCAGGACCTCTTCGATAAAGGAGTGCAGGCGGCCGAAAAGATGAACTATGATTACGCGATCGCCCTTTTGTCGGCCGCGTTGGACATCGCGCCCGATATGGTGCGCGCCCGCCACCTTCTGCGGGAGGCGGAGATACGGCGATTCGACAGCAAGAAGGGGCCGCGGTGGGTGAGGAGTTTCTTTGCGACAATGCGCCATTCGGTGAACTACTTGCGGGGGGCAATTAGTCTCCTTACGGGGAAGTGGAGCAAGGCGCTGGAGATATATGAGAGGATTTTGAGGGCAAAGCCGAGGAGCACCCACGCCTTGCGGCAGCACGCTCGCGCGGCGAGGGAGCAGAGGATGCTGGATACAGCCATCAATTCGCTGGAGCACGCCAGGAGAATCAAGCCGGGCCACTTGAAGGCGGTCAGGGAGCTGGGGCGAGTTTACATGCAGAACGGTGACGTTCGCGAGGCGCAGGTGTGCTTCCAGAAACTGCTCGCGGAGAACAGTGAGGACAAGGAAGCCGCTAAGGCGCTCCAGGACCTCGCCGCAATGGGAACCATCATCAAGGGGGACTGGGAGGATACCGAAAGTTATCGCGGCAAGATCAAGGACGTCGAGTTCGCTCAAACCGCCGAACGCGAGACAAGGCTTGTTAAATCGGAGGACGATGTTGACGCTCTCATCCGGGACCGCGAGAAGAAGCTCGCCGAGCAACCGGAGAAGCTCGACCATTACAGGTCTCTGGCCGACCTTTACATCCAGAAAAAGGAGTTTGACAAAGCGATACAGATTTTCGACAGGGCAATCACCCTCGCGCCTGCCGACGTGGACCTCCCCGACATGCGCTACAAGACGGTTGTGTTGCGGTTTGGCAATCAGATTAAGGAGGCGGAGAAGAAAGCCGCCGAACAACCGACGGATGACGAGCTTCAGGCGAAGGTGCGGCGGCTGAAGGAACAGAAGGACGACTACGTTCTCAGCGACCTTCGGGAACGAGTGGCAAAGTATCCGACCAATCTCGACCTGAGGCTGGAGCTGGGGCTGACGCTTATGGGGCGCGGCGACGTCGACGGGGCGATCAGGGAGCTGCAGGTCGCGAGGACCAGCGCCAAGAAACGAACCGTCGCCCTCAATTACCTCGGCGAGTGCTTCCGGCTCAAGGGCCAGGCGGATATGGCGGTCGAGCAGTTCGAGAAGGCGCTTTCGGAGCTTTACGTGATGGACTCATTCAAGAAGGAGGTCATGTACAACCTCGGGAGGGCCTACGAGGATGCGGGGGAGGCGGGAAAGGCTCTCCAGCAGTACAAGGAGATTTACGCCGAGGACATCGGCTTCCGGGATGTCAACGAGCGAGTTCAGAAAGCGTACGAGCAGAAAAAGACTGCAAAGACCGGCGGCCAGCCTTCGGACGCCGGATAGCGAGGGGCCTGCTTTCCGGCTGACGAGCCTCAAGAAGTAAGCGCCCGCGAGGCCGAGCTTGCAGAGGGCTTGTCGCTGAGTTCTCGACGAAGCGAGATGTCTTCTTCAAACCTTCTATAGCTGTGCAAATTCCTTCTCTATTCGCTGCGCATTCTGCGGTGAATTATTCCTGAACTCGTTACGTCGCCGGCGGGGCCTGAAGCTGGCTCAAAGTACGCGGAGCTTTGACCGAAAGGTCTCCTCGAAATAACCCTTCTTTCGGCGGAGCGCCCAGATTTCAGCATCCGGACGGTGGGAACATTTCAACCTCACAACGATTGTGCCTTTGCTCAACGCGCACTCGAGGTCCTCGATGGCCGCCTTGTGGCTTCTATCGAGGGCGTCGGCTATCCTGATAATCGCGCTGAGGTAGCGGACGTTTCTCTTTTCCTCGGGGGAAAGCTTCTGATTCCAGGGGTGAGCGTCTCTCGGCGGTTTCGCGCCGTGGTAGCGGGCGACCGAAGCTACGATTTCCCGCTCTGCCTCCGAGAAGCCATCGAGGGCTGCGGATTGAATCATCTCATAGGAGCGGCGTTTGTGCTTGGTCTCGCCTCCGGACCACCCGATGTCGTGCAGCAGGCACGCATACTCGAGAAGCTCGCGCGAGTCGTGGTCGAGCCGGTGAAGCGGCGCCGTTCCATCAAATAGCCGCAGCGCGAGGCGAGTGACCTGCTGTGAGTGAGCGGGGTCGTGGTCAAACCGTTCTGCAAGTCGCAAGACGCTTTCTCTTCGCCCGCTTTCCGCTTTTGTTTCCGGCAACGCCGTCCGTCCTTTCTTCGCAAAGCCCTTGCGCTGCATCTTCTCTCTGCGAGCTTCGCCGCAGCTTACTCTCACGTTCACAAGACTTGACCTGAGAGAACGCGAAGTTCACAGAGGGGCAATCTTCGCCCTTTGCTCAAACAGGCTCGGATGGTAGCCCTTGCGATTCCCTCCTGTCAAGAACCAACCGACGCGCGGGGGCGGCTGCATTTGCGCGGCAAAAACAGTTGGCAGCATGACGGCGGGACATAGCCCCCTCTGCATGCCTGCGCACTCTGCGGTTCCACCCTCAGCCGCCGGTAAGCGACGATTACGGAAAAGCAAGATTTCGGCTTGCGAGCATTCTGGGAAACGTGTATCATATGGGCGAGGGTTATTATTCACCGCACCGGATTTGAAGAGGGTGAGTCGAGAAATGGCGGTAACGCAGGGCGCGTGAACCGCTTCCGTCGCCAGGCGTTACCAGGAGGAGGGATTGCTGATGAGAACCCGGCATATCGAGGGATTCACGCTGATAGAACTTCTTGTCGTGATGGCGATTCTGTCAATATTGATGGCGCTTCTGCTGCCTGCAATCCAAAGCGCCAAGGAGAAGGCGAAGGAGAGTCGCTGCACCATCAATTTGCGCCAGCTCGGCGCGGCAATGATAATGTACGCCACCGACAACGACGGGCATCTGCCGGCGTGCGGTTCGGCAGGGATGCGGGGAAGATACGATTGGACTTACGGAGGAAACGTAGTTTCAGTGCCGCAGACCGACCCGGCCCCTTGCCAGAGGGTTCAAGTAGAAGGAGGCACGCTTTGGCCTTATGTGATGCAGCAGCCAAGGACTCCTCCTTATGGAACTGCAGTGGGCAGCAGGCCTGAGGAATGGTTCTCCTCCTCGGACAAGAACCCATACCTCTGCCCATCCTCCGGACCCGTGGGGAGGAAGCGCGGGCTGAGCTATGCGATGAACTCTCACCTCGACCTGCCAGGGTATGCGAATGACGCACGCATTGGAATCCAGATATCCAGAATCAGAATCCCGAGCAGAACGATCTTGCTCGTTGACGAGAGCGACCAGACGCTCAACGACGGGCGCTTTGTGCCCACGGGCGTCGAAAACGACGTGTCCGTCCAGGATTGGCTGCTCAAACACTCCGGCGGCGCCAACCTCCTTTTCTGCGATGGCAGCGTCAGGTGGATCGAAGGCAAAAAATTCAGGGGAATCATGGACAAGGACTCAGAGTACTTCAATCCTCTGCGATGAGTTTGCCTTTGCCCTCGAAAAGATGGAGCCGCAGGCCCCGGTGAGGTCTGCAGCCTTCTTTTTGGCGGAAGCGCCCGCCGTGTGCCCCATATTTAACAACGGCGGACGGCCGAATGCTCAGCTTCCAGCCGCCCACCTGACCACGAGCGCGTGATGGACTGTAATTCACTCTACTTCAACGCGGTAGAACCGATAGTTCAGCCCACTTGTGTTGGAGGGAGCGATGTCCGGGGTCCCGTCGTCCGTCCAGAAGCATTCAGCCCCGGTGCCTTCAATTCCCCCGACGAGCCGCCGCCAGCGAAAGGCGCCGCCTGACAAGCCGTCCGCGCAGTAAACTGAGTAGGTCCTGCCGGCAACCGTCTTCCACCGGAGAGTGACCATCCCCGTCGGTTCCGGGTGAACCTTCACTCTCACCACAGATGCGGGGTCCAGAGGGTCCGTTCCCCAGAAGTACTCTCTCTCGTTGGATACGCCATCTCCGTCGGAGTCCTGTCCCTTTGCGGCGCCGAGCTCATCAAGCCCGGTGGCGATTTCCCACCCATCCGGCAGGCCGTTTCCATTCTCATCGGGCGGCGGCTCTTCCTTCAGCGGCAGAACGGAAACAACGTTGAGATGCTCGGGCAATGGCCACGGCGGCAAAATCGGTGGGATAGGACGTTTCCAATCGTCGCCGTTTTCCCAGCCCGGGGTGTCATACCCCTCGGTCGGCCAGTCCGGATAAGCCAGCTCCAACGGATAGCCCGTAACCTTGACGTACTTGCCAAGATACCAGTCGAGTTCCACCCGGTCGCTTGTCAGGAAATAGACAACTTCCTTTTTCTCCGGGTCGAGAAGAACGTACCAGGAAGAGCTGAACCAGTTCCAATGCGCCCACCAGACGTTTTCGATAATGCCGGTGGCCTCGCGAATGGCCGGCGGCTCCGGCACGATGGATATGCTTACGGGCTTGCTCTGACCGTACTTGTAAACACCGCCGAGGACAGAGTAAGTACCCTCGTCCAGTGCCTGCGAATCGTGCTCGAATTGCCAAACGTGCAGACCATACGGCTCGATGGTCACCTCGTTCGTCGGCACATCGCGCACTTCCTCCAAAGGCACGACGGGGTCGGTCTCCGAGCTGATGTTGTAATAGGCTTGCTTCTCCGAGTCGAAACTCAATGTCATCTTCTGCGGCGTGCAGTTCCTCGCGGTAACGTAAACATTGATAATGTCGCCGGGCGAGTAAGCGGTTTTCTCCGTGGACACCGCGACAGCCAACAACCTCCTGATTCGCAGGACAAACAGCTCGGGAATCGCGTCTTCTGCGGTCCAAGTGCGGTCGGGATAGTTGACTGCGTCGCCGAGCACGCCCGCCACCTCTACGAACTGCCCGAGATACTGCCCGAAACCAATCGCCGGGTTACGCAGGATGTACAGCTTCTCCGCGGTCTTCCGGTCAACGAGGACGTATCGCGCAGCGCCCGGTCGCGAATCGCCCAGAACATTGGGACCCAGCGTGTCCACGATTCCCTCGGCGAGAATCTTTTCGGAAGGCTTCTCGATAATCTTTATGGTCTTTTCTTTGCTCTTCCCATACCCGGGGATTTCGCCGGAAACGGAATGTTCGCCGGGTGAGAGCGGATGCTCCCTGCCCCTGAAGACAAACTTCCAGACGTGAGTTCCTCCGGGTCGTATCGTGGCGACAACATGCGGGATGAGGCTGAAATCATGCACGGGTGACTGAGGAGGCACAATCGTGCCGTCCAGGCGAGCGATGACCTCGGATACCGAATGCAGGTAAATGGTGAATACCTCGTCGGTCAGGTTGCGGGCGATGACCGATATAGCAATATCGTCCTGCTGGTAATACTCAGTCTTATCCGTGTCCACTTCTACTCTGAGGATGTCCGTGATTGTGTTCACCTGAAACGGGATGCCAAACGGGATGCCCTCCATTGGAATCAGAATGGGCAGGATTTCGCCGGAGACCTCAACGGTCATATTGACGTGAGGCTCGAGGTCAACGCCCTGCCTCGGGATGAGTGAGTAAATTCGCACCAGGTCGGCGTGGTGAACGTAGAGGAGAAACAGACCGCCCTCGCCGTCGCTTCCGCCCAGATTTTCCTCCTTCACGAGAAGTCCCCGAAGCGTCATCTCCCCCGGTTCCTTCTCGTTTACGACGAAGCTCGCAGGCTCGCTCCTGCCATAGCCGACGACAATGCCGACGACGCGGTGCTCGCCGGGCTCCAGGGGGTATTCGCGGGGGCGGTGGACGAAACTCCAGCTAACCTCAACGCCCGCTGGGATGGTGAAGGAGGTAGGGATGGGCAGGAAGAACTTCCCCTTTGACCAGAGATACTCCTCGTCAATCTGATAATCAGCGTAATGTAAAGTCGGGAAACGAAGGGTCACCGGCTCCTCGGAAGTGTTCTTCGCGGAAACTTCGATTCCCACCGGCTCGCCCTGCTCGTAGGTGTCCTTATCCGTCGAAACGGAAACGTCAATCACCTTCTCCCCCTCGCCGACAACAATCTGAGCGGGCTCACTTCTCCCGTATCCGATGACCACGCCTACGATGGAATGTTCTCCGGGGAGGAGCCGGTAGTCGTCTGGAGTATGGGTCAATTCCCAGGTCACAGTCTTGTCAGGTTCAATTTCGAGCTCGGTGCGAGCATCCGCAGCGGGACGATACTCAAATCTACGGTACAGGCCGTCAATGATGTAGCTTGCCTGATGGTCTCCCTCGAATTTCAGGGTTATTGTCTCGAGGAGATGGTTTGTGGCGGCGACGGTGATGTGCACGTCGTCGTCCAGGGCATACTCGGTCGCATCTGTGCCGACAGTTATCTCAAGCCCAGACTCAATGACGATTCCTATCGGGTCGCTCTGCCCATAGCTGACCACCATCCCTTTTATGGTGTGCTTTCCGGCGGCAAGAGGATAATCGCTCGGGTCGTGCACAAAACTCCATACGTGCGATTCACCTCCCTCAAGGGGTATGGTGCTGTACACGTCCAAAGCGTCGCTCGCATTATACCGAATGTACTCATCGTCTATGCTGTATCCAGCTTCCCGCCCCGAACGAAATTCCAGGACGATTTTGGACTCTGTTTCGTTGGTCGCGGTGACGTGAATGGGGATTTCCTCGTTGCCGCGATACCGTTCATCGTCCGTGGAAACGGTTACCTTGACGTCCTTTCTTGGGCCGACGACGATGGTTACAGGCTGGCTGTGGCCGCAACCAACCACCATACCGGTGATGACATGCTTGCCCGGAGAAAGCGGGTACTCTTGGGAGGTGTGGACGAAATGCCAGGAATAGGTCTCGCCTGCGAGAATCTCAACGCTTGTGAAGGCCCCGGTGAAACCCTTGCCCCGAGACCAGAGGTATTGCCCATCAATCGAGTAATCGGACTGGTAACTGGAGGGGAATACGAGCGTAATATCCTTGCCGGTGGTGTTGACCGCCTGAACCTCGATCTCGACGTTCTCGCCGGAGTCGTAGCACTCTTTGTCGGTGAGCAGGTTGATGCGGATCGGCTTCTCTTCCCAGCCGGGGCCGAATCCATAAGCGGCGGGGACCGTCAGGAGCGCGCCAAGCACTGTCAGCAAAATGAGCTTTTTCATAATTCAACCTCTTTTTCCCTCATGATTCTCTGCGTTGGAGTCAATCAATGCTGCTCCCCAACAAGGTAGAGAGCCCATAAGGCCGACATCGTTTATAATAATAGCAAAGAATCGGCGAAATTTCAACCCCCTTTTTCGCGTTTCGGTGTGGCTCCATTTCTGTGGCAAGGAAAGGAGAGGGCTTAACACGAAGACGCAGAGGCGTAAAGAGGTAGCAATTAACGAAGGCGGAGCCGCTGCGTTATCGCACGCGCGTCTCGCCGGTGGCCGGCCATGCCATTATCACTCCCCGGGGAAAAAAAGGGGCCCACGATGCGAAGCCCTCTGGGCAGCCCGCGTTACTCGCAATTCTTGCCCCCAATACAGCCGCACCCCTCATAGTGCGTCAGGTCGTCGAGCAGCATATCGAGTAAGAAACGCAGGGGCTCTTCCGGCGAAAATTCTGGATTTGGACCCATAAGTAATATATGTTTCGCTTCAGATAGCGGGCTCATCACAATGAGGGACACCGCGGCGTGAAAATCGGCCCTGTGCCGCTCGGCAATGGAGGCGCCACTCACCGTTGGCAATGCAGAAAAAACCCAATCTCGCAGATTACGCGATCGTCTTGAACGAAGCGGATAACGTCGCAACCGCGCTGGTCGAGATGCCGAAGGGGGATTATGCTCTTCCCTCCTGCGACGCGACGAGTGCCATCACGCTTCAAGAGCGCATTCAACCTGGATTCAAGGTCGCCCTTTCAGACATCCATCCGGGGGACAAAGTTTACAAGTATGGATACGCGATCGGTGTGGCCCTGGTAGAGATTCGTCAGGGTGACTGCGTTCACATCTACAATATGAAGAGTTCTTACAGTTCCTGAGGCTCGAAACGGATATGAGCAGCCCCACCATCAAAGGCTACGGAAGGAGTCCCGATTCCGTCGGCGTACGCAACCACATTATTGTGATGTCCTGTGTTGCGTGTGCGAATTCCATCGTGGAACGCATCGCGCAGAGCGATAAGGGCGTCATCCCAATAACGCATCAGCACGGCTGCGGACACCTGAGCGGCGACAGGGAGCAGCTCCTCCGGACTCTCGCCGGGACGTCCAGCAACCCCAACGTTGGCGGCGTTCTTCTCGTCGGCCTTGGCTGCGAAAGCACAAACGTCAAGGACATCTCCTCGCGAATCGCCCCGGACAACAGGATCGTAAAGACGCTGGAGATCCAGGAAATCGGCAGGCTCGGCTCAATTATGGAGACCGCCCTCGCAAGTCTTCGCGAGATGAAAGATTTTGTGCAGCGACAACAGCGTCAGGACTTCGACATCTCCAATCTGAAGGTAGGTCTCGAATGTGGGGGCTCCGACCCCTTTTCTGGAATCACCGCCAACCCCGCCGTGGGCCTTGTGAGCGACAGACTTGTCGCTCTCGGCGCGACAGTGATTCTTTCTGAAATCCCGGAGATGATCGGCGCTCAAGCTGCCCTTCGGGCGAGAATCCCGGATGATGCGGTGAGGCGGAGACTGTTTTCGCGTATAGCCGATTACGTGCAAACCGCAAGAGACGCGGGCTGCGACCTGAGGGGCGTCAACCCCTCACCCGGCAACATCAAAGCCGGCCTCAGTTCCATCGAGGAAAAATCTCTCGGCTGCATCGTGAAAGGAGGGCATTCCGACATCAGGGAATTCATCTCCTATGGCGAGGTTCCCAAAAGTAAAGGGCTGGTCGTCATGGACACCCCGGGGTACGACCCGGAGTCCGTCACCGGCATGGTCTCTGGCGGAGCAAACGTCATCCTGTTTACGACCGGCCTCGGCACACCGCTGGGCAATGCCGTCGCACCCGTCATAAAGATTTCCTCCAACACCAGAACCTATCGGAACATGCCAGAGTTCACGGACGTCAACGCCGGCAAGATTGTGGAAGGCGCCGACGTACACGCCGTTGCGGACGAGATATTCGAATTCCTCCTCCAGGTATGCAACGGAAAGGAAACCGCCTCCGAGGCCAACAATTGCAGAGAATTTGCCCCCAACAGAATCGGGAGGACGTTCTAAAGGCCGCCTTCGCTCGTGGGATTGCTGCGCCAACGCGGGCGCGTTGCAGAGACGAAATATTTAGCACACCGGCGGGCCAGATCATGAGATACCACAATGTGACCAACCTTTCGCGGAAAAGCATGGCACAAGGCAATAGAGGAGGGTTGATATTCCTCGGGGGAAGGTAGCCGTATTTATAGTCGAAAACGCGAGGATACCAGCTTCTCGATTCGGTGCCGTGGCCCCTGTTAGGCACGGGCTTCAGCCCGTGCTGCTTGGCGTGCGGCCCGGCTTCTCACAGCCGGCTTCAGCCGGGCTTGTCGGCCAGGGGCTTTAGCCATTCTCATCAACCCCCGGCGGTTTTTCGTCCTTCAGGCCGGAAAGCTTATCTCTGGCCGCCTTTTCCAGCGACTCCTCGTTCTTCGTATGCGAGACGACTTGAGGACAGATGCCGTGAAAAACATGTTGCGGCATGGATGAATCCTTCGGTCGAGAAGCCCGGCTGAAGCCGGCTCCGACGGGAACATGTAGCGCATCCGAGACCACCGGCTGAAGCCGGTGGCTAAAGACTGATGCCTCGGATTGTGCCCGCCCAGGCTGATGCATCGCTTACACCCGGCGCGTCTGTGCCATTATGGCGATTGATTCCCGATGCGCGTGACCACCGGCTGAAGCCGGTGGCTAAACAGTCCTCGCGAATACAGCTACGTATTCTTCGTACAAAATCTGGTCCCTCGGGGGAGTTTCTGCCTTTTTGAAAAATGGAACACGTGACGGCACTTATGAACCAGAGCGCTAAGACATTACCCTTCCCTCACGTTTTCCGGTTGCCCTGTGACCCGCCGGAGCGCATTATTCCTCGGTGCTCTTTCGGGTGGAAAGGGCGCAGGCTGTCATCTGTCGCGATTCAGGCCGATTCTCGGAAAGGTGCGGCAGGGAGACATCTTCGCCCGGCGGCAAGTGGTGAACCGGAGCTTCTCCCCCACAACGGTCTGCAATTGCGTTTATAGGGAAGATGCGGATGAAGAAACGCTCCATTACGATAAGTGGTTTGGCAGTGCTGATGGTGGCTCTACTCGCAGTGGCGATTCGCTACAAGCACGTCCTTGCAACGCGTCCGGAGGCGTGCGTATCTTGGCACATGATGGAAGAGCCTTACTTTGAGGGACCTCGGCCGCTTGTGGGCGACCATGTGGGGGATGAAGACAATCGAGCATGAGGCGGAGATTGTTCGGGCAGGTTGCCTCGGGTGTCATCCGACGAACGCTCGCTGGGCACATATCGCGAGCGTGGCAGACCGATCCCGCGAGGGCGATACGCCGTGGAGCGATCTGTCAATAGTGGCGCACGCGCACATTCAAAAAGATGATTGCCTGAAATGCCACGCCCAACCGGGTCACGGTTCGGTAACGCTGCACGCGGTTCGCGCGAGTAAAGCTCCGCTGCTGGACGGGGAACTGGCAGACGGCGCCTGGCAGAAGGCTCGTCCTTTGTCCGTGAACCTCATGGGCGGAAACCTCATCGTTCGAGTCACGCTGGAGATGCGAGCGGTTTATACGCACACGGCGATTTACGTCGCTTACCGTTGGCCCGATCCGACGGAGAGTGTGGAGAACGGTATGTGGGTTTACGGCCAGAAGGGCTGGGAACCGTTGGGAGTTAAGCGGGTCGGAGAAGCGGGAAACGAGAACAGGGTTTTCACCCTGTGGGACGTCTCGATACCGCGTTTCAAAAAAGAGGGGTGCTTAGTGACCTGCCACCCGGGAGTTTCGGCGTGCAAGTATCTGGAAGAGCCGGGGTTGGGAGACATCTGGCACTGGAAAGCCGCTCGCAGCAAGCCGGTCGGCTACTGTGACGATAAGCATATTACGAACGTCCGCACAGGCAGCGACGGCGGCCGGCATGGCGATAGCGTGAAACTGCGCGAAGGGACGGTTAGCAATAAGAACGCCGCCGGGACTGACGCCGCATTCATGCAGGACCCGAAAATCAACCCGCGAGACCCCCGGTTTCTCCTCGCAGAGGAGGCCGTTCCTATTCCAGCAGGGAAGTCCTTTCAAGTTGACGACAGGATTCCGGGGTACGTCCTTTCCGTTCCCGACGGAAGTCGCGGGGACATCCGGTGCTGCGGAAAATGGCGGGGCGGCGTTTAGACGGTGGAGGTCTCGCGCGGGCTTGTGACGGGCAACGCCGATGACGGTCAATTCGATGCGCTCTCAAGGTCGTATTCGTTCGCGGTGGCAGTTGTGGACAACGCCAGCGGCGCGCAGCACTCGTTCTCCGGCGTCCTGCGATTGCGGTTTGAAAAGTAGAAGGAGGCGTTAACGCAAGAGGAGGTTCTTGTGGCGTACGCTGTCGGTCCTGCTCTTGCAGGCGCGCAGAGTTTTCTCCATGATGAAAGGCTCCAGAAAGGAAACGCTATAGCACAGACCAAAAGCCACAGCCCATCCTCTGTGGGGGGTATTTCTCCGGCCGAAAAAGCCTCATTGTTGGGACCAGCCGGTCTGTTAAGGAAGGGAAAAAGATGAAGAAAGCGACGATCTGTTTCTGTCTGGTTTTCCTAATCGTGGTTCCAGCGATAGGAACACAAGCTGAGCAGACTCAGCCCACCACGCGGGTGGAAGAGTTGGAAAAGACGGTGCGGGAGCTTGAAAGGCGCGTATCGGAGCTGGAGAAGGAATTAAAAAGGAAAGAGGTTGGCGCGCAACCACCCGCGGTTTTACAGGAGCGGGTAGGCCAGCTCGAAGAGAAGGTGAAGAAGCAGGAGGAGAAAGGGAAGGAGCCCGGAACGTTCCGAGCGTACTGGAAGGATACCGTCCGTTTCGAGACCGCGGATAAGGCTTTCCGTTTCAGAATCGGCGGGCGAATCCATAACGACTGGGCACTCACGTCCGGGGAGGACGAGCTGGAGCAAGAGGTTGGCGACCTGGAAGACGGGGTCGAGTTCCGAAGGGCCATACTATACATGTCCGGCCTTTTGTACGAGCGCGTGGAGTTCAAAGCGGAGTATGATTTCGCTGGCGGCGATGCCGATGTCGAGGACCTTTACCTCGGCGTGGTCGATCTCCCAGTGATAGGAAATGTCCGGGTGGGGCACTTCCTGGAACCTTTCGGTCTCGAGGAGCTAACCGGCAGCAACGACATCACCTTCATCGAGAGGTCGCTAACAAGTGCGTTTACCCCAGTTCGGAACACGGGGGTGATGTTCCACAATGCGCAATTCGACGAGCGCATGACTTGGGCTCTGGGCGTTTTCAGAGACACCGACTCCTTCGGAGATGATGTCGGCGAAGGGGAATACAACGTTACAGCGCGTCTTACGGGTCTGCCCTGGTATGAGGAGGGAGGCGGGAATCTGCTCCACCTCGGTGTGGCTTACAGCCACAGAAGTCCGAATGACGACGAGGTCCGCTTTCGGCAGCGTCCGGAGGTCCACCTGGGACCGAGGTTTGTGGACACACACGCGTTCCCCGCGGAGGCGCTGGACCAGGTTGGAGCCGAGGCCGCTCTGGTCCTCGGCCCGCTGTCCTTACAGGGGGAATTTATGCACGCGTTAGTCAACACACCGGAGGGCACCGATCCGTCTTTTTCGGGCTTCTACGTCATGGGCAGCTACTTCCTGACCGGCGAGAACCGCGCCTATAAGCCCTCGGCAGCGGCTTTCAGTGGGGTTAAGCCGAAAAGGAATCTCCTGAAAGATGGAGGAGCTGGAGCTTGGGAGCTCGCTGCGCGGTACTCCCACCTCGATCTTAATGATGGAGGCATCGAGGGTGGGGGGCTTGAGGATGTTACGGTAGGACTGAACTGGTATCTCAATCTGAATACCAGGCTCATGTGGAACTACGTTCACGCAGACCTCGGTTCCGTTGGAGATGCTGATATGTTCCAGATGAGGTTTCAGGTCAATTTTTAACTGGAGGGGGGCAAGCGACCTTTTCTCCGGCGACTTAGTACTGCGATTGGCAAGTACGGTCACGTACAATGTTCTGACAACCGAGCTCCCTCAACCGGATAACATGACGGACAGGACAGATCGAGGCAAGCGGGGCATCCGGAAAATCGCAATACCCCCCGGGGCAGCGCCGCAGGTGCGGTGATTGCGGAGCGGAAGTCTGTGAAGGACGCGGCAGTTGGTCGCCAGCTCCACCTGCTCAACTATGTGGTCAAGAGGGGTGTCCTTGGTCGTCATGTCGCGCATCGCCCGCTCTCGGAAGGAAGCGAAACCCGTGGCCTTCTGGATCGTCAGCATACTGTACTCGTTGGTCGCGGCCGGCGCGCTTCTCGCCCGCGTGCTCGGAAAAAGCGGCTGATGATTTCTGCGCGTTCCCGGCGTCTCTGCGTCACTTGTGCTTTCTTGATTGCAAAGGCTCGCCCCCCAAGGCGGAACGGCGTGGGCAAGATGCCCACGATACTGCCGGCGAGGACGCCAGCGTTACATGAGGCCGTGGTTTGCCTGTCTGGTCCGTGTCTCCGGCACCGCCGCGAGCCGGTCGGTGGGCCGCGAGCCCGGGGATGGCCAATATGGGGGACGCGTTGTCCCACCACTCGTACGCAGCCACACCCCGCTACCTCACTTATCTTGACAGGGAGTGCACCCGTGTGCTCTCATGCAATTTCGGCGGAGAGAAGTTTTGAAACCTGGCTTCGATAGGGAGAGGAGGCTCGCATGAAAGGTGTCGGGTTGTTGAGGGTCGTTCTGCTTGCGGTTCTCGTGCTTTTTTACGGCTCTGTTCTTGGCGCTGGAGCTTTCGCAAGGGCTGAATTCTTCGTCGCAACAACCGGCAGCGACGGGAATCCCGGGACGAAAGAGAAACCGTTCGCCACCCTGGAGCGAGCGCGTAATGCTGTTCGCGAATTGAAACGGGCCGGGCCATTATCCCCCGGCGGGGTAACGGTCTGGATATGCGGCGGGCTTTACACTATCTCGAGGACATTCGAACTGACCACCGTTGACTCTGGCACAGAAGAGGCGCCGATTGTCTATCGGGCTTGTGCGGGTGAAGATGTGCGACTGAACGGCGGCAAGGAGGTCACCGGGTTCAAGCCTCTTCGCGACGCGACGATTCTCAGCCGAATCAGCGAAGCCTGTCGGAGCAAGATATTGCAGGCTGACCTGAAGGCTCAGGGGATCACGAACTTCGGCGAGCTCACCTCCCGAGGCTTTGGCCGTCCCATGCGTCCCTCGGGGCTGGAGCTGTTTTTTCAGGATAAACCGATGCAGTTGGCTCGCTGGCCCAATCGCGGTTGGGCGAAAATCGCGGGCGTACCGGCAGGGAAACAGGGCGGAAAGTTCGCGTACGAAGGCGACCGCCCGAAACGCTGGGCAGACACGCACGACATCTGGGTTCACGGATATTGGACATGGGATTGGGCGGAATCTTACGAAAAGGTCGAGGCGATAGATACGCGAAAACGGGAAATAACCACGCGCGAGCCGCACGGCGTTTACGGGTATTCGGTTGGGAAGCGATTCTACTCGCTGAACATTTTGGAAGAGCTGGATAAGCCGGGCGAGTGGTATCTCGACCGGAAGACCGGCGTGCTGTACTTCTGGCCGCCGGCGCCGCTCGATGCGGGCAAGGCGTACGTTTCCCTCTTGGAGGGGCCGATGGTGTCTCTGGAAGGTGCTTCGTATGCGAGCTTGCGAGGTTTGACCTTCGAAGTTACGCGAGGTGCAGGCGTCAAGGTGGCAGGCGGCGCCCACAATCTCGTTGCCGGCTGCACGCTGCGAAATATGGGCAACGTCGCAGTCTCTATCAACGGCGGGAAAGAGAACGGCGTCGTGGGGTGCGATATTTACGAGACGGGCGATGGCGGCATTCGACTCAGCGGGGGCGACCGCCGCACGCTAACGCCGGCGGGCAACTATGCCGTCAACAATCACATCTATCATTACAGCAGGTGGGTGAGAACCTACTGTCCGGCTGTGAGCATCGGCGGCGTGGGCAACCGCGTCTCGCACAATCTCATTCACGATGCCCCCCACAGCGCAATCCTTCTTGGCGGCAACGAGCACATCATTGAGTTCAACGAAATCCACCACGTCTGCATGGAGACGAGCGATGCCGGCGCCTTCTACATGGGACGCGACTACACCGCGCGGGGCAACGCCGTTCGCTACAACTTTTTTCATCATCTTGGAAAGGGCAGCGTTCAGGCCATCTACTTAGATGACTGCGCCAGCGGCACGACGGTCTTCGGGAACGTCTGCTACCGAGGCAGGCGGGGCGTCTTGCTCGGCGGGGGGCGCGACAATACGATTGAGAACAACATTTTTGTGGAATGCAGGCCGGCAATCCATGTGGACGCACGCGGTTTGGGCTGGGCGAAGTTCTGGTTCGACGGACGGGACAGCACGTTGATGAACAGGCTGAAGGCAATGAAGCACACGCAGCCGCCGTACAGTGTTCGATACTCTCAACTGGTCACTCTCCTCGACGACGAGCCCGCCGTGCCAAAGGGCAACAGAATCCTGCGAAACATCCGCGTCGGCGGCACTTGGCTTGACCTTCTCAATGGGCTCAATGACAAGATCATTGAAATTCGGGACAATTTCACCGAGGGCAAGCCCGGCTTTATCTCGCCCGAAAAGCTCAACTTCCAGCTCAAGGATGATTCGCCCGCCTACAAGCTGGGTTTCAAACGAATCCCGATGGAGAAGATCGGCCTCTACAAGGACGAGTATCGCACGTCCCTGCCGGCGAGCCGGTCGCGTTGACCGCCCGGCCGGGAATGGAGCGGCATCTCGGACATGAGAGGCTCGACGACACAGAGCGCGAAGGCCGCGGAGGAAACTTCAGAGGAGGGAGAAAGATGCGAATAGGATGGACAGTGTCTGTTTTGGGAATGTTGCTGTTGCTTTTCTCGCAGGGCGTCGCTGCCGACGCTTCGGCAGACGCTGAGCTCTTCGTCGCAACGACAGGTAGCGACAGAAACACCGGTACAATGGAGAAGCCCTTCGCGACGCTGCGCCGGGCCCGGGACGCGGTGAGGGAATTGAAAAGGACTTGCGAGACGCCCATCACGGTTCTCATTCGAGGAGGGACATATTATCTGCCGGAGACGCTGGTGTTCGGCCCCGAGGATTCCGGGTCGAAAGAGGCGCCCATCATGTACGCCGCCTACAAGGAGGAAAAGGCGGTTATCAGCGGCGGCGTGAGGCTGGCTCTGACGTGGACGCCTTACCGCGGCGCCATCATGAAGGCGGAGATACCCGAGGTGAAGAAGGGGAGGCTCGTCTTCACGCAACTGTTCGTCAACGGGAGGCGCCAGCACCTCGCTCGGTATCCGAATTATCACCCCGAAAACCCGCTGATTATAGGGCCTGGCTCAAGCCGCGACGCTTTGAGTCCCGAGCGGGTCAAACGATGGGCGAACCCCGTCGGCGGTTTCGTTCACGGGCTGTCGGGCCACCGGTGGGGCAGCGTGGACTACCGCATCACCGGCGTGGACGAGAGCGGCAAGCTGCAACTCGAGGGCGGTTATCAGATCAACCGCGACTCGCGGCTTCACGACCGCTGCCGGTACGTCGAAAACATCTTCGAAGAGCTGGACTCGCCGAACGAGTGGTTTCTCGACAAGAGGCAGGGTGTGCTCTACTCCATGCCGCCGCAGGGCCTGAACTTGAAACGCGCGAAGGTTGAGGCGGTGGTTCTCAAACGGTTGTTCGATTTTCGTGGCTCGAAGGAAAGGCCGGTCACGCACATCACGCTGCGGGGCTTGACGCTCACGCACACGGCGTACACGTTCCTCGAAAAATACGAGCCGCTTCTTCGGGGCGATTGGTCTATCCACCGAGGGGGGGCGATTTTTATCGAAGGGGCGGAGAACTGCGTCGTCGAGGACTGCTTTTTTGACGCTGTCGGCGGCAACGGCGTGTTTATCAGCAACTACAACCGGCGCGTCAAGGTGGCAGGCTGCAAGTTCACGGAGGCTGGCGACAGCGCGGTGTGCCTGGTGGGCGACTTCGATGCTGTCCGCTCCGGCTCGATGTGGTCGAGGCAAATCACGGACCCGGACAGAACGCCGGGCCCCGCTACCTCCAACTACCCCGCGAAATGCTTGATTGCGGACAACCTGATCCACGACATCGGCATCATCGGCAAACAGACGGCTGGCGTGCTCATCTCTATGTCCGAAGAGATAACGGTCAGCCACAACACAATCTACGATGTTCCGCGTGCGGGCATCTGCATCAACGACGGCTGCTGGGGCGGGCACGTCATCGAGCACAACGACGTGTTCAATACGGTTCGAGAAACCGGCGACCACGGTCCCTTCAACTCCTGGGGCCGCGACAGGCACTGGGGAATCGGGGACGATAAACTTCGCAAGAGCCTTTGCCGCCTGGACAACTGGAAGACGACAATCATCCGCAACAACCGCTTTCGGCACGAGGGGTCGCATTCGTGGGGGGTTGATCTGGACGACGGGTCGAGCAACTACCACATCTACAACAACCTCTGCCTCGGGATGAGCGTCAAGCTGCGGGAGGGGTACTACCGGAAGGTCGAGAATAATATCATGGTCACGCCGACTCCCTTCGCTATGCACGTTTGGTATCCCGAGAGCGAAGACGTCATCGTCCGCAACATTATAGTCGTGACGGGCGACGAGCCGTACGGGCCAATCCGGATGCCGGCGAAGCATCCCTGGGGGAAGCTGTTCGATTACAACCTGCTTCAGACCAAAGCCCCGGGGAGGTTCATAGTGAGGGGCGCCGCGAACAACCTCGAGCAGTGGCAAGAGAAGGGGTACGACCGACATTCGATCCTCGGCGACCCGATGTTCGTTGACCCGGACAACGGCGACTACCGCGTGAAGGCCGATTCCCCCGCCCTGAAGCTCGGATTCAAGAACTTTTCGATGGACGAGTTCGGGGTGACGAAAGCGGAATTCAAGGTCGAGGCGAAAAGCGCCGAGTGGTTGCTCTGGTATCGGCAGCCAGCGACGAAATGGTTGGAGGCATTGCCAATCGGGAACGGGCGGTTGGGATGCATGGTCTTCGGCGGTGTCGAGAAAGAGCGACTGCAGCTCAACGAGGACAGTCTGTGGTCGGGGGGGCCGCAGCCGGAGGCTGACCGACCGGGCGCGTACAAGCATCTCAACGAAATCCGGCAACTGCTCTTCAACGGAAAGTACGTTGAAGCGGAACGATTGACCAACCGGTACATGACCAACCGAGGCGGCGGCTTCGACGGGGCGTACAGCGGGGCGTACCAGACCCTCGGTGACTTAACGCTCGAGTTCGAGGGTGCTGCGGACACCCTCGAGGACTATCGGCGGCAGCTCGACCTCGATACGGCGATTGTGCGGGTGAAATACCGCGTCGGCGACGCTCATTTCACACGGGAGGTTTTCTCCACGCCGGTGCATCAGGTCATCGTCATGCGAATCGCCTGCGATAAGCCGGGGATGGTCTCATTCACCGCCCGCCTGAGCCGAATCGCGGACGCGGAGGCGGAGTTCGTCGCCCCCGGTCAGATTATCATGCGGGGGCAGTGCGACGGTGGGAAGGGAATGAAGTTCGAGGCGCATCTCAAGGCGATTGCGAAAGGCGGGAGCCTCACGGGTTCCGGCGACACTCTGCGGGTGAAGAAGGCGGACGCGGTACTCCTTCTTCTGGCTGCGGCTACCGATTATCGCGGAAGAGACGAGACCTCGCTCTGCGAAAAGTGCATCACCGAGGCGTCGCGGAAGACGTTCGGCGAGCTGCGCGACGCGCATGTCGCCGCGCACCGCGCCCTGTTCCGGCGGGTGGACCTGGACCTCGGCAAGACGGCGGCAATGCGGCTGCCGACGGACCAGCGAGTCAATGCCATGCGGCGAGGCGGGGAGGACCCGCAGCTCATTGCTCTGTATTTTCAGTACGGGCGCTACCTCCTCATTTCGTGCAGCCGGCCGAGGTGCATGCCGGCGAATCTGCAAGGTCTATGGGCGGACGGATTGAAGCCGCCGTGGTACTGCGATTACCACGCGAACATCAACGTGCAAATGAACTACTGGCCGGCGGAGGTGTGCAACCTCGCGGAATGTCACCTCCCGCTCTTTGACCTGCTGGAGTCGCTGCGCGAGCCCGGGCGCAAAACGGCGAAGGCGTACTACAACTGCCCGGGGTTCGTGTTCCACATGATTACGAACGTTTGGGGATGGACCTCCCCCGGGTGGAGTGCCGGATGGGGATTCTTCCCGTGCGGCGGCGCGTGGCTCTGCCAGCATCTCTGGGAACACTACGCTTTCAGCGGCGATAAGGAGTTCCTCCGGCGGGCTTATCCGACGATGAAAGAGTCGGCGATTTTTTTCCTTAACTACATGGTCGAGGACAAGAAAGGCAGGTTGGTGACCGCTCCTTCCACATCCCCGGAGAATCGGTTTCGCACGCCGGACGGAAAGAGCGCGTCGGTGTGCGTCGGGGCGGCGATGGACCGGGAAATCATCTGGGACCTGTTCACAAACTGCATCGAGGCGAGTCAGGCGCTGGGCGTTGACGAAGGGTTCCGGAAGAAGTTGTTCGAGGCGAGGGCGCGCATCGCTCCGCCGGAGATAGGGAAGTATGGGCAATTGATGGAGTGGGGAGAGGATTTCGATGAGGTGGAGCCCGGGCACCGGCACATGTCGCACTTGTTCGCGCTGCATCCGGGGCGGCAGATTACGGTCCGCGCGACGCCCAAGCTCGCGGAGGCGTGCAAGGTAACGCTGCGGCGGCGGTTATCTCACGGCGGCGGGCACACCGGCTGGAGCCGGGCGTGGATCATCAACTTCTTCGCCCGCTTGCACGAAAGCGAGAAGGCGTACGAGAACGTCCTGGCGCTTCTGCGAAAGTCAACGCTGCCAAACCTGTTCGACACGCACCCGCCGTTCCAGATTGACGGCAACTTCGGCGGCACCGCCGGTATCGCGGAGATGCTGATTCAGAGCCATGCCGGGGAGATTCATCTGCTGCCCGCGCTGCCCAATGCCTGGGCGACGGGGCATGTCAGAGGACTGCGGGCACGCGGTGGATTCGAGGTGGATCTCACATGGAGCGAGGGAAAGCTGCGGAATGCCACCATTCGTTCGCGGTGGGGAGAAGCGTGTCGAGTTCGAGCCGACGCCTCCTTACAGGTGAAGTGTGCGGGCCGGGTCGTGAAGACAAGGCATCCGGAACCGAAGGTTACAGTGTTCCACTGTGTCCCGGGCACGAGCTACATCGCCACGCCATCTCCACACGGTCTCGAGGAAGGCGTCTGAGTGTCTCTGCGATATTAGCCTCACTTCCGCACTTTGTGGTGAGGAATAGAGGAGAAGCCTCGATTTTCAGTCACTACATTCCACCGTGAAAAGGGCGAAGGTACGACCAAAATAATACGGCAATCGCGCGAAGATGATGCCAAAAACATCCCCAATATCCCCATTTCATCCCCAAATCACCCTCAAAAAAATCTAAAAAGTTCAATCAGGTGCGGAAGTTGGGTTAGGCGAATCTCCGCTCCGCCGACTCAACACTATTTCCCCAATAAAGAACAGCCCCGCCGGAAAGACGGGGCTGCTCGCTTCTGCGTTCACTGACGAGTTATTCGGCGCGGACGCGATAGAATCCGCTGGAGCCGGAAATCACAACATCCGACGAGCTCGTGCCGGTGAGCGGACCGGCTACCTCACTCCACGCGCCGGTCAAATCGGTGGTGTAGTCAATGTAGTAGCTCTCGGTACCGAACACGCTCCACGTGACACTCAGCTTGCCCGCAGCGATACGAACCGTCAGGATAACTCCCTTGGGCGGCGGAGGCGTTGGTTTCGGCTCGCCGGAGACCATGACGTTGTCAATGGCCCACCACCAGTCCCACGTGGCATCGTAGAAGTGCCACCTGAGCTGGAATGTCTTTCCGTCGTAAGCCGACAGGTCCAGTTTCTCAGGGCTGCTGTCAACCGCCGGATCGAGGAGGGGGTCAATCGAGTCCACGTTGTAGGACAGGAGGTTGACCCAGTCGCCGCCGACCTCCCGGATGTCCAACTCCGCAATCTGAGTGTGATCCAAGTCCTCCGGATAGACCCTGAAGTTCTTGCTGAAGTCGAGCTTCAGCCTTATGTACTCGGTGCAGTCTATGTCCGGGGTGACGAGTTGCTCGTCGAGGTCCGCCGTGCCTTCAAGGTCGCTGTCGGTGATGACGTAGTTGCCGGTCATGCCCGCAATGGCGGGATTCCGGTCGTCGGTCTCGTCACCCAGGTAATCGCCCGTGGTGCTCCACAGGCGCCAGCCGACAAGCGCCTCATTGGCGCCATTGATGACGTCCCAATTGCCCACAGTCTCCAGATCGCTCCAGTTGTAGAGGTTGGTATAGTCCTCGAAGTCGTCCTCGAAGATGGCCTCGCGACTTATTTTCTGGTTGAAGCCGACGCCGATGCTGTCAAAGTTCATGCCTCCGGAGACCATCTTCACCCTCAGGGTATGCTCTCCCGGGGTGGTCCGGAAGGCGTCCGCCAGAGGCGCCCAGACGAACGCTCCCCAATCGCCGGTGGAGGCACTTACGGTTCCGATAAGCCCCTCGTCCCAGTAAAGCTCACAGGTGGGGTTGCTGGCTATCTTCAGGCCTACTCTCGCCCATCCGTCCGTGGGCTCCCCAGGGCCCGGCTCAGGAACATCGAGGGTGTACCGCCACCAGTCGCCGATGGTTGTCCATCCGATGTTCGGCGTCGCTTCGCGAGTCTCCATCCCGCAGTTGTCGTTCGGGCGGTAGAAGCGGCGTGTGTCATCCACCGGAACGTCGGTGGCGTAGAAGAAGTCGTAATCCGCCGGTGTGCCGACTGTGTCGGAGTCCGGCGCCTCATTGGCGGCGTCGCAGTTTTCGGCTCCGGGATACAGCCCTCCGCCGTAGTTGTAGTTTTCCGCCTCCACGACTGTCGGCACGGTTACCGTCATCGCGTCCGTCGGGTCGCAGAAGGGGCCTTCCACACCACCCCTGTTGACGGCCATGACCCTGTAGCTGTAAGTGCTCCCCTCGACCATGCCTTCCGAGTAAGACGTTTCCGTGGTAGCGGCTACCAGCTCCCAGTCACCACCGTCCAGGCTGCGCTCCACCCGATAGGTATCTGCACCCTCTTCCGGCGGCGGGCTCCAGCTTAGGCTTATCCCGAGCGTCGTATCCAAAGTCACGTACAGCGGCGCCGTGGGAACGGCATACATCCGTTGGTCTCCGAAAGTGTTGTCTCCGTTGACGTCTCCTGCAAACTCCAGACCGGCGGTCGTTCCGTGCGGAACGTCCAGCGAATAGCCTATCACGGCAGATTCCACTTCTGCTCCGGTGAGGTTCCAGGTGATTGTATCTCCGTCAACGGCCCCGCCGTGACTTATGCTTCCGGTGACTACCGACAGGCCTGTCGGAATCTGCTCGGTGATGGTGACGCTGGCCGGGGGGTTATTGGGATTGACCCTGAATGACAAGGATACATCGTTGATGGCTCCGGCTTGATAGGACGGTAGCAAAGTCCTGTAAGCGTAGGCATCTGGCAGGACGGCCGCAGGATCGTCGTTGAACTTCAGGTCGCCGAATGTAGCTGTCGCCGTGGCACTGCCGGTATGGCTGGTGAGAACGATACCGGCATAGAATGGTGTGGAGAGAGGGAGGTCGTACGCGGAGTTGTCGGCCCATATTTGCGGCTCGCGCAGCCAGTCCGTCCCATTGTAGGAGAAGGAGCCGATGTATGTGTCTCCATCCCGTTCCAGACGCACCCAGACGGGGCCGGTGAAGTTGCGGGTCCCGTCCTCGAATAAGGCCTTACCGTCATCGCCTACGTCATACCGCCAGGCACTTTCACCCTTGACAGTGCGGGCCTGCTCGATGATGCCGTTGTTCGTGGCAGCGACGAGCATCACGAAGGGAGAGTCGGGGTCGAGGTCTTGCCTCACCATAACGCCGACCTTCGTCCAGCCGTCAGGCCAGGCGGTGGCGGGCTGGTCAATACGCACGGATATGCTTGTGAAATCCGGCCCGACCTCTTTGAAAACCAATCGGCAGCCGTCGTCGTGGTCCCATATATCCTCGCCATCGGCGGTTACGGTGTAGGTTTGCAGGTCAGGATCGTAGATCGTGGAGCCGATAAAATTGTTCGGGTTATCCACGGGGCCGGAGATGTCCGCTGAGGTCAACCCCCAGGGGTCTCCCGGAATATTGCCCGCCATAAAGTTCCTTATGGTGATGGTGACCGAATCGGTGCCGACGGGGCCGACTCCGTCGTCCACCTCCAGGTCGAAGTTGAGGGCCTCGTGGTAATTCCACAGGGCAGGGGCCGTGAAAGAAGGTGTGGCCGTGTCGGCTCCGATGAGGCTCACCTTTGTGTTGTCCGTATCTCTCTGGGTCCAGGAGTAGCTGAGGTCCGCAGACGTGCTCAAGGAGCCGGTTCCATCGAGGGTCACAACCGCCCCTTCGTCAACCATCCGATCGGGACCGGCGACGGCTGTGGTGACCAGGTTCCTGATGGTGATGCTGACGTCATCCGTATCGCTGTCAACGCCATCTCCGGCAGTGAACTGGAAGGTCAAAACGGTGTCAGCGTCCACGCCGGGAGCAGTGAAAGAGGCGGCGGCCTGGTCGGCGCCTGAGATGGACACAGCCCCCCCCCCCGTTTGCACCCACTCGAATTGGGACAGCGGGCCCGCGGTTGAGAAAGAATTGTTCCCATCGAGAACAGCCTCCGCTCTCTCATCGAAAGTGGCATCAACGCCGTAAACAACGAGGGGTCCCGCGGTCTGATTGCCGTAAACCTCAAGTTCCGAAACGGAGGTGAAGGTTTGCGTTATAACGCCCCCTGGGGTACCAAAAACTCTCATTCCTGTTCCTCTGACCGGGAGGAAGGAGAGAACGTATCTGCCGAACTCGGTGAGGTTGGCTGGGGCGTCGGCGAAATCGTACTCGGGCGTAATCGTCACCGCCGCGACTTCCTCCCAGGTCTCGCCATCCTTCGTGTACTGAACCGTGAGGTCTGTGAACCAGCCACCATTCCAGGAGAAACTGCCGGTGTAATAATCAATCTCGTTGAAGATCAACGGCTCGTCCCACAGATAGCCCCAGAAATCTTCCGTCTTGAACTGGCCGTCGGAGCTATTGTTGTCATCATCGTGGGCGCCATTGTTGATCCCGGGAGCGTCGGCACCTGAAAATGTCACATACGCCGACGGAGGCGTACCTCCAGAGGGCGCCGGCAAACCCAGATTCCGCATAATGGTCATGGAAACAGGCTCGGAGACGGCGCCTGACCCGTAACTATTTTTTCCTACGACCCTGATGTTGATGACGTTACCCGGATCCTGATCCCTGGCCTCGTATTCAAGAACCTGGACGTTCGGGGCGACAGGCACCCAGATGTCCGGCAGATATTCTATCTCCACAGAGTAAACGCTGGCGTCGAAAACCTCATCCCAGTGAAGCCAGAAGCCGCTGTCCGTGCGCACCATTCGCAGGTTGCCGGGGGCGACCTGAGGCACGTTGGGGGCCATGCATTTCACCTGAACCTCGTCAGTAGTCGTGCCCTCGGTTGGAGAAACCACGGTCAGGCGGAATGTCAGCATGTAGCCGATGTCACGCACCGGGGCGTCAAATGTGCATAAGGCGTTGCTGGGGTTCACCAGGGTGACAACCGGCTCGTCGCCCTGGATGACCTGTTCCCAGGCAAAACTCGTTGTGTCCTCCGGCCCCGCGCCGCTGAGGGTAACGGTTTGACCTGCCTCGACCGTCTGATCGGGCCCGGCGGTGGCGCCCTTGAAAAGCCAGACCTCGATGAGACACAGGTCGCCGCCATTGCCGTCGGGGTGAGTGCCCACCTGCTCCAGAATCACGATATACCCCTGGGTGACCTCCAGGAAGGGGCACTCAATCCTGCCGTCAGCGGGGAAGCTCGGAGGGTCTGTGGAAGCCGGTGGTACAACCTTGTCGCCAAATTCGCACCTCCAAAACTGGCCGTTAGCGGTGGGGAGAAAGTCGTCGCACAGCAGGATTTCCGTGTCGGTGTCCCCATCCCGGGCCCGCATGATCGTGGCATGATTGGCGTTGTCGGCGTCGCCGCCAGCCCCCACGAACTTGTAATTCCCGTTTTCTACATCGATTCGGAAGAGCATGGGGTCGGGGCCCGCCGACAGCTTTGCCCCCACGAACTGGTCGTAAATCTCGTCGTCGCCGCTGTACAGGCCGCGGTTGTTCGCACTGGTGTCCAGCGCAGTGATGTCCGTGTAGCCATGACCTTGGCCTGCGTCATAAGTCCCGTTTAGCCCGGTTTCCTGGGCGACCTTGATGTACTGGACGCTCGGCTCGTTGTATGTGGCACGGGTCCACTCGTCCGCGCCGAAGGCGAACGCTTTCACCAGCTCCCACGCCCCAAAAGCCGAGTTCGGCACGCACAGCGTAAAAGCGGCCCAAAGAGCCAAGCCAGTAAGGATTTTGCAGCTCAATTTCATTTTGGCACCTCCATGACGATAGTTACTTATACCTGTTAGTCAAAACACTTTTCCCGAGACTGCGTACGCTCGGGAACCCTTTGTTTCGCCCACCCGCCGGCCGGTCCTCACTGCTGACAGGAACTCCGCGACACCGGTTGACGGAGACCGCGTGGCATTCAAGCGGAAGCAACGCCGATGACGGGCGTAGGCGGGATAAAACCATCCCGCTTGAGCGGGACGGTTTCCGGGGAAAAGGATTATGAGGACAACGTATGCTCCACCGCCCACTGCAATCGCACCCGCCGAAGCCATTTGCGCCATCGCCGCCAACGCTTCGCACGACAGAAAACATCCGCACTCTCAAAGAACGAATTCTCAAAAAGACAGGGAACTTGATAGTCTGACCTTTCCCTGTATTATATTGAGTACCGCGCGGAGTAGGGGTTGTCAACGGTTTTTTTTCTCGGGAAAAGTGACGCCTCAGTTAGCCCAACTTCCGCAGTTTGTAGTGAGGAATAGAGGGGAGCTGCGATTTTTCAGTCACTACATTTGGGCATTCGTGATGACGATTTTCTTTGGCCGCATGATTTGTTTGGGGACTTCCAGGAGTCGGTAAAGCTGGACATGTTGCGGTTCGGGGGTGGAGGCTTTGCGGATTTTGATGATGATGTCCCCATCGGTGGGCAGTACCACGTTTGCGACCTCATGTGTTTGCAGCCTCTCCCTGACAGTAGCCCGGGAGGTATGGATTCCACTGTCGAGGAGGGTTTTCTCGGTCGCCACCAGCAGATGATGCGCCAGCACGCACAGGAAGATGTGAGTTTCGACCCGGTGCTGCAACTGGTGGAAAATGGGCGCCCAGTAGCCACAGCTCGGCATGAACCGCCGCCAGGTTGTCCTCCTCGCTCGGCTTGGGCTCAGGCTCTTTGGGAGCGGCCTGTCCCCTTGGTAATGCCTCAGTCTCAGGGGGAGATGCCGAGTAGAGCGCAGGCGCGCGGAGACAATATTTACGCATCTCCGATGGACGCACAGGACAGTCCCACGGGCGGCAGACGAGCCTCGCGCGCAGTTCCGTTTCCCTGTTTGGCCAGCGCCCGTCACTGTGTGCTCTGAAGGCAAAATGACAGCGCGGCGCTCGGATCTGACGAAGCGCCCTCGTGTCATCTCGGCGGAGGTCCCGCGGAACGCGGGATGAACACTCATGGGCAAGATGCCCATGCCACGTCCCTCTGCGCACTCTGCGTACTCTGCGGTTCCACCCACAGCCACCCGTAACTGAGGGATTACGCAAATATCTACATTTCATCCCAAAATCACGCCAAAAAATCTCAAAATCGCAATCAGGCGCGGAAGTTGGGTTACCTCCCGCATGTTTGTCTCGCCTTTCCCCCTGCTATTTCCGTTCGTGGAGCTGCAAACAGCCAGGAAGCTCACCTGGTCTCCTGCTTTCAGGATCAGTCGTTGCATGGAGATCGAGGGGCGCGTTATGATTTCAATAATTAGAAGTGCTGTTCTTTGCGTTCGGTGGCGCGATTCCGTACGGCCTTCTTGTTGGCGGTCCCTTACGGGGCGAATCAGATTCTCGATGCCGATGACGACAAAGGAAGAAGTGTGCGTGTGATTTTAACAGCCGCTGTTCTTGCAGCAGCACCATCCAGAACAACGCAGTCTATGGAAATTCGGTTGCCAGGCACGGCGGGGCCTTCGCGATGAAGCCAGAGAGAAACGAGCCAGCGCGCGACTGGGTCTGACGGCCTCCTCGCTTGATTGTGGCTTTCTGGGCGTGGCCTCGACGCAGCGGGGACCCTTACGGTTGGACAGCCTGTGACGACGCGACGCTTTTGTTGCCGCGCGCTCAAACGTCGAAGTTTCGGAGCTGCTTGACATAGTTCTCATGATTGAGGATTTTGGTCGGGAATGTGATATAATCGCTTAGCGTCGCAGTTCTCCCGAACGATCGTCCCAACCGGCGGTCCGTGAAAGAGTCTCTATGGAGGGAAAGCGAATAGGCCTCTCGCCCGCCAGAAGGCTCCGCAACTTTGCAATTGTCGAGGTGCTCGAAGTCGTCGGGCGGTTGATGTTGTCCCGTTGAGAGGTTCGCAACGTCGTCGGCCGGGTCAATGACCGCAGCGTGTTGGAGGGGGTTCATGAACTATAACCTGCTCGAAGAGGAGTGGATCCCCGTCCTAATGAGGGATGGGGAGTACCGTCGCGTGGGCGCTATAGACGCTTTCGAAAGAGGGGGAGAAATTCGTTGCATCACCTTAGCAAGCCCCCTTGATCTATTCGGCGTGCACCGCTTCCTGCTCACGTTGCTTTACTGGAAAGCCAACTTAGCCGGAGGTGTGGAACAGGTTCGGGGGTCGTTGCTCAAGGGCGCAATGCCAAGGCAGGTGCTCAACGGTATCAAGAATGAAGCACATTGTTTTGATCTTTTCGATGACAAATCGCCATTCCTGCAAGACCCTTCTGCACGCGCAGAAAAAAAGAAGAAGTCAGTCGGCTATTTGTTCGCTGAACTCGCTTCGGGCACTAACATAGCTCACTTTCATCACGGCGACGATGAGAATATGCGCCTATGCCTCCCTTGCGCAACTCTTGGCGTGCTGCGTGTGGTTCCGTGGACCCAAGCAGGCGGATCTGGGCTGACCCCCTCCGTACATAATGCCCCACCAATCATGGCAATCGCAACCGGCGATAACTTGGCAATGACGCTTGGCCTGAACCTCGTGCCTCTGGATGTCGAGGCCGGCGAAGCGAAGTGGTCCGGCCACTTTAAGCCGCCTGATTCGACCAGGCCAATCCCCTATCTCGAAGCGCTCACCTGGAATCCCCGGCGCATATTCCTCCCCTCGCCCCAAAAAGGCGTTTGCTGGTACTGCGGTCAGACCGACGTGCCTACGGTGGGGAGAATCGTGTATATGAAGAACGAAAACACCAAGAAGCGGCCGGACAAGAAACTGTTCGAATGGACAGATCCGGCAGCCTTTTATGCTGCTTACGATGCAAGTAAGAAGTACAATCAAGACAAGAATGCGCCGTACAAGACGATAAAGAGTTCCCAAGAGAATTTAGCTGCGGGGAACCGCGACCTTCCGGATCCCCAGAAGAATTGCAAGCCGATCGTGTTTGCACAGAACCCCGGCCACGAGGGCTGGCTGCTTGTCGTTCCCTGTACAAATCCCGCGAACAATAAAACCTTCGATCATCGGCAAATTGAGTTGACAAGCCTTTCGCCTGATGCAATTCCCTCCACGCTGCCCACTGACAAGTGGCTCGAGCGTGCCAAGGGCCTCGACGGATGGAATGAACCCAAAGTGAGCCGTCCCCAGGGCATTAAGCTTTTTGTGCAAGCGGCTGTGGGGCTTCTTACGTATAGCGATTGGGCCGCGCTATCGAACGCCGCATACCGGGGGATGCAGTATTCTCCTGCCGCGTTCGACGTGCTCAGCGGTTTATATTGGGGAGTTCGTGATAAGAAAGTGAAAGGACTTCCGTCGCGGGGTGTGGCTTGGCTGATGCTGAAACTCATGGCCGCCGTCCCTGCTCGTGTCCGCATCCTTGATCCAAATGCCCAGTTCTGCCCAATTCTGTCGCTGCAGAAACGACAGCTCAATGAACGTCGTAAAGGTCCCCCCGCCGCATCTCCTTACCCGGTCTCGTTCCCGCGCGGCCAGCGGCTGGAGGCAGCTGTGCGAGCCGCACTCGACAGCAATATGCGTAAACGAAATCCACGGCCCGTTGACTGGATAGGTCTCTGTTACCGTCTTGAACAATTACTCGACTAACCTTAAGAAGGGAGAAGGAATATGTTTGTACAGATTCATATGCTCCAGAGCATGCCCCCCGGCAACCTCAACCGCGACGACACCGGGCAGCCGAAGAAGTGCATCTTCGGCGGCGTAACTCGCGGTCGTATCAGCAGTCAGTGTCTCAAGCATAACATCCGGCATTCCATCCAGTTCGAGGAGGTGTTCGGCGACAATCGTACTGTGAGAACAAGATACCTCCCCGGCATGGTGGCCCACGAGTTGCGTGCACTAAAGCCGGAGATTTCTGACGATGACCTGAAAAAGGTCAAGGCCGCTCTTGCCAAAAAATTTGTTAAGCACGAAGAGGGCCAAACCGGCCCACACGAAGCGGGAGAGAGTGAGAAGGATCAGGGGCAGTCTAAAAGCTCCTCTGCTGTGAGTGATGCGACAGACCAGACTGGTCAACTGGTCTTCTTCCCACCACCCTTTGCCCGCGAAATTGCAGAGCTGATTGCAGACCTGCGGAATAAAGAAAATGCTGTTTACTCGGCGTGGACGAGTGGCAAGAAGAACGAGAAGGAAAAGCATAAGAAGCGTATTGGGGAATTCGAACGCGAGATCCTCAAAGAGAGCGAGTCCCTCACACTTGATATCGGCCTGTTCGGAAGAATGACCACCAGCGATCTGGTTGTGGATGTCGAGGCGGCATGCCAGGTTGCCCATGCGATTGCCACACACGAGACGATTATCGAGAGCGACTATTTCACCGCCGTGGATGACAAAAAGCAGGGAACAGGTGCCGGCTATATCGGCTCCGGCGAGCACGAAACGTTTTTCAACTCGGCCGTTTACTACAAGTATCTCAACCTCCACCTGGATGCCTTGAAGAAGCATCTTTCTTGGCAAGACGACGAGGCGGCGCGCGCCGCCGGGGTTCTTCTGCGTGCCGCGGCGCTCGCCAATCCCACAGGCAAGCAGAATAGCTTTGCCGCCCACGGCGTCCCTGAACTCATCCTCGTCGAGGTCTCGAAGGCAAAGTGTCCAATCAGCTATGCCAACGCCTTTCTTAAGCCTGTGGATGGCCTCGACCTCATGACTGAATCTGCGAAAGCCTTGACTGATTACGTCAATACCGTTGCCAAGGCCTTCGCGCCCGCGGACATGACCCGGGCCCTCCTCGCAGTGGGCTCTGCTTCAACCGATATCGAAGAAGCCAAACGCGTTCACACACTCGATGCTCTTGTCAATTCTGTCCTCGAACTCCTGAAGGAGGGTACCCCATGAGCGCTGGCCATAACACTCTCCTCCTGCGTCTGGCAGGCCCTATGCAGTCGTGGGGAACCTCGTCGCGTTTCCAGTTACGCCGCACGGACCTTTACCCGAGCAAGTCCGGCGTCCTGGGGATGTTGCTCTGCGCCATGGGTGTTCGTCGTCAAGATTCACGGCAGCAGCTTGAGCCGCTGAGACCGCTACTCATGGGCGTGCGCGTCGATCGCAGCGGAACGTTGGATTGGGATTACCATACCGCCGGAGCCAAGATTGGCATCCGAAGGGCTGACGGAAAAGGGCCAAAAAAAACCGCACCGACCCGCGAATACGAAACCTTGCTCTGCCGCCGTCAATATCTCTATGACGCCTCCTTTCTCGTAGCGCTCCAGGGCGATTCCGACACGATCAACGCCTGCGCCGGGGCCCTCCAAAATCCGACCTGGCCCTTGTTTCTCGGCCGAAAGTGCTGCGTGCCAGCCGAGCCGATCTTTGCCGGAACCGGGACCTTCAACACCGTCAGCGACGCTCTCTCGTCGGTTCCGTGGCGGCCGAGAATGGAAGCCATTGACCGTAACGACCGGAGCGCGACGCGCACGCTCGACACCGTCATCGAGCATTCACAGGGGACCCCGCCCGCCGCCGGCGCGCGGCTCGTACACGACGTTCCCAGAGTCTTCGGTTTTTACAGCCATGGATCCCGCTGGGTCATCGCCGGGCACGTGGCCGTGCCCGTGGCAGCAGCGACGTACGGGCACCCACGCCGGGCCGCCCCCCGCGAGGACCCTTACGGACCCCGGTACCGCGCCGCGCGCCCCATCCGCCTGAAGTGGGATCACCATCTCTGCGTCTTCTGTAAATCTCCCGCCGAGGAGGTGCATCACTTGGACTACGAGGACGTCCGTCCTGAGACCCTCCGGTCCCTCTGCAAGCTCTGTCACCAGGCCTGTAACATGCTGGAGTATGGACATGACATGCGAAGGCGGCGGGTCGATCCTTCGGACCCCACCCAACGCCAAGCGATTCTCCATCAGATCAAGCGGCTTCTCACCGAGCGCCGTCTTGGCCGCCGGCGCGAGTTGCTCAAAGCCGCGCGAACAGCCTCCAAGAGCTTTTTCGAGATTGAACCCGCCGTAACGCCAGGAAAGGAGCAATGAATGTTTCTTTCACTTCTCAAAATAGACTTGGGTGATAATCCGGACCGCCCGCGCCCCGGGCGGCTGTGGCTGCGGAACCTCTATCGGGTTCACCAGCGCCTGTGCATGGCGTTTCCGTCGGCGTCCAGGAAATCCGACGATGAGCACTTTCTCAAGCCCTTCAAGCCGGAAGACTTCGCCCATGGGCAAGTTCATGTGAATCGGGGGAGGCAAGCCGGGTTCCTCTTTCGCATCGAACCACAGCCAGGCGGTGGGGTCGCCATCCTCGTGCAGTCCGCCGTGAAGCCCGACTGGGCCTACGCCTTTCACAACGCCGGTTATCTTCTCGCGGCGTCCCCGGAGGTCAGGTCATTCGATCCCTGCTTCGCAGAGGGGCAGCATCTTAGATTCCGTCTGATGGCAAATCCAACGAAACGATTCTCCAGGAATTCGCGTGAAAAGGACGGAAAGCCCGTCGCTGAGAAATGGGTAGGAAAGCGTGTGCCTGTGCCCACCGACCAGCTCTATCAATGGCTCGCTCGCCGGGCAGGGCCGGCGGGATTCTCGGTCGAGGAGGATTCTACAACCTTTCAGGCGGGATACGTCTATGTCAACAAGACACCCAACGACAAGGGGCAACGCCTGCGCTCTGTCCGTTACGATGGGACCCTCGGGGTCAGCGACCCTGCGCGTTTTCAGGAAACCCTCGTCCACGGCATCGGGCCGGGGAAAGCCTTCGGTTTCGGCCTTCTGTCTGTGGCGCCCGTCAACCGCTCGCTCACGGAGGATGCGACATGAGAGTTCAAGACCTGCACGTTCTCCCCAAGTTCCGTGACGGCTGGAGTTACCTCTACGTCGAGCACTGCCGCATAGACCAGGAAGCCCGGGCGGTTGCCATCCACGACGCCGCGGGCAAGGCGCCTGTCCCCTGCGCCAATCTGGCTCTGTTAATGCTCGGACCCGGCGTCTCGATCACCCACGCTGCCGTCTCCGTGCTGGCCGACCACGGGTGCCTTGTGGCCTGGTCCGGGGAAGAGGGGGTGCGGTTCTACGCGGTCGGCATGGGCGAGACGCGCAGCGCATCCAACCTCCTACACCAGGCGAGAATGTGGGCGCACGAGGAGCTCCGCATGCAGGTTGTGCGCCGCCTCTACCAGTTGCGGTTTCCCGAGAAGCTGGATCCGGCGTTGACTCTCCGGCAAATCCGCGGCATGGAGGGAATCCGCGTTCGGGAGACCTACGCCAGAGCCGCCCGGGAGACCGGTGTGCCCTGGTCGGGGCGAAGCTACCGTCGAGACAAGTGGAGCACCGCCGACCCGGTCAACCGAGCGTTGTCAACCGCCAACTCCTGCCTGTACGGCATCTCCCATGCCGCCGTTGTGTCGGCAGGCTTCTCGCCGGCGTTGGGGTTCATCCACACCGGGAAGATGCTGTCGTTCGTGTATGACGTCGCCGATATATACAAGACAAAGGTCACGGTCCCGGCGGCATTTCGCGCCGCCGCCGAAGGGAAAGATGGACTGGAGCGACGGGTGCGCGTGACATGCCGCGATATGTTTGTCTCAACGCGACTTCTGCAAAAGATCATTCCGGATATCCAGATGGCGCTGGGGCTTCGTGCGCAAGGGGCGGGCGGCAACGGTGAACAGTTCGACCGCGAACCCGCCGCCCCGGGCTCCTTGTGGGACCCAGCGGAGGGCAACGTGGAAGGCGGGCGCATGCACGCGCCGGAACTGAATGAAACGGAGGGCAACGATGGTCGTTCTGATTCTTGAGCGCGTGCCCCCGGGATTGCGAGGCGAATTGACGCGGTGGTTCCTGGAACCCAAGGCGGGCGTATTCGTGGGGCGGGTTTCGGCCATGGTTCGTGAGCGACTGTGGGAAAAGGCGTGCGGTCAGGCAAAGGAAGGCGGTTGTCTGATGATCCATACCAGCGCCACCGAACAGGGATTTCAGATGCGCAGTTGGGGGCGGACGGCGCGCTCAATCGAAGACTTCGAAGGGCTTTTTCTCGTCCGGATGCCCTAATTGCGGTTTTTTTTCAGTATTGTCCCCACGCGCGTGGGGGTGAACCGACATGCCACTTGGAGGCTAACCTTTCTGTTGAATTGTCCCCACGCGCGTGGGGGTGAACCGGGAGCGCTGGCTCAAGGTTCGATTGCGTTTTCATTGTCCCCACGCGCGTGGGGGTGAACCGGTGGGACCCAGCACGTATCTTCATGTTCCGGCATTGTCCCCACGCGCGTGGGGGTGAACCGTCTGCTAACTCCACGAGGTCAGTGCTCGGCTGATTGTCCCCACGCGCGTGGGGGTGAACCGGGCAGGCACAATGAGCCTACATGATGATGGCTATTGTCCCCACGCGCGTGGGGGTGAACCGGTGTGCGGAATCACGGGAATGTAGTTTGGAGGATTGTCCCCACGCGCGTGGGGGTGAACCGAAACACGGGCGGCATCGGCGAAATGCACGGATATTGTCCCCACGCGCGTGGGGGTGAACCGTTGTGTAGAGTGGGGGACCCGTGTCGGGATAAATTGTCCCCACGCGCGTGGGGGTGAACCGCCTTGCCTGATACCTCGCCGGTCGGGAGCGGGATTGTCCCCACGCGCGTGGGGGTGAACCGCGGTCAAGGGCGAGTGGGACGGGACCCAGAACATTGTCCCCACGCGCGGGGGGGTGAACCGCAAGCGGGGTGATGTGTGGCAGTGCGGACGGCATTGTCCCCACGCGCGTGGGGGTGAACCGTGGGCGATTGATTGCGGATACACGGACACCTAATTGTCCCCACGCACGTGGGGGTGAACCGACGACGCGGTTGAGCGCGGCGAGGTCGGCGGCATTGTCCCCACGCGCGTGGGGGTGAACCGAAAGAAAGCTACTCAGAAGAATTTGAGGAGTTATTGTCCCCAGGCGCGTGGGGGTGAACCGAGTACCGATTTCAGTTCTCGCTCAGGCTCCAGATTGTCCCCACGCGCGTGGGGGTGAACCGGTTCAGGCTCCGGGTCGGACTGTAACAGTCAGATTCTGACACCGGGGAGGGTGCTGTGGCACGTAGCCAGGCGCCTCAGCAAATTGAAACTCAGGTTAGGAGGAATCAAACAAATGAAACTCAGATCATGGGTCATCTCAATCGCGGCATGTATTGCCCTAATTGTCCCAAGCAGTTCAGGCGTAGCTGCGCGTGAGATTCATGTGGCGAAGACGGGAAGCGATTCAGGTTCCGGCACTCAGAGCAGTCCATATCTTACCATCAATAAAGCGGCATCTGTTGCCCAGCCCGGGGATACCGTGAATGTTCACGCAGGAACGTATCGCGAATGGGTCAGACCCGTTCGTGGCGGCGACGGTGAAAGCAAACGCATCACTTACCGAGCAGCGCCCGGCGAAAAAGCCATCATCAAAGGTTCCGAGCGCATCACCTCCTGGACCCGCGAAGCCGACGGCGTTTGGAAAGTCGAATTACGTGCGTCATTCTTCGGTGAATACAATCCCTACTCGCTGAAGGTCTCCGGCGGGTGGCTGAACTACGGCAAGTGGCATCATCGCGGGGACGTCTATCTCAATGGGGAAGCGTTCTACGAGAAAGAGACAGCGCAAGAGGTAAATGAAGCAGAGCAAAGCTGGCATTGTCGGGTGGGCGAAGAAGTGATTACTATTCGGGCGAATTTCGGCAAGGCCAATCCCAACAAGGAACTGACCGAGATCAACGCTCGTGAAAGCCTCTTCATGCCCGAGATCACCGGTCTCAAATACATCACCGTCGCCGGCTTTCACTTCATGCACGCAGCGGCGAACTGGGCGCCTCCAGTGTTGGAACTACAAACGGGCGCCGTCGGCCCGCGGATGGGGAAGCACTGGATCATCGAGAATTGCACGATCACCAACGCCCGTTGCGTTGGCATCATTCTGGGACATGCGCCGGGGGTGGATTACAGCGATATAGACGCGTACGGGGACCACATCGTCCGCAACAACGTTATCCGGCGGTGCGGACAAGCGGGCATCGCCGGCCAGAAAGGGGCCACCCGCTCGCTGATCTCCGGCAATCTCATCGAGGACACCAATTACCGCAGGGAGTTCGGCGGCTGGGAAACGGCGGCCATCAAGTTTCACAATAGCGTGGATACCGTCATTAGCGGCAATCTGATCCGCGGTGTTTATCACCAAGAGCAGGGGGCTTTCGGCATCTGGATGGACTATGCCAACCAAGGCATCCGGATCACCGGCAATGTCATCTACAACACCGAAGCCGCCACGGTTTTCCTGGAGATGAACCACGGTCCCATTCTTGTTGATAACAACATCCTCGTCGGACAGCCGGTCCGGAGCAATTCCGAGGCGACGGTCTTCGCGCACAACCTGTTTGTCGCTTGCGGGTACGACTACAGTCCCGACACGGGGCGGCGTTCCGCGTATTATACCCCGCATACGACAAAAGGGGTCAGTCGCAAAACCGGCACCGCCCAGGATGACAAGTGGTTCAATAACATCTTTGTGCGACGCGGACTCGACCGGGTGAAAACGGCTTCGGGCTATGTATCGGATTACAACGTCTTCCTGGAGGGGGCGAAGAAGAGCTCCTTCGGCGATGAGAACAGCATGGTTGACCCTTATGTCACTGCATTTACCATCAAAGATCATCCTCTGAGAACCACGATCACGTTTTCCATAAATGACTCGCCGTTCCGTGTGAAAGGGCCGCGGGTCAATGCTGAGCTGGTCGGTGTCTTTCCGACTGTCGGGCAAACCATTGAGGATCGTTACGGCAACCCCATCAAAGTGGATACAGACTTCAATGGCAGGAAGTATTCACGACCAGTCGCCGGGCCACTTGCGGACCTCAAGCAGGGAGAGAACACGGTTACATGGTCAATTCATAATGCTAAGTAAACATCATCAATTAGAACTGGCCGCGACAGTCGCTGGCGTTTTCGCCAGATAGCTCGACATCGCCCTATCAACGCACCTTGTTCGGTTCACGATATCGGACCTGGGTGGCCGTGGCCTTAATATAGTTTCCAAAGCGCCCGATTTCGCCCAGTAGGGCGATTATCAAGCAAAAGTGAGGGAGACATTTTTCAGTAGGTGTTACATCCCGCATCTCACCTCGCCTTGAACAAATCAGGCAGGCCGCCTCCGACCAGCTTGACCGGCGCCGCTTCTTCACGCTTGTCTATAACGCGAACGTTGGGTGGTACCTTCACCTTTTTCCAAACGATCGAACCTCCGCCGCCAATATAGGCGTCAATCTGCGGTGGGGGTACCGGCTGATGAAAATTGGGATGATCCGAAGAGAAGATGCTCTTAGCCTAACTTCCGCACCTGATTGCGATTTTGAGATTTTTTTTTGCCTGATTT
>CAZXGF010000026.1:0-74206 GCA_964640185.1 uncultured Verrucomicrobiota bacterium | reverse complement strand
CTCCTTGTCAACGAGAGGACCGCTGTCCGGATTCGCCTGGGTTCAGACGGGAGGAGCAACCGTGGCCATCAGCGGAGCCGACCAAGCCCTTGCGAGCTTCACAGCTCCCGGCGTGGACGCCGATACCGTTCTGACTTTCGAGCTCACGGCCGGAGATGGGACGGAGACAGATACCGATGAAGTTTCCATCACCATCAAGAATCAGGTCACCACCTCGGTTGCCGGTCCCGATGAATGGGTTTACGAGGGCACCGATGTGACCCTGGATGGAACCGGTTCGACCACGACCTCCGGGAACATCACCTATTCCTGGACCCAGACCCACGGGACAGAGGCAACCCTGACCGGAGCAAACACTGCCACATCTTCCTTCACCGCCCCTGCGGTATGGGATTACAACGACGACCTCATTTTCCAGCTTGAGGTGGACGATGGAGTCGGGCCCGTCAGCACCGATACGATAACCGTCACTGTGAAAAACCTCTATCAGTTCCGGGTCAAGGAAGGCCTGCTGGGGCACTGGACCTTTGACGAAACGGAGGGCACAACCGCTCACGACAGCTCCGGCAATGAGATTAATGGCGCCCTGCAAGGTGACCCGCAGTGGGTGGCCGGAAAGAGGGGCGGCGCGCTGGACTTCGATGGTGCCGGCGACTATGTGAGGATCCCGCGGATCGTGCAGGATGACTTCACCTTAACGGCCTTGATTAAAACGGACACACCCGGCATTATGGTGGGTGGCCAGGGTTATCAGGGCAGTGGACTGATGTGGTCGGATGTTGGTGGTATGGCGAATGACTTTATCCTGGCAGTTCTCGGGACGAAACTCTCCTTCTTTTGCGGAAACCCTGACCTGTCCGTAAACTCAGATCTGGATGTTGTGACGGGTGACTGGGTGCATGTCGTCGCGACGCGAAGCGCACAGCAGCAGAGAATTGGTATATACATTGACGGGAAGCATGAGAAAACCTTTGATCATGCCAATAGTGGCCCATTGGATGCTCAATCCATAATTGCCATCGGAGGGAATGTTAATGATTCACGTTACTATACGGGGCTTGTAGACGAGGTCCGCATTTATGACCGGGTCTTGAGCGAGGAGGAGATCAGGAAACTCTATGAGTATGAGTCGGTCGAGCTGACCGATGCCTATGCCCTGAGAACTCTCGCCACATCCTATCAGGCGGGTGCGAGCATTGACGTTTCCGTGTCGGCCAGAGCGAATCCCGCCAATCCCCCTGACACGTACACGGTGACGGAGAACATTCCTGAAGGCCTGTCGGTAGTCGCCGGGAGCGTCACCCATGACGGAAGTGTCGGGGAAAACACTATCACGTGGACTCTGAGCGGTGGGGGAGTGACAGACCTCGCCTATTGGCTGCAGGTCCCCGCGGAAACGAGCGCCGCGGTCAACTTCGGCGGAACCGTTTCCTTCGGGGCAACGACCGTGGACATCTACGGAGACAGCGCGCTATATGCGGCTCCCACGGCCCCGCTGTACGCGACTCTGGATACCACGCTTGGGATAACCCTAAGCTGGTGTCCGCCGCCGGAAGAAGGCGCTGATGCCTACCGGGTCTATCGCAGCGTGGACGGCGGCGACTGGGCACAGGTAGCCTTTACCAGGGAAACCTTCTACTCGGAAGGCATGGTCGAGGGGAGCACCTACAGCTACGAAGTCATGGCGATTAGCAAGACCGGCGTGGAAGGCCCCTTCTCCGACGCGACCGAAGCCGCGACGGTAATCGTGCCGACACTCGTCGAGGCGGAGAACTACAACTACGGCGGAGGCCTCTACCCCGGATACCGAGAGTGCCCGGCCGCCAATCGGGCGCCGGACTCCGACACAGTCGGCACGACGGAGGAGTACGACTTCTACTTCGACAATACCACGGAGGGCGACGCGCGCAACACCTACCGACCCAACGATAGTTGTGCGATGCAGGAGGACCGGGTAACGGCGAACATCGGATGGATCACTGTCGGCGATTGGTGGCGGTACACCCTCGATGTTCCCGAGCCGGGGCCCGAGGATCCCCCGGACGGCTGGGCCCGGGTAGGGCTGCTGGTAGCCTCCAACGGCACATGTGAGCTTTACTGGGACGAGGGCCTTGTCGGAACCGTGAGTTTCGCCACGGGTGGTTCCGACGACTTCCGCTGGTACGTCCTCGAGGACGCCTTCCGGACAACGCCCGGCGAGCATACGCTAAGGGTGAAGTTTGTGTCCGGAGCGATGGACATTGACACCATCGGCCTCGGCTTCAACCAGAAAATAAGTCGCGAGGCCATCTTCGAGGACGACTTCGAGGACTATACCAACCTCTACGATTGGAACGATCTGGAGACTGTGGGCAATTGGGACGTGACCAATGGCTCCGGCGAGCCGGATGTCGGGTGGCGGTTGTGGAACACCACGGGCGATTACCTTGGCGATGAGACGGAGGACCGACATCCCGCCATCGCTGGCATGACCGGCAACTACGTCATCTCCGACAGCGACCTCGTCGGGACGGCAAACCTCGACGAGGAACTCGTCACCCCGGACATAGACTGCACCGAGTACATAAGGCTGAAACTCGACTTCGGCAAAAACTTCAGGGTCTATCCGGACGACGCCGACCACAGCCAGGTTGCGGAGGTGGACATCCGGGAGGTCGGCGGCGGCTGGGTCAACCTGCTGTCCTACAACGTGAACTCAATTGACCCCAACCTCGACCCGGCGGTTGACAGTACCCCGGAGAAGCTGGACCTGTCGGCTTACGACGGAAAGACATTCCAACTCAGGTGGCACTTCTACGACGCCACGTGGGATTGGTGGTGGGCCATTGACAACGTCATGGTCTCCGGCGAGCCGAAGCCGGTGCCTCCGCCACCGAAGGGAGTCATCCTGACGGTCGGTATCGCTGCGGGCAAGCTGAGTGTCACGTGGGGCGTGTTCGGTACCGAGACCTACTACATTGACTACACCGCCGATTTGACCGGCGCGTGGAGTGAGGTCGCCGGTCCGCTGACCGGCACGAGCTCGTCGGATGTTGGCATTTCCGGCTCCGCCGGATTCTATCGCGTCCGCGCCGAATGACCCGACCGCGAGCGCAGACGCAGGCGAAGCCATTTGAGGCGGCGATGCCGCGGACGGCAGTGCGATGCCTGGACGTGCTTGCAAAAAAGACCGGCCGGCGGGTTGAAGAAAGAAAGTGTTCCCGAGCGCTCATGGGCTCGGGTGAGAGTATCTTAATGGGTAACCTAACTAACCATTGTCATGGAGGCGCCAGAATGAAGACGACGAAGCGAGCAGCACGTATCACTTTTTGGGCTGTATTTCTGAGTTTGGGACTGGTTGTAGGTGTGGCAAACGCCGATATCAAAGAAGGTCTGCTGGTGCACTGGACGTTTGATGATGTTTCCGGGGCGGTCGCCGTGGACAAATCCGGCAACGGCCGTGATGGCGCCCTCGTTAACGACCCGCAGTGGGTGGCTGGCAAGGTAAAGGGTGCACTGGACTTCGCCGGTAACGGCGACCACGTGGTTGCCGAGAACGCGGCATCGTACATGGACGGCTTGAATGCCCTAACCATCGCCCTGTGGATAAATTCGGACGTAACTGGCACGGACAGCGGTTTCATCATCTTCCACGACCCCTCGGGGAACGATACGAGGGACATACGCTATGACGCGGCCGGCTCCGCGGGCGGCGGGACGAGCGTCATCAAGTACGGGATTCCGTGCACCGGCGGTGGTGAAGAGGATGAAAGCTCAAGCAACGTCCAGACTACCGACTGGCAGCACATCGCGCTGACTTGGACGAGCGGACTTGGGCTGAGCCTTTACATCAACGGAGTCTTGGACACACCGCAGTTCGACGACCCCGCCCAGACCGGCGCCACGACGGGCCTCTCGAAGGTAATTGTTGGCAAGGGTGGCAAGGATGAGGGGGCCAGCGCGAGCTGGGACGGCCTGATTGACGAAGTCCGCATTTATAACCGGGCGTTGAGCTCAGATGACATCGTCGAGCTTGTAGAATGGACGGGGGGAGTCAGCGCCGCCGCCGCCCCGAGCCCGGCCGAGGCGGGTCAAACCGTGACCCTCATCGGCTCGGGTCCCGAGGACACAACGAGCTATGCCTGGGAACAGGTCATCGTCGGCGAGGAGCCCCATGTCACCATCATTGACCCCACCAACGCCACAGCCACCGTCGAGAGCCCGGTGCGTGACATCGGCTACATGCTGACATTCCGCCTGACGGTGGAGTCCCCCACTGAGGGCACACTGACCGACGAGGTTCGGGTGAAATGCCTCGCCCCCAACGCGCCTCAGGTCACCCCCGGCAACCTGCGAATGGTGCGGACGAACAAGGGCTTCCGGCTCTCCTGGGATGAGGTTTTTGACGCGGAAGCTTACGCGGTAGAGATAGAATACCTCCCGGATGTCTGGGTGCCTATCGCCCCGAACCTCCATGCTCTTGAATACGAGGCCACGAATCAGACTCCGGGTGACGAAGTCAGCATCAGGGTTGCAGCGAAAAACAGTTACGGGTCAGGCGCCGCCTCCGAGCCGGTGTCCGTGACGATTATGCGGAATGTGGCGTTGCCCGCGCCCGCTGGAGATAGGCCCCCCCTCCCCCACGTTCAGGGCGTTACATACGTGATTTCCCATTACGGGATTGGCGGAATGAACGACGGCGCCTATGACGACACCAACGATAGCTGGGACGGGAATGCCAAGGACGAAGATTACTGGGGGTATCTATGGGGAGAAGACCTGTGGTTTGACGCGATCGTCTATTGCGCGGGCAACCTTTTCTCGGATGGCGGCTGGTTCACTGAGGTGACGGTTGAGTTCACTCAGGACGGGGGGGCAACCTGGGCCGAGGCGCCGGAAGTCAGAATAGAGCCGCCGTACGACCTCACCGATTTGAGGGCTGGTCGCGAGCCCTTCTCGCGTTTTGACATCTCCATTAAGCCTGTGAGAGGAAACGGGATGAGGCTCTTTGGCATTCCGGGCGGTACCGCCGACTTCACCTCCATCGCCGAGCTGGAGGTTTACGGAAATCAGGACCAGGGGCCGTTAGTTGTGTACGGCGTGGACGCAGAATTCGCCGAAGGAACCGAGGCCATACTTGATGGGAGCTACTCCTTCTCGACCAGAGGGGCGGTTTCCGGATTCCAGTGGGTGCAAACGGGGGGGCCGGGAGTGACCATCGCCGACGCCAATCAGGCCAAAACCACCTTCGCCGCACCGAGCGTGGACGAAGACACTTTCCTGACATTCCAGTTCACCGCCCAGGATGACCAGGAGAGCTATACGGACGATGTTTACATTACGATTAAGAATCTCAAGACCACTGCTGTAGCGGGACAGGATCAAACAGTCATCGAGGGTCAGGAGGTCGCCCTCAACGGGAGCGGGTCGGTTACGACATCCGAGACGCTGACATATCTGTGGGAGCAAATTGATGATGGCCTCCGCGGAACAATCCTCAACGCGGGCATCGCCAGCCCGACCTTCATCACTCCGTTCATTTACGAGCTGTCTCAGGATTGCATTCTCCAATTGACGGTTGATGACGGTCTGGGCAACGTGGACAGTGTCAGCACTGATACCGTCACAATTACCGCGAACGACAGGCATGGAGCGCTGATAGTCCGCGAAGCGGAGAACTACACGTCCACAGCGGACAACGGGGACATTCGCTCCTGGAACCGCGTGGAAGGAGATCCGACCTACATGACCACCGACATGGCGTCGGGCGAGAACGCCGAGTGGGACAGCGGCTGCGACTTGAGCTATGACATCACCATCCTCACGGCGGGCACTTACACCCCACTCCTGAGGAGATATATCACTGGTGGCGGTGATAACTCCTGCCAGGTAGGGGTTGACGGAACCGTGGCTATCAACGAGTTCGACAATGACGGCACCCCCGTCGACGTCTGGGTCTGGATAACCGAGCCCGGGCAGTTCATCACTTTCGACACCCCCGGCGATTACGTGCTGAATATCCGTCGGCGAGAGGGTGGCTACAGGATAGACAAGCTTATTCTCTACGCTGGGAATCCTACCGTTGTGCCAGCAGAAGGCTCAACCGAAGTCGGGCCGCCCGCGGGCAATTGGGTTGGGCCCATATTCTGCGACAGGACTCTTGGCACCCATTACACTCCGGGCTCGCCCCTCGACGTTAGCCTGACAATAGACGTCAACAGCGACACGCCGCCTGCGACGCTGGTAATCACAGAGAACATCCCGGCTGGCATCACCGTGTCCTCCGCGGAAGGAAACCCGGACCTGAGCACGCCCGGAACGATTATCTGGACCTTGACCGGCGCCGAGGTTGACAACCGTACTGTCAGCTACACCCTCGAGGTTCCGGCAGGCACTACCGCCACGCTGGCCTTTGAAGGCGATGTCAACGGAGATGGGATTTTAGGACAGAACGCGGTGTATGCTGTGCCCTCGGCGCCTCAGTATGTGTCTCTGGACATGATGCTCGGGGCGCAACTGAGCTGGAGTGCGCCGCCGGAGGAAGGCGCTGATGCCTATCGGGTCTATCGCAGCGTGGACGGCGGCGATTGGGCGGAGGTAGCCTTTACCAGACAGACCTCCTATTCGGAAGGCGTCGTCGAGGGGAGCACTTACAGCTACAAGGTCATGGCTGTCAGCAAGAACGGTGTGGAAGGCCCCTTCTGCGAAGCCACGGAAGCGATGACGGTAACGGTGCCGACAGTCGTGGAGGCGGAGAACTACAACTACGGCGGAGGAGAGTACCCCGGATACGAAAACTGCGACGCCGCCAATGAGGCGCCGGACTCCGACACAGTCGGCACACCGGCGGATTACGACTTCTTCTACGCCACCGACGTTCCGGTGGATGACACACGCCGCTTCTACCGCCCGAACGACAACTGCGGGATGGAGACTCGCGAAGCGACGCCGAACATCGGATGGACAACCATCGGCGACTGGTGGCGGTACACCCTCGATGTTCCTGAGCCGGGCCCTGGGGAGCCCACGGACGGATGGGCGAGAGTAGGCCTGAAGATAGCCAGCAACCCCACCTGTGAGCTTTACTGGGACGAGGGGCTTATCGGAACCGTAAGTGCCTCCACCGGCGATTGGGGAGCGTTCGTCTGGGCGCCTCTGGCGGACGCCTTCCGGACCACCCCGGGAGAGCATACCCTGAGGGTGAAGATGGTCTCCGGAGGCATGAACTTTGACAGCATCGGCGTCGGCTTCAACCTGACAATAAGTCGCGAGGCCATCTTCGAGGACGACTTCGAGGATTATACCAACCTGTACGACTGGAACGACCTGGAGACTGTCGGCAATTGGGACGTCGTCAATGGCTCCGGCGAGCCGGATGTCGGGTGGCGTCTGTGGAGCACCACGGGCAACTATCTGGGCGACGAGACCGATGACAGGAATCCCGCCATCACTGGCATGACCGGCAACTACGTGATTTCCGACAGCGACCTCGTCGGCACAGCCGACCTCGACGAGCAACTCGTCACCCCGGACATAGACTGCACCGAGTACATAAGGCTGAAGCTCGATTTCAGCAAGAACTTCAGGGTCTATCCTGACGACGCGGATCACACCCAGATTGCGGAGGTGGACATCCGGGAGGTCGGCGGCGGCTGGGTCAACCTGCTGTCCTACAACGTGGACTCGGTTGACCCCAACCTCGATCCGGCGGTTGACAGCAGCCCTGAGAAGCTGGACCTGTCGGCTTACGACGGAAAGACCTTCCAGCTCAGGTGGCACTTCTACGAAGCCACGTGGGACTGGTGGTGGGCCATTGACAACGTCATGGTCTCCGGCGAGCCGAAGCCGACGGAGGTGGTAAAACCAGAAATCTTCACGTTCACTATCGCTGACGGGCAGCTCACATTCAGGTGTTACGCCCCGGATTACGTGAACTTCACTATGGAGTACACCGATGATCTGACCGCCGACAACTGGCAGGTGGTGCCGGGCGTGGACTGGCCGATCACGGACACCGTTGTGGTCATAACCGTCCCGTTCCCGGGGCCTGCGGTGTTCTTCCGCATCGGCGCCGACTGAGCCGGCAGCCAACGCAGAGACAAACGGCCCCGCCCTTTCGGCGGGGCCGTTTTTTGTCCCGCAAGCGCGCCCGGGATAGCCGATTGCGGATCCCTGAGCTGGTTTTGCCGACTCGAGGACGAGAAAGTTTCGGAATTGCTGAAAAAAGGACTTGACAGATGTAAAATAGTGTACTATGTTGTAATCCTTGCTCGAATGTTGGAAAATAGTGCAGTGGGCTTTTCAAGAGATCGGCGATGTACGAAGAAGACGAAGTCCTTACCATCAGGGAAGTTGCGAAGTATCTGAAGATGAACGAGCGAAGTATTTACAAGCTCGCTCATCAGGGGTTGATTCCTACCGTCAAGATCGCCAGCCAGTGGCGATTCCGAAAAGACCTGATTGACGCGTGGTTGGAAAGCCAGATGGCGGCCGCGGCGGCGAATTCCCTCTTCGACAGGAATTCGGAGGAGGTGTTCATCCACTCGCTTTTGAAGCCCGAAGGCATCAACACGAACCTCGCAGGAGAGAAAAAGGATGAAGTCCTGAAGGAGCTGGCGGACATGATGGTAAGAACGCATTCGATCAAAGAAGGGGATAGATTTCTGCGGGAGGTTGTCAACCGAGAAAAACTGTGCACGACGGCGATACAAAAAGGTGTGGCTGTGCCTCACCCTCGCCGGAACGGGAATCAGTTCGTGAAGTCTCCGGGGCTGGTTTACGGCTGTTCAAAGAAAGGGGTAGAGTTTGATTCATTAGACGGGGAGCCGACGCACCTGTTCTTCATGCTATGTGCGCCACAGGACTTTCTTCACCTGAAAATCATGGCTAAAATAAACAAATTATTGAGCGACGCCGATGTTCGGGAAGAGTTGAGAGCTACGATGTCGGCTCGCGAGGTTATCAACATCATGGAGAGAGAGGAGGGGGTGAGCAAGGAACCTCAGGAGCTCGTTTCTTTGTCGGAGAGCGGCTGATCGTAAGACACTATGTCGGAGGAGGTACATGAAGAGGCAGTTGTGCCGGTTAAGCAAACTTCAAGGCTTCGACAACCGGATGGACACCATGTACAAGTCGGGCTTGCCCGAGCGGATGGGTCCCCGAAAGCTGACTAAAAAACAAAGACTTCTGGCGAATCAGCGGGAGGGTCTGGTTGATGGGATTAGCACGCCAATCCTTCGGACTTATGAGCGAATGCGAGAGTCAAGGCTCAAGTCCAACGCGGTGGTGCCGGTGGTCAATGGGGTCTGCCAGGGCTGCTACATGGTTGTCACCAAATCGGTGATTATGGAGTTGAAGAGAAGCGACGAACTGATTTTTTGCGAACACTGCGGTCGGATTCTCTTTCTAAGCGACGGTGATGTTGATTGACCGCGAGTTCGCGCTGAACCGAGCTTTTCCCATCGCCGGTGTTGGCTTGATGATCGCAGCCGCGCAGCGAGCGGCCTGCCGCCTATTGTGCGCAAGGCGCACCCCCACCATCCCGTGCACGCGCAGAGCGCGCTTCCCGTCCATTTGTCCTGACTCGTGCCGCCCCTCCAGCTCATTCCCGAAGACGCCGACCAATAACCGGCAAAATGCCGCCAGTGTAACCAGCAGGACGGCTCAACCCGGTGAGTAACAAGGCGGCACGATAGTTTCGGAAAAATATCGTTGTGGTTTCCCCAGTTCTTGAATCGAGCGGGGGATTCGATTAACGTGTCGCACGCGCGGTGCATGGCAGGTCAGGCACAGCCGCCCAGACTACCCCTTTCAAGGATGCCGCTTTGTCACGCGAGGCGGTAGAGGACTTCGCCGGCGTTGGGGACGCAGAGGATGCCCTCGCGCTGACGGTCGAGCCATTCGCGGGGATGAATGGTTTTCGGGTCGCGGTAGCCGAGATTGATTCTTCGGCACCGCTCCTCCGGGATGCCGGTGGCGAGGACGACGTTGATCCTCGGTTTTTCCACGCCCTCTTCGTAGGCGCCGACCCCCTTGACGTGCGTCGAATGAGCCAGGACAGCTTTTGGGACGTGGGAGAACCTTTGCATCTGCTTGAGAAAGTAGTCGCGGGTGTGGTAGCCGATCTCCTCGAGATACTTGCCGTGCGTGTGGGAGACTTCCGTGATGTGCGGGGCGTAGATAATGAGCTCACCACCATCGGCGACGACCGGCTCCAGCTTGTACATGCATTTGCCGGCGACCCACAGGTCGTCGTACATCTCAGGGGCCATGGAGAGCACTTTGCGGAAAGTTTTCTGAACATAGACGATGTGAACTTTCGATGATAGGTCTGCCGCTGCCGAGAAGGCTTCCTCCGGGGCGCCGATGAACAATCCGTTCAATCCCTCCCGGGTTGCCACAAAGCTGAAACAGACCCGAGGGATAGGAATCATGGACGCGGCACGGTCAATGACCCTTCGGACAGGCGTATCTTTTTTCCCGTTCACGACAGGGTTGGTGATGACGGCGCCGAGCCAGTGCGTGAAGTTCACGACGTGCGGCCCGGAGATGCCGGGGAAGAAGTACTTGTTCCCGCCGGAGAAACCCACAACCTCGTGCGGAAAAGTCGGCCCGATGATTACAAGCTCATCGTAGTCGAAGATTCGCCTGTTGATTGTGACGGCGACTTCTTCTCGCATGAGGCCGTTGGAGAGAGAGGCGATCTCCTCCGCGGAGATTGTCTCGATTTGAGCGAGCGCGTCCGGGTCGTCCCAGGCGTGGTTGAAAATGGCAACGCCCGGGTAGCGGGCTTTTCGCTCCGAGGCCGCCATTCCGAGGAGCTTATCTATAGCCTCGTCGCTCATTGGCGGATGCGTCCCCTGTGCTATGATGAAGTCGAGCTTACTCGCGGAGCCCTGAAGCAGCTCGCAAAGAATCCGGAAGAATAGCGGCATCGGGGCGGTACGAGTCGAATCGGGGATGAGGGCAAGAAGGCGCTTCCCGGACACGTCGAGTTTCGACAGGGCTTCGGAGCAAAGGTCAAAGATTTCACTCTCCGCCAGTAGCCGGTCTTCGTAACCATTGCCTGCAAGCATCATCTCTCTCCCGGTCATAAGTCGCTGCGAGGGTCAGCACTCCGGCTGTCCGAGCGCTCGGCGGATTCTCTCACGCGAAACCCCAATCCTCTCAGCGCATTCGCGAGCTGCAACGCCGAGTCCGGCAGAACAACCTCCGTGTTGCGGAACTCCCTCCGCGCAGGATAATCCCTCCGGAGGCGGTCGAAGAAGTCGCCTCGCTCGCCGGCGTCAACTCGGGGTAGCTGCCGCAGTGCTGCATCGTCCCTTTTAATATCATAAACCTGCCGCACCGTGTCGGCAATAATGTCCTCGTCGCTTGTCGCGTCGGTCGCGAGCGAGGTTGCGGTCCCGCGACCAGGAATCTCGATTCGCTCGCAATAGGGTTTTGGCAAAGCCGACCTCACCTCCCATCGCGTCTCCACACCCAGAAACTCACAGGCGGCTCTGTAAAGCATCGCCGTTGCGTTGGCTTTCCCGTCGAGGGAGTAGCCGGCGATGTGAGAGGTGGCGAGGTCCACTCTCTCCAGAACTTCCAGGTCAATGTTCGGCTCGTTTTCCCAGACATCGAGAACTGCTCCGCCGATTCTGCGAGAATCGAGCGCGGAGGCAAGAGCGCGATTGTCCACAACCGCTCCCCTCGATGAATTAATCAGGATACATTGCGGGCTCAGCTCGCGCAAAAAAGCCTCATCAACGAGGTGGTAGGTCGCATCAATCCCCTCATAGGTCAGCGGGACGTGCAGCGTGAGGATGTCCGCACAGAACAGCTCGTTGATGGGACGGAACTTCTCATCCCCGGTCCGGCGGCGAAGCGGTGGGTCGTTCAAAAGCGCCCTCATCCCGAGTGCTCGCGCTTTTTTCACGAAGCGACTTCCACAATTTCCAACGCCAATGACGCCGACTGTTTTGCCTTTCAGCCGTAAATGTTTCCTCCTCGCAATCGCCAGCGTAGCCGCCGCGACGTACTCGGCGACGGAATTGGCGTTGGAGCCGGGGGCGCTTGTAAACGCAATGCCCCTCGACCGCAGATATTCCTGGTTAATGTGGTCCGTCCCGATTGTCGCCGTCCCAACGAAGCGCACGCGGCTGCCTTCCAGAAGCGTGGCGTCAACCCTTGTTATCGAACGGACGAGGAGGATTTCCGCGCCCCGCAGCGAAAGCGTGTCAATCCTTCGGCCGGGTAGGGTTGTTACGTCCCCGAGACCGCCGAACGCTTCTTCCACGTATGGAATATTCTCGTCTGCAACAATCTTCATCGGCATCGTTCCCTGCTGCGGCCCTGCATCAAAGCATGGCAATGCGTGGGGTCGGGGAATCTGCGGGCTGCGGCGAATAGCCTCCGGGAAAAATTTCGACGGCGGCCGGGGAGGAGCGAGTTCTATCCGGGAAATAGCCTGTCGTAAAGCCTGCCTCCAAAGATCACCGCACCGACGATGACTGAAACGATGGAACTCAACAGCACCGCACCCGCGCTGATGTCCAGAAGTTGGCGGGCGAGTTTGTTATGCTCCTGAGTACTCATCCTGACCATGAGTTCCGCGACCGTGTTGAACATTTCGGCGACGAGCACCAGACCGATGACGAGGAACAGTACAGCCCATTCGGCTTCGCTGATGTGCAGGAAAAGTCCAAGAATGACCGCTGCAATAGCCGCCGCAAAGTGAAACTTGAAGCTGTTCTCAACGCGGATGGCCTCAGCGATCCCCCGAAACGCGCACCCGAATTTCCCGATGATTCTCATCGTTTGTTTCCCGACGGGGTCGGCAAGTTGTTCATGGGACCGAACGCGGCGAGTAAGGCAACATGTCCGCAGAGGCTGACACGGCTCCCGCGAAACCTGCCCACCTCCGAGACGGCACGGTCATAAGAGTTCCAGAAAGGAACTTCAGATTTTCTTCTTCGCGGCAGGCGTCTTCCGTTTTCATGCGGGAGTTTTCTTCGGAGCGTACTTCCTGGCCAGTTCGATCAACTCGGATATCTCGAAAGGTTTTCGCAAGAAAGCGACGACGCCGGAGAATCCCTTCAGCTCCTCCGAGGTAAAATCGCGGAAACTGCTCATGGCGATAGTCGGCACTTTGATTTCTTCGTTCGCCATAAGTATCAGCAGTTCTGCCCCATTGATGCGGGGCATGTGCATGTCAAGGAGGAGGAGCTTACAGTCGGGGTGTTTGACGTAGCGATAGGCTTCGCCGCCATCGTTGGCAATCTGCACGCGATAACCTTCTTTCTCGAAAGCGACAGCAAGAGCGCCAGCCAGCAGCGCGTCATCATCTACGACCAGAATCATGACCTAACCTTTCAGTGAGTGAGAACTCGCGCAAAGTATCTTGGGCCGCGGCCCCGCCGTCCCGACAAGGCGAACCTATCCTCAGAACATCACTTGTGCGGGCGCCTTTATAAGCTCACTCCAGTCGTCTTCCACGCTTTGTCTGATGAAACTGTCAGGCGGAGCGAGATAACGCGGCCTAAATCTCTCAAAACGCGCGCCGGGTGTCAAGGCTTTTGTCTCAAGGGGGCGTGGCCGTATTTCCGTGCAAAACCAGTGTGAAAGCATCAACATCCCCCCGGACGCGGGAAGGCGGCGTTACCCCAAGCAACCTTACCCACTGAAATGTAGCCTGACCCCACCCATGCGCACTGTCACCTTGACCGCTTTGGGCTTCTTCCATTACCATAATGTCAGCGAGAATTCTCAGAAACGGAGAAATCCCAACGAGCGAAAGGAGTGTACCACCATGAACCGACGCCAATTCCTCAAGTCCACAGTCACCACCGGAGCAGGTCTGCTCATTCTCCCAAGCGGCGCACTCGCCGGGCGTAACGCCCCCAGCAACAAACTGAATGTCGCCCTAATCGGGGTGTGGGGCCGCAGTCGGGCGCACCAAGGCGCGATTTCGAGCGAGAACGTCGCCGCCCTGTGTGATATAGACGAGAAGTACCTGGCCGGCGCCGCGAGGAGGTTCCCGAACGCCAAGACCTACGTGGACTGGCGCAAGTGCCTCGGTCAAAAAGATTTGGATGCCGTAATCTGTTGTACCACGGATCACACGCACGCGTTCGTCGCCAACTGGGCGATGAATCGCGGTCTGCATGTCTTCTGCGAAAAGCCGCTGGGCAACAGCGTTGAGGAAGTACGTGTCGTCCGCGCGACCTATCTGAAGAACAAGGACAAGCTGGCCACGCAGGTTGGCACGCAGCGTCACGCTAACGTGAATTTCAACCGCGTGCGTGAGCTGGTCAAGGACGGCGCCATTGGGGAGTTGAAACAGGTGTGTGCCTGGGGTGATCGCCAGATTCGTAGGCCCGGATACCTGCCCGCGAAGGGCGAACCGCCCAAGCACCTCCACTACGACTTGTGGATCGGGCCGTCGCCGTTTCATCCTTACAATCAGGGATACTTCTCAGGTAGCCCCGGCTTGAATTGCCTGAATTGGAACATGTATTGGGACTTCGGCAGCGGCCAGGTTGGCGACATGGGCAGCCATACCATGGACCTTGCCTGGAACGCGATTGACGCCGGTCTGCCGACCTCCGCCGAGGCCAAGGGGGACAAATTCGACCCCGAGGTTACACCGGTCGAACTCGAGGCCCATTTTGAGCATCCTGCCAATGACTGGCGGCCCGCCATCCGCGTGAGCTGGTACCAGGGCGGCGCCATGCCGAAATCGCCCACGGGGTACGTGGATTTGAAAAGAATCGGACACGGCGCCATGTTCGAGGGCAGCAAGGGCATCCTCATTTCCGATTTCGGTTCTCGCATACTCCTTCCATCCGGCGACGCGGCCGATATGACCTATTACAAGCCGCGCCCCAAGGAGAAGCTCATCCCGCCTCTGGGTCACTTCCTGAAGCAATGGGTCAACGCCTGCAAGGGAAGTCTCAAGACATCTTGCAACTTCGATTACGGCGGCACGCTGGTCGAGATGATGCTTCTGGGTCTGGTAGCGTACCGCGTGGGGAAGAAACTCGACTACGACGGCGCCGCCGGTCGGGTCACAAACAGCGCCGAAGGCAACGACCTCCTCAAGCGAAAGTACCGCCCCGGCTGGACCCTCAACGGGTAAGGCCAAACCGCCCGGCCGTCAGGCGGGCAAAGGCCAACGTCACCACGGAGCACACGAGATCCGAGGACCCCGCGACGAAGAATATGCGCCGGGCACGCGCCCGCCAGGCGACTTAGGCGGGATCCCGCTTGACACCGTCCTGTAGTCTGCCATAATGACATCGGAACCGCTCAGGAGTTGCTGGGGCATAAGGGCGTGAAAAGCGCCGTGATTTGTACCCATGTGTTGAGTCAGGGGCCCGAAAGGCGTGTGGAGCCCGATGGACGAGGCCGCGAACAGGTCTTATGCTGACCAGCATAGGACTCGGCTCCGGAGCGAGAATACCCAAGGCATTGAAGGCTGACGCGTCAGTGAACCTCTCCTGGCAGGTTTTTCGGCGTGTTAGCAAACCGAGAGCACAGTCCACAGGCTCCGCAAGATGGCCCCATTCAGGGGGTCTGCGGGTTGTGGCAAGAAGTACATCTGAAGTCAGGTTCAGAAACCATCGCGGCCGGAAAGGAAAACCATGGCAAAAACGTTGTCGTTCCAGGAAGTTTTGGAAACCGTTGAGCAATTGTCTCTGGGAGACCGAGAGGAGTTAATGGATATTGTCCGACGGCGCATTATCGAGCAGCGGCGAGCGGAACTTGCTAAGGATATCCGGGAGGCTCAAGAGGAGTTCCAAGCGGGGAATGTAGGTCGCGCGACACCGGATGAACTGAGGCGAGACATATTGTCATGAGACGGCCCTTGCTTCGCACACGTGCGTTTGTACGCGCGGCGAAACGGAGAAGTCCGAAAAGACCCACGAGTGGCAGATGACATTCAAGCGGCCTTGGTGTCATTGGCACACGACGCATTTCATCCACAATTGCAGACGCACAAGCTGACTGGAAAGTTGAAGGGATCGTGGGCGTGCAGTGCAAGCTATGACCTGAGAATCGTTTTCAAGTTCGTGGAGCATGAGGGCAGAGAGGCGATCCTATTGGAGAGTGTTGGGACGCACGAGGAGGTTTACTAACGGCTGTCCGCACAGGCGCAGACGGGGATGCTTGTGTAAGTATTTAAGTGCCCCCTAAGATGCGCACGGGCCGACGAAACTGATCGCAGCTTTTCACAAGGCCCAAGGGTAGCTGCCAGGTTGAGATGTGGCGGAAACCCGCCGCCGCATCCGTCCGGCAGTTCATCCGCACGCCATTGGATGCCCGGAAAAAGAAATTGACGACGAGATGTCCGCTGTGCTACATTGTATTACACTATGAAAACACTCACTGTCAGAATACCGGACAAACTGAGGGCCGAGCTGAAGAGAATCAGCAGGCAGCAGAACAAGCCCGTGAGTGACGTCGTCCGTGACTCGGTGTGGCGATACGTCACGATCGAGAAGTTCCGTGCCCTCAGGAAGAAGGTCCTCCCCTTTGCTGAGGCACAGGGGTTTGTCACGGACGAGGACGTCTTCAAGGCCATTTCATGAAGATTGTTCTCGACACAAATGTCGTCGTGGCTGCGTTCGCGTCCCGCGGACTGTGCGAGGCCATATTCGAGCTCTGCCTCGACAGCCACGACCTCGTTGTGTCGGAACATCTCCTTCGAGAGAGTCACAGGACTCTTGTCAAGAAAGTAAAAGTCCCCAAGAAGGGAGCAGACGAGATCATCAGCCTCCTTCGGGACAACGCGATTCTCGTTCGACCCGAGAAACTCCCGGCAGACGCATGCCGAGACCCCGACGACGTTCCCATCCTCGGCCTTGCCCTCGCAGCAGGCGCCGATTGCATCGTCACCGGAGACAAGGACCTGCTCGTTCTAAAGAGGTTCCGGTCCATTCCCATCCGTACACCGCGTGACTTTTCTAGGGCCATTCATGATGTGTAAGGTGCGACGACACGGCCTCGAAGAACTTCCTACGGGCATGGGCCCATGACGCCAGTTTAGGTAATGCCTCAGTTACCGGCGGCTGAGGGTGGAACCGCAGAGTGTACAGAAATTCGTTCACCAACCGGCAATTTTCTCGCCGCCGCATCGCGCGCACTGTCGCTGAAGGGGAACCGAAACGCCCCCGCGAAGCGAAAGATGTGTTTGCCTAGCGCTCACATCAGCACAGAGAAGTGGATCGAGGAAGACACAGTTTCGTCGGCAGGCGAGCTGACTAACTGGACCGACTCTTACATGGTATCCGCCCACAAGTTCTACACAATCAGGATTGATTGATTTGTAGGCTAAGACCAGGTGGCTACGCTATCTGCGTGGTCGTTTGACAAATTCGAGCTCTTTTTTGGAGCAGTCGCGCCGTACAGTTGACTTCTTGGCCAGAAAGGGCCTATACGTAGGTTACGTCCCGCATCTCCGCTTCGTGACATCCGGCTCCCATTGATGTCCAGAGAATTGCGCACCATGATGGGATTTTTCTGCTTTCCATTTGTGTCATTGCGCGGTGGCCTGGCGCTCGCACGATTTGCAAAAACGCTGTTGGCCTACTTCTTCGGCGGCGGGCCGTTGAGGCGCCGGAATTGGTTGTAGACGACGTCGCAGAACATCCGCATCTTGAGGGCCACATACTCGTCGTGCCAGTAGTCGAGCATCTCTTTTGAGTAGGGGATGCCTTCGGGATGGTCTGGAGTGTAGTGCAGCAGCGTCCTGTCGTAGTAATCCAGCCCTCCATGGCACGTCCTGCTGAAATCCCCGAAGACCCACCAGACCAGTGCTACCCAAGGCCCCGCCTTGAGCTCGTCGTAGTACGCCTCCATGGTCTCGATAGCGGTCGTGTAGGTCACTGGCTCACAGTCCGGGGTACCGCCAAGTTGGCCGGAGACGCCGATGTACCACATCATGGCGTTGTTGGCGCCGGCCAACTCGATGGCGTTCATCAGGGCGTGCGTGTCGTTCCAGCACTCCGGGAGCCAGGTCTTGGGGTCGTGGCTGTTGCGGCACACGCGGACCGTGAGTCCTTCGGGGTAGTAGCGAGTCCGCAGCCGCTGCCATTCGCGAGCATGTGCCCGGACTCTTGCGCGCGGGATGGAGAGATCGGCCGGGTCAAAGGGGCTCCACTTGTGTCCCCAGTAGTGATACACGTCCACACCGATGCACTGCGTGTTGGGCGGCAGTTTCATCCTGACGTGCTTGCCCACGTCCTCCTGAGTGGCGGCGTAGGCGCCGTTGTAGTTCAGTGCCGCGTAGCCGATCATGTTGTACCACGCCTTGATGTGGCGGAAAGGTTGCTGGCCGTCCATCTTCCGGAGGCGGATGACGCGGTCGAACTCGGCGTAGACCTTTTTCAGGCCCGTCGTTCCAAGGCCGGCTTCCCCTTCGTCGCCGCACTTGTTAGCCAGGATGTTGTTGATGAGCTGGCGGCCGGTCGCCCGCTCGCCCTCCGGGCTGACCAGGACCCGGTCGCGGGTCTCCCAGAGCTTTTCGAGGATGTGCTTGACGTTGTTGTAGCTCCCGCCGTCCTTGGGTTGGCGGTCATAGTAGTTGGCCAGCACGATCAACTGCCGGTGCCGGAAACAGCGGATCATGAGATTGATGATTTCATCACGCCACTCATCGTGGCGGGCATACAGCATGATCGCCGTGGACCACCCGCTGGCAATGTCAATGCGGCGGACGTTCTCCTTGTGGTAGTGCTCCAGGGAATTACGATTGTCAAAGGCAATCAACCTGTACTCGAACAGGTACGGGAGAATCCCAGTACCCTCCTTTGGTGTCCAGGTCCGAATCGGAACGTACGAGTAGCTGACCACGTCGCCGCGGACATAGCCCGCAGGCAGCTTCTCACTTGGGTCACGCGATGGTCTCAGCTCGCTTCGCCCTACGGGAAAGCTCATTGAGGCCAAGCAAACCAGAAATATCGAAGCAGGCCAAACTACGCTGTGATGCCACCTAATCATGCCAAAGCTCCTTCCAAAGACATCTCTGGGTTGCTTGTTAATCTCAGCCGAGTTCGCCCTTACCGGCGGTCAACCTTCAGGGATTTATACTGGATGTTCGTTTCATCCGTCCAAAGGTTTTCGTCAACAGATTCAGGCCCCTCGTGTTGCCCCCTTTCGTGCAGAGCCCAATACTGACATCTTTCTACCTCGGCCCGCCTGCGTCTTCCGCGATCAGCAAGGCGCCCCAGCGTGATGCTTCGATCGCTCCATCTATGACAATTGTTCACATTCCGCGCGTACTGTAGCATTTTTCGCCTTTCCAAGAGAGTCCACATGTTTAGTGTCGTGTCAACTCTCCAGTGTCGGATAAAGCCGGGTTAGTTTTATCCTGGCATCCTTGGCTGTGAATTGCCAATTGACCTTCGCGTTTTTGTTGTTTCTGAACTCCTGCCATGCCCGTACCTCTCTGCTGACAAGCTCCATATCGTCCATTCTTCTGTTCAGGCACTGCCCCGCGCGCACGTTCAACTCTATCTCGGCCATGTTCAGCCAACTTCCGTGCTTGGGGTGTACACAAACTCGAACCTGTCCCATAACGCCTTTGCCTTATCAGGCGGAAACGTTTCATACAGCGACCCAGGCTTGTGCGTGTTCAGGTTGTCCATGACCAGCGTTGTTTTTTCCGCGCGTCCATATTGAACAGCAGTCTCTTCCGGAAAACAAGCCCAGTCCCGCTTGGTTTTTCTTTCGGTGACTCTCACTATGCGCTTTCCCGCCAATGACTCACTGGCGAGGAAAATATTGCACACGCCGCAACGCCCGTATTCATAATCGTACCTCGCCGCCCGACCGGGCGATGCAGGGATGCAGGATTTCGTCTCCGCGATCAGTTGCTGGGGACGCGTCCATGCATACAACCGGACGACGCGGGTCGAGTGGGCGATTGTAAACGTCCAACACCATTTCCATGTTCGCAACAAAGCTGCCGTTTTGTGTCGGAGGAATTACCCATCGCTTTCGCCGCCAGGGTTTGATCTCGTTTTTTTTAGAACGCGGCGCACCGTTTCGTGGGAGACGCTGTCAATGTACTCGAGCTCGACGACCTTGTCTGCCAACAACCTCAGAGACCACCTCGCGAAGCCTTCGGGCGGCTGGCTGGAACTCAATGCAACCAAATGCGCCTCAAAATCCGCATCTGCCTTTTTGGCATATATACGGCTTCCCTTTCTCCCGTTGAGCGCAACCTCAAGACCTTCCACGACAAACCGCTCCTTCACTCTGTCCATTTTTCTCATGCTTACATTCAGCACACGGGCCATTTCTTCGTTGGTCGAACGCTTCTTTTGGCTTTCGCCCTCATCGCACCCAAGTAGAATCAGGGCATTGAGGATTTCTTGTGATTTGTGTTTGCCCTTGGCAGCGAGCCCTTCGAGAGCTTCTCGCTCATCTCTCGTAAGTGTCACGACGTATTTCTTCATATTCAATCCTCCCGGCTTGATTATGAAGATAATATACCACATTATTTACGACATTACAAGTATGACATGACATTAGTTGCCAGTTGCCGAATTTGGATTCTATGGAACTTTTGGCAGGACGTTGTCTCGGGCTCAGTCCAAGTGGTTGTCAGGCCTGGTGGCAAAATTGTCCCATTCTCGGTCCATTCACCCTCTGCGAAGCCAGAGCACGACCAAATGATGCGGCTGTCTGCGGGCGGGCTACTCCACAAAAGTCCGCACTGGAGGTATCTCTCGGCTTCGGCAAGCCTGTGGCAGCTACTCCCTGATGATGAACCGGTAAAAGGTACTGAGAGAATGCAACGGAAGTGTGGTGTCCGTGAAAGACTCCTCTGCGCCGGTCCCGGCGAATTCCCCGCCAACGTCCGCCCAGCCGTAAAGGTTCATCAGGTCGTCGTTTCGCTGGAACTGGTACGTTCTCCCCACCTGGGTTTGGACTCCAACAATGAAACTTCCATCGGCGCTGAACGTGAACTCTGTGATTGCCTTACGCTGTGCGTCCGCTTCGTAGGTGAAGGCGTCGTTCAACCCGGCGGTCATATCCAGCAATTCCACTCCTACGGACACGGTGCCTGCCGGACCCGGAGGAGTTGTGCACGTCAGGCTATTCTCATTCGATACCACGACGTTTGTCGCGAGGGCGCCGCCGAATAGGATTTGGATGCCTTCGGCGAAATTCGAGCCGGTCAGCGTCACAGTGTCTCCCCCTGCTTCCGTCCCCGACGCGGGGAAAACTGAAGTCAGTGAGGGTGGCTCGGCGAACCAAACCGCCAGGCTCCAGTTCTGAGCCGGAGCGCTTACCATCACGTAGTCGCCGAACTGTCTCCAGAACGCATTCCATCTCGCCGGTCCCTTGACGGTGAACTGGCCCGAACCCGCCGCTTCGCTGCCGATGACCCGGGTCGAGTTGCCGATCACTGGCCCGTAGGCATAGCTCAGGTCGGTGTATTCAACTTCTGTCCAGTGGCCCGAGCCGTCGCCGGCCTTGAAGCTGCGTACTGCCGTACTCTCGTTGTGCCACTCGAGGCTGTCCGGATCATCAAAGGGACCGGCGATGGGGTTCAGGATGGGGACGAACGCCCAAGCTTCAAACCGCAGCCGACCGACGGCGGGGATATCGAAATCAAGGGTCTCCTGTTGTTGCGCTTCCTCGGAGCCTACCGCGGGAAAATAGCCCTTGTGCGTAGCCAGTAGATGCTCTGCTTGCAACGGCTGCGGAGGCGGCGCCGCTTCATAGGTGAAACCGTTCTGAAGCTCACCGAAAAGTCCATAGGGGCCGCCGTAATTCCAGGGCAGCCCTTCAGGGTCGGCGTTCAAGACAGTCGCCGTGACACTGCCCGGGACGCCCGGTGGGGTGGTGCAAGAGAGTTCCTCGTCGCTGATCCGTACGACGTCGGTGGCCGGCACGTCTCCAAGGAGAACAACTGCATTGAATCCAAAGCCGGTGCCCTTCACCATGACCGTCTCGTGTCCGCCGACAGAGCCGGTATTCGGCGTGACCTCCGCGACAGTTGGTCCCGGGAGGAAAAGTATTTCGAGGGTGTAGTCCTGTTCGGGATGCCCCTGAAACTCTCCCCAGATGTTGTAGGTGGCCGGGCCGAGAATCTCGAAATCCAGCGTCCCGGAGCCCGGGGAATCCCACACCGAGATGCACACAGCGGGGTCGCTCCCCGGAGGGTTGCACACGGGGGTCAAAGAAATGTCCTGGCCGTCGAAGTTGATTTTCACCACCTTGGGATCGTGACGCTCGATATTCTGAACTTCCTGTCGGACATTGGGGGTTGCAGTGACCACGAAGGTGATCCGCCCCATCCCGGGGACAGCGATGGGGTCGAATTCGATGATCTGGCGCTGGCCGCCGTTCCATACGCTCTGTTGGGCAGGGATGGCGCCCGAAAGCGAGGAAAGGACAGTCTCGCCGGCGCCGACTCCATCCACGCCTACGGTCATGCTCGTGCGCGTACTGTTGAAAGACGTGTCTGTTGCCAGCACTCCGATTGTCCGCGTGCCGGGGATGCCGGAAAGGTCAGCAAAGATCGCCTGGTAGTTGTCGCCAGCGATACGGTCAGCAGCCAGTTGCTCGCCGAAGTCGTTGCTATCTCCGTCTCCGTCCACGTCAAAAGAGACCACGACTGAGGCGACCTCCACCTCGTCCACAACGGATAACTCCACCGTCAACGGACTCCCGAGGTCCACTTCCCCTCCCATGTCAGGTAATGTGAAGATCACTTCCGGGCGCGTGATGTCAACGGACGTAAACTGAATCTCGATGGTGTAGTCCTGTGCGTGGTGCCCGGAGAACTCGCCCCAGATGTTCCAGGCGCCCGGTCCCAGGATCTCGAAATCAAGTGTGCCGGATTCCGTGGCTTCAAAGGTGGTGCTGCAAACGGAGGGGTCAGCGCCAAAGTCGTTGCAGGAGGAGGTCAGGTTATAGTCCGTGCCGTTGAAGTTGATCCGCTTTACATAGGGATCGCGCCTGGTAATATTCTGCACTTCCTGCCGGACAGGCGGGGTCGCGGTGACGGTGAACGTCAGTGTGCCGGAACCGGGTATCCCGATGGGGTCGTACTCGATCACCTGCTGGCTGCCGCCGCTCCATACGCTGGGCTGGGCGTCAATGTGCCCCGTGTCCGTGAAGATTGTTTCGGTCGTCGGCTCAACCCCGCCGACGGTGACTGGGACGGCAGCCGGACTCGAGTTCAGGGAGGTGTCGGCGGCGACGGCGTTAACCGTTCGCGAGCCGTTGGGACCGGTAACGTTGGGGAATTCCGCCTGATAGAGATTGACCCCGGTTTTTTCTGCAAGAACAGATTCGCCCGCTCCGGTTGTCGCTCCATCACCGTCAATGTCAAACATGACCGTTACGGATGCCAGTTCGATGTCATCGTAAGCGTTCACCTCGACGGTGAGGGTGTCGTTTTGCTCGATGGGCCATCCGGCAGGGGGTGACTTGATCGCCACGAAAGGAGGCTCTGTGTCTGGGATGCGGACCTCCACGAACCCGGTTTCCCGCGTGCTATGCCCTGAGAAATCCGTCGCCACAACCCGGATCGGCCGGATGCCGGCATCGCCGGCTACGTTGGGGAAGGTCCCGCGGTATGTTCCCCCTCCGAGATCGTCCGCTGAAATTGTCTCGCCGGCCCCGTCCTGGGAACCATCATCATTGATGTCAAAAGCGATCTCCACAGATGCAACACCATAATCGTCGGTAACATTCACCTCGACCACCAATGTTTCCGTGATGCCCACGAAACCGCCTGTCGAAGGAGAGGTAATCTCTATTTCTGGGGGTGTCACGTCCACAGCCTCGAAGTAAACTTTCAACGTATAATCCTGGGCGGGGTGGCCGAGGAACTCTCCGTCGCCGTCAAAGACTGCCGGTCCGAGGATTTCCACATTAAGCGGCCCGCCTGAAGGCGCCTGCCAGGAGGAGGTACAGATGCCCGGATCGCTTCCCGGCGGATTGCATGCCGGCATCAGATCAATGCTCTTTCCTTTGAACTGAACATAGTGCACCGTGGCGTCATAACGTTCCAGGTCCTGTGTCGGTTGCCGGACCGGCGGTGTGCTCGTCACCGTGAAGGTCAGATTCCCCGAACCGGGAACCTGAATGGGAGGCGCCTCAACCTTCTGTCGCTGCCCGGTGGCGAGCTGTGCGGGAATGGTGCCGCTGGATTCATGCAACGTAACGCCTCCCCCGGCGCCGCTGCCGGCGGTCACTCTCGACACGGCGATGCCTCGATTGCCTGAAAGGTCGGCCGCAAACGATACAATCTCCCTGACGCCGAAGGGGCCCCCGACATTCTGGAATTGCGCGGAGTAATTCCCTCCCCCTACGTCCGCGGCGGACTTGTTTTCTTCCTGTCCCACCAGTATGCCGTCCCCATTGACATCGAAGTGTACAGAAACCAAGCCCATCCCCATATCGTCTTCCGCGTGAACTGTGACCGTAAGATTTGCGCCCGGGTCCACCGTGCCACCATCCGGAGGGGAGGTGATAACGACCGTTGGCGAGGTGAGATCAACAGGATGTCCCACCAGCTCCTCATAGTCTATGACATTCGGGTCCGGGGTGTCCTCCGGTTCCTGGAACCTCCACGGATGTTTTATGAACGAATTCCCCAGAATATAGCCGGTGTTTTGGAAGTCGAATTTGATGTACGCCCAATCGTTGAACACGAGATCGCCCGGGCCGGCGTAACTGTCCACGACATGACCATATCTGTAATTCATTAAGCTGCGATAGTTGACTTTTTCATTCTGGTGGTCTATTCCACCGTGCCGCAGGCCCAGGGTGTGTCCCAGCTCATGAGCGAGAACGTGCCAGAAGATCTTGTGATTCGCCAGCCACCCCCCATTGTTGACTCCGTATCCCCCCAGCGAGATGACGACGTCATTGGCTGGCCTTGAATGATAATCGTATTTGGGCAAGAAGACGGTTTCGGCCATCCCTCCCCAGCCCCCTATGAGTACAAACTTGCTGGTAGCATCTGGCTTAGTTTTCCAGGGCCGTCGAACCCAGGTCTGCTTGCTGCCGGTGAACCCGTCTATCGTTCTTACCTGTCCAGCGCCTTCACCACTGGTAATCCCAATGATGTGCCCGGCTTTAGCGCCCATACCCCCCCCCGGCAGATTCGCCGTGCTGGTCACACTGTTCCAGGTTGCGGAGGCCACGTTGCCCACAAAGGGCTCACCGGAGGTTGGATTGAGAATGAAATCGTGATAATCAGCAAGCACCGCGTACTTGAATGCCAGTTCCCGCGCCCATTTATCCTTGTTCCCGAAGTACTCCTCCTTGATTTCATGCAATGACCGGATATTGAGACCGGGGACCTTGAAACTTCCAGGCAATCCGTAATGCACGACATCCACGTGCGCATCCGGGTCCCCCGGCATCCCGATCTCGTCCCCTCCGGCCAGGAGCGTTTTGTCCTCTCCCATGTTCACGGAATCCCGCGCAAAACTCACCACAGCGAACCCATATCTGTTCCGTGTAGGTTCCACTTCATACGCACCGCCCGGCCCGGCGTCAATGTGCAGCGTGATTCCCGTGCTCCCATCCGGATTCTCGACCGGCGCCTCGGCGAACATAGCAGCCACCCATTGCGGAGTGAACGGGGCGAACTCGTTCGTCCACGGCTTGTATCCACCGGCTTGACGAGGCACTATCCAGTCGATTTCGACAAAAAGGTCCTTTCGCAGGGGATTGGCGCCGAACAGGTGCAGCTTGAGCTCAGGTCGCTGGTCGCCGTCCATATCTATCCCGGTGGTCTCCCAATGATCCATCAGACCGTCGCCGTCGGTATCCAGTCTGGCGCCGCGAACGACTTTCACCCCTTGGTCAGTCAGGGCGGAAAAGGCGACGTAATGATCACCGGGTTGGGGAACATGCGGCGCCCCGTCGGAACCCACCGCAGGTAAGCTCAACGGATCGTACAGGGTCAACCCCTCAACCGTGCCGCCGTCAATCACGTCCCCTTCTTGAAGAACCGGCACCGGAGTCGTTGCATGGTATTGCAGGACGGGCGGGTTTCTGAGTTCCTCTTCAATATCAACCCGCAGGCTCCATATTCCCCGCTTCTCCGAAAACAGGAGCGGTCGTCCCGGTGCGGCCGGATTGTCGCGGCTGGCTCGTATCGGTGTGGCTGAAAAGACAAGCAAAATGCAGTCATCTTTCAAGCCCGGACTCCCGCGCTCCTGATGCAATACGCCCACCCGATTCACGAACTCGAAGGAGGCGAAGGTGATAGGGTCACCATTCTCGTCGTATGCAATAATATCATTGATGCCGAACACACGCCTGAGCTGGAATCCCGCGCGGAAGGCGCCAACTGCCACGGCGATGTAAATCCCAGGTCCAGCCACACGGTGCTCCCCCACAAACGCTACTACCCTGCCGTTGTCGCTGATGCCGGGTGTGTTTCCCAAGTTCAGCCAATCGCTGCCGACCGTCGTCGCGATGAGAGTACTTTCCCATAGGCCCTCATCGCCCGGATCACTGAAAACAACGATCCGTCCGTTATCGCTCTTCGTACTGTACTGGGCCACAAACGTGCGCTTTTCGGTCGCCGCGGCCATGGAGCGGAAACTCGTCAATACCGTACCGGACAATCCGCTCACCTTGTCCTGCATGTCCCGATAGCCCGTATCGTTGGCGTAGTAGGCAAAGGGGAGGTCTCCCTCGCGTCCAAGAAAACCCACAATCGGGTCGCTGTTCGGAAAGAGCATATTCCCGATAGTTGGTAGTGTGAGCTGGCTAAAGGCTGAAAGGGTCGTGGAGGCCAGTAACGTGAAATCCCCAGGATTGCTGAGTCGCCAGGTGCGGACAACGCTATTACCCGAGAGCAGTTCACGGGTGACGATGACACCGTGGTTATTGATCTGAGGAAACGTGAACTGCTGGGAACCCTTCGACATGCTTATGTTGACCGCATCGTACGGCGCCTGCCCGGCGAACAGATTCGATCCGGGGTCCATGGTCGCAATGAAAGCTACCCAGCCGTCCTCGTTGACGGACACTTCCGGTTTGATGCCCGCAAGGTACTCTCCCTCGCCGGTGTGCATCCCCTCATGGGCGATGACCGCGTATTCGTAGAAAGGACTCAATCCGAGCGCGGGCGCCCGGCTGAACACAAGCGCCGAGAACGCTGCGATAGCCGCAATGCACGAGCGCACAGCGGGGGCAGCGATCCGGCGACCTCGGCGAAGGTCTGACCGCCGAATCCGCTCCTTCGATTGGGACCGTTCTCGAAACGGCAGAGTTGATGAGGATCGGTCTTTTAGCTTTCGGCATCTCCATCGCGTTAACCAAGACGACGTCATTTCGACTCCCACTCCGCGGTGATAAGAAGTTCTTTCGGGGCTGCTGGCAATTTCCTCCGGACACTATCCGGACCGGATGCACGTTGTTCGATCATAGCGTGCTGGTCGAGGATCTGCAAGGACCAACTGCCCTCCGTTGTGGCGAGAGAGGGAAGAAGCCACAACTCATCGTCCCCCACCCGGGTTTTCAAGTGCCCTGGCATTCTCTCTTCCGAATCGGAATTTCAGCATAATGATAGATGGAACGAGAGCACAATCCTTGGGGCAAAGTCGTGCACCCTGGGAATATTCGTCCGGTGAACGCACATCGGGTCTGGCACGGATCTTGGGACGGGGGGATCAGGCGGGGAGGTTTTGGGCGGTGTTTTGAGCGGCTTTCCAGTTGTCTGTGAGTAGTTCGTGGAGCCGCTTGACCCGCCGGTCCCAGTTCCCCCGCCTGCTCGCTGACCAGGGCAAACGTCGCCTGCTCGGCGGTCTTGCTTCTGCTCTTACGTGCGAACGTGCGCGCCTGCTGCCGCTTCTTTCCCGCCTGAGGCGGGACTGCCAACAGTAGAACTGGGTCTCCTTCAACCTCCGCTGTTGGCAGAACTGTCGAATGGATACCCCGCTCCGCGCCGCCTCCCCAATCACCTTCCGCCAATAACGTTCCTTCTCTTTGTCCCTTCCCTTCGGTTCTCCTTGCATCTCGTTCCTCCTCGGCTTGTTTCCTTTTCGCTTCGCACACATCTTCGACCTGCCGAGGAGTTTCCCTCAGACTCCCGTCACCCGCAAGATGGGTTCGCCGGACGGTTACGATTTTCCCACGACCATGTAGTGAATCCACCAGATACGTCCTCGTTTGTAGATGCTGGCCATGGCGATCCTCCTCCTTTTGCCATGGCCTGTCCCGGCGGTCCACGCCGAGCGAGTTTTGCTACATTTTTGCTACAGTCGCTCCGAGCGCAGAAAACAGGGACAGACCTCAATGCCTGTCCCTGCGCGACTTCAATTGGTAGCGGGGGTTGGATTCGAACCAACGACCTCCGGGTTATGAGCCCGACGAGCTGACCAGACTGCTCCACCCCGCGATTACATGTCCAATAAACCACGTATTGCCTATCATTGTCAAGAACTTTTGTTGACAGACTTTCTCCCTGACTCAATCACTCCGGTGGCTCGCAATGTGTGCTAAGTACATTAAGTACATGAGTTCGAAAATACGGCCACGCATTGTGAATTCAAAATCTCATGTGTTTCATAGCCTTTTCCTCTTTGCAGCACCCGAATACGTTACTTGGCGCACGGGCAGGCCGGATCACGAAACAGCACAAATGTGAGCAGCGTCTCGCAGAACAGCATGGCCCAAAGGCAAAGAGGACAGTTGGTCTCCGTCGGAGGAACGCAGGAGCATTTATAGTCAAAAGCGCAGGATACCGGCCTCTCGATTCGCTGCGAGCGCACCTGTTAGGCACGGGCTTCAGCCCGTGCTTGGCGTACGGCCCGGCCTCTCCGAGCCGGCTTCAGCCCCGCTTCAGCGGGGTCAGGGGCTTTAGCCATTTTCACCGACGACCGGCGGTTTTTCGTCCTCGCGGCCGGAAGCCTTATCCCTGGCCGCCATTTCCAGACGCTGGTCGTTCTTCGTATGCCAGGCGATGTGAAAGCAGATGTCGTGAAAAACACGCCGCGGCATGGATGAATCCTTTTTGGTCGAGAAGCCCGGCTAAAGCCGGCTCCGAGAGAGATATGCAGCGCATCCGAGACCACCGGCTGAAGCCGGTGGCTAAATGGTGGTCCTAAATACGGCCACGCATTGTGAATTCAAAATCTCATGTGTTTCATAGCCTTTTCCTCTTTGCAGCACCCGAATACGTGACCGAACTTACGAATCGGAGCACTAAGGGAAGGAACGCCACATTTCTACCGGGAAAACAAAAAAACGCCTCTCGCATGAACTCTCGACGGAGAGAACAATGGGTAAGTTGTATGTGGTAGGCTACGGCGGAAAGAGACCTGAAGATTTGCTTGGGACATGCCAACTGGGGAGTGCGGCCGTATCTGCACGGCATATTTCGGATGAATCCTCTGGTCGAGAAGCCCGGCTGAAGCCGACTGTCACAAGAAGAATCCCGTGGCCGATACCACCGACTAAAGCCGGCGGCTAACTACGGCCCCCGCGGAGAACTGTTCAGATTTCCGTCCACGCCCCTGGAACCGGCACTTGATAGCAGTCCTGCGCATTAGCCAGGACCGGCGCCGGACTCCGTTCGGTCAGGCTGTCCACGTTCGGGCAAAACCTGAAATCGGAAGCCATGACCTCATCCCAGGTGACGATTCTCTGGGAGTGGACCGCGGCGCGTCCCATGATGGAGACGAGATTCGCCAACGCCGCCCGCCGGACCTCGTTGTGCGGTCGGTTTTGGCGGATTGCGTCCAGCAACACGTCCCACTCGACCTGGTACGGGCTGACCTTCTCCTTCTCCGGCCGCCAGGCAATGTTGTTATAGGCTGTCCGCTGATCTTTGTATATCTGCACGGTCGGGGCGTGAACATTGCCCGAGAACTGCGCCGCGCATTTCGTCCCGTGCACGAACGTGGAGAAATCATTGTGGCATTTCCGCATGGCACGGTTGTTGACCAGCGCCTTGGCCCCGTCGGCAAAGGTGTACTCAATCGCGTAGATGTGGAGGTTCTGGCTGCAATCGGTGCTGTTCGGCTCGCGTCCGCCCAAGCCGTGCGCGGCAACCGGCCAGGCGTCCTTGATCCAGCAGCACTCGTCAACCTGGTGAATCATCATCTCGATGAACCACGCCGAGGAGACCCACATGAAAGAGTACGGGCGCCGGATTTGCCACAGCAGCTCGTTCTCTCCACGTTTGAACGGCCCCATTCGGGCGCCGGAATCCATGCGGTAAGCGCGGATCAGTTGGATGTTTCCAAGCGCGCCGTCGCGGATTTTCTTTATCAACGCCTGCCGCGCAGACGAATGCCGACACATTAGCCCGCAGCCGATTTTCAGGTTTTTTTTCTCTGCCGCCTCACCCAGTCGGAGGATCCGCTGGATACCTCCCGGATCCGGCGCAAACGATTTCTCCATGAAGACATTCACGCCCTTTTCGATTGCATACTCGACGTGGGTCGCCCGGAAGGCAGAGTGGGTGGTCTGGATCATAACGTCGCCCGGACGCAGGCAATCAATGGCCTTCCGATAGGCATCGAAGCCGATGAAGCGCCGGTCCGTCGGCACGTCGATCCGTCGGCCAAACTTCTCGCTGAGGACTTTGTACGATCGTGCCAGGCGATCCTCGAAGATGTCGGCCATGGCGACAAGCTTGGTCGGTCCGGTCGGCGAGGAAACGGCGTTGGTGACGGCGCCTGACCCGCGCCCGCCGCACCCGACCAACGCCAGCCGGATCGTATTGTCTTCCGCGGCGTGGACCCAAGGCACAGCGACCCCGGCGAGCACAGAGCCCGCGACCACTCTTCCACCCTGTGTCAGGAACTCCCGGCGAGAGACTTTGTTTGGTTTTGTTGGCAATGGACTACATGCGTGACGCTTGATGTCTCGTTTCATGATTGCTCCTTTGAAAATGGCCTTTATCGTAGCGCAGGCATCCGCACCTGCCGTACCGTTATCATTCCTGCCTGCCGGCTTTTCATTGTCGGTGAAATCTCGGAATTCATCAAGACTCTTTTGAAAATGCTAATAATAGGGCGCGTCACGGCCCCGCCTGAAGGCGGGGTTGACCTCATGCCTTGGTCTGATGAACAGTGCACCCGGCGGTCGAGGCGTTGCCGCTCCGCTCCGGTCCGGCTCCCGGCAATGGCAGTTTCCAGAGGACTGAGTAAAAGTGCGGCACAAAGTCCGGGGGCAGGCCGGACCGCCTGGAAACGCGCCTCCGGCCCGGGAGTCGGTTGTTCCCAGTTCACCCAACGCGAGACCATGACATCGCAATGCATCCCCCTGGAATCAAGAATGTGCGGGTCTTCTACTGTCCGGACGAGCATCCTTCTCCGACAGCCTGTCCACCGCCGGCTTCATTCAAGTAGGTTTGATACTGTTCGAGGATTTGTTGGGCGGAAGGACTTTGCGTGATCCACAAGCGTGAGGAGGCCCGAGCGACCTCACCCGCGCGAATGGTTCTCCCAAACAGCGACAAGTACAATGAGTAATGCCCTTCGGTTTGATAGGGTGTGGACAGGGCAAAACAATCGTCCGGCGGCGCCATTAACACTGCCGTAATGCCTGTCTTGGGGTCACGACGCAAGCCCAGTGGTTTGCCAAACTCAGGCATCATCGCCCAGTCCACCGGATGAGGCTTGATCGCCCAGCGGCCATCCTTAATGATTCGAACCGCCGCTGAGTCTCGTGCAAACATCAGCCAGTCCCCGAAAGACTTCTTTGCCGCAAGAAACCCCGCCTTCCCTTGAACTTCCGGATTTTCCTTAACGAAAACGAGTGAATTCGTAAACACTTCGTTGAAATAGGACGCCAGGAACACTTCAAAGTGCGAGAGGTCTTTGCTCGCTTTAACCACGGTTTTCAGGTCGAGGGACGAGGCATCATGCCAGCGATAAACGGCCGTCATCTCAAACGGGCGGTCCTTCGCCGCAGACCAGCAAACTTCCACAGCCCCGCCCTCGATGAGCCTGGCTGTGCTGGGCCAGTCCCAAGCCGCCGTGCCGAACCGGGTATGTGCCACGAACACGCGATAATGACCGAAGATGCCGTATGCTCCCGACAAAGTGATCCCAGAAGGGACGTGAACAACCGACGTGAGACCAAGCGATTTGCCGCCGGCACGCAGCTTTCCTCGAAGGACGCCGGTGTCAAACTTGTACTCCCCTTGTCCTGTTGCTGTGAAGGCCAGGTTGCCGGTTTTTGCCTTCATTTGCTTGGCAGACTGTGCGACGGTCTGTCCGGCTGCCGGCGAGATAACAGCGAGGCTCGCCAAACAGCCGAGCCGAACGGCCACGCCGAGGCGTTTTATTAAACTGATTTTCATGTCTCCTCCGGATCATGGCCAAGCCGCTCGAACGGATTGTGGCGCTCGTTCAAGGATGGCAGCGATTTCGTCAGTGCCATCATTGGTAGGCTCGATGACGTATTTTTTTGACAGGATCACAGGACAGGGAATGTCGCCTTCCTTGGTCGGCGTGTGGGACGTCATCGTGCCCTGGCGCGTTCGCGTCGAAATCGTGTGCATCCTGTTCATCCTGCCGGAAGCAAGCGCTCGGTTTCCGATGCAATTGGAGACTGCCGGGTTCAAGCTCGTCTCCGGACATAGTCCCAAGCTTCCTTAGCCACATATCTCACTCCATCTCCTAACCGGACGGCTTGGATTCGATCGTCACAGTGGCCGGCGGCAAATTGGATGCCGTCGCCGTGAATTCGATTGTACCCGCCTGGCGCGTCGCTTGGAGAATGACCAAACATCGTCCCCAGTGAGTCGTCCGCTGATTGGCTTTGTAAGGTTCGGGACAACGCAGGTCGCCATTGTCCACGCCGATGATGGCGCCGGGGCCTTTGACGGCGAAACGAATCAGCCGATCGCCGTCCGGGACCAGCACGCCTTTGGCGTCCACCAGGCGCACCTCGATATGCGACACGTCCTGCCCGTCCGCCGCGAGTTTTGCTCGGTCGGGCGCCAAGACGATCCCGGCTGGCGGCCCCGCAGTCAGGAGCTCGTCGGTTGCCACCTCGTTGCCTTCGTTCTTTCCGATGGCTCGCAAGCTGCCGGCCTCATACGGCACATACCAAAGGATGGTTGAGTTGGAATAATCCTCGGGCCGCCGCACTCCCAGCGACTCACCGTTGAGGAGGAGTTCCACGCTTTGGCAGTTCGAGAACGTCTCCACGCGAATCACGCTGCCTTTGAACCGGGGGAAGTTCCAGTGCAATGCCATCCTGGGCCAGCTCCATGCTGCCCGACCGGGATCAACATCCAGTGCGTCGTCAAGAACCACGAGCTGCACCATGGGGTCGCTCTTCCATACGCTGCGGTGAAAGCCGGAACGCGGTTTCAGAAAACCGCAAGTGTCTATGAGTCCATTGGGCCAGCCCTTGCTCGGCCAGCCGGAGCTCTCGCCGAGGTAGTCAATGCCGGCCCAGATGAACTGGCCGACAGCATAGCTGTCTCTCTCCACATCGTACCAGGGATTCGCCGGCGAGAAGTCGCAATAAATGTTGTGAACCTTGCGGTCGGTGCCGTAATCGGCCCGTCCCCGAAAGAAAGGATAACATTCGCTGCCGAGGATGATACGGTTCGGATACTGCCGTTTGTCGGCCTCATACCATTGCTCCTGGTAGTTGTAGCTCACCACATCGAGCAGCTCGCCAAAGCCGTTTGAGTTGACCGACCTTCCCTCCCTCCTGTTTGGATGCGCCGCATAGGTGACCAATCGCGACGGTTCCTGCCGGTGCACATAGTTCAAGAGCATCTGGAGAGTTCGCGCGCCTTCCGGCGTGCCCTGTTCGGCCACCTCATTGCCCACGCTCCAGAGAATAATGCAGGGATGGTTGCGGTCGCGTTTTATCATCGCTTCGAGGTCCCGCTGCCACCACGAATGAAAATACTCCTTGTAGTAGCCGCTCCGCCACTTGTCGAAGGCCTCGTCAATGACCAGGAATCCCATGTGGTCGCAGAGGTCGAGCAGTTCCGGCGCCGGCGGGTTGTGGCTCATCCGTATGGCGTTACAGCCGAGTGTGCGAAGGGCCTCCAATCGCCGTTCCCAAGTGTGGACCGGCACCGCCGCCCCCAGACAACCCGCGTCGTGATGAAGACAGACACCTTTCAGTTTCATGCTCTCGCCGTTGAGGAAAAAACCGCGCTGCGGGTCAAACCGGACTCCGCGTACGCCAAACGGCGTTTCGTAAATGTCCACCACCTGTCCGCCCACTTTCACTGCGGTTTGGGCGACGTAGAGATATGGGGCTTGGAGCGACCAGAGTGTAGGGCTGGAAATCTCCAATGTCTGGTCAAATTCCATCCGGCCCATCGCAGGGATTTCCCGGCGGGTCTCCTCGCTGGCCAGGACACGCCCGGACCTGTCCTCAACGGCAGTCACAAGAACACAACTTGGTGTCTGCGTGCTTTCATTCTGAACCGCCGTGCGGATGCGGACCGCAGCCGACTTCGCCGAGATGCGTGGCGTGGTCACGTAAGTGCCCCAATGCGCAACATGGAGGGGGGCGGTCACAGTCAGCCAGACGTGGCGGTAGATGCCGGACCCCGAGTACCAGCGACTGGTCGGAGCGTCGGAGTGGTCCACACGCACCGCCAGCACATTCGTTCCGCCGAAATTCAGGTGTGGGGTTAGGTCATACTGGAAGCTTACGTAACCGTAAGGCCGACGCCCCAAGTGCTGGCCGTTGAGGTAAACGTCGCTCCGATGATAAACGCCGTCGAATTGGATGAAAACCTTCCGACCCTTAAATTCGACAGGAACCGCAAAGTGCTTCCGATACCAGCCGATGCCGCCCGGGAAAAAACCGTTGGCTCTACCCCGATGCATCTCCTTATTCGGCGGCCCCTCAATGCTCCAATCGTGCGGCAAATTAAGGGGGCGCCAGACAGAGTCGTCGTAGCCTGGCTCCGCGGCCGACTTGCAATCGGCTTTAAGAAACTTCCAATCAAAATCGAAGGAGCTTCGAATGCGCGGAAGCCTCACCGTGCCAACATTATTGGTAACCTCCGCGTCTGCGGCGGGCGCAGAGAACGGTGTGGCCGCGGCCGCTAACGCACAGAGCAAAGCCCAGAGCTCTTGCGGTCCTGTTTGCTTCATGATGTCACCTCCGCTTGGCTTCTGGACCCTGGTACGCTATCAACACCACAATAGGGAAGTCAACCCAATATTCGCGTGTGGCTGTATGTGAGTGGCGGAGTTTCCCTCAGACGCGGCCCGTGCGGGAATCTGGACCCACTCTCGACGCCCCCCTTTACGAGGAGGAGAAAACGCCGGCCTGTTCGGACTCGCCTTGAGGAATGTTTGGAGCGCTAAGTACAGGTGTTCGTAAATACGGCCACGTATTGTGGATGCAAAATCTCATGTATTGCATAGCCTTTTCCTCTTCGCAGCACCTCAGTACGGGGCCGAGCCTGCTAACCAGAACACTTAGCAGGCGGGCAGGCCGGACCATGAAATAGCGCAAATCCGGTCAAGCTCTGGCAGAGGAACATGGCCCAAAGGCATAGAGAACCATTGATTTTTGTTGCAAGAATGCAGCCGTATTTATAGTCAAAAACGCTGGCATACCGGGCTGTCGGTTCGTTGCCGGCGCCCCTGTTAGGCGCGCGCTTCAGTTTTTGCCTGGCATAGTGCCCCTGCCAATCGCACGGCGCTCCCGTTAGGCACGGGCTTCAGCCCGTGCTGCTTGGCCTGCGACCCGGCCTCCCTAAGCCGGCTTCAGCCCCGTTTCAGCGGGGCCGGGGGCTTTAGCCATTTTCCCCGACACCCGGCGGTTTTTCGTCCTTCCGGCCGGAAACGTCACCTCTGGCCGCGCTTTCCAGCGACTCCTCGTTGTTCGTATGCGAGACGACCTGAGGGCAGATGCCGTGAAAAACATGTTGCGGCATGGATGAATCCTTTTAGTCGAGAAGCCCGGCTAAAGCCGGCTCCGACGGGAACATGTAGCGCATCCGACACCACCGGCTGAAGCCGGTGGCTAAATGTTGCTCGCAAATGTGGGGTTCGTTCCCAACACAAGAGAGCTGACGTCGGTGCCACTGAAACGCCGCCACACCCGCTTGTTTCCTCCTCGCTTCGCACACATCTTTGACGTGGCGAGGAGTTTCCCTCACACTCCCGTCGCCCGCAACATGGGTTGGCCGAACGGATGCGATTCTCCGGCATGTGTCGTTGCGCACCCTTGCCCGAAGTTGGCTCGGGCAATCCGACCTCTTTCGGTCTTGACCCCTGATACAGAATTGTTAGACTCCTGATTGCGAGGCAGATGTCGTCGAAGGCTGCTGGCACGGCAGATAGGCTCATCAACAAGGAAGCCGAGCATGCAGAAACCCAATATCGTGTTCCTTCACGGCGATAAGTTACACCATAAGGCCATTTCAGCCAGTGCGTGCAAGCACGTCCGCCCGCCCAACTTGGACAGAACAGTGCATGAAAGCTACTCGTTCATGAGCCGTAATCAGTGCGGCCTGTTGAGAAAGGAGAAAACAATGAATCGTCGAGACTTCTGTAAACACAATCTACTGCTGGGAATGGGTGTTCTGGCTGGCTTTCAAGAGGTCAGCGCGGCAAGGGCTGGCAATCAAGCAGGGAGCTATTATCAGGAGCCGCCGAAAAGACTGCCTGTCAGGAAATTCGATGTTGCCGTTGCAGGCGGCGGTACGGCAGGCGTTGTCGCGGCTCTTGCCGCGGCGCGTCAGGGCGCCAAGACGATTCTTATAGAAAGGAAAGGTTATACAGGCGGGACCGCCGTCGAAGGTGGGACTGCCCTTCATAGCTTTTACAATCTCTGGAAAGCTTTCCCAGGCGTCAAGAAACGTAAGGTTGTGAGAGGAATTCCCGAGGAGATTATCGAGCGGCTCGCGAGAGTTGGCGGCACAACGGGATACCCTGAGATGTCTAAGGGCTACGATTTCGATTCAGTGTGCACGGCTATTGATACGGAACTGTACAAACTCGTGACGTTCGAAATGCTTGATGAAGCGGGCGTATTTGTCGCCGTCAACACCCTTCTGACAGGCGCCGTTATGGAGGGGGCCCGAGTCAAAGGTGCAATCACAGAAAGCCGCTCCGGACGCGAGGCGATCCACGCAAAATCATTTGTGGACTGCACTGCATACGGCGACCTCGCTGCCTACGCTGGTGCGGATTACACCGAACCGAACGACTACGCGGTGGCCAATAGTGTCGGCATCGGCAACGTGAGCGTGGAGAAGTATTACGAATTCCTCAAAAAGCATGAGGCTGTTAGTGAATATTGTGAAGGCTTGCGCAGCGGCAAACAGGGACAGATAGTGCGATTGAGCGGTCGTTCGGCAAATCTTCCCTCAGGATTCGCAAAGGAGGCCGGTAAAATCGGCATGTCAACGGTAACAACAACCGTTCATGACAACTATCTCATGTTCATCAAGCTGAATCTCAAATTGCCGCTAAGTCCCACAAACCGGGATGAGGTGGCGAAAGCGGAACTGGAGTTGAGAAAGCGCATGTACAGAGCGGTCGAGCTCTTCAGGAAATATGTCCCCGGCTGTGAAAAGGCCTTTATGGCGAGGACAAGCCCTTCGCTTTGTATCCGACGCGGCAGACAGATTACCTGCGACTACGACATATCCCATGAGGACGTCATTGAAGGCAGGCATTTCAACGATGACGTCTTTGTGTACGGCTTTCACGATTCAGCGCCCCGGCTGCAAATCAAGAATGGGGGCACCTACGGAATCCCGTACCGTGCCCTGCGAGTGGCAGGAATCGAGAACCTGTTGGTCGCGGGCATGATGATTACCTCGGACCGTCGGGCACACATGTCCACCCGGAACACGGTAAGCTGTATGGGACAAGGGCAGGCCACAGGCACGGCTGCGGCTCTATGCGCCGCCAAAAACTGTGGAACGCGCGAGCTTCCATACGCCAATCTCAGAAAGGCTCTTGAAAACGGAGGTGTCTATTTCGAAAGTTGACGTGTCCTCTCGCAAAGGCGCAAAGCTCGCTAAGAAAAACCGGATGCAGACAGAGCGGCTGCGCTGAGGCTGACAAAGGGCCGACGTAAGGCCAGCAGGATTCAATTCCCCTTTGCGCTCTTGGCGTCTTGGCGAGAGAATACAGAAGATGCTTGGCTTTCCGCCCATTGCAGAATGCGCAATGTGGAATGGGCAATCCGCAATCCGAAATCGCAAATCAGATTGGCGTCTTGGCGTGAAAAAACAGAAAAGGACACCTCTCGCAAAGGCGCAAAGCTCGCTAAGAAAAACCGGATGCAGACAGAGCGGCTGCGCTGAGGGTGACAAACGGGCAACGTAACGGGAGCAGGACTCGGTGTTCCTTTGCGTTCTTGGCGTCTTGGCGAGAGAACCCAATTCGGACCAGTGGAAGGCGGCTCAGGACACCACCCAGACCCTTCCCGCCTGATCCCTCAGATCCCTACATGTGCGGCAGACTCGATATGTGTTCACCGGACGCCTACCCTCAAGTTCTTTCCTTGCAGAACGTGTAAAAACGATCGAATGTTCAGACATCAGCCCGAGGTTCGCTTTGCCCGGCGATTCGCTTCTTCACCGAATCCAGAGATTCTCGGGGTTCGTTCTTGCGAGCTTCCGCGACAGCCCGGTCGTAAAAGTCCTCCCATAGTTCGCCGTGCTTCTTGAGGTCAATCACAACAGCGGTCCTTTCACCATTTTCGTCGATCAGATATTGCACTCCCTTCATGTTCACACCTCCGATGACGGAACAATTGAAAATCACCATTTATTGTACCGGACCCGTCCCCGCAATGTCTAACCATGGTTTATGTAGTTTCTTGACAACACCTTCACCCGTCGCGCCTCTCGGCCAACCATGACTGCGTCCCTCAGTTTCAACTTTAGGATTCTCAAGGTCTCCCGGAGCTCTCGCCACGCAAAGCGTCAGCAATATCGTAGCCCTTGGCCGTCAACACGAAGATCTCACCCTTGTACCCGCGAGGCTCCAGGATATTGCAGGCAACCAGACCGTCCATTGCGGCTTTCCACCGTGCCACCGTTCGGGGTGATTGGTCCGGGCACAGGTTCACGCCGTGTGTCTGGAAAGATGTGCCTCCAAAGGTTCTCACGTAAAGGAGCGTGCCGCTGGGCTCCCTGGACACCTCCACGATCATCGTCCGAGCCTCCGCGGACAGATTGGTGCCAGCCAACTGATCCGCATCCGTGGCGACAAAACCTTCCTGGGCATCGACATCACTTTCCGCAACGCGTCGAACCTGCGCCTCGAAACCGGGCCATCGCGCGTCGAAGTTACCCCGAAGAACAGATACGTCATGACGCGACGCCAACGCGTTAGAATTGAGGGACTTAATCAGTTCCCACGTGTCGTCCTGATCGGCAGCAGTGCATTGCCACTGCCCAAGCGGGCCATCGGCAAGCATACTCGGAGAGACGCCCACGAGATAAGGACAGATAAGAACATCCGGGCCCCTCGCTGCGATCGCGCCGGCCTCATAGTAAATCCAAGGCGACCGAACGTTTTCCGGTGTAACGCAGATAATACAAACCCGCGTTCGTAGCAGCATGTCCTGAAGCTCCTGAAACCACTCGCGGCCCTTTTCTATGTCCCTACTCGACATCCAGGGTTTGATCCCAGGAAGGACGCCGGGCAGCCAACCGTGAAGGGCCGATGCCACAAGCTTGCTCTGTGTTTTTGACCAACTGATCAAGACGTCGACTGGTGATGCGTCCAGGTGGCGGGGTTCATCCTCGGATTCACCGGGCTTTCTCGATCTCTCCTCGAATTCCTCCTTCATCACGATGCACAGAGCCTCGATCCTGTCGCCCGGAGCGCTGATCCGTAACCTGTTCTCCCACCTCTGATTTCCTTCGATAACCTCGATCTCGTCCGCCAGTCCTTGTTGCTGAAGGAACTTGAGGGCATCCCAGCGGCCCCGGCAGTAGGCATCGCGCCAACCAATGCCGTCGACGGGGAGGAGTGCCTTCCACTTTACCCGAGCTTGGTAAAGCGGAATATCTGCCACATCCGACATCTGAAGGGACTCGCGGAGGTCGAGAACGACATCGTAGACACGAAGAAAGTTGTCCTGGAGCAGCTCGGACACCCAGGGGAATTGCTTGGAAGCACTCATTTCATTGCCTCGCATCGAAATGCCGTTTGTGCCGTATTTCTTACGTGCCAGAGACCCGGCGCGCAGGCCACTAAGGCCGGACCCGGCGCAAGGATCGCGCAATAGCTGGCAACCTGCTTTGGAAAAAATGAGGGAAGGTATGGCAGCGCGCCTTTCACGACGCAGAGCTTACGGGCGGCTCCCCTTACTGCCGGTGGAAGTATCGTGTCGTAGACATCGAGGAGTTTCGGTTTCTCGCGAAGCCGATGCGAACAAGGGAGGGCGCGGGGTGTCTGTGCGGACGATAGGCGTTTCTCATGTCGAAAAGCGATTGGCAACGGCGCTCTCGGCTCAGCCATTGATACCCCGCCAAAAACTCTGGACTTTTTCCTTCGGAAATCGCTACATCGTTTTATCTACCCGTTTCTCATTATGCCAAATTCTTGAGCGATGTCAAGCGCGACGTGACCCAATACTCAACGGGCTTGACGACGACTCACGACAACTCGGCGTATTTGCGTCTTTGCGTGAAGCTCTCTCTCCCATCTACTCCCCCCTGCGCGCCTCTGGGCCTCAGCGATCAATCAATCCTTTCAGGGCTTTTGCTGTAATCCCGTATATCCTGTTCTCCCATCAAAAAAGAACCTCTCGGAGTAATTTTAGACAGGATGCACAAGATTGACTGGATAGTCCGCATATAATCCTGTTTATCCTGTTATCCCGTCGGGAAACTTTTTGACAGGATGCACAAGATTGACTGGATTTTCGGCATCTTGTATATGCTGTCATGCTGTCGGAGGACTTTTAGACAGGATGCACAGGATTGACTGGATTTTCGCCATCTTGTATATGCTGTCATGCTGTCGGAGGACTTTTAGACAGGATGCAGAAGATTGACCCGATTTTCGGCATCTTGTATATCCTGTTATCCTGTCGGAAAGAAACCCGGCTCTCGTATAATCCTGTTTATCCTGTTATCCCGTCAAAAAAATTCTCCCCCCTCGCTGCCACTTGGCGAAAGATGCAAAACATTGTATAAGATTACAAAAAAGAAGGAAAACGAACGCTGTCTGTACTGGCCGAAACATGAAGAACAACATTCCGCTTCTTACACCATCTTTCTCGCGGACACCTAACTCATCCTCCCTCATTGGCGCTCGCCCCTCTTTCTCAATCTTTTTGGCCGTCCGGAGAGCGGCTGTCGGCCTTACCGACTTTTGCCGGGCATCCCTGCATTTGCACCTCTGCTGGCGTGTCTCGCCGGCGACAATTCGCAAAAAGGAGACAGAAACAAATGACTAAGGCACTCGGCTTCCTGGCACTGTGTTGCGGGCTGGGAATCGCGGCGGAGCAAGAATCTTTTGCCGTGAGCGTGTTTCCGGGGGAGACATGGCAGACGCGAACGCCCGAACAGGTCGGAATGAGCGCCGCAGCGCTCGATGAAATCAGCAAACCCGGTGACGGCGTTATCGTCCGCTACGGATACCTCGTCTATTCGTGGGGCAACCCTTCTTCCGGCGGGGACTGGGCCTCGGCGACGAAGACGCTCATAAGCACCATGCTGGGAATTGCCATCCAGGAGGGGAAGTGCTCAATGGACACCCTCGCCTCCGAGTTTGAGCCGCTCTTGACGGGGAAGGACGCGGAAATAACCTTTCGGCATCTGGCGACGATGACCTCCGGTTATGGACTTGCGGAGCGACCGGGGCAGGCGTGGGCGTACAACGACGTCGCCATCATGCTGTACCACAACATCGTCTATAACAAAATCTATAAGCAGGACCCAAGGGTTGCGATTCAGTCCAAAATCGTCTCGTACCTTCATTTCGAGGACCCGTGGAGCGTGCCGAAAAGAATCCGGGCGTCTGTGCGGGACATGGCTCGCTTCGGGCTGCTTTATCTGCGATGGGGGAATTGGAACGGGACACAGCTCGTTGACGAGTCCTTCGTACGGGAGGCGATACGCAATCAGGTTCCCTCGGGATTGCCCCGAACGAGCGGCAAAAGCGCTCCCGCCACGGCTGGCGACGCGACATACGGCGGTGGAAAGGATCAGAGCGCCGTTGGCCCCGGTCATTACGGTTACAACTGGTGGACGAACGAAAATGGGCTTTGTCCGGATGTCCCGCGAGATGTCTATCAGGCGAACGGGCACTGGGGCAACGAAACCGTTACGGTCATACCGAGCTACGACCTGGTTATCGCCTGTCGGGGAAACATCGGCGGATGGGCTCAAATGAACGTCTTTCTTGCCGAGGTCATCGCCTCGGTGGAGGACCCGAAGAGTCTCGGCTATCTGGGAAGCTTTCCGAAATGGAGCAAGGTCGAGCTCGTGTTGCACGGCCCGGAAAGCGCCGGTTTGGGCACGTCAAATCCCTTCCGGACAAAGGTTGACGTGACATTCTCCGGTCCGGGGGAGCGGGCATACACAGTCCCCGCCTTTTACGATGGCGATGGAAAGGGGGGGATGGATGGAAATGTCTGGAAGGCGAGGTTCTCGCCGGACGCCACCGGCATCTGGAACTTCGAGAGCAATATCAAGCTTTCCGCCCTGAACGGCTATCGGGGGACTTTCCGTGTGACGCAGCCCGCGAAGGATACGCCGAAGCTTTTCCAACGGGGGAGGCTCGAATATGTCGGGGAACACTATCTGAAATTCCGCGACGGCGGCTACTGGTTCAAAGCGGGAGCCGACGACCCGGAGAATTTCCTCGGCGCCGCCTTCGGGAAGGATGACTGGGCGAATAAGAAAAGCGAGGTGACGTACCTGGCGAGGAAAGGTATCAACAGCATGTATGTGATGACCCACACTCTCGAAGGGGACGGCAGGGACGTCTGGCCGTGGTACGGCGCCACGGATAGCGAGGCGAAAGCTCACTCCGACCGCTTCGACGTGGCGAAACTTGCGAAATGGGAGGATGCGTTTCTTCACATGCAGAATGAGGGGATAGTCATCCACCTCGTCCTGGAGGACGACAGCGCCTGGACAGGATACGACCACGCCCTCTATTACAGGGAGATGGTGGCGCGGTTCGGGTATCTTCCCGCTCTCTACTTCAACATGTGCGAGGAGTACAACGAGCGGTACACACTCGCCGAGGCGCTGGCGAACGCGGCGACATTGCGAGCTCTCGACCCGTACCATCATCCCATCGGCATCCACAATGTCAACAGCCCCACAGCCGCCTATCTCAATAACCCGAGCATCGAGATGACGAGCATTCAAGGATATAAGGACGGCGACGCGGTCGCAGCCTTCGACGCAGCGGTCAACTGGCGGCGACAATCGGAGGCGGCGGGAAAGAAGCTGGTCGTCTCCTTTGATGAGTATATGAACTACCCCGCTGAGAACACCCCCGAAGCGAGGGCCATCGCGCGAAGGACGGCGTGGGGAGCGGCTCTGGGCGGCGGGATCGTCGAGGCTTACACCAGCCCGTTTGAGAGTTTCGCCGATTACGAAGATTTCTGGGACGACCTGCGACATCTGCGAGAGTTTATTGAAGGGCTTCCCTTCCCCCAGATGACGCCCGACCCCGCGTTTCGCGGGGCGTCCAGAGGCGTGTGTTTCTCCCTCCCCGGCTACGTCTATGCGGTCTATCTTCCGGATGGCGGCTCCAGCACGCTTGACCTCTCTGGCGTCGAAGGAAAATTCAGCGTGCGATGGTACAACCCGAGGGAGGGCATTTTCAAGGAAGGCAAAGTCAGCGAAGTGAGCGGCGGGGAGGTGGTTTCCCTCGGCGTCGCGCCCTTTCGGGAGGATGCGGCATGCCTGGTGAAGAAAAAGGGGTTACAAATCAAGGACATCCGCAGGGCAGCTCCGACATCGCTGGAGATATTGTGGCCGGCAAGCGAAAACGAGTGGTATTGGCTCGAGAAGAGTGACTCATTGACGACCGGCGAGTGGTGGGCGGCCCCGAGGGAATATCTCCTCGTCGGCGACACAGCCGTCCGGAGAATTGCTGTTCCGGAAGAGGAGCGCGGATTTTTCCGTGTGGCGATTCTGGTTCAGTAATCTCGGTCGGAAGGACATCGGTCTCGAGAGAAAGAAAGTCAGTCGCCGTCAGCGGAGGAACGCGAGAAACGGTTCGGCACGCGGCGTCCTTCGCGGCTCGCTTTCAGGGAGGCGATGGCATCCATGACACGCTGACTGAACGTTTGGTACGCCAACCTCACACCGTCCCTGAGTGAAAGCTCATCGAAGCGAAGCGGCGGGCCGAACGAGACGGAGACAGGATGAAGACGAAACATGGCTCGGCCGCGAGGCAGAACGAGGTACGTGCCTGAGACGTACGCGGGGACGACCGGGGCGCCGGACCTATGAGCGAGCAAGCTTATCCCGTGCTCCGGGGCTTGAAGCTGTCCGTCGTAGGAACGGGTGCCCTCGGGGAAGACAAGGACTTTTCTGCCCTGGGCAAGTTTTCTGAGGACTGCCTTCAATGCCGAGCGGTCCGCACGGCGCTTTCTTATCAGGATGGAGTTGACCCGAACGCAGAGCCACCGGAAAAAGCGCAACTTGAACACGTCCTCCCTGGCCAGATACCATATTTCTTCGGGGGTGCTCACGCCGATTACCGTCGGGTCAATATAGCTCTGGTGGTTCGCGGCTATGATCGCTCTGCCGCGAGGAAGATTCTCCTGCCCGTGCACCCTGAACTGAAAGAGGCTCTTGAGAACCACTGCGATAAGAGTGTAGCTGAACCGATAGAAAGGCTTCACGAGAATATCGTCGAGTTTCCCCCGACTTCCTTGATGGTCAACGCCGTTTCGCCTCCCGGCGGGCTGCCGCCGCCGGACCTGACGGTCCCGGCACGATTCGCCTGCACGGCGGAGGCTCAGCCCGGGGCATGGGGCGAAGGATTCTCTTTCTTTTTTGGAGAGGGCGCCAGATGCTCCTGGATTAGGTCAACGACTTGTTCCGGGGCGAGGCCAGTGGAATCTATAAGTATTGCATCGGCGGCTCGTCTGAGAGGGGAAAGTTGCCTGTTGCGGTCGGCGATGTCTCTCGTTCTCAGGTCCTCTTTGACCCGTTCGAGAGGGGCAGAAGCTCCTTGAGCGAGCAGCTCGTCGCAGCGTCTGCGCGCTCGGATGTCCAGGGAGGCGTCTATGAAAAACTTGTATCGAGCGTTTGGGAAGACGACCGTTGTGGTGTCTCTTCCTTCGGCGACAGTCCCCCCACGGCTGGCGATTTTCCTCTGCCTGGCGACCATGTACTCGCGAACAGCCGGCATCCTGGCGATGATGGATGCAGCCCCGGCAACTTCCTGACTCTTTATCCGCTCGCTCACATCCTCTCCGTCAAGGGTCACAAAAGTAGAGTTATCCGGTCTTCGCCGGAGAGATATGTCGGTGGATTTCAGGAGGTGCTTGATTTCTTCCAAATCCGAGGGCGCGAGGCCGGCGCGGAGAGTCTTGAGGCTGAATGCTCGGTACATCGCGCCGGTATTGATGTTGAGGAGCCCAAGGCGCCTCGCAAGGAGGGAAGCGGCGGTAGTCTTCCCAGAAGCGGCGGGGCCGTCTATGGCGATGACATCATTGACCTTTTTCATGGGACAAGCCACAGTTTCATGAAGAAATAGGTCAGCGGCGCGGCGAACAGAATGCCATCCAGCATGTCGAGGAGCCCCCCGACGCCCGGCAGGCGTCCGGAGTCTTTGATGCCGGCATCCCTTTTGAGGAGCGACTCGGCCAGGTCTCCGCCGTGGGTGATCAGTGAGAGAACCGTCGCCAGCACGAGAGCCTGTCCGAGGTTTATCTTCAGGCCAAACAGGAACTTGCACATCACGCCGAGAGCTATGCCGCCGAGCGTTCCTCCTATGAAGCCCTCTAAAGTTTTGTTCGAGCTGACACGGGGCGAAAACTTCCTTTTGCCAAATGCCCTCCCAAAGAGAAAGGCGAAGGAATCCGCTCCTCCGGCAATCACAACGAGGCTGAGCACCCACCTCGGCCCCTGACCGCCTGCCGGGGGAAAGTAATTGATTCTGATAACAAAGGAGAAAAGCCACGCGACGAAGACCAGCCCCGCCGTCAGAGACGCGAAATCGAACAGGGCCGAGCCATAATCACCTCTGACCATTTTCCACCCGAAAAACAGGAACAAAAGCGCGACGCACGAGACTGGAATCGCAATTGGAGAAATGGGGCGAGCAGCGAGAGGATTGGGAGAACTGAAGAAAACAAGAGTGCAGTAAGCGGCGCCGCACAACATGCCGTAAGAAAGAGAAACTCTACCTTTCGCCCGGCAAAGGAGGTAGAACTCGCGGAGTCCCATGATGACGAGAAGGTTCGCCGCGACCAGAAAAAGAAGGGCGCCGAGTTGACACTGGCTCAGCCACAAAACAGCCGTGCAGACCGCGAGGAAAATGGATACTGTCAACGTCCTTTTTAGAAGCACGTCATTCGACTCCACCGTAGCGCCGTTCTCTGATAGCGAACTCCTTGAGGGCTTCGGCCATGTTTTCCCGCCTGAAGTCCGGCCAAAGGACCGGGGTGAGCCAGATCTCGCAATAGGATATTTGCCAGAGGAGGAAATTGCTGACACGGTGCTCCCCGGCAGTGCGGATCAACAGGTCGGGGTCGGGAATATCCCCGGTGTAGAGGAAGCGACTGAAAAGCTCTTCATCAATCCGTTCCGGGCGGAGGTTCCCCTGAAGAGCCTCGCGGACGCATTCTTTTGCGGCGTCCACGATCTCAGTCCTTCCGCCGTAATTGAGAGCTACCACGACAGTCAAAGTTTGATTGTTGCGGGTGAGGTCAATTGTTTTGGCAAGTTCGTGCTGAACTTCCTTGGGGAGGCCTTTCGTTCTTCCGATGCACACCAGGCGAACCCCGTTCTTCATCAGGCGGGGTCTCTCCTTTACAAGGTACTGGCGAAGGAGTCGCATCAGAGCGTCCACTTCAGACCTCGGCCGCCGCCAGTTCTCGACCGAGAAAGCGTAGAGAGTGAGATACTCGATCCCGATCTCTCCGGAGAACTTCACAATATCCGTGACAGACTTTTCCGCGGCCCGATGCCCTCTGATGCGAGGGAACCCCCGCTTTTTTGCCCACCTGCCGTTTCCATCCATGATAATGGCGACGTGACGCGGCAACTTCGCGGCCTCAAGCCCATACTGCTGAAGGATTTTTGCCCTCCGGTCATCAACGTCTTCAGCTTGTTTCGCTGGGCTAGCGCTCATGGTCGGGGCCCCCTCCGGCGAAGATTCCGCGGGTGAAGGGCTTTTTGTTCCTGAACAGGTCCGCCCTGAAGATGGTTTGGGAGCGTTCCGAACCGACCGATATGATTTCGATGGGCGCTTCGATGAGCTCAGACAACCTCCCGACGTATCTTCTGGCGTTCTCCGGGAGGTCCTCATAGCGGCGGACCCCGGAGGTGTTGGTCATCCAGCCGTCCACTTCCTCGTAACGTGGGCGGCATCGGCCGAGCACATGGGCACTATTCGGGAACTCCTCGATAACCCGGTCGTCACACTCGTAGGCGGTGCAGATACTTATCCTGGGAACGTTGTCGAGAACGTCGAGCTTCGTAAGGGCTGCGACTCCGATTCCGTTGACGCGAACCGAATGTTTGACAACGACAGCATCGAACCAGCCGCACCGTCGGGGCCTTCCGGTGGTGGCGCCGTACTCGCGGTCTTTCTTTCTATCCACGAAATCGGCCTCCGGAGGGAACTCCGTGGGGAGGGGGCCGCTGCCGACGCGGGTGGTGTAAGCCTTCACTACCCCGACGACCAGGTCAATCCATGTCGGGCCGGTGCCGCTTCCCGTGCAGGCGCCCCCCGCAGTGGTCGAGGAGGCGGTCACGTACGGATAAGACCCGAAATCCACATCCAGCAGAGCGCCCTGTGCGCCCTCGAAGAGGATGTTCCTGCCCTTTTTCAAAGCTCGGTTGAGGATGATTTCGGTGTTCTGGATATAAGGCTTCATTCTCTCGCCGTAGGCGGTGTACTGAGAGTAGATTTCGTCGAAATCGAGCGGCTCATGGCCATAGACCTTCGTGAGGAGAAGGTTCTTTTCATGGAGGTTAATGCGAAGTTTCTCGCGGAGAACCTCCCTATCCAACAGGTCAATGGCTCTTATGCCCATGTAACCGACTTTGTCCATGTAGGCGGGGCTGATTCCCCTGCCGGTGGTGCCGATTTTCTTGCTTCCTTTCAGTTTCTCTCGGAGGACATCGAGGAGTTTGTGGTAGGGGAAGATGATGTGGGCGGTTTCGCTGATAAGGAGCTTGTCCTCGATTCGCACGCCTTCTGAGGTAAGTGTGTCTATCTCCTCGAAGAGGGATTGAGGGTCAACCACGACGCCGTTGCCGATGATGCAGGTTTTGCCCTCGTGAAGGATGCCGGAGGGAATGAGGTGGAGAACGAACTCATCATCGCCGACTCTGACGGTATGGCCGGCGTTGCTTCCTCCCTGCATCCTGACGACGAAATCAACCTTTTCCGTCAGGAGGTCAATGATTTTGCCTTTCCCCTCATCGCCCCATTGGGCGCCGATCAGAACTGTACTGGGCATGGTTGATTACCTTCCCTATGGGAGAACGTGTGTTTTCATCCCGCCCGAGCCGCGGGATGCACCGGCGCAAAAAAATTTCTCGCTTGTCGCCACAGAAACTGTGCGCGCCATGAACTCAAGCCTCCGCGACACGACAGCGCCGCTCCTGGCTTCGCCTCCGGGAACAGCGTTCATAGCGTGAAACTCTTAGACCTATCTCTCACAAATGAACGACCTTAACGTCTATGACCTCTTCGAGTTGCTCAAGTTCCGCGACGACTTTATCTGGTATGTCGCCGTCAATGTTGAGGAGAGTGACGGCGGTTTTGCCGGCTTTTTTTCGTCCGAGGGTCATATCGGCGATATTGACGCTGTTGTCGCCGAGGGTCATGCCGATTTTTCCTATGGCGCCGGGCTTATCCGAGTTGGTGATGATTATGAGGCTTCCTGTGGGGACGGCGTCCACGCGGAAACCGTTGACCCGGACGATTCGCGGGTCGTTTCTTTTCCCGAAGACGGTGCCGGCTACGGATACCTCCTCTATGTCGGACTTAGCGAGGACCTTGACAAGGGCGGCGAAGTCTTCGCTCTTGCTGGTCTTCGTTTCGAGCACGTCAATGCCGCGTTCCTTCGCTTTGGACGGGGCGTTGACCTCGTTGACATCGCTGTCGAGCACATGCCCCAGGAAACCTTTGAGCACTCCGACGGTGAGCGGCGCGACATCAGCCTGCTCAAGCTCTCCGCTGTAGGTGACCTCGAGGGCTTGCAAGTTGCCCTTGAGCATCTGGGCGGTGAGGCTTCCGAGTTTTTCGCTAAGGAAGATGTAGGGGCGTAGCTGGTCGAGAACCTTCTCGTCAACTGTGGGAACGTTGGCGGCGTTTTTGACTTTACCTTCGAGGAGGAAATCGGCGATGAGTTCCGCGGCTTCGATAGCCACGTTATCCTGTGCTTCTGTTGTGGATGCGCCGAGGTGCGGCGTAGCGACGACATTTTCCATCTCCAAAAGTGGATTGCCGCTCGGCGGTTCCTCGGACCACACATCAATGGCGGCGCCGCCGAGCTTACCCTCCCGCAGGGCCTCGATGAGCGATTCCTCATTAGCGATGCCGCCTCTGGCGCAGTTCAGGATGCGGGCGCCGGGCTTCATTTTGGCGATAGCCTCTTTTCCCAAAAGGTCCTTCGTCTCGGCAGTCAGCGGCGTGTGGACCGATATGTAGTCGGACTCCGCCAAGAGTTGAACGAGGTCAACCATTTCGACTCCGATCTGCTGCGCTCGCTCCGCCGACACGTAGGGATCGTAACCGAGGACTCGCATCTCGAAAGCCTTGCCGTATTTCGATAGTTGGGTGCCAACTCGGCCGAGGCCGATGATGCCAAGCGTCTTGTTGCGAACCTCCACGCCTCTAAACTTGCTCCGCTTCCACTCCCCCTTTCTGAGGGAATCCCACGCCTGAGGGATTTTCCGGGAGAGGGCAAGAAGCATGGAGAAAGTCAACTCCGCGGTGGAGACTGTGTTTCCGCCGGGAGTGTTCATGACGACGATGCCCCTTTCGGTGGCGGCGGGGATGTCCACGTTATCCAACCCCACACCGGCCCTGGCGATGGCTTTGAGCTGGCCCGCGTTCTCGAGGACATCTTTGGTCAACTTCGTTCCGCTGCGGATGATAATCCCGTCGTACTGGCCGATGGTCTCCTTGAGCTCCTCGGGAGTCAAGCCGGTTTTGTCATCGAACTCCACTCCCCTCTGCTCGAGGATGTCCTTTCCCTGCTGGGAGAGTTTATCGCTGATGAGGACTCTCATGATAGCACCTCCTGCGCAGCCTTAACACCGGCGCCGATTTCGAATTGGTATCCCAGTTTTTTCAAAGCGAATTCGAGTGCGGACATCGCGGTGAGGATGTCGAACTCGTTTGTGTACCCCATGCTGCATATGCGGAATATCTTCCCCTTCAGTTTCGCCTGACCGCCGGCGAAAGTTACGCCGAGCTCATCTCGCAGGAGATTGAGTAGCTCTCCGGCATCTATGCCCTCGGGGACCTTGACCGCTGTGACGGCGTTGGAGGGAGCGTGGGAGAAAAGCTCCAGCCCGATGGCGGCGGTTCCCGCGCGGACAGCCCGGGCCAGTTTTGCGTAGAGCCGGAGAAGGTTCTCTCTCCCCTCGCTACGGACCATTCTCAGAGTCTCCCGGAGGGCGCGCAGAAGGGTCACGGCGGGAGTGAAGGGCGTATCGGCCTTGTCGGCCGATTTCTTCGTGCTGTTGAAGTCGAAATAGTATTTTGGCATTTTGGAGGAGTTGACCAAACCCCACGCTTTCTCGCTGACCGAGCAGAATGCGACGCCGGGGGGAATCATCAGCCCTTTCTGGGAACCGCCCACGGCGACGTCAATGTTCCATTCGTCAACCAATAGGTCATTGCACAGCAGCCCGCTTATCGCGTCCACGACGAGGACTGCCCGGCTTTTTGCCACGATGCCGGCGATAGCCCGAACGTCGTTGTTAACGCCGGTGGAGGTTTCGCAAAGGGTGACATAGACGGCTTTGACCTCCTCTGAAAGGCGTTTTTCGATCTCGGCGGGGTCAACGGGGTGTCCCCATTCGAGAGCGATCTCGTCAACCTCGGCGCCATAGGCGCGGCATATCTCGCCGAAGCGCTGCCCGAACTTGCCTCCGCTGACGGTGATGACCCTGTCGCCGGAAGAAAGAAGGTTTGCGACGGAAGCTTCCATGGCGCCGGTTCCGGAGGAAGCGAAGACAAGGACATCGTTCTGTGTGGCCAGGACGTATTTGAGCCCATCGAGTATCTCCTGGAACATCTCACGGTGTCTTTTCGTGCGATGGTGGAAAATGGGCTTTCCCATCACCGAGAGGGCTTCCGGAGGAACCGTGGTCGGTCCCGGCGAGTAGAGGTATTCTTTTCTCATGCATGTCTCCCTGGTACTGTCAGTTGACGTTTTTGCTGCTTGTCGAACTTATCTGTAACCAAAGCAGCGCCTATGACATCTTTGATGCTCCTGGCGGTGATAAACTCGCAATCGTCGGCTACGACTTTGGGCAGTTTATCGAGGTCGCCTTTGTTTTCCCGGGGGAGGATGATCCGGGTTATCCCCAGCCGGTGAGCCGCGAGGATTTTCTCCTTGATTCCTCCCACGGCGAGGATGTTTCCGCGAAGGGTGATTTCCCCTGTCATCGCCACGTCGCCCCTCACCGCCCGCCCGCTCAGGGCGGAAAGAGCTGACACGGCGATAGCCGCCCCCGCTGATGGGCCATCCTTTGGCACCTGTCCCTCGGGGACGTGTATATGGATGTCCTTCTTTTTATGAAAGCCACTTGCGAGGCCGAATTCTCTCCGGTGGGCACGGACGTAGCTGAGAGCGGCCCTGGCCGATTCTTTCATGACATCGCCAAGCTGGCCGGTGAGCGTCACATCCCCCTTTCCCTCCATGAGGAGGGTTTCGATTTTGAGGATCTCGCCGCCTGCTTCCGTCCACGCCAGCCCCGTTGCCACGCCGATAGCCGGACGGCGGTCCGATTTCCGGCGGGGGAATTTGGAATTGTCCAGAAACCTCTTGACGTTCGCGGCGGTGACGGAGACGACCTTCTTTCTCCCTGAAGCGAGCTTTCTGGCGACCTTGCGGCATATTTTGGAAATCTCTCTTTCCAGATTTCGGAGGCCTGCCTCTCGGGTGTACTCGCGGATAATCCTGAGAAGCGCGCCTTCATCCATCTTCAGCTTTCTTTTTGTCAATCCGTTAGCGCGGAGTTGCTTCGGGACGAGGAAGCCCTTCGCTATCTCCAGCTTATCCCATTCGGTGTAGCCGGGGAGACGAATCACCTCCATCCTGTCCAGAAGGGTGGGGTGAATGGAGTATTCCGTGTTGGCGGTGGTGATGAACAGGACGTCCGACAGGTCGAAATCCATCTCGACGTAGTGGTCGTTGAAAGCGTGATTCTGCTCGGGGTCGAGCACCTCCAGAAGAGCGGACGAGGGGTCGCCCCGGAAATCCGCCGACATTTTGTCAACCTCATCGAGGAGGAAAACGGGGTTGCGCGTGTTGACTTTTCCGAGGGACTGGATGATGCGGCCGGGCAGGGCGCCGATGTAGGTCCTCCGGTGGCCGCGAATCTCGGCTTCATCCCGCACACCGCCCAGAGAAACCCGCACAAACTTTCTGCCGAGGGCTCTTGCGACCGATTTCGCCAGGGAGGTCTTACCCACACCGGGGGGGCCGACTAAGCATAGCACCGGCCCTTTCATTTTTCGGCTGAGCTTTCTGACGGCGAGATATTCGAGAATCCGTTCCTTGGGCTCCTCCAGCCCGTAATGGTCCTCGTCAAGGATAACTTCGGCGTGCTTGATGTCGAGGTTATCTTTTGTGCTTTTCGACCAGGGAAGAGAGATCAAGCAGTCAACGTAATTCCTGGAAACTGTCGCCTCGGGGGAAACCGGCGGCATCTTGGACATCTTGTCCAGCTCCGCCAGCGCCTTTTTTTCAGCTTCCCTCGTCATTTTGGCTTTGAGAACCTTCTTCTTGAGCAGGGTGATCTCGTCGTCCGATAGCCCTTCTCTGCCAAGCTCTTCCTCGATGGCTTTTTTCTGTTCGGTCAGGTAGAAGGCTTTTTGCCCTTTCTCGATTTGTTTACGGACTTTGCTGGTTATCTCTTTTTCGATCTGGAGGATTTCGGTTTCGGAGTTGAGGAAAACGATGAGGCGAGACATCCTCTCCTCGATGCCATCGGTGGAAAGCAGTTCCTGTTTCTGTGAAAGGCGAAGGATGATATGGCTGCATATCGTATCCGCGAGCCTCTCGGGGTCGTCTATTTCCCGCACGGTGGCATACATGTCAGGCGGGATGCGAGGGTCAAGCTCGACGTACGTCTCAAAGAAATCAGCGGCGGTTCGCATCAACGCTCTGGTGTGGAGATCAACCTGGCGTTTGCGTCGCAGCGGAGCGACTTCAACTTTGAAATAGCTCTTCTCGGGGAAATAGGAGACGATTCTGCCCCGGGCGAGGCCCTCGATAAGTATTTTCGCGGAGCCATCCGGCATCTTCAACATCTGTATGATCTTCGACTTGGTGCCGACGGAATGAATGTCGGCAGGGGAGGGGGTCTCATCTTCGCTCGATTTCTGGGTGGCAACGAAAAGTGAGCCGCCGGCGAGGACGGCGGCCTCGACAGCCTTCACCGATTTCTCTCTCCCCACCAGCAAAGGCAAAACCATGTACGGGAAAACGACAACATCTTTCAGGGGAAGGAGAGGAAGCGCGACCGTCCGGCGATTGGCCTTGCCTTTTTTTCGTTGCGCTTTCAGTTTGGAGTTAGACTGCATCGCCATCGGACTCGATTCACTGCCGGCAGAATCTCGACAAAAGCCTGCTCTCTCGAAAGGCTATTCAGCGGGCAAGACTTCGTGCGATCTGCTTTTCTTTTCTCTGTTTCAGTCTGGGCTTCGATTTCCCGAGGACGACGTCCCTGGTGATACTGCATTCCTCGACTTCCGGTCGGGAGGGCACCTCGAACATGATCTCTCCCATCAACTTTTCGAGGATGAGCCTCAGCCCCCTGGCGCCTGTCCCTTTTCGAAGGGCTTTTTTGGACACCTCCGCCAGCGCCGACTTGGCGAAGGAAAGCCTCACACCCTCCATTCTGAACAGCTTTTGATACTGCTTGACCAAAGAGTTCCGGGGCTCGGTGAGAATGCGAACGAGGTCCTTTTCCGAAAGTTCGTAAACCGACTCGATAACCGCGACACGCCCAACGAATTCCGGGATCAAGCCGTATTCGATGAGGTCTTCCGGCTCAACCATGGAGAGAATCTCACCTAAGGTCTCGGGGTGCCGTCTGGTCTCTTTGCCGCCGAACCCGATAGTGCCCTTGCCCAATCTGCGCTTGATGATGCGGTCAAGCCCGTTGAAGGCGCCCCCGCATACGAAAAGGATGTTCTCGGTGTTGACCTGAATGTAATCCTGTTGAGGGTGTTTCCTTCCCCCCTTGGGAGGAACGTTAGCCACGGTCCCCTCAATAATCTTCAGGAGGGCTTGTTGCACGCCTTCCCCTGAAACGTCGCGAGTAATGGAGACGTTGTTTGTGGTTCTCCTGATTTTGTCTATCTCATCTATATAAACGATGCCGATCTCGGCTTGTTCGACATCGTAGTTAGCTGCCTGGACGAGCTTCAAGATGATATTCTCGACATCTTCTCCAACGTATCCGGCCTCGGTAAGCGTGGTGGCGTCGGCGATGCAAAACGGCACGTCGAGAACTCGGGCGAGGGTGCTGGCAAGGAGCGTCTTGCCGCAGCCGGTCGGCCCTATCAGGAGAACGTTGCTCTTTTGGATTTCGGTGTCATCGTCAATCTCCGTGGACGTAATCCGCTTGTAGTGGTTGCACACGGCGACAGCCAGCGACTTTTTTGCTGGCTCCTGCCCGATGACGTATTCATCAAGCCGCTCTTTGATCTCTTTCGGCTTCAAAACTCTCATTCTCTTGCGGGGCGGGCGGCTGGTGAGGAGTTTTTTGCACAGGTCCACACATTTGTCGCAGATGTACACGTCCGGCCCGGATATTAGTTTGTTAACCTGGTCTTCGGTGCGGTTACAGAACGAGCACCTCTGGAGCAAAAGCGGATTGTTATCAGCCATTTTGTTTACCTCCCTGGGCAGGGCTGGTCAGCCCCAACAACCGCTGCCCCGCAGTGGAGGATTCTGCAGGGCGCAGTCAAACTTTCCCACGCAAGAACTTCTCTTTCTACCTTCTATTTATTTTGTATGCGGCAGGCTCTTTTTGCTGACGACGACCTCGTCAACCAGCCCGTAGGCTTTAGCCTCGTCCGCGGACATGAACTTTTCGCGGTCAGTATCCCTTTCGATTTCCTCGATGGCATGCCCCGTATGGGCAGCAAGGATAGCGTTCAATTCTTCTCTCAGGCGGAGTATTTCCTCTGCCTGGATGCTCACATCAGTAGCCTGGCCGTGAACGCCGCCGAGGGGCTGATGAATCAGCACCCGGGAGTGAGGAAGAGCAAACCGCTTTCCCTCTGTGCCCGCTGCCAGCAGCATAGCGCTCATGCTCGCCGCCTGCCCGATGCAGTATGTCGCCACATCACACTTGACAAACTGCATAGTATCATAAATCGCCAGCCCAGCGGTAACGTAACCTCCGGGGGAATTGACGTAGATGCTGATGTCCTTTTCCGGGTTATCCATCTGCAAGAAAAGAAGCTGGGCTATCACCAGATTCGATACGAAGTCGTCGAGAGCCGTATAGATGAAAACGATTCTGTCCTGAAGCAATCGCGAATAAGGGTCCCACCTTTTCTCCAGCACGCCATCCTTCTCGATGATTGTGGGGACGATCACGTTGGCCATTCCAACTTCCTTTCCTTCCGAACGTTCACAATGCCTTCCCGGCTTCTCAACGCCGCCTTTCATTCCTTGATGGCGCTGTTATGCAAGAAGCTAACAACCTTTTGCTCAAGCATCTGATTTCTGATGTCGTCAGAGAGGTCCTCGCCGTTGTACTGCTTCCTCAGCGCATCTTTGTCAACGTTTCTCTCCGAGGCCATTCTCTCAATTCGCGCCTCCACCTCTGCATCGCTGACCTCGATCCCTTCTTTCTCCGCAATCCTGACGACAATTATCTGCGCCTTCAAGTCCGCGTATGCTTCGGCAGCCGCGTTCTTAATCAATTCCTCTCTTCTTTCACGAACACGCTCCGCGGAAATCCCCGCGCGAAAAGCAGCGTCAATTCTCCCGCTCGCCCGTCTTCTCGTTTCTGCCACGACGAGGGATTCCGGCACCTCGAAATCGGTGTTTCGCAACAAATAGGTCATTATCTGGCTGATTTCCTGCTGCTCCACGTCCCTCTCTCCGCTTTCGGTGAGCGCCCGGTGGATATGCTTTTTCAGACTCTCCAGGGAGTCGAAGTGAACGCTCTTCGCGAAGGCGTCGTCGGCCTCCGGAAGGCCCTTCGTCTTTATCTCGTGGAGTTGGAGACGGTAAGTGACCACCTTGCCGGCCGCTTGTTCATCCCTGTAGCCCTCAGGGACCTGTATCTGGAAATCTCTTTTCTCGCCGGGCCTCATTCCTCGGATTTTTTCCACAAATCCCGGGAGAACAGAGCCCTCTGCAATCTCGATAGACTCGTGTTCGAACTTTTCGATTTTTCCGTCCGCCTCCTCCTCATAGCTCACAAGGGCGATGTCACCGTCCCTCAGGGAACGATCCTCCACGGCGACAAGTTTAGCGAAACGCTCGCGGATGCGGTCGAGCTCGGTGAGCTCCGCTTTGTCTGTCGGAAGAGGGACTATTCTCTCGATCTTGATTCCCTTGTATTCGGGGAGGGTGATGTCAGGGATCACCTCCACAGTGGCTTCAAAAGTGAATGGCTTGCCCCTCTCGTAAACGATATTCTCGAACCGAAACGAACCGACGGGGTGAAGCTTGTGGTCCAGGACAGCCCGACCGACGGCGCGCTGGCGGACGCGAGACAGCGCCGTTTCCCGGAAGGCTTTGCCCATTCGCATCTCGACGACATGGCGGGGCGCTTTGCCCGGACGGAAGCCCGGTATCTCAGCGGTGTCCTTCACCTCCTCGTAAGCAGCGTCCAGCTCCTTCTCCACCTCGTCAAAGGGGACGGTGAACTTTATCCGCCGCTTGCACTGGCTGATTTCCTCCAGCTCGACCGCCTCTTTCAGGCTCTCTTTTTCAGGCTCATCGCTCATTTGCAATAACTCGCTTGTGACTCCGGGTCGCAACCTTCACTCTTCGCTCGACCCACCGAATAGCACACGAAGGCTTGAAAGCTCCGCAATAGCTGCCGACCAAAGCGTCTATCCCGCACTTATCCGCCGTAAAGCCTCTGTGCCCGGAAAAGGGAACGGAACAAAAAGATGGAGCGAGCGATGGGATTTGAACCCACGACCATCACGTTGGCAACGTGAGGCTCTACCACTGAGCTACGCTCGCCCCTTGCAGCCGCCCTCTCGGGCAAGTCAGCATCTCAAAAGGGTTACCTCAAATTATCCACAGAACTTCGTAGAATTCAACCGCTATTTTCAGTTTTTTCGGCAAAGGGCGAAATCGCTCCGAACAGCTCACCGCCCGTTCTGCCCCCTCGCGAAACGCTCAAGTGCCAAACTCCAAAATGACCTCGGATGTCTTTGCGAAAGGGGGGAGTCGAACCCCCAACCCGTTTTGCGGGACTAGATCCTAAATCTAGCGCGTATGCCTATTCCGCCACTTTCGCTTTTCCTCGCGGCCAAGCCCAAATGACCCGCGCCCCAGTGCAGCTCTCCGACAAACTGCGGCTGCTTGTCAACGGGCGAAAGCCACTAAATAAACGTGTACTTTATACCATAAGAGAGTGCCTCACCGCAAGAAAATTTCCACCAGCGCAGTAACGCTTTACTTACGGGCGGCTGAGCGTGGAACCGCAGAGTGCGCAGAGCACGCAGAGAGGCTTACATATCGCCGGCGTCTTGCCCCGGCTGTATCGAGGGGCTCTCTCGCCCTCGACGGGCTCCGGCTGCACCCTTCACGGCAAAAAAAGCGGCGCCGAACGTGGCACGGGCGTCCCGCCCGTGGGAATCATGGGCAGGATGCCCATGCCACGACAGGGGAGGACAGGATTCTGCTCATTCTTCTCTCTGCGACTTTGCGCCTTTGCGTTAATCTGCCGTTCCCTTCTTGCCTCCTCCGCCTCGGCCGGTTATCCGCCCGAGACTGAGGCATTACACGTTGAGGCAAATGAACCTTGAAAATCAGCCCGATCTTGTGGTAATATATATTGGATGCGCATAATCGCCAAGTGAGGGGAGGCCCGTTGACATATCACGCCTAAGCCGGAGACGCCTGCACCGGCTACGCGAAGACCGAACAATGCAGAAGGACGCCTACTCGAGAATCGTCGCGCAAATCAGGAAGTTCACCACCCAATGGCGAACGCTCCTGGTTTGTGAAGGACTGGCTTACACAGCGGCTTTCGCAGCGGTTTCCGTGCTACTCGGCTTCTTCTCAGACAATCTCTTTCACTTCTCCCCGTTGTTGAGGGCAGCGATTCTTCTACTTCTCGCGACCGGTCTTGTTCTCCTCATTTACGTGAAGGTTCTTCGAAAGCTTCTCATGCGCATCACACCGGAAAAGGCTGCCATCCACATAGAATGTCGCCTCGGGCAATTCGATAACAAGCTTATCAACGCCCTCCAGCTCGGCGAAGATAGAGCCTTCCTCAACAACGAAATCATCAACGCCCTCGTTTCCGAGGCGCAAAGCGAGGTGGCTCGCCGGGCACTGAAAAAATCGCTCGACCTTCGCCGAATCAAAAAATCGGGGGCACTTCTCGGGGCCGCCGCTGTGATACTGCTGATTTACTGGCTCTCCTTCGGCAAATACTTCCAGAATGCGCTCGCCCGTTTCGCAAACCTCGCCGGGGGTCCGCTCCCGATAACGCGCATCAACCTCAGCGTCTCGCCGGGCGATGTCGCCATTTTTGTCGGCGACGACCTGGACATCACCGCCCGCACCGCCGGAGGGCCGCTTCCCCAAAGCGCCTATCTCATGCACGCCGCCCGGAAGAAGAAAACGACCAAAATGGAATTCGACGGCGAAGGTTTCCGCCATTCCTTCCACAACGTTCAGCGCCCCTTCAATTATCGAGTCGTAGCGGAGGACTTCAAGTCCAAATGGCATCACGTTGCTGTCGGTTTGCCGCTCCGGGTGGAAAAGATAGACATGACACTGGAATTCCCGGAGTATCTCCACATTCCGGCTGCGGTGGAGTTACCGGCAGCAGGGACAGAAGTCCGTGTCCTGGAGGGCACGAAGGCTGAGCTGCATGTCTTCGCCAACAAAAGAGTCAAAAGCGGTCAGCTTCTGATAGGCGATACCGAGAAGCCCCTTGTCAAACAGTCGCCGAAGGAGCTTTCCGGCGAACTTCTCATCACCGAGGACGTTACTTACAGAGTTCGCATGGAGGGCGCCGAAAGCGGCCCCATTGCAGAGAGACCTTCTGACACGATGAACAGGATTCACAAAGCGACGTCCCTTCCGGTCTCGTCCTCCCTGAGCGAGCAATCCAGGCCATCCTATTATCCCGTCAAAGTACGGCACTCTCTTGCGAGAAAGATTCTCTGTTTCAAGGACCTTTCGCCGACAGCCGAAATCCTCGAGCCGAAGTCCGATTATCGCGGAACCGTGGGTGAGCCTCTAACCATCATAGCGAAAGCCTCCGACGATGTCGCTCTTTCATCAGTGCGAGTTATGATGCAACCAGACCAAAACGGCGACGCAACGCAGCCCGTGACCGTTGGAGAGTGGACCTACAATCCCGCACCCAATGAATCCGTGGATTCTTTGAAGCGGATGGCAGTCGAGACCGCCGAAGTGACGCTCTCCGCTTCCCTTCGGGCAGGCGAGTCGGCCTTTCTGTACGCCACCGCCACGGACATGAAAGGAAACAACTGTTCATCCCCAAGAGTGCGCGTTTCTCTCCTCAGCCAAGCGGAACGGTCGCAGCTTGAGAAAGCCGAAAAGGAATCGGTCTTTGAGAAGCTCCGGGACATCCTCAACTCCCAGCTTCACGCCCGCTCCCTGGTGGCTCAGTCGCAGAAGCCGGACGACGCCCATTTCCGCTCGGCGTGCGACGAGCAAGTTGACATCCATGGGCAAACCCTTTCTCTAATAGACCGCCTCAGCCAATCCCGCGTCAGGCGGGACTATGGCCGCATCAAAACTTCGCTTCTGGCTCTTTCAACGAACGAGATGGTTGATGCCGTCAAAAAAATGGACGCAGCTTCTTCCGAGACATTTTCCGAAGTCAAGCCGGGCATCGTGGCGCTCCAGGACGAAATCATCCGGAGCCTTCGGGAACTGCTGGGCGAGCTGGAGGGAAAAGAGGAACCTCAGACCGAGAAGCAGCCCGCTCCTACGGAAAAGAGTCCCCTCGATGAAGCCTTGTCCAAGCTCGGCGAGCTGAGCACCATCCTCAAGAGTTTCATCGAGGAACAGAAAAAGGTCATCACATCCTCCCTTGAGCTCCAGCGGAAAAAGCCGGAGGATTACACCCAACAGGACGAGGAACTGAAGCGAAAGCTCCAAATCGTGGAAGACCAGTGGGCGAAATTCTTGCAGGAGAAATCAACCGAGCTTGACAAAATCCCCGAGCAGGATTTCTCCAAGCCGACCCTCCTCAAAGAGCTGAGGCAGGTATATGAGGAGATAGAAGTCGCCGCGGACGAGCTTACAAAACCGGGCATCAAAATGCCGGTCACGGAGGAACAGATAGGATTGGAGCTCGCCGAGAAACTCGAGCACAATCTCGAGAGCTGGTTGCCCAACGAATCGGACAAAATCAAGTGGGAGCTTGAAGAGCCTTCCACGCCGCCGGAGGCGCCCATGGCAGAGCTGCCCGAAGAGCTCGAAGACATCGTGGGCGACCTCATCCGCGAAGAACAGGAGCTCAATCCTGAGATGGAAGATATGTCAAGCTCATGGATGGACTCCATTGACGCCGGAGCGGGCTGGGACACCATGGATGGACCCATAAGCAACATGAGCGCGAAGGGCAAGACCGGAAACACCTTGCCTAACAGCAGTGAGATAAGCGGTCGAAGCGCCGAGGGCCGAACGGGGAAATCGAACGGCGAGTTCGTCAGCGATACCGCGATAGGAAAGGGAGGACGGCGAACTCCCACGCGAGTCACGAGCGACGCCTACGAGAACGCCACCGTTGATGACCGGATGCAACAGCCCACCGGCGGCGCCACAGGAGGCGGGAAACGGAGCGGCGCCGGCGGAGAAGGGCTTCGCGGGCATATTCCACCCGACCTCCAGACAAAGCTCGCAGACCTTAGAGGCAAACAAGCCGACCTCATCACCACCGGCGAGCACATCATGCACGCTTTCGATAAGCTGAATCTCAATACGCAAAAGCTCGATGAAACCATTGAGAAAATGAGGGAGCTTCACGAGAACATGAGGAGGTTCAAATATACTGACCTCACGGCTGCCCACGAGGAAATCGTCGAAGAACTGAAGTCCGCCCAGGACATCACCTCTCACGAGTGGAAGATTCAGCGCGAGTTGAACGCGAGCCTCCCCAGTAAGGTTCGCAGAATCCTTCATGACACATTAAATACTGAGTTTCCAAGAGACTACGAAGCCCTTCTCAGGGAGTATTATAAGGCTATAAGCGAATAGATAATAGATGAAGGCATCCTTCCGCTCAATTTCGGGCTGCGCGCTACTCGTGGCTGCCGCCGTTTCCCCTCAAGTGCGACAACAGCCTCGCAGTCTCGTCCCCAACGGAACCTTCGAGCGTGGGCGCTCCTTTCCGCTTGCCTGGGACAAGCTTTTTTCCGACGGCTCGATCCGCTGGCTCTCCGCCGGAGGCAACCCGGGCCGGTGCATCGTCTTCACGCTGTCGCGGGGCGTCGCCGAGGGCCCGGGCATGCTCTACTACGGCGATTTCTTCCCGGTCGAGGAGGGCAAGAAATACATTTTCTCCGTTGACATCAGAAGCGAGGGGCCGGTCCCGCGCCCCTTCGTCAAAGGATACGCCCTCGCCCCCGACGTCCACGGCAAAATTGCTCGGGGCCGCTTCTACCAGAGACAGTCGCGGTTCCCTGCAACGACCCAATGGCAAACTTATTCCATGACGTTTACCCCTCGGGTCATCCCTGCGTACAGGGGAAGGTTTGACATCAAGTGGGCGAGGGTTATGCTTTACGCATACCTGAAACCTGGAAGGATATACTTCGACAACGCCACTGTCCGTGAGGCGCCGGCTGAGGTGAAAAAATGAAGGAACGTGCTACTTGCCGCTTGCGGCGGGCACTTCGATCTTTCCCGAGTCGAGCATGAGATGAAGTTCGTCGGCGAGAAGTTGCCGCACGGTTACGGCGCCGGCTCGTTTTTCAAACTTGACGTTCTGCAAAAAAACCGCGATGTGCTTTGTCAAGTCCAGCGTAACCTCGCCGCTGGTCACCGTGAGGGTCGGAGGCAAGAGGTCGTCAGTACATCTAACCTTCCCTACGCATTCCACCGAGCGATGAGTTTTGTCCACGGTCCCGCGCTCGGAACTGAAAACGTAGTTTTTGTAATGAATCGTCGGCTTCGAGTAAAAAACTTTTTCGGCCCCGGAGCCTGCCATCGGCTGCTCGGTGAAGAACCCGATAGCGTAAATCCTCAACGCAGGGCGGCCATTCCCGAATTGCCATGCAAGCTGCTCGTTCATGCGTGAGAAGTCCGGCAGGCTCAAATGGAGGTCAGCCCATAGCTGCCGCTGCTCCCGTAGCATTTCCGAGGTTCGAGCGCTGCCGAAGGCTCTCAAGGCATTCAGGCTCCGGTCGCGAGCATAGCTTGCCCAGACGGTGTCCGGCCCTTTCTCGATGACCTCCCGAAACGACTCGATGGCTCGGCGGTAATCGTGGAGAAGCATGTAGCACTGGCCCAGTCCAAAGTACGAAGGAATCGCATACGGCTTCCCTTTGCCGGAGCCGAGCACGCGTTGATACCCTTTTATGGCCGCACGCGCCCTCCGGACATCGCCGTCGAAAAAGCCCGCGTCGAGATTAGCGATGTTGTACGTCGCTTCGATGGCGGCTTCTTCTCCCGCGTGTTCTTCCTCAGTTTTCTTGAAGATAGACAATGCTTCGCCCAGATTGCCCAGCTTTATCTCGCATTGGCCGAGCTGAATCATGGACGGCGGGGCAAGCTCCGAATGCGGCTGTTCCCGCAGGAGCCTCTGGAAAGTGTCCCTCGCCAACTTCCACCGCCCCCGCATTTGATAAGCTCTCGCAAGTCCGAAAAGTGCTTCCGCAGCCTCCTCCGGGTTCTGGTGGGAAGCGACATCCTGATATATTGGAATCGCGTCGTCGTACTTCTCGAGAACAAAAAGCCGGTTGGCGTCGGCGACCTCGCTCCCGCCGACGACGGCGCCGAAGAGAACCGTCCAAGACGCGACGCCTAAGCTGAGGATTCTTCTCACCACTTTCCTCGCCTCCTATGGCAACTCCAGAGGGAATACAGACTCCATCCGCATTCCTTCTTCCGGAAAGTAGATGTGGTTGACTCGCGAGAAACTGCTGCTCGCGGGGAGAAGATGACCATCACTCGTTGCTCGCGTTGGAGACACGCCGGAAGAGACTTTGACGAAGTGAGCTCGCCTCCCCACGTTCCCCGAGACCAACCCGAGTTCACTCGGGCTGATGGGAGAGTACCTGAAGTCCGCGTCAGGGAGAATCAGCTCTCGTGCAGGCATCGGGTAATCGTCCGTCTCCAGCGCAACCTCATCGGTCCCCTCTTCAATCGGAACGCGGAACGAGAAAACCGTAATGCCTATCAGGAAAACCACAGCCACGCTCGCGCGAAGGATGTCCGAGAGCCATTTCCCCTCCAGCAACCTCAGCCCGATTCGGCTCCTTTCCACTACGCCGCGCTCTTCGGCCCTGATCTGATTTACCACTGCGTGCGCATAGCACTGTCGGGGCGAGATGCCCTGCCACGCATCGAGCATCTTTGAGCTCGCACGCAGCGCCGCAAGCTCCGTCGAACAGAAAACGCAGACCTCGAGGTGCCGCTCCAGCTCCTTGACTTCCCGCTGGCTCAGCTCATGGTCCAGATAGGCTGGCAGTTGTTTTATCGTCTTGCTGCACTTCATCGCTCGGGGCAACCTCCTTGCCCGCCATGTAATCCGCGAGAAACTCCTTCAGTTTCATCTTCGCCCGGAAAACCCGGGACTTCACCGTACCCTTCGAGCACCCCAGAACCCTCGCTATCTCGCCGTAGCTCATGTCCTCGTAATGGCTCAAAAGGACCGTCAACCTTTGCTGCTCGGGCAGCCGGCTCACCGCCAACCGCACCATCCGGCTGGTCTCCTTTCTCTGAGCCGCGTCGGAGGCCGACTCCCCTTCCGCCGCATAGAAATCTATAAGGTTCGTGTTCTGCCCGACCGGCGCCTCAAGCGAAACAAACCTGTACCTCCTCGTTTTTCGCAGATAATCCTTGGCGAGGTTCGCCGCGATTGTGTAAAGCCACGTCGAGAACTTGCCCCCTCCTTTGAACCTCCTCCGTGCTCGATAAACCCTCAACAACGCAGCCTGTAAAAGGTCTTCCGCCTGAGCGGTACTTCCCACAAACCTATAAAGAAAACTCAGCAACTTCTTTTCATAACGCTGCGCCAGTTCAGAAAAGGCGTCCATATCGCCCTTCTGCACCATGCACATCAGCTTTTCGTCTGTGAAGTCGTCGAACTCCTTTTTCATGCCGCCCCTGTCCTCACTTTACTATAACGAAAGCGCGGCGAAGAGGTTCCCTTCCACGACACACATTTTCTCAGTTGAACAACCTCTCGGCCGCCCACCGAAGGGAAGGCGAGGCTCACCCGCTCTCTTTCACTTTCGCCGCTGGCGTTGCCACCGAAAAGCTCCGCTCGAGGCGCCTGAGGATTTCGCTGCTTCCGGACCATCCCTCCTCGGGGGCGAGACAATACAGAAAGAAAACCTTTTCCCCACCGACAAAAGTGACCAACCTCACGTGCCACGAGCGGCCCTTTGCCGTCCCCAAATACTCGACCGCGTACCCTTTCACGAGGCCGAGCTCACCTTCTCCCTGTGACAGAACACGCAACTCCTTCAGGTTCTCCCGCTCCTTCAAAAACCTGCCCGCCAAATCCTGCGGGGACTCCCCCTTCTTTTCTTCCGCAACTGCGAAGGCGTAAACGACCGCTTCCGGTCCACGGATGGACACGCCCTGCTCCTCACTCTGGCTCACTTTCCACGTCCCCGGAACGGACAGCGAAAAGCCTCCCAGAGAGCCGCTGGCCGTAACTTTCTCGAAAACCTCCAGAGAATCGCCCCGCAAGCCTCCCGGGACGGAGAACTGAAAGCTGGACAGCACAACCCGTTCAATTTCCGACAGGACGGGCTCGTCCTGCCGCATCGCCGAGAGAGTCAGCCCCCAAATCGCGTCGTCTTTCAGGACGTAATACTGGTCCACGAGCTTATATCGGAACTCTTGCGAGCCGCTTCGCTCCGAAAAGACGTAGCGGTTTCTCAAGGCAGCGTGCCCGCCGAGGGTCAACCCCTCTTGTTTGCCGACCCTCGCGAAGCCAGGCGTATTCGTCGCCCGCCGGTCTTCGGTCCTAACGTAGTCCTCGAGAGAGATGGGAGCTTTCAGCTCCGCGAACGAAATCAGCAGCTCAGCCGCAACCTTCCTTTTCCCGCCAACTTCCTTTGTTAAAAGAAACGATCCCACTATCCCCTTCTCGGCATCGCCGGGGAGTTTGACCCAATCGCCCAAAAGCTGAAAACTGAATCTGCCTTTCGGGTCGGCGTATATCCGGGGCTTCTCAACTGCTTCCTCTGGCTGTGGCGAAGCCGCCATCAGGACAACCCAGCATAGAACGCCGACCAACGCCGCAGGTACTGCTTTGCACATTGCGCCTCTCCGCACTCGCTGTGGCAACGGTCTCGCCCGGCGACTCAGGGCGTCGGTCGGATATTTCCACCCGAGCTCCGCCCCATCGGCGGGCAGACCAATCTCATAGACTCCCCTTTGTCGAGAGCACTCCCTTGATGCGACTGTCAATCCTCGCCGCGCCGCCAACCGCTGTGCCGACCGCCTTGAAAACCGCCTCCAGGATATGGTGCGAATTGTTGCCGTACCGAAGCCCCACGTGAAGGTTCATGCACGCCGAAAAAGCAAATGCACGAAGAAACTCCGGCACAAGCGCTATCTCAAAGTTCTTGATTTTCTTCGCCCTGCAACTGACGTTATAGACGAAAAACGGGCGACCGCTCAGGTCAACCGATGCCTCCGCGAGAGACTCATCCATCGGCACGAGCGCATGCCCGTACCTGCGAATTCCCCCCTTGTCGCCAATCGCTTCTTTCAGTGATTGGCCGAGACAAATCCCGAGATCCTCGACGAGATGGTGGTCGTCCACCTCAAGGTCCCCCGTGGCTTCGATTTCCAGGTCAAACAATCCGTGTTTTGCGAAAAGCGTGAGCATGTGGTCCATGAAAGGAATCCCCGTTTTCACCGCAGCCTCGCCGCTGCCGTCAATGGATAGCAAGAGCTGCACCTCCGTCTCGGTCGTTTTCCGGTGAACCTTCGACGCCCGTTTCCTCATCATTACCTCCCTCCAGTGATAGCTCCAACAGCTTCGAGCAACCGGCGGTTTTCCTCGGGGCTTCCAATCGTTATCCGCAGTCCGTCTCTCGTCTCCGGCGTATCGAAATACCGAACCAGAATCCTCCTGCGAAAGAGCTCCTCGTACATCTCCGAGGCATGGAGCTTTGCAGGAAAAGCGAAAACGAAATTCGCTTGCGACGGCAAGACCTTCCAACCGAGCCGCTGCAATTCCTCGGTCAGGATTCCTCTCTCGCGGCGGATTTCCCTGACCTTCTGCAAATAGTAGCCAGAGTCATCGAGAGCCGCCGCCGCCCCCACCTGGCTCAGGCAGTTCACATTATAGCTGTCTCTGACCTTCATCATCCCGCGGATAACATCGTCGCTGGCGATTCCAAAGCCCACTCTCAGCCCGGCAAGAGCCATGTGCTTCGAAAGGCTTCGCGTGATGAGAACATTGTCATATTTCCGAACCAGGTCGAGACAGTTGCGGTCGGCAAAATCGGCGTAAGCCTCATCAATCACCACCACGCCGCCTGTCTCCACACACAGCCTCTCCATATCTCGTTTATTGTAGAGAACTCCGGAAGGGGGATTTGGATTGGAGATGAAGGTCAATTGCGCCTTTTGAGAAAAGAGCGCCTCCGGCAGAGTGAAATCTTCATTGAGTGGAATCTCCAACACCTTCGCTCGCTGAATCTGTCCCAGCACCCGATACAAGGTATATGTCGGCCTCGTCATCAGCAAGACGTGCCCTTCGCCCAAAAACGCCCTCGCCGCGATAGCCAACACATCATCGCAGCCGTTGCCCACAATCACGCACTCTTTATCCACGCCATACAGTCGCCCGACCCGCTCCCTGACCTTATCCGCGAGAGGGTCCGGGTACAGCCGGATTCTTCCGTCAACAGCCTGTCGCAGCGCCTCTATGACCTTCGGCGAAGGGGGAAAGGGGTTCTCGTTCGTATTCAACTTGACCCACCCTTCGCCCTTGGGCTGGAATCCGGGCGAATAACCCTCCATTCGCTCGATGTTCTCGCGGAGATAGCTCATTTCTTATCCCTGTTAAACCTGATTCGGACAGCCTCTGCGTGCCCTTTGAGGCCCTCGACCTCCGCCATCTTTTCAACTGCCGGAAGAGCTTTTCGCAAAGACTCCTTCGTGTAAGAGATGACGCTGACTCTCCTCATGAAATCCATCACCGACAGCCCCGACAGGAACCTCGCCGCTCCCCCCGTCGGAAGGACGTGATTGGGACCGGCGTAGAAGTCCCCGAGAGGAACTGGCGAGTACCTTCCCACAAACACCGCCCCGGCATTTGTTATCCGCCTCGCCACAGAAGAGGCTTTCCTGACCATCACCTCGACGTGCTCTGCCGCAAAATCGTTCGCAAATTCGACAGCCTCCGCCTGGTTTCTTGTGATGACGATAACGATTGACGACAGAATCCCTTCCTTTCTCCCGAAAGCCTCCCCCCCGGGGGAGACCAGCGACTCGACCTCCGCCTGAACCTTCTCGGCCAGAGGAGCGGAATCCGTCGCCAGAATGCAGACCTCGCGGCCCGTGCCGTGTTCCGCCTGCGAAACGAGGTCAGCCGCGACGAAAGCCGGCTCCGCGCTATCGTCCGCGAGAACGAGTATCTCGCTCGGGCCCGCGACCATATCAATCCCTACCCGCCCGTACAGCAGCTTCTTCGCCATAGTCACGTAAGCTCCTCCCGGTCCGACGATCTTGTCCACCTTAGGGACAGTCTCGGTTCCGAGCGCCATGGCGGCTATCGCCTGCGCGCCCCCGATCCCATAGACCTCCTTCACACCGAGCATCGCGCATGCGGCGAGAATGTGGGAATCAACTCTGCTATTTCGCGAGGGCGGAGAAGACACTACGATCTCTTTCACCCCCGCCACCTTCGCGGGAACGACACCCATCAAAACCGTAGAAACCAAAGGAGCGACTCCACCCGGCACATAAACCCCCACCCTTTTCAAAGGAAGCCAGCGCTCCCCCACCGTGCTCCCACTTCCCGCATCAATGTGCCAATCTGTCGGCTTCTGGCGACGATGATACAGCATGAGATTGCGCTCGACCTCGCGCAAAGCTGACACGAGCTCTTTTCCCGCTTCCCGCTTCGCCCGCGCCAGCTCCTCCTTTTTCACACGAAACTCGTGAGGAGCAAGCCAAGCATCGTCGAAGCGCGCCGCGTAGCTCGCGACAGCCTCATCCCCCCTGCTCTCCACATCGTCAATAATGCCCTGCACTTTCCGGTCAATTCTGGGGCCGAAATGCGAGCGCGCCATTAGCTGCTCGAATAACGGTTTATCGGAATCCTCCCAGGTCCTCAAGATGTGCATCGTTTTCCTCTCGTTGCCTTCGCTTTTCGTCGGGCTTTGCACGGTTAAATAGCATAACGGCAGCGGCCTTCACAAGGCAAAAAGCCGGCCGGGTGTATGGCCTCAGTCTTGGGTGGATACCCCGCCTTGGCGCTCCAGAGAAAGAGGAACGAGAAGGGTAACGCAAAGGCGCAGAGGTGCAGAGAGGAAAATGAGAAGGACTCCGTCGTCGCCTGCCGTAGCATGGGCATCTTGCCCATGATCCCCACGGGTCCCCCGCCAGAGGCGGGGGATGCCACGTGTGGGATGGCTTTTTTTGCCGTGAAGGGTACAGCCCGAGCCCGTCGAGTGCGAGACGCCAGCGCGCCTGCCCCGCCATGGCGGGGCGGCGTTACCCTAAGCAACCTTACCTACTGAAACGTAGCCGCACCCTTTCTTCCTCGAGCGCTTGAAGGATTCCGAGTGGTCCGTCCGTTCCAGCGCGGCGGCCGCCCTGGGGCATCGCGGCGAAGCTGGACAGGGAGAAATTCGGTGAGCCCGTGCCATGCGAATGAGCCGAGGCTTGAGAGCCCGCCCGGCGCGTCAGTACTCAAACACGACCTTGCCCGTCTTGCCGCTCATAAACAGGTCGTAGGCTTCCTGGGCGTGGTCGAGGGGGAAGCGGTGGGTGATGATTCTGGAAAGGGGAAGTCCGCTCTGTACGAGCTTGACCATCTCCGGGTAATCGTCGAGGGCGAAATACCACGAGCCGATGAGGGTCAGTTCCTTTCTCAAAAAGTCCTCGCTTGGGGAGATGGGGATCGTCCCGTGATTCTCTCCGACGAAAGCGACTTTGCCGCCCCTCCTCGTGCAATGGATTGCCGCCAATTCCGCGTTTTCGTTTCCGGTACAATCTATTGCGACATCGGCGCCTTCTCCATCTGTCAGCCCTATGAGGGAACGAAGAGGGTCATTCTTTGATGCGTCAACCACAACGTCCGCCCCGAGCTCGCGTCCAAGCTCGACCCTCATGGGATTCTTCTCGAGAGCGATGACGCGCGCCCCTGCCCATTTGCAGATAGTGAGCGCGGACAGCCCTATGGGGCCAAGCCCGAATAAGGCTACAGTATGTGAGCTATCCACAGCGAGTCTCTTTATCGCTCGATAGGGCGTGCCCAGCGCATCGCCGAGAAGTGAGCCGACATCGAACGCAACGTCCTCGGGAAGTGGCAGGAGGCAGCGCTCCGGAAGAGCGACATATTCCGCGTGGTAGCCGTCGAGCCATTGTGCGTTGCGACACATAATCGCCCGCCCCGACAAACACTCCGGGCAGGAGCCGCAGAAAATCGCCGCGTACAGAACGACCTTCTGCCCGACCCTCACTCTGCTCGGCGAATCAACCTCCACAACTTCCCCGCAAGCCTCGTGGCCCGAGTTATACTTGGCGCCCTCGAGGTAGCTGTTCCTCTCGCTGCCGCAGATACCGGAGGCTCTTATCCGAACAACCGCCCAGTCATCCTTTGGTGTGGGCTTGGGGCGGTCGGCAACTTCGACTTTTCCCTCGCCGAGCATACGTAGGCTTTTCAACAGCTCAGTCTCCAGTCATGGATTTCGGATTCTGGATCTCGGATTTCGGACCTGCGATCACGGATTTCGCACTGGCGGTTTCGGGCTTTGGATTCCGCAATCTGCAATCCGCAATCTCCAGTCATGGATTTCGGATTTCCGACTTGGGATTTCGTGCTGGCAATTTGGCGTTTCAGATTCCGCAATCTGCAATCCGCAATCCGCAATCGGCCCTTTTCTCTGCGCGCGCTCCCTGGCAAAGCTTGCGATGATGGCCCCTCGTCTTGACTTCCGCTCAAGTCAGGTCCTTGATGCCCTGATAGATCGAGTCAAAGACCTCCTCGATTTGGTCCCTTTCAAGGCACGAAAACGCGATGCGCACATCCTCTTTCCCCATTGAGATTACACCCAGCCCGTATTGTGAAAGGAGGTGTTGCCGCAGAGCTTCCGCTTCCACAGTTTTCAGCCGGATGCACATGAAGTAGCCGGAATTGAAGGGATAGACCGAGAAAACCTCCGCGTATTCCGGTTTTTTCAGGACTTCCTTGATCCTCAGTGCGCGCGCCTTGAGTGCCTCATATTTCCGGCGTTTTTCTTCTCGGAAGGAGGGCGATTGGAGAGCCTTCAAAACGATGGATTGTGACGGGTGCGGACTGTTTGAAATCCCCGACCTGATGGCGCCGAGAGTTTTTTTCTCGAGCGCATCGAAGAGAGCCGGGTCGTTGTTAGCTTCGCCCGGCCCGTAGGTCAGGAAGCCTGTGCGAAATCCCCACACGAACTCCTCCTTCGTCGCCCCGTCGAGCTTGATCGCCAGAACTCGCTTGTGCAGATTCGTCAGATACCCGAAAAGCGATTCCTCCAGCCGACCCGCCTCGTACACCAAGCCGAAATAGGCGTCGTCGCTCACTGCCACGATGTTGCAGCCCCCCTCCGCGGTCGCGAGAATCGCCTCTGCAATCCCCTCCGCTTCCTTCGCCGTCGGCATGTAGCCCGTGGGATTACTCGGGAAGTTCAGCAAAATGACCAACTTCTCTCGCTGCTTCGCCTCCTCCGCGAGCGCCTCCGCAAGTCCTTTCACGTTGAACCCGCCGAGGTCATCGTAAAAGGGAAACGAGCGGATCGTTGCGCCGTGCCTGACCGCAAACGTCAGCTTGTAATTTCCCCACATCTTGTCGGGGATGACGATGACATCTCCCTCATCCAGGAACAAGTCGCCCACGAGGCTCAGTCCGTGAGTTATCCCGCTGGTGACGATGGGCACGCCGAAATCTTTATCGCCCAGTAGCGGGTTCTCCGCCAGCATTTTCTCTCTCCATTTTTTTCGCAGCTCCGGCTTGCCAAAAGTGGAATAGGGGAAAACCTCCGCCGGGGTCAGTCCACTGAAATGGCTGGCGATGCACGGAAGATACATCGGCCCGCCCCCTTCCATAGCGATGCCTATCGTCGCATTGAACCTGTGTGCGCTTTTCTTGGCCTCGGCGCTCTGAGCCAGAATGCCCTTCGGAAAAAATAGCCTTTTGCCGAGGCCGGATAGAACCTCCACAATGTGAGGACTGAATTTCCGAATGGTCTCGTTCAATTCTTCCGCCAATGGGTTCATCCTTTTCTCCTGATTGAATTCTCACCTTGCCCTTTTTCTGACAAAACTACCGCGAAACCATTTCCTTCGTTCCCCCGCCCAAAATGGCGAGGTATGTTACCAACCAGACCTCTCATTGTCAAAATATTCTCTCCCTGCAAGAGAATAGTTTTCGAGCCGCGAGCCGCTCGCGGACTCCTTGCCTAACCTCGTCCCCAACCTATCCAAAAGACATTGCCAGCGAGCCAGCCTTTTCAGTATAGTCCCTCACTGGAAGTGCTGCGCCCGCCCTCTGGCGGGCTTTCGTGCGGCGAGCAGCAAGCCAATGAAAAGACCAATCTTTTTACTGCTCTTTTTACTGCTCTTTTTACTGCTGGGAGAACTTCAATGTCCGTCCGCGCGGTGTTATTCCTGATGTTATTGTACGGCTTGGCCTTCCCTGTCAATGCGGCAGTGGAGGCCGAACCGAGCGCCTCGCCCAGGCGAATTCGCGTTGCCGCAATCGGCTTCGTGCCCGCAAAATGGGATAAGCAAGCGAACTTCCAAAAACTCGCAAGCCTCATTCGACAAGCCGCAAAGACCAAGCCCGACCTTATCGTCTCGCCCGAAGGTATCCTTGAGGGTTACGTCATAGATTCTGTGCGGAAAGCCGATGAACAGAAGCCGGGGAGCTTCGACAAGAAATTCCTCGACATCGCCGAGCCCCTCGATGGCAAGTACATCGTCGCCCTGCGGCAGTTGGCGAAACGGCTGAAAGTCTGTCTCGTCGTCGGCTTCGCCGAAAGAGTCCGGGCAAACCGAATCTACAACTCCGCCGTGCTCATCGGGCGCGACGGGGGGCTCGTGGGCGTGTACCATAAAAACCGCACCATCCACGAAAAATGGCGGCCTGACTTCTACCTCCGCGGCACGGAACGCCCTGCCTTCAAGACCGACTTCGGCAGAGTTGGCCTCATGATCTGTTACGACCGCCACTTCCAGAACATCGCCGACGACCTGAAGAACAATGGCGCTCAAGTCATCCTCATCCCTTCCTACGGCTCATGGGGCGACAACAACGATCGCGAAATGCAGGAGCGAGCCACAAAGACAGGTCTTCCCCTCCTCTTCGTTCATCCGAATCAGGCTCTCCTCGTGGACTCCTCCGGCAAAATCGTTTTCAATGGAAGACGCCAGGAAGACAGTTACATTTACTCGGTAGCAATCGTTCTGAAACCATAAAGCTCGCGGCCATACTGCTCCGACGTTCACGCTTGCCAACGCGGGGACACGGGCAGAGAACCGTATGCCCTCCCCGGCTGTTGTGCTGCGGCTTTAATCCCGGATTTGAATGCCTCTTGAGCGCACGACCTCCGTAAAGTGACACCCCCGCCGGGGCGAAGCGGTGCCACCTCGAAATGGACATCTTCGCCATGACCATTCTCACGGGCGAGACGCCCGTGCCACAAAAAAGTGATCCGCCTTTTGCTATTCACTCCCCCCATGCGTCTCTTCGTCTTTGCGTTAAGGTCACCCTCCCTGCTACCCTTCCTACGGAAACCCAGCCACACCCCGCAGGGCTGCGGAATGGGAGATTTCTCGCGTTGGAGATGCAGGAGGTGAGAGGATGGGTCGAGGAACACAAGCGAATCAAAACGCCAATGCGGCAGATATCCAAGAACTCTCTGGCGATCATCCATGGCCACGTGCCGGCAAGCCGGGCCGCCGCTCGAGACAAAAAGAAATCGCAGAGTTAGTCCCGGTGCTGGTCAAAACCATCCGACATTTTCTGCCGTGTCTGTCAGGTCTCCTGAAGCGACTCCCCGATCCCCGCGAGCCCGGTCAATTATATTATCCCAGGGAGACACTTGTCTGGTCAGCCTTTTGAGGGTGTGGCCGCGTCTCCGTGGCGTGCCCTCACGCCTTGTTTTGAACCTCTCCCGTCGCACGTTGACGTCGTGGATCTGTGCCCTCTGTCCCTCTATCATAGAACAGAAAACGCCACGGTTCGTAATCCCTCAGTCTCGGGCGGATAGCCGGCCGATGCGGAGGAGGCAAGAAGGGAACAGCAGATTAACGCAAAGGCGCAAAGGCGCAGAGAATAAGGTGAGAAGGACACCCC
>CAZXGF010000025.1:47524-80414 GCA_964640185.1 uncultured Verrucomicrobiota bacterium | reverse complement strand
CAAATCAGGCAAAAAAAAATCTCAAAATCGCAATCAGGTGCGGAAGTTAGGTTAACCTCCTCTTCCCTTGACAACTGACAATAAATCGGCTATAATACCCTCAAAAATGGCAGAACACTGCAAACCCAACGAGGTCCTCCAAATGGCGACCCATTCCAGTACCCCTTCTCGTCGAGAGAATACTGGAAAATACTGGAATTTTGGCGCTTTTTCGGGGTTAAAGGGGGTTCAGCAATTTCTTCTGCCGCAGTGGGTTGCGCCCGGATTCTGCGCGCTTTTTGTGCTCGCAAAGGCCGCAAACATGGCCTCTCGCGGTGCGATTTCTCGGTCCCCGCACGCTTCTGGGCGCACGCGAGCTCAGTCCTGCAATGTATGTAACGCTGGCGTCTCGCCAGCAGTCTCGAGGGCGTCTCGCCCGTGGGAATCATGGGCAAGATGCCCATGCCACGGCAGGCGAGGAGGCGGCCATTCTCATCTTCCTCTCCGCGCTCTCCGCGCTCTCTGCGGTGGGTCATCTCCCCCGAGGCCATGCCACGGCAGGCCACGACGGAGTCCTCCGCGTCCTCCTCTCCGCGACTCTGCGCCTTTGCGTTACACTTCTCTTCCCTTTTTGTCTCCCCGGCCTTGGCGCGGTATCCGCCCGAGACCGAGGCCATACGCCCCCTCTTGCTTTTCTCTCGGCGATTTGGTAATCATTTCTCAATGTGTAAGGCATCTTCCCTCTGTTCTTCGCGAGCTTTGCGCCTTTGCGAGAGGTATGGGCTGCGGTTGTTCTCTCGCCAAGGCGCCAAGAGCGCAAAGTGGGAAGGGCTGTAATGCTCTTCCGACATCGCGCGAGTGCCGGGGAGGGGCTGGCGATAAACCTGAGGTTTGCTCAAGAAAAGGAGGAAAATGAAGCGACGGATGTCCGGCCGGGAGCTGAAGGCCAAATACATAGAGTTTTTTGTCGGCAAAAATCACGACGAGATAGGACAGGCTTCGCTGATTCCCGAGCATGATGCCTCGGTGCTTTTCACGACGGCGGGAATGCACCCGTTAGTGCCGTACCTCCTCGGGGAACCGCACCCTCTCGGCAAAAGGTTGGTCAACGTCCAGCGATGTCTCCGCACCGACGACATAGACGAGGTCGGCGATGAAGCTCACCTCACCTTTTTCGAAATGCTGGGCAACTGGAGCCTCGGCGACTACTTCAAGGACGAGGCGATTCGTCTCAGCTACGAATTCCTCACGGGGCATCTGGGCATTGAGCCGGAGAGGCTCTGGATAACTGTTTTTGCGGGCGACGAGCATGCGCCGCGAGACGATGTCGCCGCGGGCGTATGGAAATCCCTCGGCATCCCGGAAGAGAGGATTTACTATCTCGAAAAGAAGGAGAACTGGTGGGGGCCCGCCGGACAGACCGGTCCCTGCGGCCCCGACACGGAGATGTTCTATGACGTGGGCAAACCTGCCTGCGGCCCCGACTGCCGTCCCGGATGCCCTTGCCAGAAGTTCGTCGAAATCTGGAACGACGTCTTCATGGAATATAACAAGACCGCTGATGGTCGCTACCTCCCTCTCCAACAGAAAAATGTGGACACAGGGCTCGGCGTCGAGCGAGTAGCCGCAGTCCTGCAGGACAAACCCAGTGTCTTCGAAACGGAACTTTTCGCCCCCATCGTCTCCGCCATCAAGAAGCTGTCCTCGAACCCGACGCAAAAGACCGTTCGCATCATCGCCGACCATCTGCGAGCCTCTACGTTCCTCCTTGCCGAGAAACTGCCCCCCTCGAACGTGGAAAGAGGGTATGTGCTTCGCCGCCTCATCCGCCGTTCCATCCGTCATGGTAGGTCAATCGGCATTGAAGAAGATTTCACGGCGGGAATCGCCTCCGTCGTCATCGAGCAATACAAAAATTCCTATCCGCATCTCGAGCAGACCTCGGATTTCATTCTGGATGAAATGCAGAAGGAGGAACGCCGGTTCAGGGAAACGATTCACAAGGGGATGAGGGAGTTTGAAAGGGAGCTCGCGACTCTTTCCGGGGAAGAGGGTCCCATCCGCTTCTCCGGCAAGAGAGCGTTTTATTTCTATGAGACGTTTGGCTTCCCGGTCGAGCTGACCGAAGAGATGCTTGCCGAGAAATTCCCTCAAGCGACCATTGACCGGCAAGAGTTCGACGCCGCTTTTGAAAGACATCGGCAGATGTCAAGAGCCGGCGCCGAGCAGAAGTTCAAAGGCGGCCTCGCGGATTCCTCCGAAAAGAATATTCGTCTCCATACCGCGACGCATCTCCTTCAGCAGGCTCTGCGAGAGGTTCTCGGCGGGCACGTGGGGCAGAGAGGGAGCAACATCACCCCGGAAAGGCTGCGGTTCGACTTCTCTCACCCGGCGAAAGTGACCCAGGAGCAGATTGCCGAAGTCGAACGCATCGTCAACCAAAAAATCGCTGAAGCCCTCCCGGTGAAGTTCACGATAATAACACTCGACGAGGCGAAGAAGCAGGGCTCCATCGCTCTCTTCGCGGACAAGTACGGCGAGAAGGTGAAGGTCTATTCCATCGGTGATTTTTCCAAGGAGGTCTGCGGCGGCCCACACGTCGCCAACACCTCCGAGCTCGGAAAATTCAGGATAGTCAAGGAGGAAGCCAGCAGCGCGGGCGTCAGAAGGATAAAGGCAGTCCTCGAAGAAGTGTCGCCCGACGACAAGGGCGACGATGGTGATGGCTGATTGCGGCAAAATCGGCCGGGCCGAGAGAGTCTCCCGTGAAAGGTCCCGCCGAATCAATTGACCGAAAGCAGGGAGTAGAATACAATACGCTGCTGACAGACTCTTTGCTCTGTCAGTTGCGTGCACCATAGAACAGATACGGTTGTCAAAATAGGAGGTGATTGCCATGTCAGGTCGTGATTGTCATATTGGCGATGTTGAGCTTTCGGAGCATCGGGTTCCACGACGGACTTTCCTGAAGCAGATGGTCGCCGGAGGGCTTGCCCTATCCGGCTCTTCCATTCTGCGAAGCGCCGGAGACGCGGCTCGTGTCCCCGCTGAGAAGGCTTTGCCAGTCGTTAAGCTTGGGGACAAGAAGGTAACTCGGCTAATCGCTGGCTATAACCCCATCGGCGGATATTCGCACTCCACCAAAAAGCTTGCCGAGCACATGCTCCATTACTTCACCGTGGAACGGACAACGGAATTCCTTCTGCATTGTGAGGAGGAGGGGATCACCACCTGGCAAGCCGATCACACTCCGAAAGTGCGCGATGCACTTCGTGCTGCCTGGGAACGCGGCTCGAAAATCCAGTGGCTGTGCCTGACCTCGGACGCGGTGCCTAAGGAGCTTCTATCTCTCAAGCCGATAGCCATCGTGCATCATGGCGGCGTCACCGACAGCATGTTTCAAACGGGCAAACAGGAGAGAATCCACGACTTCGTGAAGAAGGTTCACGACGCAGGCGTTCTGGCGGGCGTCTCAACGCACAATCCCAACTTTCTGGCAAAGGTGGAGGACGCCGGCTGGGAGAACGATTTCTACATGACCTGTTTCTACAACATCAGCCGAACTTCCGAAGAGATACAGAGGATGGTGGGCGACCTTGTTCTCGGAGAACTGTTTCTGGAATCCGACCCCCGCAATATGACGAAGCGTGTCCGGCAGGTGAAGAAGCCGTGCCTCGGATTCAAGATTCTCGGCGCCGGCCGCCTCTGCTGGAATAAGCGGTCCATCGAGCGCGCTTTCGCCTTCGCCTACGCCAACATCAAGCCCACGGACGCCGCCATTGTCGGCATGTATCCGGTCTTCTCGGACGAGGTGCGAGAGGACGCCGACTTTGCGAGAAAGTATTCAAAACGAACCTGAAATTCGCTGCGGACCACCAAATGAAAAGGAAATCTTTCGTCGCACTCGCATGCGTTCTCATATTCGTGTTCGGCATGTATCCGGCCCCGGGGGAAAGCGACCCGCCGCGGATTCTCCGCCCGGTTGACCGCACGGTCCTCTCTTCCGGTCTGGTCGAAATTGCCGTCGTCGTTCCCTCAGGTGAGGAACTGCCATCAATCGTCGTTGACGGACAGAAGCTGAAGCTGTCGTCCGCGCTCTTGTCTGCGAAGGGAGAAGGCTCGGCTTCGCCGCCGTCCGGCGATTGCGCTTTTCTTCCCCCGGCGCTTGTTATTGTCCGGTCCTTTTCGCCCGGATTGCACAAGTTGTCCGCGGGCCCAGCGAGCGTGCAGTTTTTCGTGCGGGATGAGAAAGGTAAGGAGATTCCTCCGAGCGGATGGTCGCATTACGTCGCCCATCCGCCCGCCGGCTCTGGCGGGGTCACCTGCGTCGGTTGCCACGAGTTGAGCGAGAAGCACCGATTCGTCAACATGAACGACGCCTTCTTCTTGGAAAAACCGTTGGGATGCTTTGATTGCCACGAGCGCTCGGAGTTCAACCTCACCCACAACCACAGATACGAAGCGCTCGCCTTTTGCCAGATGTGCCACGACCCGCATGGCGCCACAGGCGAGCACTTGCTAAAACTCCCCAAGAAGAAGGCTTGCACGCTCTGCCACGAGTGATGCTTTCCGGGAGAGCGGCGTCTTGCTCCGAGCCAACCGGTGGAATGGAAGCCACTCAACAGAGAGAGGAAATCTCCTCGGCGAACCGCTCGGCGAGCTCCTGCGCTTTTTCCGGGGAGGGTGATTCGGCGGTGAGGCGCATGACCGCTTCCGTATTGGAGGGGCGGATGTGTACCCAGCTTCCGTCGGGGTAGGTGATTTTGAGACCGTCCCTGGTGTCCACCTCGCCCGCGCCCATCTGTTTCTTGCGAAGAACCGTCATGATGGAATGGGCGATTTCCGTCGAGCACTCCACGGTTCTTTTGACCATGACGAAGCGAGGAAGCTCCGCGACAAGCTCGGAGACAGTCTTTCCTTTTTCGGCAAGGCACTCCAGGGCGATTCCCATTCCGATGAAACTGTCGCGGCAGGGATGTACCGCGGGAACCATCACGCCGCCGTTGCCCTCGCCACCAATGACGGCGGAGTTTGCGATCATCGCCTCGGCGACGTTGACCTCCCCTATTCTCGTGCGGACGACCGGGCAGTCGAACTCGGCGGCGATGTGGTCAACAATAGCCGTCGTCGAGAGGTTGACGACCACGGGGCCGCGGTCGTGGGAAAGCACGTGTTTGACCGCGAGCGCGACAGTCAATTCCTCGCCGATGGGGCGACCGTCTTGGTCAACGATGGCCAATCTATCCGCGTCGGCATCTTGCGCGAACCCTATGTCAGCCTTCTCCGCTTTGACGGCTTCGCAGAGCCCGGAAATGTTCTCCGGTTTCGGCTCGGGATCGCGTGGGAAAATGCCATCCGGCACGTTGTTGATGCCGACCGCACGGCATCCGAGCATCTCCAGGAAACGGGGTGCGAAGAGAGACCCTGCGCCGTTGCAGGAATCGTAAACCGCTTTGAAGTTTCTTTTTCTGATAGCCTCGACATCGAGGTATTCGAGGAGAGCGGAAAAATGTTCCCTGGTCGGGTCATCATCTTTGACGATGGGTTTGTAGGCGTCCGCCTCGACGAGCGAAAACTCGGATTGATGGTAAATGTCAAGTAGCTCCTGAGCCTCATAGCGGTTGAGAAACAGACCGTTTCGCCCAACGAACTTCAGGGCGTTCCATTGGACCGGGTTGTGGCTGGCGGTGACCGCGATGGCGCCGATGGCGTCCGTGCGGTTCGTTTTGATTAGTATGGATGGAACGGGCGAGATGCCGACATCAATCGGCTTGCAGCCGACCGCCAGCAGCCCGGCGAAGACGGCGTTCTTCACCATCTCACCGGAAACGCGAGTGTCCCGGCCCACAACGACCGGGCCGGGCCCGACAAAGGTGCCGAAGGCTTCAGCGAAAGTGGTCACCAACTGCGGCGTCAGCAACTCGCCGACGACCCCTCGAACCCCGGAGACTCCAACTTTCAAAGATGAGCGACGCGGCATTTCTCCAGTTCCTCCTTCGAGACGTTCATTACTCGGGCGAGAGCACCGACAGCTTGCTCGCCGAGGTTAAACTTGTCAACCGAATCATCTGAGACTAAATAATGCCTCAGTCTCGGGCTGAGGCAGAGTTGCGGGAGGGAAGAAGCGAAGAGGAGGGTAACGCAGAGTCGCAAAGTCGCAGAGGGGAAGAGCAGGAGGCCCTTGTCCCCGCCTGACGTGGCATGGGCATCCTGCCCATGATTCCCACGGGTCCCGCCTCCAGCGGGATGCCACCTGAGGGACGGCTGTTCTTTTCCCCCTGAAGGGCGCAGCCCGAGCCACTGCCGAAAAATCCCTGTGTCCATGGTTTCACATTGGTTTTCCACGGAAGTCCCCCTATCGCACCCGTAAGTGAGGGATTACGAACCTAATCAGCCGACGATGGGCCGGTCGCGCCGTCGGCGTGTTTTCACGAGAAGGCATTTCTCCCGTGCCGATTCCATGAGTTCGCGAACCAATTTATTATACTATGAGGGTGACAATGGCATCCAGTAATCTTCTCACTCTGGTTCGGCTGTGTTCCGGCGGCAGGAAAAGGATGGAGAGAGAGCTCAACGCAGAGGCGTGAAGGCGCAGAGGGGGAGTGAATGCTAAAAGGGGGAGCACTGCCTTGTGGCATCCCGCCCCAGGTGGGACCCGTGGACGGCCATGCCACTATCACTTCCCGCGTGAACAAAGGTTTTACAGTGCGATGCCTCCGATTCCGAAGCGAGGATATAGACAGGCTTTTTTGGGGAGCTACCGCGGTGAAAGGGGTTGACAGAGGGAGTGTTGGGCTGGTTTAATGCGAAATGCTGCTGAAGCTTCGTGAGAAACGAATTGTCGCCGGAACGCATTCTAACCGGAGGAGGATATGGAACTTGTCGAACGCATTAAGGAAGGAGTGATTAAGGGAGACCTCGGGGTCGAGACGAAGGTTGCGGACCTTGTGAGCGAGGGCCTGACGGAAGGACTCTCGGTAGGGACGATTCTCAAGGACGGTTTAATCGCGGGGATGTCGGTCATCGGCGCGCTGTTCAAGAACAATGAGATTTACGTGCCGGAAGTTTTGATCGCTGCCAGGGCGATGAAATCCGGGATGGCGATTGTCAGGCCGTTACTTGTTGAGAACAAGATCGAGCCTTTGGGCACTATCGTCATCGGGACGGCGAAAGGTGACCTTCACGACATCGGGAAGAATCTGGTGGGCATGATGCTGGAAGGGGCGGGGTTCAACGTGATTGACGCGGGAATTGACGTTTCTCCGGAAAAGTTCATCGAATTGGCGAAGGAGAATAACGCGGACGTAATAGGGATGTCTGCGCTTTTGACGACGACGATGCCTGGCATGCAGACCACCGTCGAGGTGATTAGAGGTTCCGAACTGGCAGATAAGGTCAAGACCATCATCGGGGGAGCGCCTGTTACGCAGAGGTACGCGGACGAGATAGGCGCCGGAGGGTTCGCCCCGGACGCGGCATCGGCCGTGGACAAGATGAAGGAATTGCTGGGAATCGGCTGAGGGGCGGTTTGTTCTCCGCGTCTCGGCGCCTTTGCGTTGAGTGTACGAGAGTCGGAAACGCAGAGACGCAAAAGCGCTGAGATACGTTTATGAATGTTCGTTGAGCATGGGGCCCGCCGAAGGAGCGGATAGGAGGCGACAATGCTTATCATCGGAGAGAGGCTGAACACGTCCCGAAAGGGGCTGCATGAGGCGGTCGAGAAGAGGGACGAGGAGTTCCTCAGGGAGATCGCCCGAAAGCAGGTCAAGAACGGGGCGGCGTATCTGGAAGTGAACTGCGGGACGAGGTTGCGGAACGAGGCCGAAGACCTGCCGTGGCTGGTGAAGCTCGTTCAGGAGACGGTTGACGTGCCCTTGAGCATTGACACGCCAAGAACGGAGGCGGCGGAGGCGGCGCTGAGCGTGCACAAGGGGCGAGCCATCATCAATTCGATCTCAGCGGAGTCGCAGCGCTACGAGAAGGTGCTGCCGCAGGTCAAGAAGTACAAAAGCGGTGTAATTGCGCTGTGCATGGATGACCTGGGCATACCGGAGACGGCAGAACGGAAGTTTGAGGTGGCAAACAACCTTCGGGCAAGGCTGATTTCGGACGGTGTCCCGGAGCAAGATATATATCTCGACCCGTTGGTTCAGACGGTCGGCTCGAATCAGGCGATTGCGATGGCTGTCGTGGACGCCATCCGCGAGATCGCCCGCTCCTTTCCGGAGACCCACATCTCCTGCGGAATCAGCAACATCTCCCACGGGATGCCGAAAAGGAAGGTGCTCAACCGAAATTTCATTGTGATGTGTATCGCGGCGGGTCTGGACACAGCTATCGTGGACCCGAACGACGCGGAGCTGATGCAGAGCATCATCGCCGCGGAGGCGCTGGCGGGGAGGGACGAGTTCTGCACGAGGTACATACAGGCTTATCGGGCGGGCAAGATAGTTTAGCCGAAGGCTCGGCACGGATGGCGGCGCGTCGGGCGCCATTAGTATGACACGAGTGTATTTCCTTTCTTCGGAAATCTTCATTGAAAACCAACAAAGCGACCATAAGACCTTCCGGACGCGAATTTCCGATTGACCCCACCCTGACCCTTCTCGCCAACCTTCAGAAGCAGGAGGTTTTTCTGGAGAGCGTCTGTGGGGGGAAGGGGACGTGCGGCAAATGCCGCGTTCGGTTCATCAAAGGCGCCCCGGCAGCCTCGAAAAGCGGGAGTCGCCACCTGACGGCAAAGGAGATAGAGGAAGGTTGGCGGCTCGCCTGTCAGGTGAAAGTCGGCGGGGAGGTGGAAATCTTCGTACCGCCGTCGAGCGGGGAAGCCCCTGTCAAAATATTGGCGGAGGGTCGTTCGATCGAGAAACAGATTGAGCCCGGGGCGAAGAAGTATTTCCTTCAGTTGCAGCCCCAGAAGCTCGAGAGGCCCGTCGGGGATATTGATCTCATTCTGGAAGAGACGGGGATGGGGGACTTCGGTATTGACCTGCGCGATGTGCATGCCCTGCCGCGTCTGCTCCGCGACGCCGATTACCGGGTGACGGTCACTGTCATCGGCGACGAGATAACCAAGATCGAAGCGGGGGATACCACCCGGAAGAGTTTCGGGCTGGCTATAGATGTCGGGACCTCCACGCTCGTGGTCTCTCTGATTGATTTGCACTCCGGAGAGCAAAAAGCTGTCAGCGTGCGTCTCAACCCACAGAGGGAGTTCGGGGCGGACGTCATCTCCAGAATTCAGTATTGCAGAGAAAAAGAAGGCGGCTTGGTGAAGATGCGGCTTTCGGTAACGAATGGGCTCTCCGAAATGATTGATGAGGCTTGCAGGAAGGGGGGCATCGAGCGGACGGACATCAGCGAGGCGATTGTCGTCGGCAACCCGACAATGCAGCACATCTTCTTAGGTCTCGATCCGTCGTATATCGGGGAACTGCCGTACGCTCCGGCGATTTCCCGGAAGGCTCGATTTCGCCCCACTAAGGGCCTCGGTGTTGACATCGGAACCTATCCGGTTCAGACCCCGCCGAACTTGAGCGGATTCATCGGCAGCGACATCGTGGCAGGAATCATCTCCCAGGGCCTTCTGGAGAGCGAGGAGATTCAGCTTCTGGTTGACTTAGGGACGAACGCGGAGATTGTTCTGGGAAATAAGGAGCGGTTGCTGGTGTGCAACGCGGCGGCGGGGCCGGCATTCGAGGGCGCAAGGATCGCCTGCGGAATGATCGGGCTGCAAGGAGCCATTGACAGGGTTTGGTTTGACGAGGAGGACGTTCGGTTCCATGCCATAGGCGACGCCAGGGCTTCGGGGCTTTGCGGGTCGGGGCTTGTTGGTGCTATCGCGTGCCTCCTCGATCTCGGCATCCTCGACGAAAGCGGGAAGATGGGCGATCCGGAAACCCTCCCGGAAGGTCTGTCCGAAAAGATCAAGAAGAAACTCAGAAAGGAGGGAAGCGAAAAACGGTTCTGGCTTTCCCACACGGTATATATTTCCCAGAAAGATGTTCGGGAGGTTCAGGCGGCGAAGGCAGCGGTCGCAGCGGGAATTGAGATATTAATGAGGAAGATGGGTATCGAGATAGATGATGTCGCCCGGGTGATGATTGCGGGGGCTTTTGGGAGCTATGTGAATGCGGCTTCGGCGACGAGAATTGGGCTTATTCCGAAGGTGCGGCTTGACAGGGTGATGTCCGTGGGGAACTCGGCTCTGGAAGGTGCGAAGATGTACCTTCTGTCCAGTCCGAGCAGGGAAGTCGCGGATCGCATTGGCGACATCGTCGAGCTGCATGAGCTTTCGGTGGACAAGGAGTTCATGGAGGAGTTCATCTCGCAGATGGCGTTCGGGTAGGTCGTAGCCGGAATACCAATGCTTGGCTATTTCGCTGCAAGTCTAAGGAGAGGGGGCTTGAATAATGAAAGTTACGGAGAAAAGTCTGGAAAACTTGAACCGCAAGTACAGGGGGTATCTCAGAGGAAATAGGCTGGGTCAGTTCTTTGAGGAGTTTGAGATAAAGTTTGCGGCGGGGCACTGGTGCGCGGGGGATTTCCTCGATAGGTTTGCGACGTTGGGCTACAACAGCGACGACCCGACGTTCGATTCGGGAATCGTCGCGCAAATCGAGAGGGTGGCGCTGGCGGGGATAGAGGGGATTGAGTTTCACGAGCAGGTTTTCATTGACGAGAAGTACAAGAAGGACCCGGCGAAGGTCGAGATGGTTCGGGAGGCCTTAGAGAAGTACAATGTCACGCCCACGAACATGAACACGAACCTTTTCACGGACCCGAGATGGAAGCTCGGCGGGGTGACGAACGCGAACAGGTCCATCCGGCAGGCGGCTTTGAAGGTGGCGCTCCAGGGGGTGGAAATAGCGAAGGAAGTGGGCTGCAAGAGCGTTGCCCTCTGGCCTGGGTCTGACGGGTGGGACTACAATTTCCAGGTGAATTACGGGGAGATTTTCCGGCGGTTTCTGGACGCCTGCGTGAAGATCAATACGAAGGCGAAGAAGCTGGGCTTGAGGTTTGGAATCGAGGCGAAGCTACACGAGCCTCGGGAAGGAAATATGGTCGTGGCGACGACGCACAAGGCGATGCTCGTCGCGAAATATGTCAACGAGAAGTGCGGCGGGAAGAATATGGGTGTCTGCATTGACTACGGCCACGAGCAGATGTACTGCAACGAGCCAGCGGATAACCTTTATGTGGGGAAGGCTCTTGGCGTGCCGATAGTGAATTTTCACGTGAACAACGCCAAGACGCACTCAAATGACGAGGACCGCGTGACGGGGACGGGAGATAACTGGCGGTTCGTGGATTTTTGCTATGCGGCGGTTGATACGGGCTACGATGGCTGGTTCGGCGAGGATCAGTTCACATATCGGATGGAGCCAATGAAGGCGATGGCGCTCTCAAGGGAGCTTTTCGCGAATCTGATGAAGAAGGCTCTGCTGATTTACGCGAGGAGGGACCGCCTGCGAGAAGCGCAGGCCACCGGCGACGCCGGGAGGACGATTGACGTGGTGAAGGATATTTTGGTTTAGCACGCCGTTTCCGCAGAGACACGAGAAACGTTGAGATGAAGATAGCTCTGGGACAGATCAATACGACGGTTGGAGACATCGGCGGGAACGTGGATAAGATGCTCCAGTACGCCGATAGGGCGCGGGTTGCCGGGGCGGATTTGATTGTGTTTCACGAGCTTTGCATCCCCGGCTATCCGCCGAAGGAGTTGGTGGAGAAAGGGGATTTCGTCTCGGCGAATCTGGAGGCCCTCGACCGGCTCAGGGAAAGATGCCTCGGGATAGGAGTCGTCTGCGGCTACCTCGAGCGAGAGGAACAGAGCGGCGGCGGGCAGATTTACAATACCGCGGCTCTTCTGCAAAATGGCGAGATCGTTCTGCGGCGCCGCAAGAACATCCTGTCGTCTATCACGGGATTCGATGAGCGCACACATTTCAAAGCGGGAAAAGGCCGATCGCTCGGCGAGCTCAAAGGCGTTGCGCTCGGTCTGGTGATTTCCGAGGATGCGTGGACGGACAAGGATTTCTGGGAGAAGGATCGGAAACGGAGAGTGCTGCCGGGGCGTCTGGTGAGAAGCGGCGCGAGGTTGCTGATAGTCATCAGCTCGTCCCCTTTCTGGCCGGGGAAAAGCAGGGAAAGAGAAAAGGCGGCGAGAGCGGTCGCTTTGCGATATGGCGTTCCCGTGGTTTACGTCAACCAGGTCGGCGGGAACGATTCGCTCATCTTCGACGGGGGGAGCTTTGCAGTCGCGGCGGATGGGAGGAGCGTTGCAAGGGCGAAGCAGTTCGAGGAAGACCTTGTCGTGGCCGATCTGGAAGCGGCTGGACAGGATGCAGCCGCCCAAAATGACGAGGTTGAAGATATACGCCGGGCGCTGATTCTGGGCCTGCGCGATTTCGCTCGCAAGTGCGGTTTCGAGAAAGCTGTGCTGGGGTTGAGCGGTGGAATTGACTCGGCGGCTACGGCGTGCATTGCGGTGGAGGCTCTGGGAAAGGAAAACGTGCTGGCTCTGTTGATGCCTTCGATGTACTCCTCGCCGGGCAGCCTGGGCGATGGTGAGCTTGTCGCCGAGAGGCTTGGTGTCGAGCATCGCACGGTTTTCATCGAGCCGATTTATCGTGCCTATGTCGAGGCTCTTCGTGAAGAGTTCAAGGGGCTGCCGGAGGACGTCACGGAGGAGAACGTTCAGGCGAGGATCAGGGGGAATCTCCTGATGGCGTTCTCCAACAAGTTCGGACATCTGGTTCTGGCGACGGGAAACCGCTCGGAAGCGACGACCGGATATTGCACGCTTTACGGGGACGCGGCGGGAGGACTGGCGGTGATCGCCGACGTTCCGAAGATGATGGTTTATCGCATCGCGGAGACATTCAACCATGAGCGAGAGATCATTCCCCCCGCCGTTTTCGAGAAGGCCCCCTCTGCGGAGCTGAAGCCGGAGCAAAAGGATGCAGACACCCTCCCACCTTACTCTGTCCTTGACCCTATCCTCGCGGCGCTGTTGGACGAAGGGAAAACGCCGGATGAAATCGCGGCGATGGGATACGACCGGGAGATTGTCCTGGACGTCATTCACAGGATTTATCGTAGCGAGCACAAACGGAGACAATCGCCGCCGGCTCTTTTCGTCAGCAAAAGCGCCCTCGTTCCGGGCAGAGCCAGGCCGATTGCCATGGCCATCAAAGATATTGTCTGACCGGCCAAGCGGGACGAGGGGACAGAAGGTGTGGGATCAAACGCTTTGCATAAGAGAGAAGTGGCGATGTGCTGCCAACGGGAGCCGTCCTGAGGTGTCGGGTGTGTTTCGTATTGTCATGGCCCTGCCGTGAGATGGGCACGTCTAACATAATACATACACCACGCGGAGGCTGGGAGATGCATCGGCCTACCGGACTGGAGCCGCGGTACGTTAATAGGCGCGTCACGCTGCCCTACGGGTTGACCGTGCCGGAGCTTGAGAAGGCAGTGTCCGAAACGTATCGCCTGTTTCATGGTATGAATGAGTACCTCCTTGAAAACGGGTTCCGTCCTTTGGAAGAACTATTACTTCGTAACTCGCTGTCGGGTATCATCTCGGAGGTGTTGGTCGAGAACATCGCAAGGGTGTCAGCGACCTTGGAGGCGAATCTTAAGGTGGGAGGATATCCTGATTTGCTTCCCAAGGCTCACTACCCATCGGACCTCGTGCTGAAGGGCGAGGAGGGGATTGAAGTCAAATGCTCAATCCAAAAGGGCGGCTGGCAGGGTCATAATCCCGAGGAATGCTGGGTTATGATCTTCCGGTATGCCATTGGCGAGCCAGGCACTGGGGAGACGATGGCACTGACGTTCGTCGAGATCCTCTGCGCCAAGCTGCTGAAGTCTGACTGGTCGTTCTCCGGCCGGCGCGGGTCGTCCCGCCGAACTCCGACGGCATCAATCACGCGTTCCGGCGTCGAGAAGCTTCGCAGTAACTTTTTGTACAGGGTGCCTGGCGTCGGCGTGGGCAAACACCGCACAATCCTTGCGGAGAGTACGCTATAAGGGGACATTGGGTTTAGACGCGGAAGAGGATTTGCTGGTCTTCTCGCCCCTCAAAAGTTCTTGTCATCACGCCATTGCCGTTCGGGAGGAGCGACGCGAGACGAGGAATTCCATCAACTGCCATCTTGAAGTATTCGGGGTCAGACTCGATTCCTATGCTCTGGTAGCCCAGCGCGCAGGCTGCGGCGATGGTGGAACCGGCTCCCATGAAGGGATCCAGGAGGATGCCCTCTCCCAATGGGAGTGCGGCGCGGACAACCTGGCGCATGAAAGCCTGAGGCTTAAGAGAAGGGTGCGGTGCGATATCTCGCTCCCTCGTGCGGGTGGGCGCGCTCTTGATGACATCGGAAAAAGGCTTTTCTTCGGAGACGCGCCTGAGTCCTCCTGTTTTCCACTTCCTCAGATTGTCCTGGACGCGTCCCTCGCAAGGCTTTCTGAAAAGTCCCCAGGGCTCCCAGCACGAGCGCGGCATCACGGTGACATCATGAAACTCCTTATGGGCATTTTTTGGCCTGTCGCCTCCTCGTAGGGTTTGCACCAGGCGGATGATCTCGCCGCGTTTCTCGAAGCCAGCCTCGATCAGAGCCCAATAGAGCAACTGTGAGACGAGCGGGTTCGTTGCTATAAAAATGTGGCCGCCAGGCACAAGCACTCTGAAAAGGAGAGTGGCCCATCGAAGGAAAAAGTTCCTGAGTTTTAGCTTATCATGGTCCGTGAGGACCGTGAAACGTGGCACAGGTAGCCTGATGCATCCATCCAAGGTTGGAGGTATGCGCCATACTCCACCCCGCCCACGCCGCAGCTTGCTCTTTTCCCTTTCTGTGTATTCTTTTAGCCCGTAGGGCGGGTCCGTGACAACCGCGTGAATGCTGTTGGCTGCTCGACGGTCCAACCATTCGAAACAGTCCCCTCCGATAAGTTCGTAGAGGTTTTTCCGCTGCGCTCCCACAGGCGGGGCCTTAGGACTTGGGGTCGCCAGACGCGGCATTGTTTTGCTTCTTCGCGCGCCTTGGGGCTGGCGTCCGTATGGCGTGAACGTCTCCCGTAGCATCGCCGGCGCCTCCTCTGGGTGAAAGTAGAGGATTTGCTTGACATCCTCGGGGATGTAACCGGCAAGCACATACAGGGGCGCTGCATCGGCCTTTACCGCCTTGGCTATCCGCTCAATCATTCGCGCAGAGGGCTTGGCCCTTCCGCATTCCAGTCGGGATAGGTATCCTTTCGTAACCTTGACCCTGCCAGCAAGCGCGTTCAGGGACAGGCCGGAGTCCAGTCTTAGTTTGCGCAGACGATGGCCCAGTTCGTCCGTATCAAAAGCTTGCAACGGCTTTCGTTTTGTGTCATGCTTTTTCATAATTGCAAAAATACCTCTGTTTACCATTTCGGTCAACCCTTTTTCACGGTTTTTCCGGTAAGCCAGTTGGCAAGGCGTGAGCGGCCTGTTTCCCCTTGCCTTATTGAGAACCTTTCAGAGTCCTGGTAATGCCGGGCGCCATCGTGGAGGGCTGGGGAAATGCCCATCGCGTTCGCGATCGTGGCAACGGAGCTCCGGCCTGCGAACGTCCTCCCGACATCAGGGGGCGCGTTGCGCATCGCAGGCCCCGCGACGCACTCCAGCGGGCCCGATAGACAGAGCTGCCAAGGAGAACGATGTGGGCGAAGCGAAATGGTTTTTCGAGGAAGTAGGAGATGTGGTGAAAGCAATTCTGCTCAAGGTACCTGTTTTGATATTCGCTGTGGCTATGACACAATGCGAAAGCGGGGGCGAGGTTCAATGGCTGACGTGGGATGATAGCGCGGAGGGAACGCCGGCGGAGGTGAATGTGATCGAATCGGATGCCGACGGCACGACGTTGGAGGTGCTCATCCACGGCTTTTTTGTGGAGCAAATGCAGAGGGAGACAAGCCTCGGGACGATGGATTTCAGCCGGATAATCCTGCCTCGTGATTCGAGCTCCAGTTGTGGCGCCACGACGAGCGCGGGAAGTGCGGAGCTCCCCGTGATACGGCGATATATTGCCGTGCTTTCGGATGCCGAGGAGGCGGAGATAAGCGGCCCCGCCGCATACGAAATTGACGAAGCATCCGTGACCTCTCTGGAGCAGGTTACGGTGTATCCTTTCCAGGGTTTCCATTCAGATGAATATCCGCAGGTTGGTTTCAATCTCGACGAGAAGTTTTACGAATCGAGAATCCCCTTTCCGCTACGCTACGATAAGCCCCCCCACTTGGGTTTCGAGGTGGAGGCTTTTCACAACCTCAGGGTAGCGAGGGTGGAGATGTATCCCTTCGTGTACATTCCGGCGGATCGCGTGCTTCAAGTTTACAGACGCTACACGGTGAGGATTGAACATTCGGGACAGGGGCATCCGGAGCCGCTTTCCAGCAGCGAGATGTACGAGAGGATGTACAGCGGGCTTGTGGCGAACTACCAGCAGATAAGGCCGCTTCTCCCGCCCGCTCGACAGGGATTGTGCGGCAGCTACCTCATCATCATCCCGGAGAAGTACTACGCGAACGTCATGCCGCTGGCATCGTGGAAACGCGCGAAAGGGCTGAGCGTTGCGGTTCAGACGATTCCATCACAAATTGACAACACGGCTGACGACATCAAAAGCGCGATAGCCAGCTTCTACGAAGAACATCCCGGCGATGACGTCTATGTCTTGCTGGTGGGTGACGTGGAGGATGTAGCTTCGCCGAGGTGTGAGGCTTATGAATGGAACGAGCTGAAGGAGGATTCCTGTTCGGACACACAATACGCGAGGGTCACCGGCGACGATTTGCTGCCGGACCTGTTTCTGGGACGTCTTCCCGCAGGCGATGCGGCGACCGTGGACAATGCTGTAAAGAAGATACTGGACTACGAGAAGATGCCCGGGGGCGGGGATAAAACGTGGCTGGGCAAGGCGCTTCTGGTCGCGCACAAGCAGGATTATCCGGGCGGATACACCGCTTGCAAAGAGCGCGTCAGGTCCTATTCCTATTCGTTTGCGGCTCCGGCTTTTGATACAGCATACGGAGGGGAAGAGGTCGGCAACCCGGAACTCAGGAACGCACTGGAGGATGGCAGGGGGATTGTGAACTATCGCGGGCACGGCGGCTGCGATTGCTGGTGGACGTGGGGCGTAAGGGGACAAAGCTGGTACATCAATCCCGATGTCGCCACGCTCGCGAACGGCGAGAAAACACCGATTATTTTCAGCATATCTTCCCTCAACAATCGCATCAGTGGGAGCAACTGCATCGGAGAGGCGTTTGTGAATTTGCCGCAGGGGGGAGCAGTGGCGTACTACGGGGCATCGGCGGATTCGGGGTCGGCGGCGAACAATTATCTCGACAGGAACCTCTTCAGAGCTGCTTTTGACGAAGGAGTTCATATCCTCGGAGCGGTTGTGAACTGGGCGCAGGTCAAAACGATGGAAGAACTTTCAAGGAGCGGCGCCTATTCATCCGGATATAACGCCAACATCTATCTTCTTCTCGGCGACCCGGAGATGTCCATCAGGACGCGAGAACCACAGGTTTTTGGGTCTGTGGAGTATCCTAAATGGGTCGAAGCGGGCGAGCAGCTCCTGGAGGTGATGGTGAGGGACGCTGACGGCGGGCCGGTTGCCGGGGCGCTCGTGATTCTCAGAAAATACAAGGGCAGTTCTGCTTCTCCGGATGTGGAGGTGAACGGATATACGCGGAGCGACGGCAAGGCGAGTTTCACCATCTCGCCAGCGACGCCGGGCGGGCTTTTCGTGACGGTGTTGAAGCAGGATTACGTTCCGTATGATGGCGACGGGTCGTTTCGGGTGATCCACACCGAGCGAGACGCCGATACCGGCAGTTTCTCCTTTAGCTGGCCGATCGAGCCGGGGAGGAATTATGCGGTGTACGTTTCCGACAAGCTCTTGCCGGAGCCGAACTGGGAATTGACCGGAATCAGCCCGGGGAAAGAGGGATTGACGATGACCTTGACGGATACCACTGCCGGGCTTGCTCGCTCCCGCTTTTACAAGGTGGAGGTTCGGTGAGGGGCGGTAACAGGAGGCGGTTTCGGTGCCGCGGTGTGCAAGCGCGCGAAGCGAATGTTCTGACAGGATAACGGGATAGACACGATTAGGAACACTCAGAGAGGAGGTCAAATGAGAACAACGGCAATGGGTATTCTACTCACGGCGCTCGTGTGGTCGGCGGCTCAGGGCAGCACCGGCGATGTTGCGAAACTTAGCCAGGTTCGGTGGGATTTCGAGACCGGCGACCTTCAGGGATGGACTCAAACCGGTAACCTCGCCAAACAGCCCACCAGCAAGAGCGACGACCGACACTCGGGAAACTACAATAAGCAGGGAAAATACTTCATCGGCACGGGCGAGTTGACGGCTCCCGGGACGGATTATGACGACGATTTGACCGGGGAGTTGAGGTCGCCGGCGTTCGTGATTGATGTGCCGGCGATGTCGTTGCTGGTTGGAGGCGGGGGCGGGCAGAAGCTGTACGTGGCTCTGTACGACGCCGCGTCGGGAAAACAGCTCATGCTCGCCCGCGGTCGGAACGCGGAAGGGATGAGGCGCATGATATGGGATTTGAGCGGGCTGCAAGGGCGAAAAGCCTACTTGAAAATCGTGGATGCCGCGAAAGGGGCTTGGGGGCATATCAATGTGGACGATATTCATGCTCTCACGAAAGACGAAATTGACGCGATGCGGCGGGCTGAGCGGGAGAAGAAAGAAGCCGCAAGGCAAAAAGTTGCCCGCCTGCTGAGTAACGTTTTCAAGGCGGAGAGAAGGGTCTATTCGGGAAAGGAGCTTGCCTCCCTGGGCATGCCGTTGGGGCCGATTGGCGGCGGCTCGGTCTATCTGCGGGGGACGGGAGAGCTGTACCGTTGGGAGCTTTTCAACAACATGAATTCCTCGGCGTATATCCCCGACCAGTTCTTCGCCATCCGCGCCAAGCCTGCCGGGGGCGATGCCGTCACGCGAGTTCTGCGTTACTATGACGGGAAGGAGCCGGGGGTGAAAGATATTCGGTTCGTGGGGGAATTCCCAATCGCCTACCTCGACTACGTTGAGCCGGCATTACCCGTGAAGGTTTCGATGGCGTGCTTTTCGCCTTTCATACCGGCGAATGCGAAGGATTCCGCCCTTCCCCTGATCTTGTTCGCGTTTGAAGTGAGCAATGAGTCGAAAAAGGACGTCGAGGTTTCCCTGGTGGGCACTCTGCAAAACGCGGTGGATTATGACGGTAAAGCGAAGTACCAGGGCGTTTCGTGGGAAGGGTATGGAGGAAACGCGAATTACGTTTTCCGCGCCGGGGACGCTGGGTCTCTGGTCTTCATGACGAGGGAGGGCTCCGAGGGCGGTATGGGCCTGGGGATAGGGGGCGGGAAAGTCGTCGCGAACGGCCAATGGGTGGATGGTAAATCTTTCCTGGACAACTTTTCTCGGACCGGTTCCCCCGGCACGGCTGCCGAAGGACCCAGCGAAAAGGGAAAGACCTGGAATGCGGCACTTGCGTCCACGTTCGATCTCGCCGCCGGCGAGAAGAAGGAGATCGGTTTTGTCGTCCTGTGGTACTTTCCGGGGCGACTCGGGGTGGGAAATATGTACGAGAATTGGTTTCCGAGCTTCGTGGAGCTGGCGAGCTACCTGGCGGAATACGAGCGGCTGGTTGAGGGGACCGTTCTGTTCCACGACACGCTTTTCGACACGACTCTTCCTTACTACGTTGTGGAGAGGATGAGCAGCCAGATGTCCACGCCCTGCACGCAGTTGTGCATGTGGCTGAAGGACAACAGCTTCTTCGGGTGGGAAGGGCTTCACGCGGACGGCACCGGCTGGTGCCCCATGAACTGTAATCACGTTTGGAACTACGAGCAGACGCTCGCGAGGCTTTTCCCCGAGGTTGAGAAACGGATGCGGGTGATTGATCTCGAGCATCAGATGGAGGGGAACGGCGCGGTGCATCACCGAGTTGCATTTCCATTGCAGGGGAAAGTGACCGGGCCTGGCGCGGTCTGCGACGGGCAAGCCAGCACTGTCTCGAAAACCTATCGCGACCATCTCATGTCGGCTGACACCTCGTTCCTGAAAAGGATGTGGCCGAAGGCGAAAAAGGCGATGGAGTTCATGATTCGCAACTGGGACGGTCCCGACGAGGATGGCGTGATGCGGGGAAAGCAGTTCAACACCTATGACACCTCCATCTCCGGCCCGAACACTTTTACAGGCACGCAGTATCTGGCGGCTCTCCGCGCCGCCGAAGAGATGGCCAGGGAAATGGGAGACGTTCGCGCTGCGAGGCGCTATCGGGCGATCTTTGAGAAGGGGAGCAACTGGCTCAACAGAAACCTGTTCAACGGCGAGTATTTCGTGCAGGAGTGGCCGCAGGCCCAGCCGGACCACGACTACGGTTTAGGGTGCCACGCCGACCAGTTGATGGGGCAGTGGTGGGCGAATCACTCGAACCTCGGCTATTTGTTGCCGAAGGATCGGGTGAAGTCGGCGCTCCGCTCAATTTTCAAGTACGATTTCATCCCCGATTTTTCCGTGTTCGATTACTCGCTCGGGCATCGGGTCTTCGTTTGGGGCCATGACGCGGGATTGATCTGCTGCACCTGGCCGAAGGGAGGCAAGCCGAGTACCATCATCCTTTACGCAGAGGAAGTGTGGACGGGGATTGAGTACGAGGTCGCAGCTTTGATGATTCAGGAAGGCTTGATTGACGAGGCGCTGGCTATCGTTCGGACCGTTCACGACCGCTATACAAACGGGCGAAATCCCTGGAGCGAAATCGAGTGCGGCGACCATTACACGAGAGCAATGAGCAGTTGGTCGGTCCTGCTGGCGGCTCAGGGCTTTCGCTATCACGGCCCGAAGGGAATCCTCGGTTTCGCCCCGAAACTCCAGCAAAACGATTTCAAAAGCTTCTTCTCCACGGCGGAAGGGTGGGGCAGCTTTTCGCAGAAGAGAAAGCCTAACTCGCAAACGAATTTCGTTGAGTTGAAGTATGGCACGCTGAACCTGAGGCAGCTTGAGCTCGGCGCGCCTTCGCCGCGCCTGAGACAGGTGAAGCTGGAGCTCAACGGCGAGGCTTTTCGGGCCCAACAGAAGCTCGTCGCAGACAACTTGGTCATAACCTTCTCCCGCCCGCTGAGCCTGAAGGAGGGCGATTCGATAAAAGTGGTGACGAGCTGGTAGAGTGACGACGGGAAACTCATAGAGCGGCATGGGTTGGGGGCGAGGAAGATGCGAAGAAGAATAGCAGTTTTGACAAAATTCAATTCGCCGCTGGAGATAAGGGAAGAGGAAATTCCGCCGCTGGAGGAAGGTGAGGTGTTGGTGGAGCTTGCGGCATCGGGGGTGTGCGGCTCGGACGTTCACATGTGGAAGGGGAAGGACCCGCGGACGCCTTTACCGCTCGTTCTCGGACACGAGGGAGTGGGCACAGTCGTGGACATGCGAGGCGACAAGAGAGACATCTTCGGCAAAAAAATCTCTGAAGGGAATTCTATCATCTGGGACCGTGGCGTTACCTGCAACCGCTGTTACTTCTGCGCGGTTCTGAAGCAACCATCCCTTTGCCCGAATCGGCAGGTTTACGGGATTGTGAGAAACGGCTGCTATGCGACGCATCTGACGCTCCTGCCGGAGACCAAGCTGCTTCGGCTCAAAGGCGAATTGATGGCGGGACAGGCGAGAGACAAGGAGGATAAAACCGACCCGGCGATTCTGGTGGCGGCATCGTGCTCAGGGGCGACAGCCGCTCATGCTGTTGAACTCCTTCCCATCCGGCCGGGTGATGTCGTGGTCATCCAGGGGCCGGGGCCGTTGGGGTTGTTCTGCCTGGCATTTGCTTTTGCGAAAGGAGCAAGTGAGGCGGTCATCTTCGGCACTCGCGCCGATGCCTCGCGGCTTGAGCTATCGAGACAATTCGGGCCGGTGAAGACGTACGTCGTGGAGGATTCCTCGACTGAGGCGAGACGGACAGAAGTCATGGATTTGACAAAAGGAATCGGCCCAAGCGTGGTGATAGATTGCACCGGCACACCCGCTTCGCTCAACGAGGGTCTGCGTCTGACAGCCCCCGGGGGAACGTACGCGCTCCCTGGAATCGCTACGCCGGTCGGGGAGGCGCCGGTCAGCGTCTATGAGGATGTGGCGAGGAAGAACGTTCGCATCCAGGGGGTTTGGGTGAGCGATACGTCTCACCTCTATCAGGCGGTGCGGCTTATTCTAAGCGGGCGATTTCCGCTGCACAAGCTGGTGACGCACCGTTTTGCGTTGGAGAGTGTGATGGATGCTCTGAAAGTGGTGGACAGCAAGGAGGCGATAAAGGTGGTCCTTTTGCCCGGCGGCGATTGAGAGGGAGCCTCCGCGCGTTTGCATCTCTGCGTTTGATATTGTTACTTGGTCAACGCAGAGGCGCCGAGACGCAGAGGAGTTCGCACCGCCGAGGCGCGGAGGAGCTGATGGTCTGAAGCGAGGGTTCCGATTGCGAAAAATGAAAGTAGAGAAGTGTGATGTTCTGATAATAGGCGCAGGTGGGGCCGGGTTGCGGGCGGCCATCGAGGCGGATTCCTGCGGGGCGAACGTGATTCTGATGACGAAGGGCAAGCTCGGCGAGAGCGGCGTGACCGCTACGGCGTGCTCCGACAGGATGGCTTTTCACGCGACTCTCCCCCATACGGAGCCCGGCGGGCCGGATGGGTGGCGCTATCATGCGGACGACATCTATGGCATCGGCGGCTACGTCTCCGATTACGATCTCGCGGAGGTTCTTGCCCGGAACAGCGCCGATGCGTTCTATTTTCTTGACTCGCTTGGCGTGCCTTTCGTGAAGAAAGAAGGGAAGCCGGACCAATTCGTGACCGACGGCTCGAAGTATGCGCGAGCGTGCTACACCGGTCCCCGGACCGCAAATGAGATAGAAGCAGCACTGGTTCGCCGACTTAGTCAGACGGCGGTGCGCGTTCTTGGGGACGCGATGGTAGCGGAGCTTATTCTGGACGAGGAGAGGAAAGCGGTCGTCGGAGTTCTTTGCTTGGACACAGAATCGGGGGAGTTCTTCGCCGTGGAGGCTCGCTCGACGATACTGGCGACGGGCGGGGCGGGTTCGGCTTTCAAGGCGAACGTCTATCCGGAAGGGATGATGGGCGACGGCTACTCCCTCGCATATCGAGCCGGAGCGGAACTGGTGAACCTGGAGTTCATTCAGATAGGTCTTTCGTCGGTGAAAACTAAGCTCGCGTGCTCGGGAAGTCTGATGCGCGCCGTGCCGAGGTTCGTGGACGAGAAAGGGGAGGAGTTTCTCGCAAGGCACTTTCCCTCCGGGACAAGCCCGCTTGAGATTCATTCGACGGTATTTCGGAAAGGAGCGAGCTGGCCGGTCTCCCAGAGGGAGCCGTCGCGGGTCATTGACATCGCAGTTTCGCGGGAGATAGCTTGCGGCAAACGTGTTTTCCTCGATTACAGCTTCAACCCCAGCGGGTTTGACTTCGATTCGCTTCCGGACGACGTCAAGAAACGGTACGAAATGGAGAAGAAAACGCCCGTTGCGGAGGAGCTCAGTAGGAAGTCGCCTTTTGAGAGGCTTCGGGAGATAAACCCGGATGCGATTGCGTGGCTGAAGGAGCACGGCGTGGACCTTGAAGCGGGGGACTTGCTTGAAATTGCGTCGGCGGCTCAGCATTTTCAGGGAGGAGTGAAGATTAACCGGCTCGCGGAAACGAGTGTCCGGAATCTCTATGCGGCGGGCGAGTGCGCCGGCGGCCAGCACGGGGCGAACCGGCCGGGGGGAAACGCGCTTCTCGACTGCCAGGTCTTCGGCAGAATCGCGGGGGAGAACGCTGCCGTGAGGGCGATAGCGAGCGTGGGGCAAGAGCTAACCGAGCGAATGAGCGAGGAATGCCGCAAATCGCTGGAGGAAAGGATGCAGAAACCGCCAGCGCAGCCGGCATCACGTGTTCGGGAAACGGTGCAAAACCTGCTTTCCTCTTCGGCTGGCGTTATCCGAACGGAGGAGGGCTTGAGCCGGGCGCTTGCCGAGGTAGAAGAGCTGTCCCTCGGGGGATTGAAAGCCGACGAAAACGGGCTGGTTTTTGCTGTGGAAACGCTTGCAGTGCTGGACACGGCGAGGATGGTCATGGGGGCTGCTCTCCGGCGCAAGGAGAGTCGCGGGCCGCACCTGTTCTTCGCCTCGGCGGATTCACACGAGCCGCAGGGGATTGACGAGGAAAACTGGCGCCTGTACATCGTCATTTGCCAGCGGAATGGGGAGATTGCTTTCGAGAAAAGGCGGCCGGTTCCGAGGCCGGATGCGTGAGCTTCCGAGAGAGCTTATGGCGACCGCGTATGTTACTCGACGGTAACGCTCTTGGCGAGGTTGCGAGGCTTATCCACATCGCACCCTCTTCTGACGGCGATATAATACGCCAGAAGCTGTAGCGGAATGACCGTGAGCATCGGATAGAAGCGGTCGCAGCACGGCGGCACATACATGGCGTCGTCCACGTATTGTGTGATTTCCTCATCCCCTTCTGTGGCGACGGCGATTACCCTGCCTTTTCTGGCTCTGACCTCACAGATGTTGCTGACCATCTTTCGATAGACAGAATCCCGCGTGGCAATGCACACGGTGGGCGTCTCTTCGTCCACGAGGGCGATGGGGCCGTGCTTAAATTCCCCCGCGGGATAGCCGGTGGCATGAACGTACGATATTTCCTTCAGCTTGAGAGCCCCTTCGAGCGCGACGGGGTAGTTGTATCCTCGGCCGAGGAACATAAAATTCTGAACGTGGGCGTACTTGTCGGCAAGCGCCTCGATCTCGGCAGCGCGCGAGAGGATGGTTCTCATCTTGTCAGGAATGGCCCGCAGTTCCTCAGTCATCTCCTCTCGGAGGTCATCGCCGATGGTCCACTTGACGGCGCCGAGGTAGATGGTCAGGAGCGCAAGTGCCATCAGTTGAGCGGTAAACGCTTTTGTGGAGGCGACGCCGATCTCCGGCCCCGCGTGAATGTAGATGACGCCGTCGGATTCGCGCGCGATGGAGCTACCCATGACGTTGCAGATGGAGAGAATCTTGAGGAACTTGCTCTTCGCTTTCCGAAGACTCTCCAGGGTGTCGGCGGTCTCGCCGGACTGGGAGATGGCGATGATAAGGGTGTCGCCGCCCATGACCGGGTTTCTATATCGGAACTCGGAGGAGATGTCGGCTTCGGTATGGATCCGGACGTGTTCTTCGAGAAGGAGCTTCCCTATAAGGCCCGCGTGCCATGATGTGCCGCAAGCCTGAATTATGACTCTCCCGACGTTAGCGAGCTGCTCCTTGTTCAACCCGATCTTTTCGAAGGCGATGCCGCCATCGGGTCTCATGCCCCTTTTCAAGGCAGTTTCGAGGACAGACGGCTGCTCGTAAATCTCCTTGAGCATGTAGTAATCGTACTCTCCTTTGTCGAGCAGCTCCGCTTCCCATTCGACCTTCTCGGTTTCGGGCGCGACCTCTTCACCCTGGAAGGTCCACACTTTCACGGAGTCCTGGGTGATGTTTGCGACCTGCCCGTCCTTGAGAAAGATGACGTTTTTGGTATGAGGAAGAATGGCGGGGATGTCCGAAGCGATGAAGTTTTCTCCTTTCCCCGCGCCAATGACAAGAGGTGAGCCTTGCTTGGCCACGACTACGGTGTCCGGAGAAGCTTCGGCAATGACTGCGATGGCATAGGACCCTTCCACTTCCTTCAACGCCTTCACCACAGCCTCCTTCAAATCCCCCGCGAAGTGCTTCTCGATGAGGTGCGGGATAACTTCAGTATCGGTGTCCGACGCAAACACGTGCCCTTCTTTTTGGAGCCGACTTCTTATCTCGGAGTAATTCTCGATGATGCCGTTGTGAACGACGGCGATGGTGGACTTGCAGTCGCTGTGGGGATGGGCGTTTTGCTCGGTGGGGTCTCCGTGGGTCGCCCAGCGGGTGTGTCCGATCCCGATGTTGCCGCCGAGCGGATTCAATCGAAGGCTCTCATTCAGTACGCGGAGTTTGCCCTCTTTTTTTCTGACGAGCAGCTCGCCGTCGAGAATGCTGGCGACGCCCGCAGAGTCGTAGCCGCGATACTCAAGTCTCTCCAACCCGACGAGAAGGACTGAATCAATGTCCTTGCTGCCAACGTAGCCCACGATTCCGCACATTTAAGAACCCTCCGTGCTGTAAAGGATGTTTGCCTCTTTCACTTGATAGCCGGAGATAAACGCGGCTGGACCACCGCCGAGTCCGAATCGGTTGAATGTGGTCGCATCAGCCGCCTTCCCGGGCTTGCCGATATCTGTCGGCTTTGACTTATCGCACCGATTTCGTTGAGCGCCGCAGTTCACACCAATGTCTCAACCAACACACTCGCCAGCTTGTCCGGATGATGCCGAATAAGGTCCTGCTTCTCCCAGAGGATTCGTTTCCCTTCGATGTCTTCCATCACGTCTCGGTAGAGTGGCGTGACGCGACCGGAATAACCTTCCGGTTGGACGAACCCCGCTCCGTCTTCCTCGTAGCGCCTCAAAATGGCATCGGGCGGCCGGCTGTTGTTGATGATCACGTAGTCGAGGATTCCCGGTCCGAGATACTTCTCGACTGCCGCCACATGTTTGGCGGCGTCGAATCCGTCAGTCTGACCGGGCTGCGTGACGATATTGCAGACATAAACTTTCTTAGCTGTGGATTCTCTCACGGCTCGAGCGATTCCGTGGATGAGAAGATTCGATACGATGCTGGTGTAAAGGCTTCCGGGGCCCAGAACAACGAGGTCGGCAGCGAGGACTTGATCAACGGCTTCTCCAAGGGCTTCGGCGTCAGGGGGCTTGAGGAACACCTGTTCGATTTCCGCTTTTCCGGGCTTTCTGACGTTGTACTCCTCCTCGAGGACCGTGCCATCTCGAAGGCGGGCGCAAATATGGGTGTCGCGGAGCGTGGAGGGGAAGACGCTTCCGGAAATCGCCAGAATGTTACTTGTTTCCTTGACGGCTTGCTCGAAGCTCCCGGTGACCTTGGCCATGGCGGCGATGAGAAGGTTTCCGAAGCTCATGCCGCTCAGTGGGCCGGCGTCGAAACGATAATTGAAGAGGCTGTGAAGCAGTTTTTCCGATTCGGAAAGGGCTATCAGACAGTTGCGGATGTCCCCCGGAGGGAGCACGCCGAGGTCTCTCCTGAGCTGTCCGGAGCTTCGCCCGGAATCGGTCACGGTGACGATTGCCGCGAGGTCGCGGGAGTATTTTTTCATCCCCTCCAGAACGACGGGTAAGCCTGTTCCGCCTCCGATGACCACTACTTTCAGGCTGCTCTTTTTCCCTTTCAGCTTCATGGCCTGGAGGACGGTCAGCAGTTCGGAGATGGCGCCGACCTTGAAATCCGGTCTTTCGGCCTCGCTTGAAGGAACAAGGCCCTTGAATCGCCCGTGTATCATCTGGACTGTATTCATCCCCAAGGAATTGCATATTCTGATTTCGGAGTGGATACGGTCGCCCACCGAAAGCATCTCTTCCGCTGGGAGCCCGGAACCCTCCATCAGGTCAATATAGCACTCCTCCTTGGTGACGCCCCTGTCGTCATCATTGATGATGATGCGGTCGAAAGAGTTTCTCAGGCCGAGGAGTCGTATTTTCTTGTCCTGCCTGGCATAGACCCCGCTGGTGACGAGGAAAAGCTTTATCCCCATTGAGCGGAGTTTGCTAAGAGTCGGTATGACATCCGGGAAGAGACGGATTTCCCCGACCTCGTCCTCGTTGTAGGCGCGCATGAGGTCGTGAACGAAGTCGCTGTCTCGCCCGTAGATTTCCGCGATTCGCGCGAAGGCTTTGAAGCGCGGGCCGTGCTCCTCCATCAGTTTAATTTGCAACTGGTAGGCCTCTTCCTCCGTGAGAGGGAGGCCCGCTCCCACGATAGCCCTCGCTGCCCTACGATGGGCGGTTTCACGAAGATGGTCTGTGCAGTCGTAGAGTGTGTCGTCGAGGTCAAAAACGATCCCGCTGATTTCACCCATTTTGCCCTCCTTCCTCTATTCCCCACTGCCGGTCGCGGACGATTACCGCGGTGTCCCGCCGCTCTTTCTCCCTCGTTGGCGATTGGCGAGGAGAAGCACGACTTTGATGAGCGAATCGCGGCTCGCCACCACTATGTCCTCGTGAAAGCCGGAGGTCGTCAGAAGCTCACCGTCATCTGTGGCGTAGGTGATATAGACTTGTATTTTGGCCCCGGCCCCGACGTTCCATTTTTTCGGGAGGCCCACTTCATAGTTCACCAGCCGGAAGTTTGTAGGGAGGCCGGCTTTCCGGAAAACCTCCTTCATCGCTTTGAAGCTTATGGCAACGGGGCCGTTTTCGTCGTCCTCGAAGACCTTGTATTCTTCCCCATTGAGCCTGATCTTGAGGATGCAGGAGTTATCGTGCTCGATATTCCCCTCGTATTTCGCGTAATGGGAGGTTACGTCACACCTCTGCACGTCAACGTCCGTTCTTATCTCTCCGAAGTGCCTGAGCACCAGAAGCTCGTGCTCGTTCTCAAGGAGGCTGAGGTTGAAGCCTTCGGCGCATTTTCTATGAATTTCCTCGAGCATGGTTTGGAGGCGAGGATCGTTCTTATCGGCCTGGTAGCCAAACGACCTTGCCACCGCCATGGCGCTGGCTTTGCCGGAGTTGGTTGACAGGACAATCCTGGTTTTGTTGCCGACCGCGGAAGGCTCAATGTGCTGGTAGCTGGCGCCTTTCAAGACCGCGTCCACGTGCACGCCGCCGTCGTGGGCAAACGCCTTTTCACCGCAGAAAGGCTGGTCTTCTCTCGGCCTCAATCCCGCTAAACGATACACCTTCTCGCTCAGTGCCGTGAGCTTCTCCAGCCGAATCGCCTTCGGCAACTGATACGATGTTTTGAGCGAGAGGATGGAAATAATTGTGTTGAGGTTGGCGTTGCCGACCCTTTCCCCAAAACCGTTAACCGTCCCCTGGACGTGGGTGCAGCCGGCTCTTACAGCCTCAATGGTGCTTGCGACCCCCAAACCGCTGTCATTATGAGCGTGGATGCCCAGCGTTACTTCTCGCTCCTTTGCGGCTTTGATTACATCTTCGTCGGACTCCAGAAATTCCCTCACTCGCCGGACGATCTCCCCAACTTCGTAGTGCAGACAGCCTCCGTTCGTCTCGCACAGCACAACCACGTCCGCTCCGGCGAGAATCGCCCGCTTGAGCGTTTGCAGGGCGTAGTCCGGATCGTCCTTGTAACCGTCGAAGAAGTGCTCGGCGTCGTAGATGACTTCCTTCATCGGGTTGACCGGATTGTCACGGAGGTAGCGGAGGGTCGCGTCAATGGCTTCGAGGTTCTCCTCCGGGGTCGCTTTGAGCTGGTTGGAGACGTGGTGCAGCCATGTCTTGGCGAAAATAGTTGCCGTCTCGACGCCTGACTCCACCAGAGAGCGGAGCACCGCGTCCTCCTCGACCTTTCCCCTGATTTTCTTCGTCGAGCCGAAAGCGGTGAGCCTTGAGTTTTTCAGTTTGATTTTGGAGGCTTCTCGATAGAAAGCCTCGTCCACGGAGTTGGGCCTCGGCCAGCCTCCCTCAATGTAGTCGAACCCGAAATCGTCGAACTCCCTCAGCAGATCCAGCTTCTCGCCGAGAGTGAAATTGATGTCGGAGGACTGGCTTCCGTCCCTGAGCGTCGTGTCATATAGTTTGATCTGCTGCTGTTCCATTTTGGTTTTACCCTCTACTGCTCCAAAAGAGCGATTCTGGGGGCTTCTATCTCCCCATCTCCAATCCCCCCACAGATGCCGCCTGTTCCCATTCTCTCTGCGCCTCTGCGCCTCTGCGTTTCATATTCCTGTTTTCTTGTTAACTCAGAGTCTGGTCGGTGGCGGTTTTCTTGTTGTTGACGCCGGTCATCGGGGGAGGCGGAGGTCATAGACTTCCGGATTGACGCAGTTGGGCGCCCTTTCATTTTTCAGCATGGCGAGGAGATTCTCTGCCGCCATGACGGCCATTTTTGTCCGCGTGGCGATAGACGCCGAGCCGATATGCGGCAAAAGCACAACGTTGTCAAGCTCCGACAAACCCGGCGTTACGCGGGGCTCCTCTTCATACACATCGAGTCCCGCTCCGGCGATCTGCTGTTTTTGAAGCGCTTTCACGAGGGCTTCCTCGTCTATGACCGCGCCCCTCGAAGTGTTGACGATGTAAGCCGTCGGCTTCATGAGCCTCAGTTCCCTCTCGCCGATGAGGTGGCGAGTTTCTGTACTCAGGTTCACGTGCAGCGAAATGAAATCCGATTCGCTCAGTAATTCCTCTAACGCGACACGCCGGGCGGCAAGTTCCCTTTCCAGTAAAGCGTTCGCGACCAAATCGTGATAGAGGACTTTCATCCCGAACCCCCGCGACCGAAGAGCCACCGCCGTGCCAATTCGTCCGGCGCCGACGATGCCGAGGGTTTTGCCGGTGATGTCGCCGCCGAGGAACATCATCGGACCCCAAGCGGTGAACTTTCCGGCGCGGGTAAACTTGTCCGCTTCCACAATCCGGCGTGCGACCGCGAAAAGCAAAGCCCATGCCAGGTCCGCGGTCGCATCGGTCAAAACTCCGGGGGTGTTGGAAACGGGAACTCCCCTTTCAGTTGCCCCCACGAGGTCTATATTATCATATCCCACCGCCATATTGGCAAGGCCTTTTATGCCTTTGGCCGCATCCAGGACATCCGAATCTATCCTTTCCGTCAGGCAGCAGAGGATGCCGTCTCGCCCGCGAACTTTCTCAATCAGCTCCTCCCTGGTGAGAAGGCTCTCGCCGCGATGCACTTCGACCGTCTGGCAATTTGTTCGGAGAAGCTCAATGGCTTCTTTCGGTATCTCTCGCGTTATGAAGACATTACATTTCATATTCTCTTGCCTCCTCCCCCGCGCTCCCAGCGTGCTCTGTGGTGAATGGACCTTCATGGAACGGAAATGACGGGCGAGGTATTTTTTTGACGGGATAACCCCGCGTTCCGCGGGGTTTATCCGTGCGAAAGGTTCTTGACCTTTCGCCTTATCTCAACTTCCATACTGGCTCGCGGGTGGCAATGAGCTTGTTAACCCCGCGTGTCGCGGGGTATCTCCTGAGCCGCCACAACAACCCGCTCGACCCCGCCATGACCTGGCTGGAAGCTCTCGAACAACTTCTCCGTCAATTGGTTGCGCTTTGTGATCTTTCACCCCGCGGCCCTCGGCTTGTGATTTACTGGATGGCTCACCTGCCTGGAACTATCCCGTTTATCCTGTTATCCTGTCAAAATAGCTCCTTTCGCAGCACCATCATACGTCACCGTATTTACGAATTCATGTACTTAGCGCTCTGATTCAGAGATTCGGCGAGGCATTTTCTTGAGCTGATAACAGGATAGATTCTTTTGGTATTTCTCCCGTTATGAAAACATCGGTTCCATTCTTTTCCTTGCCTCCTCCGCGCTCACAGCGTGCTCTGCGGTGAAAATTCCTCGTGGCATCCCCCGCCCAAGGCGGGGCGTGACCCGTGAGCAGTCAGGTATCTCCTTTGACGGGATAACGGGATAGACGGGATTCTGCGAATCCTGTCACTCGGTAAACAGCATGAGCCGATAGAACCGCCGGTCAAAACCCGCGCTGGCAGGGTCGCGCCATGAGCAGGGCCCGTCCACCGTCGGTTCGATAACGTCGCTCGCCGCGAACCAGATTTGGAGGTCTTCGGAAGCCTCGACCTGGTACCGCTTGCCGGCCACACTTTGCCATGACAGGACGAAACAACCGCTGTCGGCGTCGATCCATACGGTGTCTATAGAAATGCGAGAGTCTATAACCTGCTCACCGCCGGTAGCGACACTGTCCTCCCATTCCGCGGTTGCGTGGTAGACTACGCCAGCGATGGTCTTTGTTCCGCTATGCCCTGGCGGCACATCCAGGCGGTACGTCAACACGGCGGGGAAAGAAGGCATACCGGCCCAATCAGCCCAATTGAACTGGAGGTTTCCGGTTTCGCCGGGGGACGGAGCCAGGTCCAACGGCACCGGGGTGTTCACGACCGACGCGAACGACCATCCCAGGGGTATGGTTTCCATCATGGCTACCACTATCACGGGTTCCTCCCCTGAGTAGGACACCTCGATAGACACGTCCACTGTCCCGGGCGACGTATAGAATCCTGGGGAGAAAGACCGGGTCGCCGAAAGTGCGGGGGGTGGGATCGTGTACGTCCCCGAAGCGACCCCGCTTGGGTCCCACCCGCTCTTAAACGCTTTCGCTTTCAGCGTCGTGGTCTGAGATATCGGAATGGCGCTGGAGTACACCGGCGAACTCTCCGTGGGAACCGAGCCGTCCAAGGTGTAGTGGATCGCAGCCCCCGATGTCGCACAGGTGACCGCCACGATCTGTGGAGAAGTGAATGTCTGCGGAGGAGGAGGATCAAAAACAGGGGTCGCCACTGTGCCGGTGATCGTGTACGTCCCCGAAGCGACCCCGCTTGGTTCCCACCCGCTCTTGAACGCTTTCGCTTTCAGCGTCGTGGTCTGAGATATGGTCAGCGGAGCAGAGTAAATGGGTGAGCTCTCCGTCGGAACCGAGCCGTCAAGGGTGTAGTGGATCACAGCGTCTGACGGCACACTGGTGATCGTCACGCTCTGCGCCGACGTGTACGTCGCAGGCACAGGGTCGAACACGGGCGTCGCCACTGTGCCGGTAATCGTGTACGTGCCGGAAGCCACTCCACTCGGCGTCCACCCGCTCTTGAACGCTTTGGCATTCAGCGTCTTGGTCTCAGATATGGTCAGCGGAGCAGAGTAAACCGGCGAACTCTGCGTCGGAACCGAGCCGTCAAGGGTGTAGTGGATCACAGCGTCTGACGGCACACTG
>CAZXGF010000025.1:0-47424 GCA_964640185.1 uncultured Verrucomicrobiota bacterium | reverse complement strand
TCGGAACCGAGCCGTCCAAAGTATAGTGGACCACAGCCCCCGATGTCGCACAGGTGACCGCCACGTTGTGTGCAGAAGTGAATGTCTGCGGAGGAAGAGGATCAAAAACAGGCGTCGCCACTGTGCCGGTGATCGTGTACGTCCCAGAAGCTACATCGCTCGGATTCCATCCGCTCTTGAACGCTCTCGCCTTCAGCGTCGTGGTCTGAGGTATGGAAATCGCACTGGAGTACACAGGCGAACTCTCCGTCGGAACCGAGCCGTCCAAAGTATAGTGGACCACAGCCCCCGATGTCGCACAGGTCACCGCCACGCTCTGTGGGGAACTGAACGTCTGCGGAGGAAGAGGATCAAAAACAGGCGTCGCGACTGTGCCGGTGATCGTGTAGGTGCCCGAAGCGACCCCGCTTGCGTCCCACCCGCTCTTAAACGCCTTCGCTTTCAGCGTCGTGGTCTGAGATATCGAAATGGGGCCGGAGTACACGGGCGAACTCTCCGTCGGAACCGACCCATCCAGGGTGTAGTGGATCACAGCCCCCGATGTCGCACAGGTGACCGCCACGTTGTGTGCAGAAGTGAATGTCTGCGGAGGAAGAGGATCAAAAACAGGGGTCGCCACCGTGCCCGTAACAGTGGTAAATTCTGTGGCAACGGGCAGCGGCTCCGACCAGGCTCCGTTGTTGTCCATGTACCTCACTCGCCACTTGTAGCCGGTGCTATATTGAAGTCTTCCTGAGGGCACGACGGTAGAGGTCAGGTCAAAGCTACGCCAGTCGCTGTCCCACACAAGGGAATTATTATCAGCCCTTCTTACGTCCCACCATGTCTTCCAATGCCAATCTCCGGGGTCTGGATCACTGAAGGCTGAAGCACGTAGCGTGGGTGTCAGGGACATACCTGTGGCCCCATCCTCAGGCTCTATATTGTAAGGTCTATCGGGCGGGTTGTTTTCACCGACAGTGGTAAATTCTGTGGCAACAGGCAGCGGCTCCGACCAGGCTCCGTTGCTATCCATGTACCTGACTCGCCACTTGTAGCCGGTGCTATATTGAAGTCTTCCTGAGGGCACGACGGTAGAGGTCAGGTCAAAGCTACGCCAGTCGCTGTCCCACACAAGGGAATTATTATCAGCCCTTCTTACGTCCCACCATGTCTTCCAATGCCAATCTCCGGGGTCTGGATCACTGAAGGCTGAAGCACGTAGCGTGGGCGTCAGGGACATACCTGTGGCCCCATCCTGAGGCTCTATATTGTAAGGTCTATCGGGTGGGTTGTTTTCGGTGGGTATATGAACAAAAGCGAAGCCGAAATCATCCGTGTGGCCCAAGCGCCAATCCCCATTCCAGGAGCGGGAATGTGACGCAGCTGTGTTACTGCCCAAATAAAGCGCCACGTGATCTATGGTGTCGTCTTTATCCCAGTCATAGGCGATAACGTCGCCCTTTTCCATAAGACTCAGAGAGGCTACCTGCGTCCAGCCGTTATCAAGTAACCAGGTAACTAACCTATTCGCTCCGGGCTCGCCGTAGGCGGCGGTTCGCGTCGGGACATGCAGCCCGCCGCCTCTTTCATGTTCTTCGTCCCCAATGCAGCACGACACGAAATGGGCGCAGTCATACCCCGTTGCGGAGGGAACCGAATTCCCAGCACCCAAGGAGCTTGGAGGATTGGATATCTCAAAAAAATAACCATCACCGCAAACCTTATTCCAGTACTTCTCGGCATAGTTATAGGCTGCCTGGCGGTCATAGCTGCCTTCTGCGGGCAGCAGACCGCCGGCTATCGAGACAGTCAGCAATATAAATAGTCCGGTCTTGTTTTTCATCCCTCCCCCTCCGTTTGTGCGCCGTGAAAAGACAGTTAATATCGCAGCCCTCCCCCTCTCGCCGGGAACCACCCCCATTATGATTCAAACACGAATGGTGGTTTTTCTCAGCAATATTGCCGTGCCTTCGCTGCCCGTCTGTTTCGCCCGCTCCAGTGCACCCCTCGGCGGGCACCCTCTCACCATCGGGTTCCTATGGGACGTTCTTCCCGACTTCCAAAGGCGGAACGGCTCGCCACCCGCCCCCCGGACCCTGATCCGTGCGAGTGTGGCTCGGAGCGCATCCCGAAGTTGCCTCCCTGGTGTTTTTCTCTATGGCAAACAGCACGCCGATGACCTCTGCGGAGGCCATCGTGAGCAGGCCCCACACGAGAGTGCCGACACCGGCCAGTATCGCCAAACCTTCACTGGCAGTCCATTTCGCCCCGGTCTGCGCGTGGATTTTGATGCTCTCGGCGATATCCGAGCCCAACTTAAGCCCACCACCGATGACTAGCAAAAGGCCCCCTATCCAAAGGATCATGGCAATCGAGGAGAGTACGGGAAAACGCTGGTTAAACTCCATCGCGCAACCTCCTTTCTTCTGGGTATTGGTGATTCACCTAATACAAACGCACTAAGTAATCTTGCATAAGCGCTTTATCTTGTTTGGCCCCCAAGAACGGGTTGTGCTTTGAACAGTTTCCCAGAGGGCGTCCAAGTCTTCGAACCAGCGATTGGTGGTGGCCTCGTAGCGCACTTGGCGCCAGAGGCGCTCTTGGGCGTTCAAGGCGGGTTGGTAAGGTGGCAGATACGTTAGGTGCAGTCGTGGATGCGCTTTCACAAACAAATCCACTTCTTCTCCTCTATGCCACTTGGCCCTATCAACATACAGGCAAATCGTATAATCTTGGAGTCGCCCATAGAGATGTCTGAGACACCTCAAGAATCCTTGTCGGTTCCCTTTCGGCAGCCTCATCATGCCCCTTCGACCCAGCAAGGGGGCCACCCAGCCGAAGACATTGACTCTCTGGCGATGCTGGCTGGTCGTGGGGATACGAAGCCTCTGTCCTTTCTTGGCCCAACCCATCCCAAGACGAGGATGCAGGGTGAAGCCCGTCTCATCCTCGAAAACAATCGTCTCATTCGGTCCCAGAGACTGGAGTTTTTTTTAACGCTTTGCGGAATCTCTTCGCATCCTTGGCTCGTCCCTGAATATACGAATAACTCGCCCGTTTCAGGCGATACCCCAGTTGATGCATCCAATACTGCGCCTGACGAACCTTCAGCTTTATCCCAAAGCGACGTCTCAGGTGAACGACAAGGGTGGGGCCATCCCAACGGGCCCGATTCAGCCCCAGCTCGAAAGGGGGCTTCTCTAAATCCCCTTCCAGTTCCCGACGAACCTCGGGCGTCAAACGCGAGGGACGTCCAGGCCTTTTCTTCGGCTTTAAGGCCATTACCCCCTCCTCGTTTACCTTGTGGATCCAGACGTTCAGGCTTTGACGCGTCAGACCCAAGGTCTCGGCGATCCATCCCCGACGCTGACCCTCCAATGTCAGCAACAGAGCCGCTATCTTTATTCCCATATGGGCCCCGGGAATTGTCCGAGCCAGGCTCAAAAGACGCTCTGGGCTTGCCTCCGGATGACTTAAAATCAACGTTGGCTTTCTCATGTTCAAAAGCTATCATGAGGTCAGCCATATGTCAAGTTATTTCTTGCGTTTCGTATAATACGCCCGCAGCCGTTAGCGCCTTATCCCACCGGGCACTTTTTGGGAATAGGTTTTCGGTTGAGGCATGTAGTTGGGGAGGCCGTTTTCGATGGGGCACTTGGACGTGGCCCTGGATAAGGGGGGTGGCGTAGCGCATGAATTCTTGGGTGATGAAGTTGCCCCTCTCGTCAAGCCAGTCGCGGGAGACGAGTTTCTCGGCGCTGGCGAGTTGTGTGCCCCTCGAAGGAACGGGTGTCCCGTACATTGTACCCCTCCCTCTGAAATGCGATAGATTTGATTCGAATCGGCGGGGAGAATAGCTCATCAGGCCGCGGCTCAATCCCCTGAACCCCTACGGCGAACGCCCCGCCTATGCCTTATAATAATGTCCGTTGCCGTCTGAAGTGTCAAGCGCTTTTTGTTGTGATCAGTAATCCCTCACTTATGGGGGAGAATCAGGCCTCCTCCCAGAGGGCAAGGCTGGGGGGCAATTTTCGTGGCATGGGCATCCTGCCCATGAATCTCCACGGGCGGGACGCCCGTGCCACCACAAGGATGTTCACTGACCTTTGGCTCTTTCAAAATCGGCCACGCCAGGCATAACTGAGGCGTTACTGTGATCAACTACGCAGGGCGTGCTGACGGGGGAACCGCAGACCGCGCAGAGGACCCCGCGTACCGCTGGCATCCTGTCCCGCCGTTGGCGGGATATCGAGGGCATCTTCCTGTCGGTTTTCCAGGCAAGGTGCATCGCTTCTGGCTTCCCGCCCCCTCTCATGTCCTCGGTTGTCTCACCGGTGGCGGATCTTAGGGTTGCGAGGATCAAACCGCCCATCAAGTCTCGCGTTGCTGCTCGCTCCGTTCCAGCTCAGAAAGGATTCGGGCGATGGCCGTCCGCAGAGTAGGCAGGTGCTGGCGCACCGTGTCAAAAGCCCTCTTGAGGTTAACGCCGAAGTACTCGTGGCTGACCTTGTCGCGCATACCGGCCATCTCCCGCCAGGGCACCTGAGGATATTTTCGCCGCAGGTGTCCAGGAACATGCTTGGCAGCTTCGCCAATGATTTCCAATGCGCGGATGACTGCATACACTGTCTTCTCGTCGCCTTCAAACTGGCGGAAGTCCATCCCCGCCACGAAGGCTCCGCCTTTTCCGCAGCGTCAATCATATCCCTGAGGTAGTCCACGTACTCGCGCTGGCGGGTCATATCGGCCTCACCTCCTCGAGGATGCGGCGTCCTATGGCAGGCTTAAGGGTGGACTTCTCAACCAGGTCCACCTTTACGCCTATCCGATCGGTAAGATAGTTCTCCAACCTTACGAACTCCAAAAGGGTGAGCGGCCGCTCATCAAACTCCACCAGGACATCGAGATCGCTGCGGCTACGCTGCTCTCCCCGCGGGTAGGAGCCAAAGATTCCCAGGGTGCTTACGCCATAGCGCTCGCGCAGGTGCGGCAGCTCTTCCCGCAGAATTAGGATAATCTCCTTGACGTCTTTTCTATCCACAGGGTTTTTCATGGCTCGGGTTCCAGTCGCCTGAAGGTCTTTTTCGTTTGACAGTCTCCGCGCCGTGTGACCATCCCGAGGTTTCGGGATCCCGTCTTTGAAAGGGTCCCAAAGCCTCCTCACGCTCTGGAGTTCCTCTCTATCTTAGACGGCTACCTGTTGCTGGCAAAGCAACCGGCAAGTTTGTTCTCAAGTATAACGCGCTTCTGAGCTTGTTGAAAGAGCACAGTTCAGAGACTCCCGGGCCCTCGGCGTTTCCTGCTTTAGCCGAGGCCGATACCTCAACGGCACCATCACCTCGGCCGGGATTTTTTGACAATAGGTTTTCGCTTGTGGCGGATGTATTTGGGGAGGCCCTTTTGCGTCGGGACTTCGACTTCGCCCTGGATGAGGGGGCGGCGTAGCGGATGAAGTCTTTGGTAACGAAGTTGGCTCTCTCGTTGAGCCAGTTCCGCGGGACAGGTTTCTCTGCATTAGCGACCTCCGGGTTCCGCGAACGAACGGGCCTCCCACGCCAAAGCCGACAGGGCGCCACTTTCCTTTTTTCTATGTGGAATTGTTCAGGGGATTTGGTATTGTTCTTAACAATTGCAAAACCTTGACATGGCAAAGGAGATGGCTCTTGGAACGAATTCATGCGTTGGCGAAAAAGTCAATCAGCGGGGAGTTGCTATCGAAGGAGGAAGCCCTCGAGCTTTGCGGCGACGACACTGATCTGGTCTCGCTGATATGGGCTGCGAATAAAGTGCGGGAACGCTTTTTCGGTCGGAGGGTGTCTTTCTGTTCAATCATCAACGCGAAATCGGGTAGGTGCCCGAGCGACTGCGTCTTCTGCGCCCAGTCGTCGAGGTACGGGGCTGAGATCAAGGTCTATCCGATGATGGGAAAGTCGGAGCTTCTCGAAGCGATAAGCTGTGCGGGGGTTCCCGCCGTCGAGCGTGTCGGAATTGTGACCAGCGGCCTGACGGCCATGAAGGGCAAAGAGCTGGACGTCCTCCTCGAGTGCGTGCGGGAGGGGGCAAGAGATAGCAAAGTCGGAATATGCTGCTCGCTGGGGCAGATTGACAAACAGGAGGCGCGTTTGCTCAAGGAAGCCGGAGTGACGAGGTATCACCACAACCTCGAGAGCTCGGCGAGCTTCTATAAGAACGTGTCCCAAATGATTAACTACGACGACAAGATTGCGACGGTTCGCGCGGCGAAGAACGCCGGATTGGAGACGTGTTGCGGAGGTATTTTCGGGCTGGGGGAGAGTTGGGAGGACCGGGTGGAACTGGCGATGACAATTCGGGAGCTCGGTGTTGATTCCGTGCCGCTGAACTTTCTCCGGCCGGTGAAGGGCACGCCACTGGGGGATTCACCACCTCTGTCCCCGCGAGAGGCCCTGCGGATAATATCGTTGTTCCGGCTGATTCTCCCGGACACGACCATCAAGGTCTGCGGAGGGCGGGAGTTCGTCCTGCGCGACATGCAGAGCTGGATGTTTCACGCGGGGGCGAACGGTGCGATTCTGGGGAACTATCTCACGACCACGGGAAGGCCGCCGGAGCAGGACCTGGAGATGATCGAGGACCTCGGCCTGGAGGTGAGCTGACGTGGGAGAAGCGATGAAAGACGCGGCCGCCATCGTGACGGGGGCCTCACGAGGACTGGGCAAGGCCATTGCTCTCGCATTCGCGGGGGAGGGCGCGAAAGTTGCGCTCGTGTGCAGGAAAAACTGCGCGGCGGCCCGCGAGATTGCTCGACGAATCCAGAGTGAAGGTGGCGTGGCGTGGGCGCATCAATGTGACGTTGGAGACAGCAAGGCAGTCGCTTGCACAGTAGAAGAGGTCTTTCGTCGGGCAGGCTCCATTGACGTTCTGGTGAACAATGCCGGGGTATCTCACTCGTCGCTCCTTTTGAAAACGGAGGAGGCGACATGGGACGAGGTGATAGCGACGAACTTGAGCGGCGCCTTCAACTGCACCAGGGCGGTTGTTCGCTTCATGGTGAGGCAGGGAAAGGGGCATGTAGTGAACATCGGCTCTCTCTCCGGGATGCGTGGGGCGGCGGGAGCGGCGGCGTACTGCGCCTCGAAAGCGGGGTTGGTCGGCCTGACACTCGCCGTGGCGAGGGAGTGCGGAAACCGCAACATTGCCGTCAACGCGATTCTTCCGGGATATATGCCAACCGACATGGGAAAGGCGATCTTTCCCGAATCGAGACAGAGAATCCTCTCCGAGAATCTCCTCGGGCGAGGCTCGACAATCGAGGGAATCGCTCGGTTCATAGTGCGGCTCGTGGGGATGGAAGGAGTATCGGGGCAAATTTTCAACCTCGACAGTCGTCCCTGGCGATAAATGCCGCTAAGTGTTCTGGTAGGTAAGTTCCGTCACGCATTCGGGTGCTGCAAAGAGGAAAAGGCTATGAAACGCATGAGATTTTGCACCCATAATACGTCGCCGTATTTAGGAACACCGTTTAGCCACCGGCTTCAGCCGGTGGTCATCGGATGCGCTACATATTCCTATCGGAGCTGGCTTTAGCCGGGCTTCTAGACTAAAAGGATTCATCCATGCCGCAGCATGTTTTTCACGACATCTGCCTTGATATCGTCTGGCATACGAAGAACGACGAGCGGCTGGAAGCCGCGGCCAGAGACGACGTTTCAAGCGGGGAGGATGAAGAACCGCCAGCGATTCGTGAGAATGGCTAAAGCCTGTGACCCCGCTGAAGCGGGGCTGAAGCCGGCTCAAGGAGTCTGGGCCGCACGGCAAGCACGGGCTTAAGCCCGTGCCTCTGGGTTCTCTGCGACGTCCTTGGTGAGTAGGTGCGAACGTGCAAAAAAGAGAGCGGGTAGTTGTGACGGGAATTGGGGCGGTTACCGCCCTCGGAAGCTGCGTCGCTGAGATGTGGCCCAAGCTCGCCGCAGGCAAAAGCGGCGTGCGTTACCTCGGCGGGGATTCGCTGTGTGTTCCGCTCGGAGCGACGCCGGACTACCGGGCTGTGGCGAAGTTTGGAGATGTTGATAAGTGCTCCGGTCTGGCGCTGCTGGCTGCCGAGGAGGCGATTCAGGATGCGGCTCTTCCAGAGAAGAGAGTTTGTGAGATGGATGTCGTTTTCGGAGCGAGCAAAGGCGGTCTTCGGAGCTTCGAGGTCGCGAGCCGCCGCTTGCTGAAGAAAGGGCCGGCGGAAATCCCTCGAAACTTTCTGAACGATTTCACGACCAATTCCGCCTGCGACCGGATAGCGGCTCATTTCGGGTGCGGAGGCGCGAGGCTCAACTTCGTCTCTGCGTGCGCGACGGGGATACATTCCATTATCATGGCAGCCAGGCGGGTGGCGGGGGGGAAGTCAACGATGGTGCTGGCGGGGAGCAGCGAGGCGTCGCTGACTCCGCTGGTGACGGCGGCGTTTGACAGAATGGGCGTTCTTTCACACGGGATAGGCGAGCCGTCCGCCGCCATGAGACCTTACGATGTCCGGAGAGACGGCTTCGTCATCGGGGAGGGAAGCGGAGCGCTCGTGGTGGAATCCCTGAGTTCCGCTCAAGCGAGAGGGGCGAGAATTCGAGCGGAGATAACGGGATGGGCGCTCGGCTGCGAAGCTTACCACATCACCTCGATGGATCCGAGCGGAGAGAGCATCGCTTCCGCGGTGCGAAGCGCGCTGGAAACGGCCCGGTTGACAGCGGGGAATCTCGGCTACGTCAACTCACATGGAACGGCGACCAGACAGAACGACGTCGTGGAAACCCGGGCGCTGAAGCTGGCGTTCGGAAATCGCGTGCGCGACATCCCTATCAGCTCCACAAAGCCCATGACAGGTCATCTGCTCGGCGCCTCGGGGAGCGTCGAGGCGATTATCGCCATCCTTGCGATTCAGAAGGGCTTTGTCCCGCCGACCATCAACCTGACGGACGCTGATGTAGGGTGCGACCTGAATTACACGCCGCGAGTCGGCTTGAACCGAAACATCGAAAACGCCCTCACCCTCAACTATGGCTTCGGCGGGCAGATCGGCGCGCTGGTCCTCAGCAAATTCCGCCCATAGGCGCCGGAATCAGCGCGGGGCAGCAGCAATGTTCTCATATATCTCCAGAAGGTTCTTGAAGGCGTTGTAAGGATCCGGTTTGCCCATGATTCTGCTGGCCTGAACTCCCTCGGTGAGCTCCCAGGCATACCAGTTGTCCTTTTCGTTGTCGTCACGGGACGCCACATACTGGCCGGCAATCCCGCCCGAAGCATGCCACTGATAAATCGCTATGACCGAAGAAGCGAACGTCTTGTATTTGACGTGAGCGATGTCCTCGCCGCGTTTCAACCAAACTACAAGCTTGTACATTTTGACTCGTTCTTGGAGGAATAAGACGAACTGTGGGGAGCCTTGATGGCGGGCGAGCTGCATGGGGTTCTCTTGCCTCCCGTCCTGTGTGCAGATGCGCGGGTCCACAACTTTAAGCATTTCCGACCCGGCGGAGAGGAGCGAAGCGAAAGAAGGTGAGCGGGCATCAAAGGCCATGACCAAGTCGCCGTACTGCCAGACCTGCATCTCCTTGATGCCTACGTCAGGAAGGGAATCCCCTCTTTTCCAGCCGATCTTCTCTTTGCCTACCCTGTTCAGCAACTTGGGGAGAGTCGGCGAGAGATAGCCCGGTCGGATTTCCACCCCCTTGGCTCTCCAGGCGGTAAAGTTGAATGCTATGACGCCGCGTGCCTTCAGTTTGAAAACGATAAAGCCATCCTCAGCAGACTCGGAAGCACCGCTCCGTGTGGAGTTATTGACTGCGGCAATGAGTTGGCTAATAAGTTCGCCGTCGGCCTCGGGGTCCAACTTGGACACCCATTGGTGCCGAAAGCCAACGTCGTGGCAGTCCACTATAACCCATTCGATGTCCTTGAGTTTGGGACGCACCCTGAGACGCTGGCACGAGCAGAGCGCCGCCACGACACATAGTGCGAGGATGGTAGCCAGGGCTCGGTTGAAGTATGCCGGCGTCATGGCATCGGCCTCTCTTAACGGTTCGCGTTGCCGGGGCGGCTATTCCTTTTCGCAAACACGGTAGAAGCGCTGCGGCGCTGACGAGGGCGGCCGCACGGTCCCCGAGCCCGGGCCATCTGTCCAGGAGGTTTCGCCGTATCCGGCAGAAGGAACGGCTTCGGCGGCAATGTGCCAATTGAGCAGGTCGCCGCTGTACTCGACCCGATACGTTCTGGCTTCCAGGCTTGGCCAGGTCACGGTGACCTCCCCGGGCAGCGGACCCTGCACGACCGACAGCAGCGCCCGCCGGACACAGACGACGCGGCTGCTGTACGCCGTCCCTCGAAACAGTTTTATGTACGCGATGGTAGTGTTCAAACCGGTGCCCCATAATGAGGGGGTCGTATTGTGATAGCGCGTAGTCTGCGTCAACTGGTGGGTAGTCGTCCCATCCCAGTAGAATATGTCTGCGTTGTACCACTCCTCCGCCGGGCCGCTCTCCCAGGCGATGGTGTCCTCGAAAAGCGAAGGGTTCCTGTCGGCGCGGTCGTTGTCGGTGACCTGGATTGTCTGCCCGGACACGATGTCGAAGAGCAAGATTTCCGTATCGCTGCCATCGAAAGCGTGGTAGGCGATTTTATTCTTGAAAAGAGAGGGCGCAGCGCCGGGGCCAACAACCACGGGTGGGGGCAAGGGTCCGGGATCTCCGGGCGGCGGCACAGACAGATACAAAATGTTGCCCATTGATTCCGGAAACATTGTACCGCAACACCACGCGATGGTCCGGCCGTAGAGGGAGGGGTCGGTGTCGTCCACGCCATTGTCGGTGACCGGCCTTACGCCGTACCCATCCCAGTAGCGGATTTCCCAGTCGTCGGGTTGCAAGGGCACAATCCACGGGTCTTGCGCGCGGCGTGTCTGCCAGGCGATTGTTCCCTGGTGCAGGGAGGGAAGCGCGTGCTCCGAGGCCTGGTCAAAGGTGATGCGATGCAGGCCCCGATCCTCGAGGTAGAACATCTCGCTGTAGATGTACCAGGGATCCCCGGGGCGGGCATCGGGGGGCCAGATCGCCTCCAACGGGAATGCGACGTGGGCGCCGCAGGCGGACAGCGCCCACACTCCAGTCCAGCTCCAGTCTGGCGGATAGGGCGTGAGGTAGCGGACACCGTTTCTGTCCCAAAAGGCGATGGCGTTCCCGCCGGGGAAAAGCGGCCTGCTCACCATCGGGTTATACGCGACCCAAACGACGCCCTCTGCCTGCGCTGAAGGGGCGCGGTCCTGTCGGGTGGCGGGAAACCTCGGCTGGTCGGGCAGTAAGTCAGAGAGGTTCGTGAAGGTCCACCCCGGCGCCGCGGCCCGGGCGCTCGCGTTGAGCCCAAGTGAAGCGACCAGAAACACAAAGCGCAGGCGCATTGTAGCGACTCCTTACTTTACGCCAGATGACACTTCAACTTTGCATCGAGTGAGGGGCACGAGATGTCGTTGAGCTCTGTCCATGCGCCTGCGGCACACGCTGTCGCGCTGATGGCCATAAAAGCCGTTGTGCAGATGAGCGTGCGCAGAAGGATCCCCCGGATGCAAGGATGCTTTCCCATGGTTCTCCCGTCCTGATGCTGAGTTTGCTGCCCCCTTAAGCTTGATGGGATTCCCCTTATATTGCCATACGAACCCAACCGCGATAACAGTAAGCTACCGCTGCCGGCGCCGGTCGTCAAGGGAAAATGATGGAGCCTGGTGAGGTCTCAGTTACCGGCGGCTGAGGTTGGAACCGCAGAGGACGCACAGGGGCCCTTGTACGGCGTCATCCTGCCCCCGCCCCGCGTTCCGCGGGGGACGCCCTCGGGACTGCCGCCCCGCCATGGCGGGGCAACGTTACATAGATGGCAAAACTGAGCCGCATTTGGGAATCATGGGCGAGACGCCCATGCCACGACAGGCGAGGAGGGGGTCCCTGTCATCCTCGTCTCTGCGCCATTGCGTCTTTGCGTTGTCCTCGTCTTTTCTTCTTCTCGGAGGCAGGGTGATTGAATTGCCCGGTTCACATCCGAGTTGCGGGCCGGTCGGCTCACGCCTCGAGCCATTCGGTATGGAACGTGCCTTCCTTATCCACACGCTGGTACGTGTGGGCGCCGAAATAATCTCGCTGAGCCTGGATGAGGTTTGCGGGCAGATTCTCTTTTCGATACGAATCGTAATATGCCAGCGACGCTCCCATCGCCAGGCACGGCACACCGAGCTTCTGCGCCATCTGCACTACTGCGCGCAAGCTGCGGTGATTGCGGTTGAGAATCCTGCGGAATGTCGGCGAGACCATCAAGTTGGCCGGCTTCCTCTTCATGGACTTTTTTATGGGGTCGAGCAGCTTTGCCCGAATGATACATCCGCCCTTCCAGATTTGAGCGACCTCCCACAACCTCAAGTCAAAGGCGTATTCGTCGGACGCGGACCCGAGCAGAGCCATCCCCTGAGCGTAGGAGATGACCTTCGCTGCGTAAAGGGCGCCGTGGAGCCGGTCGAGGAATTTCGCCCTGTCGCCCCTGAACTCGACTCTCGGGCCGCGCAGGACATTCGCCGCCTCCGCCCTCTCCTCCTTATACGCGGAGAGAATCCTCGCCTCGACCGCGGCGTTGATCGTGGGGACAGGGACGCCGACATCCAGGGCGTCCTGTGAGGTCCATTTCCCCGTGCCCTTCTGTCCCGCCTTATCCAGGATTAAGTTGACGAGAGGTTGCCCCGTCTCCCGGTCTTCAACCTTGAAGATGTCTGCCGTGATGTCCATGAGGTAGGAGTCGAGGTCGCCCTCTCGCCACTTCCCGAAAACCTCGCGGATGTCGCTGGCGCTCATCTTCAGCCCGCTTCGCATGATTTCGTACGCCTCGGCGATAAGCTCCATATCGGCATATTCGATCCCGTTGTGGACCATCTTGACGTAATGACCCGCTCCTCCCGGCCCCATGTACGCGCAGCATGCGCCGTCCTCCGTCTGGGCGGCGACCTTTGTGAAAATTGGCTCGACCAGCTTGTAGGCTTTCCGCTGGCCGCCGGGCATGATGCAGGGGCCTTCCAAGGCGCCTTCCTCGCCGCCGCTCACACCGGCGCCGATGTACAGGATGCCCTCCTTCTCCAGGTCCTTGAGCCTCCGCTCAGTGTCCTTGTAATATGAGTTGCCGCCGTCAATCACCACGTCTCCCGCAGAGATGTGCGGCCTGAGCTGGCCGATGAAATCATCCACCGCCTCGCCCGCTTTCACCATAATCATAATCCGCCTGGGCTGCTCCAGGGCGTTCACGAACTCCTCGATGGAGTGATTTCCGATGATGTTCTTTCCGGCGCATCTCTCCTGAACGAATTTCTCGGTTTTCCGTCCCGTCCGGTTGTACACCGCAACTGAAAAACCCTTCGATTCCACGTTCAGAGCGAGATTCTGCCCCATAACCGCCATCCCGATAACCCCAAACTGCTGTTTCGCCATTTCTGATTTCTCCTTTCTGCTGGCAGTCAGCCTCGCGTACTGTGACTGTTAGCGGCGCCGCGGGCGCCACTTTGCCTTGATTGCTTTGCCAAGTCAAGCGCCGCTACCGGCTTGCCGGCAATGCCTCACCTACGCGCGCCTCGCCGTGAAACTGCACAGCGCTCTGTCCTCCGCGAAAGGTATCTGTATAGCCACGCCCCATCGTGCGAGCTACTCATGCACCACAATCCGATAGAAATCGCATTTAGCCTGACCCACGTTTATGCTGTAAGAGTTCTCAGGCGGATTCGCGGGAATATTTGCCGCCTCAACTTCATCAAATCCGTCCATGAGATCCCCCGTTTTCAAAATGGAATAGTGCTTACCGCTCACGCTGTGCCATCTGATAGTGATGGTGGAATCCGCAACGGGGATAAGGGAACAAACTGCCAAGACCGACGACGCATCCGTGGGGTCCGTGCCGGCGACCCACTCGTCGCGATTGCACAAGCCATCTCCGTCCCAGTCCTCCGCGGCGCCGCCGCCCGGAACATCCGTGCCGCCGAAGTGGTCCGTCTCCCAGTCGTCCGGCATCCCATCCCCATCGGCATCAGCAACGTTCGCGCCGGGGTTGTCGCGTCCGGGGGTGGGAGCGGCGACCTGCCAGTTGACCGGGTCGTCGCCATATTCGCCGCTGACGAGGCGTTGCAGCGAATCGCCCGTCCCGTCTGCGCCTATCGGCCACGGATTGAGGTTGGAGTAGTTCACCTGACCCACCAACACATAGGGCACTGTGCCAGCATCGGGGTGCGGCGGCATTTTCGGCTGCTCGGGCTTTAACAACATGACTCGCTCGCCCGAACTTGCCAGCGTGCCAGTGTACGGCCCAAAGATTCCCACGCTCGCCTCCAGCGCGTATGTGAAGCGGAACGCCGCGAGTGCAGCGGTATCGGTCTCGGGGTCAAAGCTGAGCACCAGTAGGTAACCGCCCGAAGGCAATGTCACCTTTGGCGGGAAGGCGTAAGCGACTCCGCCTCCGATGCGCCAGGTGTTGTCGGGTGCGTCCGGGTCGAACAACGGCACACTTTGAGAGGATATGTTTCGCAGTTCGAGGTATTCGTCCGCGGTGTTGTTGGCGTCTCCAACACGGGGCGGGTTATACATGATTTCGTTTATCACTACCGGATCCATCTTCGGTCCCGCGTTGGGGCCGTTGAGCGTCGCGGCGACTTGGGCGACGAAATGCTCCCCTCCCGTGCTGGTGACGTAGCGACCAAACGTGACGCCGCTCTCGGCTGCACCGAATTCAAAGCCGTGGCTGTACGAGGTTAGAGTTCCCTCGGCGTCCGCAGAAAACAAATAAACCTCCTCTCCCAGCGAACTGAGCAGAAAGCTGGTGGGGCTGGCGGGATCGACATTGAAATCGTCCTCGTCAAAAACGAGATAGCCGCCCGTGGGAATTTCCGTTTCGTCCGGAATGCGGAATTTCCAGGGCTGTCTGCGGTCGTCCGTAAGGAACCAGCCGCCGATTCTTGCGGCTGAATCCGTCGGATTGTACAGCTCAATGGCATCCTCCGTCGGGAGAACAGTGTTTGTGAGTGCTTCGTTTATGACCACCGAGGGAATTTCCGGCGGAGGGGGATCGTCTTCCCCGGGCGAGCCGTCTAAGCTGGTGGACGGGCGCCAACCGGCTTTCCTTCCCCATGTGTCCGAGGAGGCATTTTCATCCCGGATAACCAATGAGAAACCGAGGCCGTCCGTGCTCGGACACCAGTCGTCGTCGTACTCGAACGAGAGGATCGTCCGGCCGAGGCCGTCTTTCAGCGTGAGCCGTTCGCCGCCGTCAGCAAGCGAGTCAGCGGGAAACTGGAACTCCCCGGCGATTTTTATATTCGGCCGGTCCGCGTATCGGCTGGCGAAAGCGTCGGCGTTTCTGACCACAACCACATAGTCGCCCGCTGCCAGGCTGCGTACGTCACTATCCGTGAAATCAAAAGCGACCCGGTCCGTGAAGGCGATACCCGCCAGCCCGATAGTGCTGGCGCCGGTGTTCTGCAACTCGATGAAATCGAAATCGCCGGCGGTGCGAGTCCCGTCCGTTTCCTCGCCCGAGGGGGCGAGCGAGTGATACATTATCTCCGTGATTCGCAGCGGAGAAGGTGTATCAAGCACGAACAGCGCCTCGTTGAGCGCGCTCCAGTTGTTCTTGCCGGTCATGGCTCTCGCCTTGACCAGCGCCGTCATCTCGAGGGGGACTGGGCCGTCGTATAATTTCCCGACAGCCAGCCCGGCGCCGTACTCCCGGGGATCGCTGCCGTCAAGCGTGTAATAGATTGTATTTGAGGCCGTCATGGACAACGGCAGCCCTTTCGAGAAAACCCCGCCGGGCTGTGAGAATACCGGGACGGACACGGAAGGATAAAGATTAGCGTCAACGAACTGCTCCAGGACAATGCCCGACCGTTGAGGAAGGTAAGTGTTCAGAATCCAGTCCCGCTCGTTGTACCACTCCTGCTGCGTCAACGGTGTCGAATAGTGCTGGTCTCCCCACCGCGCCGACTCGCCAATGATGGCCATCTCAATCCCTGCCGCCAGCTCTGCGTAGCGAGGAATCAACGACCCCGGCGTCAGGATTCCCCCGTTGAAAAAGAAACGATGCACGTGATCGGCAAAAAGCAGTCTGTACTCAGCGTTCTGTTTCAGGTACTGATGCGGTTCCCCCGCGCTGGAGAAGTTGTTGTTGAGGGCATTTTTGTCAAGCGGTGAGCGAGACCGGTTGTTCCCCATGGTGTTCTCGTAGTCCCAGCAGTAGAACTTGAAGCCGGTACTGTTGGCTGACCGCTCACGGCCCGCCCACCAGTTCTTCCAGGGCCAGTCCCAGTTCCCTCCCCAGATATTGACGATGAGGTAGTCAATGTAATTCGGGACATCGAGCAGATGTGGGTATGCCGGGTTCGGCGTGCCGTCGGGATTGTTGCCCTGAATCTCCTCGTAAGCCTCATTGGTGCTCAGTCCCGCTCTGCATTTCGAGATCATCTGGTTCCAGGCGCTCGTGTTCCCGCTGGCGGCCGAGCCGTCATGAAGCGCGTCCCAGTTGTCCTTGTCGCCACCATAGTAGCTCGCCGAAAAGGCATCATCCGGCCGCTCAACGGGATTGTACAGTCCCCAGTACACACCGTTGACGTAAAGGTGCACAAACATGCCGTGTGAGCCCGCGTGCCCGGTCGCCTGCTGCAAGCTGCGGCCAAACTCATCGCGGGTGTACTGCTCGGTGAGCCTCGCCGCGTCCCACGAGTAGCCGTCGTTGGCGCCGCCCCGGAGGGTAATCGTGTCGAAGCGGTCAACAGCATCCTCACTGAAGAGCGGATACCTCAACTTGGTCGGGCCGTAATCGTCCTTGAAGAGCAATCTGAACGAGTGCTTTTTGGTGCCCGAGTGCTGTCGAAACCAGCCGCCCTGGATGCGAATCCCGCAGTTGACCTGGAAGCCTTCGGCGCCGTCCGGATATATCAACTCCACCGAGGCCTCCCGTTCCCAGGCGACACCTTCTTGGGTTGAGTTGGTGTAAATTCCGCCGGGGCCGAACATGTCGTCAGTGTTCATCACCACCGAAAGCGTCGGGCCCCCTTTCAGAGACTCCCGAATCGCCGCCGCGTAAACGCCGCCGAAGTTGTCGTCACCGTTGGGATTGCCGTTCTCGTCGAACGTGCCGATGACGTCCGGGTCCATGCCATAATCGGGCGACGTGCCGCCCCAACTCGAGGGGAAGCCGGCGTCCAGCGTCGCCTGATAGTCCTGCCGGATCATGTCTTTGAGGAAAATGTAGGTCTGCGTCCCCAGTTTGCTCGGCTGATAGCCCGCCTTGAACGCGGCCGCACGCAGGACAGTTGTGCCGGAAATCGTAATTGGGCCCGTGTAGAGAATGCCCGTATCCGGGGTCGGCTTGTTCCCGTTGAGCGTGTAGTAAATCTCCGCGTCCTCGGTGGCCGTGGTGATGACGACATCGAAGAGGTCGGTGAAGAATCCGCGCTGGACACTGAACCTCGTATCGGCGATGTAGCCGAGAATACCGGTCACGTTCGGGAAACGGGGGGTCGGCGTCGTGAGAAACATTGGCGTATCCTGCTGAAGAACGCCAATATCCACGGCAACGAGTTCCGGCAGAATCAGCATGTCCGAGCTGGTCAACGAGACGTTCAGGCCGTGGATTGCCAGTACGTTCTTGCCCGCCCGGAGGGCCGTGATGAACTCGGTAACGTCGAAATCTTCATAATTGGCTGCGCTCGCCTCGTGGCCGGACGTTGCTTGCGAGTTCCACTCTGGAGAGGCCGGCGCGTTGGGGGCAGCAACCTGCGTCCCATTCAGATAGGCGACAAAGCCGTCGTCGTACTTCATGCGGAGCGTCAGCAGGTCAAAAACCGACGGATCCGAGACCTCGAACTCACTGCGAATATATACCGAAGTGTTCTCTCCCCGCATCGCGGTTACGTCGAGATGAATCAGTTGTTCGTATCCGGTATTCCGCTCGTACCCCACACCAGTATGGCCGGTCAGCGGCCAACCGGAGTCATCGAAATCAACATCCGTCCAGTCCGCGACCGGGCCCTCCGGTATCAGTGCGATGGCATCATCCTCCTCGGCCACAAGAGTCGTAAACTCCATCTCCTGCGCGAGCCCGTAAGAGACATCCTTCGATTGTTCCGGATAGTCCAAGTACGCGTGCGCAATCGTCGCCCCGTCAGGCATGACGAGCACCACGCTCTCATGTTCGTCATCGTCGTTTCTGCTCAGCCGAAAATTCGTGTGCAGGTATCCGAGGCTATCCACGTAATCGTCAACCTCTTGCCCGGAGGCGAACACCACCAGAAAACCGCCACCAGAGATGCTCACCGTGGAAAACTGCCATTGTCTCAAGTTATTGACATCATCAGTCAGATACCAGCCCGTGAGCTCCACCTCGCTGGAAGACGTATTGTGAAGCTCGATCCAGTCCGATGCGTTACCATCTCCGTCCAGCAGCGTCCAATCGTTATCGGCCATGAACTCACTGATAACAACGTCGGCGCCGCAGAGCCTGAGCGAGCCTGTGCCCATCAAGAGAACCGACAAAATCCACGCCAGATAGCGCCCTTTTGCTGCAATCACGATGTCGCCTCGAACCATCCCTTTTCTTCCTCAATATCTGACCGAATCAGGATTTGCGTGTGGCGTTCGCCCGGAGAGCGCCTTCGCACCATTATATCTTAACGCGCCCGCCTGCCGTTCTCCAAAGTAGGAGAGCCAATCACGACGACAAGTTGACACGTTGCCCTATCCTCGTGACGACCCGGCATGATGTCTAAGAAACTTCTCTCACTGCTCCCGCTATTCTACGTTCGTTGGGTTTCACTTTTCAATCTCGAACCGATCCTGTGGGAAGAACGCAAAGCTCCGCCAGCCCGCGCAATTGCAGAATATAGGTTTGGTGTCCCGGTGCGGAGAAAGGTCAACTTATCGAATTGGCAGCAGAGAACAGCTTTTCGGAAAAGGGAGAAGAGTAGTCTGCGGCAGCGGTCATTCGGCGTCGGCATCGCCTTCCGGCAGCATTTCCCAGTAAATCAGGTTCAAGCCCTTGAGGATCAGGTCGGGGTCCACGGTCACCGGCAGTTCGGAGAGTAGGTCCCGAAATATTGCGACGTGTCCGCCGGTGAGAACGATTGTCGTGCTTGGCGACAAACGCAGTTCATCTTTCAATTTCTTGACCAGCCCCACGATCATCCCCGCGTAGCCGTGAGTCAGTCCGGAGCGTATGGCGGAGAGAGTGTTGTTCCCGAGGACAGCTTCCACAGGTTCCAGTGTCACGTGCGGAAGAAGCGCTGTCTTGAGGCTGAGCGCTTCCGCCGCCATCTGCACCCCCGGCGCGATGACCCCTCCGAGGTACTCCGCATCTCCCGAGACCACATCCACAGTAGTCGCTGTGCCGATGTCCACGACAATCGCCGGGACGCCGTAGATTTTCCAGGCGGCGAACGCGTTCGCCAGGCGATCCGCTCCGACGTCTCCCGGCGGGACACACCTGTTCACCAGACCTATTCGGGAAGTTGACTCGAAAATCATCGGCTTCTTGCCGAGTTTCTCGATGCTGAGCCTCGTCAGAGCGGGCGTGGACGAGGGGACGACCGAACAGATGATCACTCCCTCAATCACTGTCGCCGGAGCCAGAGACTCCTCAACGGGACGCCAGTAATCCTCCACATCGAAATCGGCGTCCGAGGAAATGTCGAGACGGAAGACAGGTTCTTTCTCCTCGAAAAAACCGAGTTTTGTAGTTGTGTTGCCTATATCAATTGCTACGATCATCGTCCACGCTCCTTTCGGAGTGGAAACACCTGGCTAACGCTCTTTTCATGTAACTCCCCACTTTTTCCCACCCGGCCCGACGAGCCTCGACCACCCTACGGCAGAGCCATCCCTCACATTCTCAACACCTTACACGTCGAAATCGTTCCGAGTCCCTTTGCTTGCTCCTTCCGATGCGCGACTTTAGAAAGCGCTTGGCGCAAATTTTATTGAGGCGAAACCGTGGCGAAACGGGGCGCAACTCACTGGCAGAGAGCTGATTATGAGGGGCGCTCGGAGCAAAGATTTATCTTGACAGGTGTGGGGGAGAATGGTAGAAAGTGGGGTGTTCGGACAAAAAATGGTGGAGCGCGCAGAGGTAACCCATGAACCCCACAAGAATAAAACGTGCTCTCTACGGCCAATATCGGCGGCCCGTTGATGAAAAGGGCAGAATAAGCATACCTGCGGCCTTTCGCCCCATTCTCCACGGGCAGCGCGGGAGTTTCTTCCTCAATCGCGGCTTCGAGCGATGCATCATTGGCTATCCGGAAGAGAAGTGGGAGCGGGTCCTGGACCTCGTGAACGGGGCTGCTCTCGATAACACGAACACCAGATGGTTCAAGCGAGCGTTCTATTCCGGCGCGAGGGAAGTTTCTTGCGACCAGCAGGGCAGAATCCTTCTTCCACAGGCTCTGGTCGAGCACGCGGGGCTCACCAAAGAGGTTGTCATCATCGGTCTGTCGGACTTTATTGAGATATGGGATGCTGAAGCCTGGGATAAGTGGCTTGAGCAGTCTATGAATAGCTACGAGAAGATGGCGGAGAAGCTGATTGAATCGGCGACTTCGGGAAAAGAGGGCCGGGACGAAACGGCTACGACCATCTGAGGAGGGGGGGCGGCTGCTAAAGCCGGAAAACTTGAAAAAGCGGAAAATCATTTGAAAATCGTGTAACGCTCTGCTCACTCCCTTCCCTCCCGATGCTGGTAAGCCCACTTTCGCCGCGTAGGATACCACTCTTTACCCCTCCGTGTCAAGAACCGATTTGCTCTCGAAGGCGTTAGCCCCGGAGGCTGGTGTTGTGCGTGCATGTTCCCGTGATGCTGAGGGAGGCAGTTGAATGGCTTCGATGCACTCCCGGCGGGACGTTCATTGACTGCACCGTCGGTTCGGGGGGGCACTCGCGAGCCATTCTCGAGGGCGCCGGTCCCTCCGGAGAGTTGCTCGCTATTGACGCGGACGCCGACGCACTGATGGAAGCGAGAAAAACACTTTCCGCCTGGAAGAAAAGAGTCACTTTCGTACGGGATAGCTTCAAGAATCTCGGAGGAATTCTCGAGCGGCTTGGGTTGAAGGGCGTTGATGGAATTATTTTCGACGTGGGCATGTCCTCGGCACAATTGGACAACCCATTCAGAGGATTTGCCCTGTACAAGTCGGGGCCGCTCGACATGAGGTTTGATCGCCGCCAGCGGCTCACCGCGGCGGAAATCGTCAACCGCTATCCGGAGAAGGAAATCGTGAGGATCATCCGCGAGTTCGGAGAAGAAAGGGCGGCCGCAAGAATCGCCTCGGCGATTGTCCGCAAGCGGCAGAGTTCAGAGATTTCTTCGACCACGGACCTTGCGGAACTGGTCGTCGGAGTTCTGGGCCGGCGTCGGGGGCGCATTCATCCGGCGACGAAGACGTTTCAGTCGCTGCGGATAGCGGTCAACGGAGAGCTCGAATCTCTGCGAGCCGCTTTACCGCAGGCGATAGCAGCTTTGAGACCCGGCGGAAGACTGGTTGCGATATCGTACCACTCACTGGAGGACCGGATTGTGAAGCAGACCTTTGGCGAGTTTGAGAAAGGATGCATCTGTCCACCCTCCTTTCCGGTGTGCCGCTGCGGCCGGGTTTCCGAGATTGAGGTATTGACGAAAAAGCCTATCAGGCCGTCGCGGAAAGAGATCGAAAAGAATCCACGCGGCCGAAGCGCCAGGATGCGCGTATGCGAAAGAAAACAAAAAAACGCCGGTATGTGACCTACGGGGCGAAGGCACGCAAGAAGCCATGCCTGAACATGCGATTCATCGCGAAATGGTCAGTTTTTGCGTTCGTTCTTCTTGTCACAGCGGTGGTCTATGTTGGGGAGAGGAACACCATAATCTCCCTCGGCTACCGAATCAACGCGTTGCAAAAAGACATTACACAGGCGGAAAACGAGGAGTTGAAGCTTCATGCGGAATTGGTCGGGTTGCAAAGACCGGACTGGCTCTGGCGTGAAGTCAAAGACAGGGCGCTCGGCCTGGAAAGGGAATCCCCCAAGCAGGTGATAACGCTGTCCACTCCTCGTAAGTTCGAGTTGTCGTCCGCAAAAAGAAGAGCAGCTCATCACCACCCTGCGGTGTCGCGGATCGTCGGGAAGCTTTCGGTCGCGACACCGCCCCGCGAAAGTTCCGTCCGACGTTGAGACGTTGACATAAAGTTGCAACTTGCGGCGTGCCTTCAGGCTTGAGGGCAAGACGCCGCATGACCGTCGGCTAAAAGGGAGGAAAACGAAGTCGGCCTTAGAGGAAAAAAACTAAAAACCAATTCTTCGCTTCTCCGGGTGCTTCTTTTTCCTCCTTTCTTCTCTTTTTTGAATACTCGGCGCCGAGAGCGCAGGCGCAGGACAATGCTTCCTCTTCCTTGAAGTTGAGAGGATAAGGCGATGCTGGACAAGAGCCACAAGATACGATCGGGCGCAGTCCTGGTGGCATTCATCCTATGTTTTTCGATGATTGTCGCTCGACTCTTCAGCATCCAGGTCCTCCAGCACGATTATTTCGTCGCCAGAGGGAAAAAGATATACGAGACCCGCGAGACCCTCTACCCGAGACGGGGCTCCATCCTCGACAGAAACCTCAAAGCCCTCGCCCTGAGCGAGCCCACGAAAATCATCTGTGCTGACCTGCGAAGAATCCGGAACCCCGAGGTTACGCGGATTCCCACTGACCGGTTAGCCGGAGCGCTTGCTCAACTTCTCGACCTTGACCGAGCCAAGCTCCGCCGCACGTTTGCTCTCAAGGGCCGGCAGGCGGTTTATCTCAAGAGGAAGCCCACGCAGGAAGTGATTGACGCGGTGGAGACGCTTCGTCGGGACCGCGAGTTCTTCGAGACAAAGAAGGAGGACTCCTCGCCCTACGGCGGTCGGCAGGCGTTTGTTTACCAAGGCATCTTCTTCGATGACCGCGTCAAGAGGGTCTATCCGGACGGGAGTTTGTTATGCCACGTCCTCGGATTCGTGAGGGATGATCCTCGACCCGGAAAAGTACTCGTGAGAGATGACAGCCACCCGGTTGCCGGCATCGAGAAATCCGCGGAGCAATGGCTGCGGGGAGAAGTGGGATGGCGGATGAAGAACATTGACAACCGCAGGAGGTGGGTCATCTCCGCTCACGTCGTCGAAAAGCCAGCCGTTGACGGGAAAGATGTGGTTCTGGCCATAGACGAGGGCATCCAGTTCATCTGTACCGAGGAGACCAGGCGGCAGTTTGAGGAAGTTGCCTGTAAGACAATCACCGCTATCGTTGTCAACCCGTGGACGGGCGAGGTTTTGGCGATGGCGAATTTCCCGGCTTTTGACCCGAACAACATTGTCGAGTTCAACGCTCAGAAGATGTCCAACGGTGCCATCGAGTGTTCCTTTGAGCCGGGCTCGGCGTTCAAGGGCGTTACTGCGGCGGTGGCGCTCGACGCGGGCGTGGTTACCTCGGAGGAGAAAGTTGACTGCGGGCCGGGCTACTGGCGGGCGCCGAGGGGGCCGCTTCTTCACGATACTCATGGACACGGGGTGCTGACCTTTGAGGGGGTCGTCGTCAAGTCCAGCAACATCGGTATGGCAAAGGTCTGCGGCAGGTTGGGCTCCGAACGCCTCTACCGCGGGCTGAAGAATTTCGGCTTCGGGTCGAGGAGCGGCGTTCGATTGCCGGGAGAGATTTCGGGAACACTCCGCCCGCCGAACCTCTGGACAGGCTATTCCCTCGCGGAGGTGCCCATGGGGCAGGAGGTGGCGGTCACGCCTCTTCAGTTGGCCATGGCTTATGCGGCCATTGCCAACGGCGGCGTTTTGATGAAGCCGCTCATCGTCAAGGAGATAAGAGACGGCGAGGGCAAACCGGCGATCCGGTTTGAGCCGCAGCCGGTCAGACGGGTCATTTCCGAAAAGACCGCTCAAACAATGAGGTTGGCGCTCGAGAAGGTTGTCTCCGAAGGAACCGGCAAACGCGCCAATATTAAAGGTTATTCGGAGGGAGGCAAGACCGGCACCGCACAGAGAGCCCTGCCGGTCACCGACGAGGCGGGACGGATCAAAAAATGGGTCTATTCCAACATGGTTTTCAACTCGACGTTCTGCGGGTTCGCCCCGGTTGAGAATCCGCGGGTCGTCATTTTGGTAACGCTTCAGGGCACGGTCAAGCCCCGCCATTATGGCGGCACGGTCGCTGCCCCGGTTTTCGCTCAAGTTGGCGAGAAAGTGCTGAAGTATCTTCATGTGCAGCCTGACGAGACTGCCCGCGCGGCACAACGCGCCGCGAACGCCCGAAACGTAGCATCGGCTCAACTGCATTGACCTGCGTTGAGAAGAAAGACTTTTGCCGTGAAGCTCAACGAAATCCTGAAAGATGTTGACGTGATAGAGGTCTCAGGCCGGACGGATATAGAGATCGCCGGCATCGCTTGCGATTCTCGTTTAGTAAGAAACGCTTTTCTTTTCGTAGCTGTCCGGGGGCAAAAGGCTGACGGCCACCTCTTTATCGAGGAGGCTGTCGGCCGGGGGGCCCGAGCCGTCGTGTGCGAAAGCCCCTCCATCCCCGCTCGTAACGCAACCAGAATTAGAGTATCGGGAACCCGACGAGCTCTTGCTCAAGCCGCAGCGAACTTCCACGCAAACCCCTCCAAGAGTATAGGGCTCGTCGGGATCACCGGTACCAACGGCAAGACTACTGTCTGTCACCTCGTTCGAGCTATACTTAATGCTGCCGGATGGCCCTCGGGGATGATCGGCACCATTGAGTACCGAATCGGGGAGGAGGTTGTGCCCGCCGAAAGGACTACCCCGGCCCCGCTTCTCCTCAACTCTCTCATTGCGAGGATGACAGCGAAAGGTTTTCGCTATGTCGTCATGGAGGTTTCTTCACATTCCCTCGACCAGCAGAGGGTTGCGGCACTCGATTTCGATGTCGCGGTGTTCACAAACCTCACCAGAGACCACCTCGATTATCACAAGACCGTACGCAACTACCTGCGCGCCAAGACAATGCTTTTCGAGTCGTTATCTCCGCTGCAAAAAAACGGGTTTCCCCGCCGAGCCGTCATCTGCACCGACAAGCCCAAAGGGCGATACATCGTCAGCCGAACGCGCGTGCCGGTTGTGAGTTACGGTCTCAACGGCGACGCCGATGTTACCGCCGAGAATATCCAGCTTCGCAGGAACGGTTCCTCCTTTACGGCGCGCACGCCCTGGGGCGCCGTAGATATTGAAAGTTCCCTTCTCGGTCGCCACAACGTCTGCAACATTCTGGCGGCTGTTGCTGTGGGACTATGCCAGGGAGTCGGCGCCGACACAATTCAGCGCGCCGTGAGCACCAGCCCCCCGATTCCGGGCAGACTGGAGTTCATCCCCACCGAAAGAGGTTACTCCCTTGTCGTGGACTACGCCCACACCGACGATGCTCTGAAAAACGTTCTCACGTCGCTGAGGGAGCTCACAGAAGGGAAGTTGATTGCGGTGTTCGGTTGTGGCGGGGACAGGGACCGCGGGAAAAGAAGGAAGATGGGGGAGGTGGCAAACACCCTCGCGGACTTCACGGTGCTCACTTCGGATAATCCGAGAAGCGAGGAGCCCCTCGCCATTATCTCGGAGATCGTTCCTGGCTTCGGAGCCGGCAGGGACAGGTTCACGATCGAGCCTGATAGGCGGGAGGCGATTGCCGCTGCAATTTCCATGGCGAGCCAAGGCGACACCGTCCTCATAGCCGGAAAGGGGCACGAGACCTATCAGGAATTCGACGGTTACAGGGTGGACTTTGATGATAGAGAAGCGGCGCGGGAGCTTTTAGCGTTGGACCGCGAAGACGCAGGGCCGCGAGCGCCGCAGAGGCATGGCAAATATGGGCTTGATGAATGCCTGCGAACTAATTGATGCCATAAAGGGAAGACTAATAACCGGGCGGACCGAGACAGTCTTCACCGGAGTTTCAATAGACTCTCGGTCCGTCCGCAAAGCAGACCTGTTTATCGCCATCGTCGGAAAGCGATTCGATGGGCATGATTTTGTCTTGGACGCTTGGCGGAAAGGAGCTGCGGGTGCGGTCGTGTCATCGGATTGCGGATTGCGGATTGCGGATTGGGGATTGGGGACTGGGAATTGCGGATTGCGGATTGCGGATTGCGGATTGGAGATTGCGGATTGCGGATTGGCGAAGAACGCCGCGGCGCACTCTGGTTTCGGCAAGCGGGAAGCGGCTGGCGGGTTCGTGCTTGTCATGGTGAAGGATACGACAGAGGCTCTTCAGAATCTCGCGGCATGGCATCGGCGCCGCTTTAGCTGCCCCGTCGCGGCAGTGACGGGCAGCAACGGCAAAACCACGACGAAGGACCTTACGTGGGCGATTCTCTCGCGGCGATACAAGACCGTGCGAGCCCGGGGCAGCAAGAACAATCATATTGGCTTGCCCTTGACGCTGCTGGAGCTGGATGAGGAGACCGAGGCGGCGGTGGTGGAGCTTGGAACGAGCGGCTTCGGGGAAATCCGAGACCTTGTTTCCATCTCTTCGCCGGACGTTGGCTGCATCACAAACATCGGCCCCGCACATCTCGAGTTTTTCGGCAGTGTTGAAAACGTCGCAAAAGCGAAAGCTGAGCTCCTGCAAGGAATGCGGGAGGGATGTCCGCTGGCGCTGAACGCGGACGATGAGTGGTTCGACTGGCTACGTCGCCGAGCGAAGGGGCCGGTCGTGAGCTTCGGTATTCACCGTCCGGCAGATTTCATGGCCGAGGAGATTTGTGCCAGAGATGGAGCGGTCAGCTTTGAGTTGGTGGCGGAGCTCCTCGGCGTTCGGCGGCGGGTGGAGATGCCTTTCCCAGGGGGCCACAACGCTTACAACGCGCTTGCGGCGGCGGCTATCTCCTCGCAGTTGGGCGCCGGAATGTCCGAAATAGAGGAAGGGCTCCGCGTGGCGACGCTCCCCAGCATGAGGTACGAGGTGATGACCTTGTCCGGCGTGACGGTCATTAACGATGCGTATAACGCCAATCCTGCCTCCACGATGTGCTCGCTCGCTTCTTTTTGCGAGATGAGCGTTCCGGGCAGGAGGATTTTCGTCTGTGGAGACATGTTGGAGCTCGGCAGACATGCCGCCGAAGCCCATAGGCGACTCGGCGGTTTCATCAAGAGCAAGCCGATTGACTACGTTGTAGCTTTCGGAGAGGAGAGTCGGGCGGTTGTCGAGGCGGCTTTTCCAGGAGGGCATCACGACGAGAGTTCGGCGTGCTGCCGCTCGGTGGAGGAAGTCGTCTCCGTTCTGAGGGAAGTGGCGGTCCCCGGCGACGCCATTCTTATCAAGGGTTCGCGGGCGAACCGCATGGAGAGAATCGTAGATGCCCTAAAGACCGAGCACAGTCTGGAAGGCTCTGCTGCGCGTCTCTGCATCTGACAATACTGAGAGTGTGAAACGCAAACACGCAAAGGCGCCGAGCGAGAGGTGGAGAAAAAGAATGAATGACAGGGCAATTACAACCCGTCATGGGCTTTTCTGGCTTGGAACTTCGCTGGCAGTAGGGTTGATCATTTCGACCGTTCTGGCGATGAGAACCGTCGAGAGAATCAAGCTGGCGAACCAGACCATTACCGTCAAGGGCTGTGCCGAGCGGTTGGTTGACTCCGATTTCATCACCTGGGGCGCGAGTTTCTCAGTGCGGGCTTCCGAGATGTCCGAAGCTTACAAGAAATTGAAGAACGACCTCGCCACCGTGCTGGATTATCTCCGTAAACAGGGCGTCCCAGAGGAAGAGACCTCGGTGTCCTCCATTTCGTCGCGTACGTTGTACGCCAGGGATGACAAGGGTCACAGTACGGACACGATAACGGGCTATCGCCTCGGCCAGTCGGTCTCCGTGCGCTCCAAAGACTTGGCGAGGATAGGCCGGATATCGAAGGAGTGCACCGACCTCATAGAAAAGGGCGTCGAAATTGATTCTGGGTCACCGCAGTACTTCTGCACGAAGGTTGACGAATTGAAAGTGGAGATGCTCGGGGAGGCCGCAAGGGATGCCCGGCGGCGGGCGGAGCAGCTCGCCAAAGACAGCGGCAGCAAGGTCGGCCCCCTTCGCTCGACCTCCCAGGGGGTGTTCCAGATAACAACTGCATACTCCACTCAGGTGTCCAATTACGGCGTGAACGACACCTCATCGTGGAAGAAGAAGATCAGAGCCGTTGTCACGGTTCGCTACTCGATAAGATGATGGCGGCTCCGTCGCAGCGGTTGCGCCGGGACGCGGCTTATGCGTTCGCGGCGACCGCAAAAGGAAAGGCTTGAGCGTGCTTTACTACCTCTTGTATTCGTTGAGGGACACGGTTAGCGGCTTCAACGTCATGCGCTATATCACATTCCGTGCGGCGATGGCGGCGGTCACCGCTATGCTCCTCGGAGTGGTGCTCGGGCCCTTTGTCATCCACAAGCTTTATGAGTTGAGAATAGGCGCCCCGCTCAGGAAAGAAGAGTTCTTCGCGCTCCACGCTGCTCACAAGCAGAAGGACGGCGTGCCAACCATGGGCGGGATTCTCATTCTGATTTCCGTCGTGGTCGCGACTCTGTTGTGGGTGGACCTCCTCAACGTCAACGTGGCCATCATCCTCGGCGCGACGGTCTGGCTCGGCATCCTGGGATGTGTGGACGACCTCAAAAAAGTCAAAAAAAGAGAATCAGCGGGAATCTCCGCCAAGGCAAAGTTCTTCTGGCAGATTCTCCTCGGATTGGTCGTGGGGGTTCTACTGCTGGTGCTGCCTCAAAAGGCAGGGTACAGCACGAAGCTTTCGATTCCCTTCTGGAAACATCCGCTGTTCGACCTCGGCGTCGGTTACGTCTTTTTCGTCATCCTTATAGTGGTGGGGAGCTCCAACGCCGTCAACCTGACCGATGGGCTGGATGGTCTCGCCATCGGTTGCGCGATGACTGCCGCCCTTGCCTATGGAGTCATCTCCTATGTGTCGGGACATAGCGGTTTCGCAGACTATCTCAACATTCAGTACGTTCCGGGCAGCGGCGAGCTATCGGTCTTCTGCGGGGCGATGCTTGGGGCGGGGCTGGCTTTCCTGTGGTACAACGCCTATCCCGCCGAGGTCTTCATGGGGGACACGGGCTCCTTGGCGCTCGGCGGCGCCGTGGGGGTCATGGCCATATTGGTCAAAAAAGAGCTACTGCTTCTGATTGTTGGGGGCATCTTCGTGATGGAGGCAGTCTCGGTAATCCTTCAGGTCTTCTCCTACAAGACCAGAAGGAAGCGCATTTTCCTCATGACTCCCATCCACCATCATTTCGAAATGAAGGGTTGGCCCGAGACGAAGGTCACCACCCGATTTTGGATAATGGCAATTATCTTCGCTTTGATAAGTCTGGCGACTTTGAAAGTTCAATGAAACCGCATCTCAAAAGGCAGTCGGTAACAACAGACGAACCGAGTGGGCGGAAGGGCCTGTGCGGAGCCTGAGATGCGGGGGAAGAAAATAACACAGTCCCTTCCATCCACTCAATCCGAAAGAAAGAAGGAACCGCCGATGCTCGCGGATACTCGCCGACGGAGCCAACTCCCATTCCGCCAGGCTCGTGTTGCGTTCGTCTGCGGTTATGAAGTCAAAGGAGAAATACGGTTAATGCGGCCCCCTGTCGCTATTGCCTGCTGGCATGGGCATCCCGCCAGCCGTGGCGCGGGCAGGTCTGCCCTTGATTGTTCACGGGCGGGACCCCCTTGCCATAGCGGGAGTTGAGGAAGTGAAGATGCGTTCAACTTGCGACATAACCTGTCAGCCACCCCCCTGGTCTGCGGAAATGGGTGGCCGCATTGACCGGATAATTGATGACCTCTCTGGGCGGCTTGTCCTCGTGGTCGGGCTGGGCGAGAGCGGGCACGCCGCGGCATTATTCCTCCTTTCCAAAGGGGCAAGGGTTCGCTGCACCGACAGCGGCCTCCTCCCCTCTCTTGAGGAGAAAAAGCGAGAGCTCCACAGGTTTGGAGCCGAGGTCGAGCTCGGACGGCACTCGGAACGATTTTGCGATGGTTGCGAGATGGTCGTGGTGAGCCCGGGAGTTGACACCGCCTCCCTCCCATTGGCCTGGGCCAAGGCGATGGGCATCCCGGTCATCAGCGAGGTCGAATTGGCCTTCCGGTTCACACGCAGCCGCATCATAGCTGTCACGGGAACAAATGGGAAAACCACAACCTGCGAGCTGTTGAACCAAATCCTCCACGAGGGAGGTTTCTTCTCAGCCACCGCCGGAAACATAGGATTGCCTCTCGTGCGAAAAGCGGCAGAGTGGGAGGCGCCGGAAGTCCTGGTAGTGGAAATCAGCTCCTTTCAGCTCGAAAGGATTCATAGATTTCGCCCCTTTATTTCTGTCGTACTAAACATCACCGAAGACCATCTGGACAGGTACAGCTCTTTCAGGGAGTACGTTGAGGCAAAAAAGAGAATCGCCGAAAACCAGAGGAAGGGGGATTTCCTCATCGTAAACGAGAAGGTAAAACACCTCTTTCCCACCGGAGGCGGGCCGGACACGCCAACCCTTTTCAGCCTGGGGCGGTCTCCTGGTGCGGATTTGCGTTTCAGCGAGAGGAAGGTTATCAGCCGAATTTCCGGCAGGGAAAAGTGTTACGAGGTTGAACCACACTCCCGCCGTGGGCGCCGACCCGCCCTCCGAGGAGAGCACAACCTTGAGAACCTCGCCGCGGCGATAGGCGTCGCGGAGATTCTTTCGGTCCGAGAGCAAGCGGTTTACGCGGCTCTATCGGGGTTTCGGGGGCTGAGGCATCGCATCCAATTTGTTGATGAGGTTCGCGGAGTGGAGTTTTTTGACGACTCGAAAGCGACGAACGTGGACGCCGTCGTCAAGGCGCTGGAGAGCTTCTCTCGGCCAGTGATTCTTATCGCAGGGGGACGCGACAAAGGGGGAGATTACTCGCCTTTGAGGAAGGCAGCCGCCTCTCCCCTCCCCGACGCGCCAGGGGGGAAAGTCAAAATGGCCGTCCTGATAGGCGAGGCGAGAGAAAGGCTGATGTCCTCCCTCGACGGAGCAGTCGCGACCGTTGCCGCAGATGGGATGGAGGCGGCGCTGGACATTGCTTTCCGCAGTGCTGCCAGAGGAGACGTTGTGCTCCTTTCGCCTGCGTGCAGCAGTTTTGACATGTTTGCCGATTACAAAGAAAGAGGCCAAGTTTTCCAAAAAAATGTCGAGCAACTCAAACAAAAACTGTAAGAGGAGGAAGAACTATGAAGCTGCGTGACACGGTCATCCTGGTTGTCCTGGCGCACGTAGGTCTGGTGCTAATCTGGATCTGCATGGGCGGATGCGCCAACGACAAGGCGCAAGAGCCGAAGGAGGAGGTCGCCGTAGTCGGCCACGGGGCCTCAAATATGGAGATGCCCCCCGCGACTACCGAAGTGGCCAGCGAAGAGAAATCTACGCTCATTCTTCCCGAGCCAACCCCCATCACCTCGGCAGCCACTCCGTCGGCGCCCAGTGCGCCCGCGCCTGACACAAGTGTAGCGAAGACGACCGAGCCGTCTGGCGAGGAAATAACCATCACCGTGAACAAGGGAGATACCCTGTGGGCATTGGGCCGGAAGTATCACGTCCCAGTCAGCGCCATCGTGGATAGGAACGATATCCAGGACAGCAGCCTGATAAGGGAAGGGCGTCAGCTCATTATACCCGTCGGGGCGGCCCCGGTGGAAAGCCCGCGGCCCGAAGCCGAACCGTTGGCGGTCTCAACCGCAGGGCCCGCCACTGCGTTGCCCGCAGGTTCCGAAGCGGTTCCGGTGGCTGAGGGAGCCGAGACCACGCTGCACTCAGTCGAGTCGGGCGAGACGATCTGGATTCTCGCCAGGAAGTACGGCACCACCTCCGCAAAGATCATGGAGGCAAACAACATCACTGAGCCGACAAAACTTCAGATCGGTCGAGAACTTCACATCCCGAAAGGGGAATAACGGTAACCGCCATGCAATCTGAGCGAGCGCTGCTGATAATCCTGGTTGTCATCCTCCAGGGCATCGGGCTGGTGATGATTTACGACTCCAGCGCCATTCATGCCAACGAGGCGCCCGCTATCCGCGATAGCGACTTTTTCCTGAAGAGGCAGCTAATGTGGATGGGATTCTCTCTTGCAGCCCTCGTGCTTCTATCCAACATTGACTACCGCCTTCTCATCAGGAACGCTGGCCCGATCTTCGGCGTGACATTGCTTTCCCTGGCGTTGGTTTTCGTTCCGGGCATCGGCGTCAAGACAAGGCAGTCGTGCAGATGGCTGCGAGTCGGCGGCAAGGTTGTCCAGCCGTCCGAGTTCGCGAAGCTCGCGACCATTCTCTTTCTCGCCTATGCCCTCCCCAGAAATCAGGGGAGGAATCCTCTTGCGCTGAGGAAGTTGTTGGTTCCCATCGGCGGTGTGGCGGCGTGCGCGGGGCTGATTCTGCTGGAGCCGGATTTCAGCTCGAGCGCGGTTCTGGGATTGCTGGCGTTCATCATGTTTTTCGTGGCGGGCACGAAGCTGAGGTATCTGTTCTGCCTTGTCGCGACGGCGGTGGGGGCGCTGACTTACAAGGTGTGTAACTCCAGGTACCAGTTGGGGAGGATACTCGCGTTCGTCAACCCCACCGAGCACCAATCAGGAGTTGGCTATCAGCAGACGCAATCGCTTCTGGCTCTGGGCACAGGCGGCTTATTCGGCCTCGGCCTCGGGCTCGGAAGGCAGAAACTCGGCTTTCTGCCTTTGCTTTACAACGACTTTATGGGGGCCTCAGTCGGCGAACAGGCCGGGTTTCTGGGGATGTGCGTTCTTATCGGCCTCTTCGCGGTTCTTGTGACGTTGGGATTCAGGATCGCACTTCGCGCACGGCATCGTCAGGGGTATTTGGTTGCGGTCGGCGTAAGCTCTTTGATCGCTATTCAAGTCGTCATACACCTCGGCGTTGTCACCAGCCTGCTCCCCGCGACAGGCCAGAACCTCCCATTTGTGAGTTTTGGCGGTTCCAATCTGTTCGTGTCCTCTTTCGGAGCCGGCTTGTTGATAAGCATCAGCCGTGTCGCCGAAAAGGAAACTGTGGAACAGCCGGCGCGTGCTTTGAGAGCGAGAAGAGTTAGGACCGTGTGATTGTTTCCCTGCCGCGCCGCAGAGCGCGGGCAGGATAGTGTGCAGCCCCGACCCACAGGGCATTGCCGACGGCCAGTAGATAGAGTTTTTGGCCTCATGCGAGGAAATACTTCGCGTCCGCGCTCCTCTGCGTTGAGAAGTGGGCAGGCTACAACGCAAAGGCGCGGAGGGAGAGGAAAATGAGAGTTTTGATAGCGAGCGGTGGAACCGGCGGGCATATTTTTCCGGCCATCGCCGTAGCCGAGGAAATCAGGAGCCGAAAACCAGACACGCAGCTTCTCTTCATGGGGGCGAGAAACAAGTCGCTCGAAGGGCCTCGGTTCAGGGACGGTTTACGATTCGCTCCCGTGCCAACCGTGGGGATGCCCCGAAAGGCTTCGGTGGACTGGGCCCCCTTTGCATTTCGTTTATTGGTGAGCTTCGATCAGTCCTTTTGGCGAATAGCGAGTTTTCGTCCGCACGTGGCAATAGGTTTCGGAAACTGTTCGACTCTGGCACCTCTGATTGCGGCAAAGGCGTGCGGCACACCGGTCGCCATTCACGAGGCGAACGTTATCCCCGGGAAAGCTAACCTCCTACTATCTCGCCTATCGGACAAGGTGCTGGTGAGCTTTCCTCGGACCGCTCGACATTTCCCAGGGCATCTGCGAGAGATACGTCCCTGCCGTCGCGCGGGCGGCGCCGAGGTCGTCGGGATGCCACTCAGAAAGGAATTCACACAACGGAGAGATAGGCTTGGCGCCCTGGCCGAGTTAAAACTAAGCGGCACAGAATTCACCCTCCTGGTCGCCGGTGGCAGCCAGGGCGCCCGGGCCTTGAACAAGGAGGTCTGTAACTTACTTCCCCGTTTACAACAAATGTCGCCAAAAATCCAGATCATTCATTTGACGGGGAAAAGCGACTACCCGTGGGTCAGAACGTGCTATGCGCGGTCGTTCCTGCGGTCTTACGTGGCTGCGTTCGAACCGAGAATGAAACGGCTCTACGATGCGGCGGACCTCGTGATTTCAAGGGCCGGCGCCTCGACCATCGCGGAGATAGTCCGAACGGCCAAGCCAGCCATCCTGGTGCCTTTCCCTTACGCGACGCAGCAGCACCAGGCCGAAAACGCCAGGCTGCTCGAGGAGAACAACGCAGCCATCGTCGTGACGCAGCGGTCATCCTCCTCCGGCGAGTCCCCGCTCGTCCCCGGCCTTCTCGAGAAGGTGATGGGATTGGCCCGCGACACACGTCGCCTCCGGGAAATGGCTGACAGCAATCGCAGGTTATCGAACGGGTCTGCGGCTCGAAACATAGTTGATGTGCTCTTCAAGATCGCTCGCCCGGAAGAAGTAGTGGCTCACAACAGAATAGGTCGGCCGGTCGCCGTGCCAGCCTGATTTTCATTGGTCGTGTGATGCGGAATTGCACGACTTACTCGGCTGCCGTGGAATGCCGTACGTCTCGGCGCCTCCCCGGCGAGAATCACAACGGCATGAAACGCCAAGCCGTAGAGGGAAGCACAAAAATACACGGAGGTCATTTTCATGGCTTTGGTACTCGACATATCGAGAGATTATCCGGTGCATTTCATAGGGATCGGTGGGATTGGGATGAGCGGCATTGCTCTCACACTTCTGCACCGGGGATATAACGTTACCGGTTCCGACCTGAGCTCCTCCCCCATTACGGCTCGACTCAGGGGAGCGGGAGCACAAGTCTATCGAGGGCATAGAGCGTCCAACGTGCGCGACAAGGCGACCGTCGTTTACTCTTCTGCTGTGGCGAACGACAACCCCGAGATATGTCAGGCGCGGGCCCTGGGCCTGCCGATTCTCAAAAGAGCGGAAGTCCTGGCCTGGCTCATGAAAGACAAGCTTTCCATCGCCGTCGCCGGCACTCACGGGAAGACTACCACCACATCCCTCGTGGCTCTCATGGCTCGGCACGCGGGATACGACCCTTCCGCGATTGTCGGCGGGGTGGTGGACGCCTTTCGCGGAAACGTACTCTGCGGTACCGGCCCCCACTTTGTCGCGGAAGTGGATGAGAGCGACGGTTCCCTCGTCAACTTCCACCCCTCCTGCAGCATCATCACCAACATCGAAGGGGAACATTTCGCCCACTACCGCGACCTCCAGGGAATCATGAATGTCTTTGGCGCCTTCGTAAAAAACACCCTTCGCAACGGCGAGCTCATCTACAACCTCGACGACCCGAACCTTTCCCGCCTCGTTCAGAGCTACAGCGGCGAGGTTTTGAGCTACAGCGTCCGCCAGCGGGCAGGCATTTTCGCGGAAAACATCGTTCTGGAGGACTTCGGTTCCACCTTCGACGTCTTCTACGGCAGGAGGAGTCTTGGAAGAATGGAGCTGAGCATACCGGGGATTCACAACGTCTCCAATTCACTCGGCGCCATCGCCGCCGCGATGAAAATGGGCATCCCTTTCGAGACCGCCAAGGAGGCCGTCAGGAAATACAGAGGCGTCCGGCGGAGGTTCGAGGTCAAGGGCGTGGTTGACGACGTTCTCGTCATCGAGGACTACGCCCATCATCCGACAGAGGTTGTGGCCACCCTCCGCTCTGCGAGGCAAATCGCCAACGGCGGCCGGTTGGTGGCGGTCTTTCAGCCCCACAGATACAGCCGCACGAAGTATCTTCACAAGAGATTCTCAGACGCCTTCGCCTCAGTGGATAAATTGGTTTTGACCGACGTGTACAGCGCCAACGAACCCCCAATGGAAGGCGTTGACGGCACGACAATACTGCGAAGCGTCCTCGAATGGGGGCAGGATAACGTCGAGTACCTACCCGACCTGAGGGATATACCGGACTTTCTCTCGAAGATTGTCCGCTCCGGCGATGTCGTGGTGGTCATGGGCGCAGGAAACATCAGCATCGTCGCTGACGAGCTTGTGCGAAAACTGAGGAAAAGAAAGGGCCAACCTGCCCTCGTGCCGGCAGGCGAGCTAATGGCGGTGGCGACCGTTGGGCGATAAGTTGAACGTATGGATTATCTGCGGAGGACGCTCGGCGGAACATGACGTTTCGCTCCGCTCGGCCGCGTCTGTCGCTTCGGCGCTAGACCGACGCAAGTACAAACTGCACTTCGTCACCATCACCACCGAGGGCGAATGGGTGAGCTGTCCGGCTCTGGAGGGCTACATGAACGCAGCGTTGGAGAGACCGCAGCGCGAACGAAGCAGCCCGTCTGCGCCGCCCGCGCCTCTCTGCGATGGATTGCGAAGTCTCGTCGAGCGGGTGGCTCTTCCCGCGAGGCAAGACTCGGCCGTCCGGGGCAACGGTCGAATGGTTGCCTTCCCTGTCCTACACGGTCCCTACGGAGAAGACGGGACGATACAGGGCCTCTTCGAGATGCTGGATATACCCTACGTCGGCTCGAGCGTCCTCGGTTCCGCCCTCGCAATGGATAAGGCCAAGACGAAGGAAATTCTTTTTCATAAGGGCATTCCTGTGCCCCGGTGGGTTTCCTTCAAACTGGGCACTGGCGAAGCTCACAATGGCAGAATCCCGGAGATAGTTCACACGGTGATCGGCTACCCATGCTTTGTTAAGCCGGCAAGCCTCGGCTCAAGCGTGGGCATCACAAAGGTAAGAACGCCCGGGGAGCTGGAGGGCGCCATCTCTCTGGCGCGGAAGTATGACAGGAAGATCCTAATCGAGGAGGCCATTGACGCCAGGGAGATAGAGTGCAGCGTTTTGGGCAACGGTGACCCAATCGCTTCGATTCCGGGGGAGATTGTCTCTCCAGACGGCTTTTACGATTACGACGCTAAGTACGGTGACGCGGGAACGGAACTGCTAATTCCCGCGGAGTTATCGGAGGAGGAGGTGGAGCGTGTCCGGCGGCTGGCGATTCGGGCCTTCGCAACTCTGGAATGCTGCGGCATGGCCAGGGTTGACTTTTTCCTCGAGAAAAGAACCGGCAGGATCATGGTGAACGAATTGAACACTATCCCGGGCTTCACGGAGATAAGCATGTATCCGAAGCTCTGGGAGGCGAGCGGAGTGCCTTACTCCCGGTTGCTGGACAGGCTCATCGAGCTCGCCCGCGAGCGGTATCGTGAAAGAAAAAAGCTTTGCGTCAATCGGGATTAGGCCCCGCGGGGCAAAGTTTGCCTCCGCGCCTTTGCGTCTCTCCGTTTTCTACTGTTCCCCTTTTCAACGTAGAGGCGCAGAGGCGTGGAGCATTGATAGGTAGTGGATGGCGCCGCCAAAACGTAAAAAGAAAAGGCCCGTTAAGCTCTTTGTGGCAAACGCTCGAGTGCTCTCAAGAAAGAGGCCTTCGGCCGGTTCAAAGTTTGCCCGACAACGAGCGGTGAGGCTGGCGCTCGTTCTTACGATTTTGGGCGCCTGTGGCTTCGGCGGTTTCGAGGCAGGACGCTACCTCCTTACCGACCCGAGGTACGCGGTCAGGCACATCACCGTTCACGGAAATGTGAAGCTATCGAATGAGAAAATCGTCAACATTTCGGCACTGAGGGAGGGAGAGAACATTTTTCGGGCGAGGATCCATCGCGCCGGGAACCGCCTCTCGGAGCTTCCGCTGATCGAGCACGTCTCAGTGTCACGGATTATGCCTGATATGATTACCATTGACGTTGTGGAGAGGCGCCCCCGGGCAAGGCTTTCCGGGCGAAAAAAACTTCTCGCCGACTACTCGGGAGTGGTGCTTCCGCGTTCTTGCGATAATGATTGGAAGAAGTTTCCCCTGATCGTCGGCGTCGAGACTGCTGACCTGAGTGTGGGTGACCGATGTTCGCAGCCTGCTATGACCAAGGCGATGCGTGTGCTGGAGCTGTGTCAGTCTTCGCAGTTGTCAGATATGGTCGAGGTGGATGGGATTGATTCCTCCAGACCGGACGACCTCCGCCTTTACCTGAAGAGAGGCGAATACACCAAGGATGCGTGCGAAGTCCGCGTGGGAGCGAAAGGTTTCGGACAGAGCCTGGCAAAGCTCGCCGCCATCCTCAAATTGGAGGCGGGGAAACGTGGAAGAAAGATTGGGTGGGTTGGCGACCTGACTCTGGAGAGAGTTCCGTTTCATTGATAGGAAAAATGGAACCCACAGGCGCGGAGCCGAGGAGCCTGGCCAGCCTTCTGAACAGCCTCCGTAGTGGCAAAAGGAATCGGGCGCGATGTTAAGGAAGAACAACATTGTGGTAGGGCTTGACATAGGCACGACAAAGGTCTGCGCCGTGGTGGCGGAGCGCGTGCCGCCCTGCGCCGGCAGCGAAGCGCCGAGCAGAGAGACCGGACAGGTTCGAATTCTCGGTTTCGGCAGCGCCCCTTCGAAAGGGTTGCGCAAGGGCGTTGTGGTCAACATCGAAAGCACGGTGGACTCCATAGGGAGGGCCGTGGACGAGGCGGAGCTTTCCTCGGGGGTGGAGATCGGCTCTGTGTTCGTGGGGATTGCGGGAGGGCACATTCAAAGCTGCAATAGTCGCGGCGTCGTGCCCATCACTTCCGACAAGAAGGAGATCACTCACGCCGATGTGGAGAAGGCTGTCTCCGCTGCGAAGGCCATCGCCGTTTCGATTGACAGGGAGATCATTCACGCCATACCGCAACAATTCTGTGTTGATGGGGAAGAAGGCATCGCCGATCCGGTGGGTCTGCACGGGCTGAGGTTGGAAGCGGACGTCCACATCGTTACCGGCGCGGTGATGTCCGCTCAGAATATCGTCAAGTGTGTGAACAACGCAGGGATTCAGGTCGAGGATATAGTTCTTCAACCTCTGGCATCGAGCATGGCGACGCTTTCCTCCGTTGACAAGGAGGTCGGCGTCATCCTCGTGGATGTGGGAGGCGGCACCACAGATTTTATCGTTTACAGCGACGGCGCTGTCAGGCACAGCGACGTGCTTTACCTCGCGGGCAACGACGTTACCCGAGATATACACAAGGTGCTGTGCATTCCCGAGTCAAAGGCTGAAGAACTGAAGATTAAGTACGGTTTGGCCCTGGCTTCGATGGCGCGTGCGAGCGAGACCTTCCCCCGGCCGGCGACGATGCACCGTCCGGCCGCTCACGAGCCGCTCCGCATGCTTTCTGAGATCATCGAGTGCCGCATGCGCGAGATTTTTTCCATTGCCAAGCAGAGAATTCGTGGGAACGGATGCGGCAACCTCATAGGCTCAGGCGTGGTTTTGACGGGGGGGACCTCGCTCTTGAAGGGATGCCGCGACCTCACTCGAACGGTGTTCAACGGCATCCCCGCTCGCCTCGGGAGGCCCCAAGGGGTGATCGGTGCCATCGAAACCCTTGCCAATCCCATTTACGCCACGGCCGTGGGGCTTGCCAAGTACGGCGCGGAGTTCAGAGTCAGGGGAGAGGAGGTCCGGTTCAATCGCAGAAACATCTTCAAAGCCGTTTTGAAAAAGATGCAGGAGTGGGTCAGAGGACGTTTTCGTTCCGAATAGATGGTTGAAATTATGGATTCCTCTGCGCCTCGGCGTTGGGAAGTAGAAGAGTATAAGACGCGGAGACGCAAAGGCCAGGAGAAAAAACTAATCAACAACAGCGGCATTGGTCTAAGTGAGGCGGCCGCTACTGCGGCTTGCCGCCTGGGCAGGTGACGGGCTTCGCCCGTCGAGAAATAGGGGGTGAGAACGTGCTGAAGATAGTTGATACGGAAAACGAACAGACAAGGATAAAGGTCATCGGGATCGGAGGCGCCGGGTCTAATGCTCTCAACACCATGATCTCCTCCGACATCGAGGGGATTGAGTACGTGGCAATCAACACCGACGCCCAGGCTCTCAAGGCATCGGCAGCCAAAGAGAAAATTCAGGTCGGCAAGTCCGTTACCCACGGGCTGGGAGCTGGAGGAAACCCCGATGTCGGGAGGGACGCCGCAACCGCTGAGGCGGAAGCTATTGACGAAATGCTTGACGAAGCCGAAATAGTTTTTCTGACGGCCGGATTCGGTGGGGGTACCGGCACCGGCGCCACACCCGTCATCGCAAAGGCCGCCAAGGAGAAAGGCATCTTGACCATGGCGGTGGTCACCAAGCCTTTTATGTTCGAAGGGAGCATCAAGGAACGCATCGCCAACGAAGGTCTCCGGCAACTCAGGGCCATCATTGACACGGTCATGGTGATCCCCAATCAAAGACTTTTTGAGGTCGCCGGGGAGGAGACCTCCATGGTTAACGCTTTCCGAATAACCGACGATGTGCTGTGCAAGGTGGTTCAAGCCATTTCCCGTCTGATTCTGAAGCCGGGGATCATCAATCTGGATTTCGCGCACATCCGCACAGTCATGTCCATACCCGGCGCCGCTACTATCGGCTTCGGAGAAGGGCACGGCAGCGAGAAAGCGATGACCGCCATGAGGGAGGCAATATCCAATCCCCTCATGGAGCAGGCGGAACTCAAGGGGGCAAAAGGCGTCCTCATCAGCCTGCTGTGCGGAACGGACCTTATGCTTCGAGAGCTGGACGCCGCTGTAAAAATAATCAAGGAGATTTCGGCGCCGGACGCCAACGTGATCTTCGGAGCAAATATTGACCCCGACATCTCGGAAAAGGCGGCGATCACCATCATTGCCACCGGGTTGCAGACCGATAAGACCGCTAAAGAAAGTGACGCGGCTCCCGTCAAGGAACCGGCCCAGAAGGTCATAGATTTTGCCGAGGACGCCGAGGGCGAGGCCGCGCGCGAGGACGCGGGCGCCCTCGAGCCCTCGGTTCTCCCGGGGACCGACGAGTCCTTTTACAAGAAACTCAAGACGCCGGCTATATGGCGAAAAAAGGGGAAACGAGCTTGACCTCTCCTCGCCGCAAGCGACAGGCGAGGCAGGCTGATATTAGGTGACCGGCACATGGCGAGTGAGCACAAGGCGGCAGACACGGGGCCTTCCCACGTTTCGGCACGCGATTTTCTCCGCCGCTCACCCGCCGTGCCGGCCCCTGAATAGCACGTCGGATACCGCTATCTTCCGATGACGTACTGCCAGAATAACTGAAATCGTGCCGTGGGAATGTAACGGGGTGAAAGAAAAGGTGCGGGGCGCGGGGCTTTTCCTATTCGTGCCGCAGGGCCTCGATGGGGTCCATGTTCGCCGCCCGGGAGGCGGGGTAAAGCCCAAAAATCACTCCGATGGCCACCGAAATACCGAACGCCAGCATGAGTGACCACGCTGTCACAATCGTCCTCATGTCCGCGAAATAAGTCACCAGACCCGGAATCGCCACGCCTATTGCCAACCCCACGACCCCGCCTCCAGCGGAGAGCACAACCGTCTCCACTAAGAACTGAAGGATGATGTCTCGCCTCTTGGCTCCCAGGGCGCGACGGACGCCGATCTCCCGGGTTCGCTCCGTGACGCTGGCAAGCATGATGTTCATAATTCCTATCCCGCCTACCAGAAGGGAGATGGCGGCTATGGAACCCAAAACGACGTTGAAGATTCTCTTCGTTTTTTCCGCTTGATGAAGAAGTTCCAGTGGCACAGTTACTTCGTAGTCCATCTTGTCGTGGAACTTTTTCAGAAGTTGGCGGATGATCATTGCGGTGGTGGGCACATTCGCGACAGCGTTCACTCTCACTGTTACTTGCCGTAGTTCCACCCTCTCGACTTCCATTGTTCCGGTGGTTCTCTTTATGTTCAGGTCGCTATATCTTTCCTGGGCAGTGGTCAGAGGGATGTAGATGTCGAGGTTGAGGTTCTCTTTGGCTGCTTTTTTCGCAGTCGCGCGACGTTCCATGATCCCCACGATCCTGTAGTAATCGGGGCCGATCTTGACTTCTTTTCCCAGCGGGTCCAGGTAGGTGAAAAGCTTCTTGGCGATTCCTTGCCCGAGAACACAGACGTTTTTCCTTCTCGACATGTCCGTCGGGGTGAAAAAGCGGCCTCGGCCCCTTGCGACATGAAAGTTGGCGATGTCCGGATACCAGGGAACCGTTCCCACGACGTGAGTGCTCACCCGCCGGGCCTGGAAATAGACATCTTTATCCATGCTTTTCACTGGCACGACCACTCTTATGGAGGGGATGGTTGTGGCGAACCGTTCCGCGTCTTTGTAGGTCAAGCCGTACACGAGAAGCCGGCTCCTCTCGACATTCGCCACTTCCTCTTCGGGGGGCTTCACACTTCGGATGATGATGTTGTTGCTGCCGAGCAGCTTAATCTGCTGCTGAGCTTCCCATCCCGCCCCCTCTCCGATGCTGAGCATAGCGATTACTGAGCACACCCCGAAAATGACGCCCAGAGCCGTCAGCACCGAACGCATCTTATGGAGCAACAAACTCTTTAAGCCCACTTTGACTGTTCGCACGACCTGAAAAAGGTTCATTTCTCGAAGGGACTCCCTTCCGACTTTCTCTCGGCGCCTTTGCGCCTCTGCGCTCGATACTCTTAATATTCTTTAACGCAGAGGCGCGAAGGCGCAAAGCAATTCCTGAATCCACCTCGCCGAAGTGCCTACCGCGTCAACTCGCCTCCGTTGACGAGCAGCCCGTCCCTGAGCCGGATAATTGACTTGGCCTTGGCGGCGATTTTCTCGTCGTGAGTCACCATTAGAATGGTCTTTCCCTCCTCGTTCAGCCGGGAAAGGAGGGAGAGAATCTCGGTGCCCGTCGCGGAATCGAGGTTGCCCGTCGGCTCGTCCGCCAGAATGATAAGGGAATCGTTGACGATGGCACGCGCGATGGCTACTCGCTGTTGTTCCCCACCGGAAAGCTCCGTTGGCCTGTGCTTCAATCTCCCGCCGAGACCGACCTGGTGGGCGAGCTCGGCGCTTCGTTCCTTGCATTCCGCAGGAGGGACACCCTGGTAAACGAGAGGGACCTCGATATTCTCCAGCACCGACAGTTGTGGAATCAGGTTGTAGGATTGGAATATGAAGCCCAACCTGGTGCTCCTGATCTCGGAAAGCTCGTCGTCCGTCAGTTGGGAGACATCCTCTCCTCCGAGGTAATAGGTTCCCGAGGTTGGCTTGTCGAGACACCCCAGGAGGTTCAGAAGGGTGGATTTCCCGGACCCGGACGGCCCCATGATTGCTGCAAAGTCCCCCTTCTCGAACGACACGGTTATTCCCTTCAGGGCCTCAACTGCAAAGCCCCCCAGAAAGTACGTTTTTCTCAGCTCAACGATCTCTGCGATTTTCTCTGTCATTGAACCCTTAACTCTTGAGGCCTCGGCGCCGACCTCCCGCTTGTGCTGGGCGCCCCGGCAGAAGAGCCGGGCGGCCTTCTTCCCGGGCGTGGGCCTCGACGGCGAGGCGACCCTTCAGCTCCCTGCGGCCCTTGGCCGCGTCTTCCGGCTCCCTCCATAAACTTCCGGCGGATTTGCTGCATCTTCTCCGGAGTCATGTTCTCGAGGTCTATCTCTTCCGTTACGCCCATTCCTTTGAGCCGCTCCTGCATCGCCTTTTTCTGTTCCGGGGTGAGATTCTTCAGGAAAGCCGCTGCTCCCTCTTGGGGCCTCTCCGTCTTGTCCTGCGGGCTTTTCTCCGGCGCTCCCGGCGTACCGGCAGTTTCCTCGGCGGGTGGAGTTTTCCCCTTATCTGGCGCAGGCTCGCGGGACTTTTCCGCCGAGGTTGTTTTTTCCGGCGTGATTGGAGCGTAAGTAAGAACTTTGTCCCTCTCCTTGAGGCCTGACTTTATTTCCACATAATTATCGTTCGACATGCCGACCCCAACTTCGGTAGGCGCCGGCCTGGAGCCTTTCATCACATAGCAGACCTCCCGTTCGCGGCGAACAGTAACGGCTTGCACGGGCACATACAAAACGTTCGTGAGGTCGGCAATGATGATCTCCACTTTGGCGGTCATCCCCGTTGCCGACTTCAAGGCTTCCGGCTCGCCGTCAATTATGATGGAAGTGGTATATACGGTAAGGTCGGGGTTCATCCAACGATTACCGGAATCCGGCAAAATGGCTACCTTTTCCACGTGCGCGTGGAGTGTCAGGCCGGAAAGGGCCTCGATGGTGATGATGGCCGGCTGCCTCGCCTTAATCATGTCCCGCACAGATTCGTGTACGTTGACGTCCACCTTCATCATCGAGACGTCCGGAAGTTCGATGATTTTCTGACGTTCATATACCTTTTCCCCCTCCGCGATCAGCCCTCCAGACCCCCCTCTCCGCCAGCGCTCTTCCGAACTGGAGGCATAGACCACAAGACCCGGCTGAGGGGCTTTGATTGTTGTCTTTTCCAGTTGATCCGTGAACCTGGTTAAGCGGGCCTTCTGCATATTGTACATCGCTTCTTTCGCTTTTTTATCAGCCTCCTTCTGAGCGAGCTGCGACTTCGCTCTGCGTTTCGCCCTCTCCAATTCCTTTTGGGACTCCTCGTAATCGGCTGTGTATTTCGCGAGCTGCTTCGGATGGTCATACTGCTGGAGTAGCTTTTTTCCTTCCACCGCTTCCTGTACGGAGATCTGGTTGCTTTGATAAGAGGACTGGTCCCCCTTCAACTCCGTCTCTGTCACGTACCCTTTTTCGTAAAGCGCTTTTGTTCCGTCAAGCTTCAGCTTCGCGATTTCCAGACCGGTTTGCGCTTGGACAATAGCGTTATCGGCTTTTCTCTTCTGCTGTTCCCAGTCGCCTTCGGTGTATTTTTCGAGGTCAATTTTTGCGAAATCCAACGCAAGCTGCGCAGCCTTGATGTCGCTCTCGTTCTGGTTTTCCTGTATCGCGTACGCCTCGCTTGAGTTCGTGTAAGCTGCCTGTGCCGACTCCACGCTGATCTGTTGCTGTTCAATGCGGTCCCTCAGCTCCGAAGAATCAAGCACTACCAGCACGTCCCCCTCCTCGACATAGCTCCCTTCCGGAACGATGTTGATGATGGTGCTCTGCCCATCCACTTCCGAGTTCAGGGAGACCGACTTGCGGGCCTTTATTTTCCCCGATTCGAGGACCGAGATGCGTAGGTCCCCCCTTTTGACCGTATAAAGCGCGTCGGCCAGGGTCGAGGCGTTGTTCCCTGAGAACTTCGCCCAGGCTATCCCTCCCATGACAATCGCCGCGACCGCCGCAACGATTATCCTTTTCTTCAGCTTATGATTTCGGGAGTTCTTCTTTTTCTGATTCAGCTTGCTTTGTTCTTTCGACATCTTCATCACCCTTTTCGGTAGGCTTTTCCTCAACCCACAACCCACGTTGGTCAACTTGGAGGGCTTCCATGCTCTGCCACAACTGTAACTTGGCTAACTCATGTTGTACCAGAGCCGAGGTCAAGGAGTTTTGTGCGTTGAGAAGGTCCCGCCTGGCGAACAGGACGTCCCTCGCCGTCGCCCTCCCGACATCGAGGTTCATTTTGGTGTTATCAACCCTTCTCATCCCTAAATTGAGACTCATTTTCTGGATCTCGCAGGTTTTCCTCGCCTCCTCCAGATTGCGATAGGCGCCCCTCGCTTCCAATTTGATGTTGTCTCTCAATAACGAAAGAGACCGCTTCTGGCTCTCGAGGGCTATCAGCGCTTGCCTGTAGGCGTTGCGTTCTTGTTTCCGGTCTATCGGCAGGTCGAAAGAGAGCCCGCCCGTGTACGTCGCTTTGTTGAATTGAAACTTCACCGCTTTCGTAGCCGGCTCGGTGTCGGCGCTCGTTGATATGGAAACATCCAGCCCTGCCCGGAGGGCATCACGGGCTATAGCTACCGCTCGCTCACTGTCCTCTAGCGCATCCTCGGCGGTCATAAGGTCGAGCCTGTCATTGACGGCTTTCCCCACCGCCTCCTCGATGGTGAAATTGGGTGGAGGAAGGCCGTCTTTCGCTTTTTCCATCAGAACTTGCAGTTCTTTCTCGTCCAGAACGACCGGAGTTTCCACGGGAAGACCGAGGGGGTCCACCTTGAACTCATCGAGCCGGTCGAGATATGCCAGGCGTTCGAGAATCCATTTGTTGCGGGCCGCCAACTCCCCCTGCCGAGCCTCGTCCACCTGAAGAAGCGTGATGTTTTTTGCCTTCTCATCGAACATTGCCTGAAGCCTGTTGGTGTCGCTCCGCTGGCTGAGGTAGTTCTTGAAAGAGTTTATGACCGTGTCCCTCTGCTGCAGCACGCGGTAGTAGCTCGTGGCCGCCTGCACGGAGAACTGCTTTCGGTATCGGGCAAAGTCCCGCACCTGGTATATCGTGCTTCTCTCCGCCTGAGTAAGGTTTTCCCTGGCGACCAGCCGCCCCCCTCCTCGCAGCAGTGGCTGAGTGATGTCCAGCGAGAAAAGGGAGCTGATCGCTCGCCTGCGGTCGCCGGTCAAAAACTCGGCAAAGCTCGTGCCCAGGTTCAGCGCAACCCGGGCGCCGCTCGCTATCGCCTGCCCCACGGAGAAGCTCCCCTTGCCGCCAACAGATTCTTCGCCCCCGTCCTTTTGCCCGGTTGCTGACCCTGTCAGGCCGAACTGCGGACGCCAGAGATGTCTTTGCAGACCCAGCGCCAACGCTCTCGAAAACAGGCTCTCCTTTTGACTTTGGAATTGCCTGCTGTTGGCCACTGAGAGCTCCATCGCCTGGGCGAGAGTCAGCTTCACCCCCTCGGGCGGAGTGGGGATAATCTGCTCAGCAATTTCCTCGTAGGAAAGCGCCAGCAGCGCAGTGAGCTTTTCGTCCGTTAGCGCTTCGATTCTCTCGTCGGTAAGTTCCACGGATGCCACCTGTTCTGCGGAACCACCTTGAGTTTTCTTTCCAGGCTCGGACCCTCGCATGAATTCCGGGAGGGGCTGCTTTTCAATTGTAAAGCCCGTATAGGGTTCTCCGAAAACCTCTTCCTGTTTCTGGTTAATGATTCGATATGTTTCCTCGTCAGCCGATTCCCTGTAGCGGGTGGGGCTACACCCCCACACCGCAATAGCAAATACCGCCAGCAAGCAAAGATTCTTTCTCAAGCCACTGTCCTTTCTCAGCCTTTTCCGTCGTTTTTCCAGTCAGGAACAATCTGATGAGCCTTGCCCCCGCTGAGTGACATCCATCGCATAGTGAAGGGAGGCCTGCAAAACCAAACCATATCGCCTGGCCTCCCCGCGCACGCTTTAACAAGTGTCGCATTCTGAAGCCGTTTTGTCAAACCGATTTATGCTCCGGATGTTGCCGCGTCTCCGTGGCGTGCCCTCACGCCTCGTTTTGAACCTTTCCCGTCGTACGTTGACGCCGTGGGTCTGTCCCCTTTGTCCCTCTATCATAGAACGGAAAGGGCCACCGCCTCCTTTTCGCCCGCCCTCGGCGGGCGCCGCAGTTAGCCACCGGCTTTAGTCGGTGGTATCGGATATAACGCGCCATCCCTCGGGAGCCGGCTTCAGCCCCGCCGAGGCGGGGCTTCTCGACCAAAGGATTCATCCGAAA
>CAZXGF010000024.1:0-80582 GCA_964640185.1 uncultured Verrucomicrobiota bacterium | reverse complement strand
ATCAGGCAAAAAAAAATCTCAAAATCGCAATCAGGTGCGGAAGTTAGGCTAACAGGGGCGCCGGCAGAATCAAGAGGCCCATATCATGGGCTTTTGCAAGGGCTGCAGCCGGTGCCTAACAAGGGCGCCATGAGGGAATCGAGAGGCGGGTATCCTGGCGTTTTAGACTATAAATAGGGCTACGTTTCCCGACGAATATCAACCCTCCTCTATTGCTTTGTGCCATGCTTTTCCGCGAAAGGTCTATCACATTGTTGTATCTTATGATCTGGCCCGCCATGGCGGGCAGTCCCGAGGGTGTCTCGCCCTCGGCAGGGGCAGGGGAGTTCCCCGACATCCCCCGCGGAACGCGGGGCGGGACAGGATGCAGGCGATAGGTAAACCTCTCTGCGTGCTCTGCGCACTCTGCGGTTCCACCCTCAGCCGCCCTTAAGTAAGGAGTTACCTTTCAAAGCTCTCTCTGGTTGACTCGCTCCACCTCATTTGCTATAAGTTCTTACTGTCAAGCTTGCAGTTTGCGATTCTGCGCCGGGGGGGCACGATGAGTAATTTCTTGCTGAGGGCTATCTTGTGTCTGCTCGTTCTCGCGCGTTGCTACGGCCAGCGGTTGCGTGCAGCGGAGCATTTATCACCTTGCGAGACGTCGCCCACTGCCGCCCGTTTAACGGATGCCCATGATGAGTTCTTTGAGTTCTGCGGCGAGTTCGACCCCGGGCGCGGAGGAGCTTACAACCTCGCCCTTAACGCCGCCGCCACTCGCCTATTCGTTGTAGGGGAATCCTCCTGGCTTGACATTCTTGACATCAGCGACCTTTCCTCAATCCGGTCCCTCGCTCACGAACAGTTTGAGGGCATGCCGTACGGCCCCGACGGCGAGTATGGAATCGCCTTTGACCCACACTTCCAGAGGGTGGCCATAGGAGGCGGCGTTGGCAGCAAGATATTCCTCCTTGACGTCAGCGGCGATCAACTCCGCCTCCTCGACAAGGCCTCTCCGCCCGAGAGGCAGTTTCCGGGGGCTGAGTTTGAAGGCTTCCTCTCAACCTCGCCGATATTCATTGAGCGAGGGGCGGCGATAGCCGCCGCCATGTACTCGAGCCGAACCGCGGTTGACCCCTCCTCCGGTCAAACCGTCTATTTCGGTCAGGGCGTTTACTTGCTTTCGATTGATCCTTTGACGGAGACGATGTCCGTCGTGGACGAGGGAATCGGCGGAGATTCCACCTTCTACCGACAACTGTACGACTCTCCTCGTAACCTCCTCTGGTGCGGAGGGCAGGATGGCGCCGAGGCAATCGCGGACTTCTCCCATGGCCCCCTCGAGCAATATCGCTACTGGTCACGCCGCTCCGGAGATTGGCGCTCACGGGTCTTCCCCGACCTGGTAACTCACGATGGCAAGTGGCTCATCGAGAGAGTAGCTTCCCTCCATCCGCCGGACCACTGGTTTATTCGCATTCGGCAAATTGAAGCGGCAAACGGTTCTTACTCCCTCTGGAACGCCGAAATGCCCACCGACGGAGCGGCCCCCCGCCTGCTCGGCTCGCCCATCAATTGGAGCGGCGACACCGATGACCCCGGAAGCCGCATCTCCTCTAAGCCTCTTTTGCCCTGCGTCCTCACCCGCGACGAAACGCATCTCATCACCGCCGAGGCAGGGGGAAACCAACTTCTTGTCCTCGACCTCTCCGATAAGACAACCGAGCCTCACCTGCTCTTTTCCGTGAACGTCGGAGAGGGAGAGAAAATACAGTCAATCAAAGGTTACCGAAACCGCTTCTACGTCTCCCTGAAATGTGGGAGAATCGTTGCCTACGAGTGGAACTTCGTTTATAAACCCGGCTCCCCTTGGAAGGTCTCGGCAGTCGCTTCTCCCCTCGCGCAGAGCATCACCCTCTCCTGGAGCCCGCCCTCCACCGGACTTTCACCGGCGGGATATTACGTCCATCGCAAAACCGGCTCCGGCCCCTTCCTAAAAGTTGCCGTCACCACCGAAACCGCGTGGTCCGACGACTCGACCGCCGAGGGCACAACTTACGCTTACAGGATCAGGTCGTTCGCTCCGGCTTACCGTCCCATCGAGAGCGATGATTCCCCGGAAGCTCAAGCGACCACTCCTTCGGGCATTCCTCCCGCGAAAGTCATCGGCCTGAGCGGCGAAGCCACACTTGGAGGGGTTTCCCTGAGCTGGAAACCTAATTCCGAGGCGGATGTCTCCGGCTATCTCGTTTACCGCAAAAGTGGCGATGCCCCTTTCGTGAGAATCACCTCCTCCCCCCTGACAGAGTCCCGTTGTCTCGACCTCAACCTCAATCAGGAACGGGACTATTCCTATTACATCGCCGCCGTGGACGCGAACCTCGAGGGCCCGGCTTCCGACACGGTCACGCTATCACCCGCAAGTGGGACGGCAAACCTCCTGCTAAATGCCGGCGCCGAGCAACAGTGCACGCGGCACTGGACCAACGCCAGCACGACCTTCCCGCGAGACCCCGCTAACCGATACTCTTTTGACAACGACCTGTTCATCGCCGTCACCAACAGCCAAGAAGCTGAAGGACAGTGGACGTTTTGGGCCGACCAAACCTCCGGCAGATACGACCGCCAAAACCTCTCCACTGTGGATGAGTCCTATTCTCTGGCAGCCTATCAAGACGTGGATGTTTCCGCCTTCTGCGAGGCCATTGACTCAGCGGAAAGGGAAATCATTGCCGACTGGGGAGCACAGGTCATCAGGACAAGCCAAAGCGATTCCGTCGTTCCGTCCATAGCAATTGAGTTCCTTGATGCGGACGGCGTCGTTCTGGAAAGACACGAGCTTTCCTCGCAGACCACAGGCGAGTGGGTCGTTTTATCCTCCTCCAATAGCGTCGTTTCCAGCACCAGATGCGTGAGGTTTTGGATGTTTGCGAGCACCGTGAGCGCCGCCTCCGCCAATGCCGCATGGGACGGTCTATCTCTCATCCTTCGCGAGGAACAGTCCTACGAATCGCCCCCCGTTGGTATCACTGCATCCGGTTCCGGCGTGACGTTGAGCTTCGGGCCCACGATGTGCGGAATGACCTACCAAATCGAATACACCGACGGCCTCTGTTCCGGTGAAGGGGTCTGGAAACCGTGCGGCCCCCCCTTCGGCGGAGACGGCGCCATCGTTCAATGGCTCGACTCCTCGGACGAGCACCTCAGCCCTACCTATCCGCCCGCTGCGGACGTCAAGCGGAGATTCTACCGCGTCACACAGCAGTAACCGGCGTTCTATTGTTCCGTCCCCATGTCACCCCACAAGAGCCCACAAATCCCGCGGGAACTCACAAGACATCCCATGCTGGCAGACTATTCTTCGGCAACAGCTATTCGGAAATATCCTGACCCAACTTCCGCAGTTTGTACTGCTGGATAGAGGAGAATCCCGATTTTTCAGTCACTACATTTGGGCATTCGTGATGACGATTTTCTTTGGTCGGATGATTTGTTTGGGGACTTGCAGGAGTCGGTAAAGCTCCACGTGTTAGGATCCGGGGGTCGAGGCTTTGCGGATTTTGAGGATGATGTCGCCATTGGTGGGCAGTACGACGGTTGCCACCTGATGCGTTTGCGGTGGCTCTGACCAGGCGCCGTTTGCGAACACTCGTCTGCAACTTGCTCAGGTCCCTGAGCAGACGCCCTTCGAGCTTTTCACCGATAGCCCTGTCATTTTTCCTCGCGCGCGGGCTCCGTCGCCATCGCATAGTTCACAACGCGCACTTTGACGTCCGCACTGTTCCTGAAATCCTCCGCCAGGCGTCTGGCGACGGCATTGACGACCTTCGCCGCCTGTTCCGGGTCCGCAAGCGCTGCTCTGACCTTGACAAGGTGCGTATCGGGTACTCTCTGCAAAACCACTGTCCCGACCGTCTCCGTCGAGACGCCGAGCGAGTCTGCCACCTCCGACTGAAATTGCCGATTGTGAATGTGCGCCATGACCTTTGCGACGGCCACCGCGTTTTCTGCTTTGAGCGTAGCGGTGGTCTCGGACGGAGACAGGCTCCGTGCGGAAGCGCTTTCCACGACCAGGACGGCCGTTGTCGAAGGTGCGCGACCGGACGGGCAGCCCTTCGCGCCAAGAAGACAAACCGCGGCAAGCAAATATAAAACGTTTTTCACGACATCCTCCTTTCAACCCGGCATCCCATTAAGAATGCGCCTATATGCGAATTGACTGAGAATTATAACCCTTGACAGTTCTCCTGTCAACTATCCCGGAAATGGGGGTGCGGCTACGTTTAAGTGGTAGAGAACTCGCCGTTGGTTTGTTTGTTCCGCGTCGCAGAACTCGGAGTGAAGAACCGCAAGTCAAAAACAAGATGGACAGGACGCTTGGCTTCTTAGCGGGAGAAATGGGACGGGGGAGACCTCTCGCAAAGACGCGAAGACGCAAAGGATATAAGAAAGAATCGAGGGCGAGACGCCCTCGAGACCGCCCCGCCATGGCGGGGCGGCGTTCCACTTGGCAAGATCACCCACTCAAATGTAGCCACACCCGGAAATGGGGGTGCGGCTACATTTCAGTGGCGGAACTGCCGTTGGGCCTGACCCGTGCGGGAATCTCGACCCCATTCCAACACTCGGCTTTACGAAGAGGAGAGAACGCCGGGCTGTTCCAACTGGCCTCGAGGAATCTTTGCAGTCGTCACGCACATATCTCGCCCTTTCAGGGCTCATCATTCTTGAACCGGGGCCCTTTCTCAGGGCGTTGCCCTGAGCTTTATTAAGTCTGCCCTTACAGGGTGACCCGAAAGCAATCTTCAGCCCTGAAAGGGCGCAATATTCGAGCCCAGGGCAACGCCCTGGGAAAATGGCACGTGATGAAATAAAAAAGCCCTGAAGGGGCGTAATAGGGTCGTCCTCAATACACGGTTCCCTCCAGACACATGAGAGCCGACCCGCCTGCCGCTGAAATGGAGCCTCACCCCTCAGACTTTCCCCCACTTCTTCAGGTTCTCGAAGCTGATTCGCGCGCTTTCAATAGGTGGGCCGGGACATGTATCCTGCTCGACGATGTACCACTCGACGCCTCCGGCTTCGGCCGCGTCAAATATCGCCTCCCAATCGAGGATTCCCCGTCCCACTTCCGCGAAAGAGCGGTTCTCATCATCGGCCATGTCCTTGAGATGAACCAGGGGGCAGCGTCCAGCATACCGTCTCAGATAATCCACGGGACCCGCGCCGCCATATTTTACCCAGTACGTGTCCAACTCGGCCTTTACAAGCTCGGGCTTTGTGGCGCCGAAGAGAAGATCGAGGGCATAAACGTCATCGAATTTCTCGAACTCGAAGCTGTGGTTGTGATAACAGAAGGTTAGCCCGTTCTGCCTGCACTTTTCTCCCACGGAATTGAATAGTTCCGCAATGGCGAGCCAATCGGCTTTTTGCTTGCGGCGCTCTTCGGGAATCCAGGGGCAGACGATATAGGGATTGCCGAGCTCGAGTGTGAAATCAATAGCCCTATCGAGGTCTGCCTCCAACTGGTCTATGGGGACGTGGCCGCCAGCCGGGCGAAGGTTCAGCTCCGCGAGGAGGGATTTCAGGTCGGACGCCGTCCAGTCCGCGTAGCCGGCGAACTCCACGCCCGCGTACCCGATCTCCGCGACCTTCCGGAGAGTTCCTTCGAGGTCCCTGTCAACATCAGCGCGCACCGTGTACAACTGAAGGGCTATAGGAACGTTCGACATCTGATTTGTCCTTTCATGTCTATGGCTTTCGAGAAGGAAACTGCAACGTTTGAAGAAAAGCAGCCCACTTGAGCCGCGCTTCCTCGCGAAAACGACCTTACCACACCGGTCGGTTTCCCGGCAAGAGCCTCGGGCGCCGCGCCCGTCGGGACCATGGGCAAGATGGCCATGCCACGGCAGGCGACGACGGAGTCTTTCTCATCCTTCTCTCAGCGACTCCGCGCCTTTGCGTTACCCTTCTCTTCCCTTTTTCTCTCCACCGCCAAGGCGGGGCATCCCCCCGAGACTAAGGCCCTACAGGCGGTCAGGTTTTTCGTTTGAAGAAAGGGAAGGGTCTGGTATGATATGGATTGAGAAGAAACCATCCACAAGTCTTGGCGTTCGCGGGGGTTGAATTATGGCAGAAAAACGCGATGCGGACAGAATGAAGGCGCTTGAGTTGGCGCTGGCACAGATAGAGAAGCAGTTCGGGGCCGGTTCGATCATGCGGTTAGGCTCGGACGCGGCGAGGGTGAAGGTTGCAGTGATCCCGACGGGAGCTCTTTCGCTGGACGTAGCTCTGGGTGTGGGGGGCGTGCCTCGGGGGCGGGTGACGGAGATTTTCGGTCCGGAGGCGTCCGGGAAGTCAACGCTCGCCCAGCACATAGTCGCTAATGCGCAGCGAGATGGCGGGCTCGCGGCGTACATAGATGCAGAGCACGCCCTCGACCCGGCGTATTCAGAAAAAATCGGGGTGAGTCTCGACGACCTTCTGATTTCGCAGCCGGATTGCGGTGAAGACGCGTTGAACATCGGCGAGATGCTGGTGCGGAGTAGCGCCGTTGATGTTATCGTGGTGGACTCGGTGGCGGCGCTTGTTCCACGGGCGGAACTGGAGGGTGAGATAGGAGACGTGCACGTGGGGCTTCAGGCACGGCTGATGTCGCAGGCTCTTCGGAAGCTCTCGTCGGCGGTGGCCAAGTCGAATACGAGCGTGATTTTCGTGAATCAGATCAGGATGAAAATCGGCGTGATGTTTGGCAACCCGGAGACAACGCCGGGCGGCAGGGCCTTGAAGTTTTACGCGAGCGTCCGGATTGATTTGAGAAGGACGGGGTCCATCAAGTCGCCGAGTGGGGAGATCATCGGGAACCGGACGCTGGCGAAGGTCGTAAAGAACAAGGTAGCGCCTCCTTTCAGAAGGGCGGAGTTCGACATCATGTTCAATGAGGGCATTTCGAAGGCGGGTTCAATTCTGGACATGGCGGTGACATACGGGATTGTCGGTAAGAAAGGGGCGTGGTTCACGTTTGGCGACGAGCGAATAGCCCAGGGGCGAGAGAACGCCAAGGAGGAATTGAAAAACAATCAGAAGCTGTTGGACGAAATTGTGGCGAGAGTCAAGGAAGAAACCAAAGTGACGTGAGGTGAGAAGTCATGAGGGCCAGAGCTTCGAGGAAGATTGTCGCGGTGGCGGGATTGTGCGTCTTGATGTTTGCAGCGGCGAGGCTGTTCGTGGGCGCCGGAGCGCTCGCCGAGACCAAGAGCGAATGGATGCGAGAGGCGCTTGCAGTACAGAGGGCTTTTGTTGAAGTGGCGGAGACGACTTCAAAAGCTGTGGTGACCATCAGCGCGACAGGAAAAGTGGAAATCCAGGACCCCTTTAGCTTGTTCTGGTACAGGGGAAACCTGGCGGAAGTTCGCGGCCTGGGGTCGGGCGTCATTTTTGACAAGAAAGGATATGTGATAACCAACGACCACGTCATCGAGATCGCTACGCAAAAGCTCCAGGACAGATGGGGGAACAAGGTGACGGTGGGAAAAGTTGCTTCGGACATCAAGGTGACTTTGCCCGACGGGAGAAGTTTCGCCGCGAAGGTCCAGGGAAGAGATAGGATGCTGGATATCGCCGTATTGAAGATGCAAGGGGTTGATGGTCAAGATTTGCCTGTGGCGCCGCTGGGCGATTCGTCAAAGGTAAGGGCTGGCCAGCTCGCCGTCGCCATCGGAAACCCGTATGGCGGGTATCAGTATCTGGACAGCCCTCAGCCGACGGTAACTGAGGGGATAATCAGCGCGCTGAACCGGACGTTCCCGACGCAGGATGAGCGGCGCTCGTACGGGGGCTTGATTCAGACGAGCGCAGCGATCAACCGAGGCAATAGCGGCGGGCCGTTAGTAAACATCCGAGGGGAGGTAATCGGGATAAATGCGGCTATATTCAGCACTTCGCAGGGCTCGGAAGGCGTGGGGTTCGCCATCCCAATCAACCGGGTAAAGGTGCGGCTGAAGCAGCTAATAGCCGGGGAGAAAATCCGTTACGGATACCTCGGTATTCAGCCAGCGGATATTGATCCCGTGAAGCTGGAGAAGCTGGCGAAACAAGGAGTGAAAATTCCTCGGGGAGTCTTCGTGCTTGGCGTGGAGGCGGGGGAGCCCGCGGATAAGGCGGGGCTGAAGAAAGAGGACATCATCGTAAAGCTGGGCGACAAAGCAATCGTGAATAAGGCTCAGCTTGTGGACATACTCGCGAATACGCTGGAAGGCACAAAAATGCCCGTCACTATTGTGCGAGACGGGAAGCGCAGCATCGAGAGGGTAACGATTGGCGGATGGACCCCGCCATACTTCACCTGGACAGGGCAACGAGAGGATTGACCAGCCGATGGCGGGTTGTAAAATGCCTCCCTCCACAATAGAAGCTTGGCAACGGAAGCGGTCCGGCGAGAAATCTCCGGACTCTTTTTTCACAGGTAATGAACCGGAGCTTTCGAGAAAGGTAAGCCTTACAATGGCGTCCGCGAGAGGCGGAAGAGGCCCGGGAAGGGGAGGCTCGGGCATAAGGAATGCTTTCGCGGCGAGAGGAGAAGGTTGATAATGAGCGGCGTGTATCAGTTTGACGATTATATAGCCAGTGCAAGGGAGGCGTTGGAGGAAGGGAGCACCGATGAGGCGATGGAGTGGGTCAATCAGGCTCTTTCGCTCTCGAAACACCTGGAGGATGAGGCGATAGCCCAGGCTTTGCATCTCAAGGCGCAGGTTCTCATAGCGGAGGAGGAGTACAGCGAAGCCGAGGAAGCATTGCAGAGGTCTCTGGACATGTTCCGGCGGAACACGGAGGGGCACGTGCTGCTGGGGGAACTGATGCTTCTCGATGGGAGGCACGAAGCCGCGGCATCGGCTTTTGAGCTCGCTGTGGAGATCGCCCCGGAAAACGTTCACGCTGGCTCTTTGCTCATCTTCTGCTACGATCAACTTGGGAAGCACGACCTCGCGAAGAAACGCTTCGATAAGTGCATAGAGCTGGGGCCGGACCTTGCGGACAGCTATTATCACATGGGGATATGTTTTTTTCGAGAGGGCAATCCGGAGGCAAAGGAGCTTTTTGAAAAGGCGTTGTCGAGGAACCCTGTTCTATCCGGGCCGCACTATTATCTTGGCAGGATGAAGCTCGCGGAGGGAGACCTCGCTGCGGCGGAAGCGGAACTGCGGACGGAGTTAGAGTTGAACCCGGCAAATTCGCTTGCGGAGCTGGAGTTGATCAGGGCGGACTTTCTCGGTTCGCCGTGGAAAGAAGGGCTGGAGCTGTTTGACAAACATTTTCCTCCTGAAGATTTCTGGGACATACCCGCGCTGAGCGGCTGTCGTTTTCACTTCAATTACGAATTGCTCAACGAGAAGTTCAGGTCTTTCATCCGGGCGGTGAAGACCGAGATTCCGCAGACGCCTGAGAATCTCTTTAAGATGGCAAGGGTTTATCGCCGCAAGTCGCTGCTCGGGGAGGCGGTCGAGCTCCTGAAGAATCTGATAGAAACGGATAAAAGTTTTCGCCCTGCTTACAGGGAGTTGGCGAAGTTATACGAAATTCAGGACGAGCGGGGGCGAGGGTGTGAGGCGCTGGAAGAAGCGGCAGCGATTTTTGAGGATGCGGAAGCTTATGGCGACCTGGGCAAAGCGTTTCTCTCGTGCGGGAGGTACGACGATGCGGAAGAAGCGGCGAGAAAAGCAGTGTCGCTCGGGCCCGACCACGCCGAGCCGCACTATCTGCTCGGGGCAATCCTGGCGGAGAAAGCGGCCCGCCCCGCAGCCCCCAAAGGCCTTACAGAAGAGGCGAGGGCCTCTCTGCTGAAGGCCTTGGAGATTGACCCGCAATCCAGGGCAGCCAGAGCCTATCTGATGCACCTCGCCTTTGGAGGCGAGAAGTACGATGAATGCTTTGAGCTCGCGGAGAGGACGCTGAAAGAGAATCCGGAAGATCGCCTGGCGCTGTCGTACTCCGGACGCTGTTTCCACGCAGTAGGCGACTTCGCTCTCGCGGAGGAACGCTTGACCAAACTTCTCGAGCTTTATCCGGATGATCAGGCAAGCAGAGGCGCGCTCGCAGAAGTCTATCGGGCGCAGCGGAAGTTCAAGGAGGCTGTCAGGGAACTCGAGCAGGGAATTGCTATTCCGGCGAGGCATCCCCCGGCGGACTTTCTATTTCGTCTCGGGCAAATCTATCTGCTCGATTTGAATGAGCCAGCGAGGGCGCAGGAGTATCTGGTGCGCTTTCTACAAGCGGTCCCACCGGGTCATCCGAATTTTGACCGAGCAAAACAGCTCCTGGGCGGGAGAAACACCTGAGACAGAGCATCGGCAATCACACAATCCTATACCAACTCGCGTAACGCCCCTCGGGCAAAGGGACCCGAGAAGCGGTTTATTTAACGGAGATTTGGGCTCCGCCTTTTCACCGCCGCCTGCCGCACTTGTCCTCACAAGAATGACCTTTCGGCAAAAGTGGCGGTCACGTCAAGTCCCTCAAGTACGGCTTGAAAAAATGATGAATCAAGGAGAGTGCTATCACGCTTGTTGCCACGGCGATTGTCGCACTCAGTGAAAAGCCTGTAGTTGCGACTCCCAGAGCAGTGCCGGATGCGGGCGGATGTTCAGTATCTATACCACCATGACGAAAATGGAGAGTCCGACGGCAACTGAGTAAACAAGGATAGAAGATAAGAACAAGGAGTGGGGAATTAAACTGCATAAGGAACCAGAGGTGAGGCCCACAAGGTGTCCCCCTATGACATTTCTTGGCTTGGCGGTAATGTTTTTGGGCATCGCGAACACAATAAACACGGTGGCGCCTATCGAAGCTATCACTACGACGTGCTCGATGCTCAAGAACAGGAATACTGTGAACAGCGCGACAGTGGCAAAAAGGCTCTGAAATACGTAATGCTTCCAGGACACTCCACGCTGTTTCGTCTTTTCGGGGATAGATTTGTTCATAAGTCAACTGCGATGCTCCTGACGAGCCAGTTTCAAGACCGAGTATAGGGCGAAACCGCAAGAAGCTCAATAGCCTCCATCCACGGCAGGCGAGCGCGGCGTCGATATTCCCGCACGGGCTGCGTCCGAGGCAAACTCCGCCACTCACATACAGGCACGCCGCCTTCGCGCCCCCCCGACCCTGTACCGAAATGCCGTTGAGCGGCGAGAAGCCCTGTGCTACACTCTCCGGCGGAGCCGGGCGAAAAGGAAGCTCATCAACCGTCATGCACCGTGTCCAATAAGGAACGAGCCGATGACGAACTACACCACAGTTGAAACGATCCTCGAACGGCATTCGTGCCGGGAGTTCGCCGGCGGGCGGGTCCCCGAGGAGCACCTGAAGACGTTAGTGGAATGTTTGCGCTGGGCCCCTTCGGCGGGGAACTTGCAGCCGTGGTTTTTCTACGTCGTGGAGAACCAGCCGGTTAAGGAGGACCTCGCACGGGCGGCTTTTGGACAGGACTTCATTGCCCGGGCGGCAGTAGTGTTCGTGGTGTGCGCGGAACCGGAAGCCTCTGCGACTGTCTATGGAGAGAGAGGTAGGACTCTCTACTGCCTTCTGGACACCGCTGCCGCGGCGCAGAATCTCGTCCTGGCAGCGACAGCCCTCGGCTACGGGAGCTGCTGGGTCGGCGCCTTCGACGAGGAAAGGGCCCGGGCGGCCCTGGGCATACCACGCCGCCTCCGCCCCGTGGCAATCGTTCCCCTCGGGCCGGGGAGGCCGACCGCGAGGTTCCCCGGCCGAAAGGGAGTCTCAGAGCTTTTCGAGTTCGTGAAGTGACAACTCTCGGAGAAGACTTGTGCGAACCCTCGGGATAGAAACCTCCTGCGATGAGACGTCGGCTGCCGTCGTCAACAACGGGGGTGAAATCCTGTCGAATATCGTCGCCTCGCAGCTCGACCTTCACGCGGAATATGGAGGCGTGGTACCGGAACTTGCGTGCCGCAAGCACGTCCAGATCATTGATGGCATCGTTGAGAAGGCTCTCTCTAAGAGTGGGATGGGCCTCGACGGAATAGACTTGGTATCGGTTGTTCGCGGGCCGGGGCTGATCGGGGCGCTGCTCATCGGGGTCAACTTCGCCAAAGGTCTCGCCTGGGGGCGAGGATTGCCCCTCGTGCCCGTGAATCACGTCGAGGCGCACGTCTATGCCTGTGCGATGTCGAATCCACAGATGGAATTCCCGGCAATTGGCCTTGTCGCATCCGGCGGGCACACCTCCCTTTTCATTATCGAGGACCTGGGCGAATACCGCAGGCTCGGCGAGACCACGGACGACGCGGTCGGTGAGTCCTTCGACAAGGTCGCCTCCCTTCTCGGCTTGCCTTACATGGGCGGGCCGGAGGTGGAAAAGCTCGCTCTGAATGGAGACCGAAACGCCATCGCCTTTCCGAGGGGGCTTGCGAAGAAAGGCGGCTACAACTTCAGCTACAGCGGCTTAAAGACGGCGGTGCTTTACCACGTCAAAGGCTACGGCAAAACAAAGCGGGATAAGGATAGGATTTCCGAGAAGGAACGGGCCGACGTCGCCGCCAGCTTTCAAGAAGCGGCCCTGGACATCCTCGTAAAGAAGGCGGTGCGCGCGGCGGCTGAATTCCACGCCAGAAGCATCGCCATCGGCGGCGGCGTCGCTGCGAATCAGAGATTGAGGGAGCTGTTCCGTGCGGGCGCCGCCAAACTCAGTCTGCCGGTGTATTTCCCACCCCAAAAGCTGTGCACCGACAACGCCGCCATGGTCGCCGGCCTTGGCGATTGGCTCTATACAAAAGATGCTTCCGCCGCGACCTACGACTTCGATGCAGAAGCGAACGTGGATTTCTTCCCCTAAGTGCTGTGATTCATAAGTTCGGGGAGGTATTCTTTCTTGACGGGATAACAGGATGCCTGGCATTTCAGATTCGAGATTTCGAACTGCGGATTCCGCAATCCGCAATCCGCAATGGACAGGTTGTATCTCCTGAGCCGCCACAGCAACCCCATTGACACAATCACCGAAGGGGAAGGAGTGGAGAAGGAGACACACTCTTAGCGACAAATACGCCGTCGTCCCAGTGCAAGTCCCTTGCCCCGAGAAGCTTGATGTCTGTCGAGCCGCTTGCTGTTACGAAGCGAGGTTTGCCCTCACGCTCCAGGACATCGTGGAGGGGACCGTGAAGTTCAACTTGGAAGGTCCCTATCGGATTGCGGTGTGCGACGAAGCCCACTGCGTGCGCGTTAAACAAACAGAGGTCGTTGAGGGGGAGGAGGTTCATCTGGAGATGGACCTTTACAGGTAGCGGGTTATTCGCGGGCGCCTCTTGCTGGAGGAAACAGGCCAGCCGGTCGTCGCGGAGATTCATACCAGTGAGGGTAACTATCTCAGCGGTGGCGGCCGTATTTGCGTGGCATACTTTGGATGAATCCTCCGGTCGAGAAGCCCCGCCTCGGCGGGGCTGAAGCCGGCTGTCACGAGAACAATCTCGTATCCGATACCACCGACTAAAACCAGTGGCTAACTGCGGCGCCCGCCGAGGGCGGACGACGGTAGCCGCGCGAGGGGCTCAAGAGTCCTACGGTTCCGCGTGCGGCAGCATCTGGACGGTCGCTCAGTGCTCCGCAAAAAAAGGTACAAGTGCGGTGGGATGATTGGTAGAATCGAATAGCTTTGAATCGGTGTCCTGAGGCGAAAAAGCAAGGCAGCATTATGTCAACGAAAGAAGCGGGCTTGAAAAGGAGACGCACGCTCCCCACCGACGCGGCGGTGGCTGTAACTTACCGTTGCAACGGCCGCTGCGTGATGTGCAATATCTGGAAGAGCCCGCCTACGGAGCAAGTGCCTCCGGCGACTTTCGGGAAGCTCCCCGCATCTCTGAAAACCATCAATCTGACGGGCGGGGAGCCTTTTCTCAGGGACGACCTGCCGGAGATCGTGTATCACGTCAAGTCCGCTTGCCCGGCCTCGAAGATCATCATATCCACAAACGGACTTCAGCCGAAGAGAATCAGCCTCCTCACGAGGGAGATCCTGAAGTATGACCAGAAGGTCGGTGTGGGGGTTTCCATTGACGGCATCGGGCAAATGCACGACGCCATGCGAGGCGTCAAGGGCGCTTTCGACAAGGCCATGGAGACGCTCGACCTGGTGAAAACGGAAGGTGTCCGAAATCTCCGCCTCGCTTACACGGCGACGGCCCGCAATCTCTCGCACCTCGAACGAGTGTTTCGTCTCAGCCGCGAGACTCAAGTCGAGTTCACAATTGCGGTGGCTCAAAACTCCGAGCACTATTTTCAGACCGAGGCAAACACGGGCATAGATGATTTTGGGAAGCTGAAAGACCAGTTCGACTACCTGATCTCAATGGAACTGGCGGGCTGGCGCCCGAAGCGCTGGGCGAGAGCTTACTTTGCTCGAGGGCTTTACGTGTTCGCTGCGAACAAGAAACGGCCGCTTGAATGCGGCGCGGGGAGCGATTTCTTCTTCCTCGACCCGAGGGGCGACGTGTACGGCTGCAACGTGCTGCCGAACGTCATGGGCAATCTGGCAAGGGACGATTTTGCAACGCTCTGGGACAGTGAGCGAGCGGATGACGTTCGAGAGAGAGTCGCTCGCTGTAAGGGAGGGTGCTGGATGATCTGCACGGCTCGCACCGCTATGCAGCAACATCCCATCTCTGTCGGAACATGGATTCTCCTCTCCAAGGCGCTTCGCACTCTCGGCAAAAAAAACTTCCTGAGATGAACGACGAGAGGTTCTTATGCGATACTTCGTGACTGGTGGAGCAGGTTTTGTCGGAACGCACCTCGTGGAGAGGCTGCTTTCCGAAGGGGGGGAGGTTGTTGCTTACGACAATCTCTCTTTAGGGAAAAAGGAGCACATCGCGCCCTTCCTCGGCAATCCCCGTTTCCAGTTCATCCGGGACGATGTGCTCAACACCGGCTCGCTCACCGAGGCCATGGGCAAAGCAGACGTCGTGTTCCACCTTGCGGCGAATTCGGACATTCGAGCCGGCGGCAGGGCCCCAAAGCTGGAATTGGAACAGGGCATTCTTTCCACCTTCAACGTTCTGGAAGCGATGAGGGATAATTCCGTCGGGAAGATCGTGTTCAGCTCCAGCTCCGTCATTTACGGTGATGCGGTGGGACAAGAACTGACGGAGGATTTCGGCCCGCTAATTCCCATTTCTTTCTACGGGTCAAGCAAGCTGGCGGCGGAGGGGCTGGTCTGCGCCTTCTGCCACATGTTCGATATGAGGGGCTGGATTTTCAGGTTCGCGAACATCGTGGGCAAAGGTCTCACCCACGGCGTGCTCTTCGATTTCATCCGGAAGCTTCGCAGTAACCCGAACAGCCTCGAAATCCTCGGCGACGGCAAGCAGAGCAAGCCGTACCTCGATGTCAGCGAATGCGTCGCGGGGATGCTCCACGGGCTGAGGAACGCTGACGAAAGGGTCAACGTTTTCAATCTCACTCCCCCGGATGTCGTCAGCGTGGCGCGAATAGCAGAAATCATTGTCGAGGAAATGGGCTTGAAGAACGTCGCTTTCAGCTACTCCGGAGGGGAAGGGGGATGGAAAGGAGATGTCCCTCGGGTGCGGCTTAATGGCGACCGGCTTGCCCGACTGGGCTGGCGGGCGAAGATGAGCTCCGAGGAAGCCGTCGTAACCGCCGTGCGAGAGGTTCTTTCGCAGGACGAGCTTTTTCAATAAGATGAATATTGGCGGTTCTTATTGTGCTTGTCGGTTGGGGCGGCGAGGCTGATTGTCCCGAACGGCGAGCGTGAATGATGCCCATGCAAGCGGTGATTCTCGCGGGAGGCCTCGGAACGAGGCTGCGACCGTTGACAGAGAAAGTCCCGAAGGCCATGGTGAAGGTGCGAGGGACAGAGTTCCTCTGGTACCTCATCCGGTGGCTGGAGCGTAATGGCGTGAACGACATAGTCGTTTGTGCCGGATACCTCTGGAAGGCGATCGCTCAAAAAGTCAGTTCACGTTCTCGGCAGGGCGCGAGGTTGAGGCTCTCGGTTGAAAAGCAGCCCCTCGGCACTGCGGGTGCGGTGAAAAATGCCGAGCCGCTCCTCGACGCGGAGTTTCTCCTTATCAACGGCGATACCTACTTGCCTGTCCGCTATGAGCAAATTCTCTCTCATTGGGAAAAAGTGAGGGAGCAATATGATTGTTTGCTGGTCGCTTATAGCAACCGCGAGAAGGTCGCGCCCAACGACATTGCTATCAATGGGGAAGGAACCGTTGCAGCCTATTCCAAACGGCGGCGAGACGAGATGCAATACGTCAACGCGGGGCTGGTCGTTTTGAAAAAGAGCGTTTTGGAGGCATTCCCCGCCGGCGTTCGGCTGTCGCTCGAAGAAGAGGTCTTTCCGGAAATGATTTCTCGCAGGAAAATAACCGCCCTCATTACCCACGAAAGATATTATGATATTGGAACGCCGGAGCGTCTGAGGGCTTTCGAGGAATACCTTGACGGACATCCGGAGACGCTTCCCTGAGGAAGGACGAGCTGACAAACGTGCTCCTTTTCTACGAGGGACAGCGAGATGGTCAAAGCCTTCTCCGCGAGCGGAAACGCTGTTTCGCCCGGGGGCAGTGACCCGACGGGCGTCGGCGGGGGAGTGAGAGATGAGGGACATATTCCCGATGATGAAGTTGTTCAGACGGCTTGCTGATATCAGAAGCCGCCACAGCCTTGCTACCAAGCTCCGAAAGAGGCGGTTTCAGCTTTTCAAGGCCCTCATTTCAGCCGTGGATAACAAGCCACTGACGATCCTTGACGTGGGCGGCACGCTCGATTTCTGGAAGAGGATGGATTTCCTTCCGGAAAGCGGCGAAGTTGAACTAACGCTGCTGAACGTTTTCAGTGCGGAAAGCCCTTATTCTTACGTCACCTGTGTGGTAGGCGACGGGAGCGACATGAGTGAGTTCCACGACGGCCAGTTCGACGTCGTCTTTTCAAATTCTGTCCTCGAACACCTGGGGAGCTCGACGCGGCAGAAGCGAATGGCCGACGAAATCAGGCGGGTGGGCAACGGATATTTCATTCAGACGCCGAACTTGTATTTCCCGATCGAACCCCATTTTCTTTTTCCGTTTTTCCAGTTTCTACCTGTGAGCTTGAGGGCGTTTCTCCTGAAGTACTTCAGGATGGGGTGGCATGGGCCTGCCAGAGATATGGAGAAAGCCAGGAAGACCGTGACCTCGATTAGATTGCTCGGGAGAGCTGAGGTGGCAAGGCTTTTCCCGGATGGGCGAATATATCAGGAGCGGCTTTTCAGACTGACGAAGTCGTTTATCGCCTTGAAGCCGTGGAGCGTCGAGAGCGAGAGCAAAACGCGAGGGGGCCGCGAGCCCGGAGAACAACGGGGCAGAAGGACTGCGTGATGCGAGTGGCAATGATCGGACAGAAAGGCATACCCGTTACCATCGGTGGACCGGAAAACTTCGTCCGCGAAATCTCCACTCGCCTCGTGGAAAGGGGGCACCGCGTGACGGTGTATTGTCGCCCTTACGCTTTGACCGAGTGGGCGCGGTTCTTGTCCGAGGAGGAAAAGGAATCGGTCCGGCGAAGGAAATACCGGGGTGTGGACCTGAAAGTTCTGCCGACGGTGCCAACAAAGCGGCTTGACGCCATCGTCCATAGCACTCTTTCGTCGGTTCACTGCATATTCGACGCCTTCGATGTTCTTCATTACCACACCATCGGTGCTTTTCTGCCGGCATTCATTCCTCGGTTGGCGACGCGGTCAAGGATCGTCGTGTCGGTGCATGCCCTCGACTGGCAGAGAGCGAAGTGGGGGCCGGGGGCAAAGGCGATGCTCCGGCTCGGAGAGGAAGCGTCAATCAGAATCCCCCACGTTACTCACGTCATTTCACGGGAGCTGAAGCGGTACTTCGAGTCGCGGTACGGTCGGGAGGTCGCCTACATTCCGACCGGCGTGAAAATCGCCCAAGCAAAACCCATCAGATTGACCGCAAAATATGGTATAAAAAAAGGGAAATATATTCTTTTCCTATCGCGGCTTGTGCCCGAGAAAGGAGCGCATTATCTTATAGAAGCGTATAGGGCTTTGAAAACTGACCTCAAGCTGGTGATTGCGGGTAATGCTCTGTATGAGCCACGATATGTCAGCAGCCTCAAAGCAACTGCCGGGGAGGGCGTCGTTTTTACTGGTTTTGTTCCGGACGAGGAGATGGCGGAGCTTTTTTCCAACGCGTACCTCTACGTCCTGCCCTCGGAAACGGAGGGGCTGCCGCACACACTGCTGCAAGCGCTCAGCTATGGGCGATGCGTCGTGGCCAGCGACATTGAGGCGAACAGAGAGGCCCTCGGCGGGCGCGGTTTCACTTTCACCACCAAGGACAGCAGCAGCTTGAAGAAGGTTCTGGAAAACTTGGTCGCCCATCCGCAACTTGCTGCCGCCGAGGAAGGAAAAGGGATTAGGAGAGTGAGGGAGGAGTACGGGTGGGAAGCGGTGGTGGACCGGTTTGAGCAGCTTTACAGCAACTAAATACAAGGGGGGAACGTCATGGCCATCATAGGGACGCGAAATTATGAGAGGATAATGACACTTCCGGCGCACGCCATCTGCCGCAGGACCCTGGCGCTGCTGGCTCTCCTGATGGGAGTTCTTCCGGTGCTTCTGTACGTAATCGTCGTGCTGTTTGCAGTTTGGCCGGAGGGCGCGGGCCCGCGCGTCCAGCAGACCGGCGCCGTTGTCCTCACCGTTTTCCTCGCGGTCATTGCTCTTGTTTGCCCTCTTCTGGCCGCCGTTCTCAACAAGGTCCTTGTCGAGAAGAAGCTCGGGAGACCGCCTTTCCGCTTTCTTTTTGGAGAAGGCGAACAGGAGGAAGCACCCGAAACCGAAATGCAGGCGGAACCAAAGCTCTTTGAGGTGCAGTTCAACGCCATATCCGCGATCTTGTTTGCCATCAGCGATTCGACGGGGCTGTTTGGGTTGATCCTGGGCATGCTTGGAAGAAGCCTCGGTTATGCCATTCCCTTTTTCATCTTTTCCCTGATTTTCAGCGGCGCCCTCTACTTCATGCTCAAAAACCAGTTGTTCAGCCTTCTCTCCCAGCACTTCGACCTCATAGAGGGGGGTGGCAGAGCCCAACTGGCGGAATAGACGCAATGATTGACGACCGGGGTCTTCGCAAGTATCGAGAACTCATCCCGGTCTGCGCGCAATGGATTTTCCTCAACCACGCCGCCACCTCCCCTATCACGAAACCCGCAAGGGACGCAATGACCGCTTTCCTAAACGACCTCTGTGGGAACGCTATGGGCAATCGGGAAAGTGGGCGAGAACGAATCGAGGATGCTCGCAACCTTGCCGCAGAGCTTCTCCATTGCTCCCCGCGAGAGGTCGCCTTCGTCAAAAACACCTCCGAGGGCATCAGCACGATTGCCAACGGCCTGAACCTTTCCCCGGGGGATAGCGTCATTACCACCGACATCGAGTTCCCCGCCAATGTCTATCCCTGGATGAGGTTATCGAGCGAGGGCATCGTCGTCAAGCTCGTTCAGAACAGGAATGGCCGCGTTCCCCCGGAAGAGATTGAGGGTGGCGTTGACGAGAGCACGAAGGTTATCGCCGTCAGCTCGGTTGAGTTCAGCACTGGGTTTCGTCACGACATACGGAGAATCGGGCAGTTTTGCCGGGATAGAGGAATATTCTTCTTCGTGGATGGCATTCAGAGCGCGGGGGCTTTGGAGCTTGACGTTAGGGAATGCTGCATATCCGCCCTCTCCGCAGGCTCGCACAAATGGCTCTTGGGGCCGGAAGGCGCAGGGATTCTCTTCGTGGACGAAGCGCTCTTGGACAAGGTCGAGCCAACGGAAGTCGGCTGGCATACCGTCGAGGACGCGGACGAGTACCTCGATTACCGCTTCGTCCTGAAAAATGACGCCGGAAAATTCGAATGCGGCGCCCTCAATATCGCGGGGATTTGCGGCATGGCAGCCTCCATGAAGGTGCTGCTGGAGTTCGGAATCCCGAATATTGAATCCCACATTATTCAGCTTACGGATTACCTCTGCGAGGGTCTCGAAAAAAAAGGATACGAAATCTACTCCTCCCGAAAAGATGGCGAGAAATCAGGGATTGTCCTCTTCTCCGGCCCGACACATTCCTCGGAAGACCTTTGGCGTGTGCTTTTGCAGAGAAAAATCGTCACCTCCGTCAGATATGGCCGCGTACGCGTCTCACCCCACTTCTACAACACGCCGGACGAGATAGACAGACTCCTCGAAGCGCTTCCGTGAAGGCTGCCATCGGTTCGCGATGTTCAGAGGATGTGCCGCTGCTCGCAGAGAGTTACGACGTGGGCGGGGATGCCGAAAGCCACGCTGAAGAAGAAAGAAGATGAGCAGGCGTGTTGAGTTTCTTTGCCCCGGGGAGGATAAAGCGCGCCCCAGATTGGGCCAGAAAAAGCCAAAGCCACCTGGGCAAGGAAAGCCCATTTGGAGACAGCGGTTTTGTCGCAGTTCGAAGGGGCAGGTCAAGGTAATCGCGGCGCGCTATTTGAATACGGAGACTGCAAATGCCCGAGTATTTGGTATAATTCCCCGGAAGGAGGGAACAGATAATGCAGTTTACGCATGTCAGGCTTTCAAACTGGCGGAACTTCACATCGGTTGACGTGTCACTCGCGTCGCGCATGTTCCTAATTGGTCCCAATGCGTCAGGGAAATCGAACCTGCTGGACGTTTTCCGCTTTCTGCGAGACATCGCAAAACCTGGAGGGGGCTTTCAAAAGTCTGTGATGGATCGTGGCGGAGTCTCAAGCCTCAGATGTTTGGCGGCACGCAGATATTCGAATATTGCTGTGGAGGTTGAGGTAGCAGAGCCCTCGGCTGCGGGAGGTCGTCCTCCCTGGCGATACCGGATTGAGTTCAACCAGGATAAGCAAAGGAAACCCATTCTAAAGAAGGAACAAGTTTGGAGAGGAGAAGACTCGCTCTTGGACCGCCCTCTTGACGAGGACCGTAAAGATACAGCCCGACTCACGCAAACTTACCTCGAGCAAGTCAATGTGAATCAGCAGTTTAGAGAGTTAGCTCGATTCTTTGAGACGGTTCAATACTTGCATCTTGTTCCCCACATCATTCGCGATCCGGAACGATTCATCTCGCTGCCTGGGGACCCGTTTGGAAGTGATTTTTTGGAAAGGCTCGCGAGTAAGCCGGATAAGACGCGAGAGGCTCGCCTCCGGAAAATTTCAGGGGCTCTCAGGGTCGTTGTGCCGCAGTTGAAAGACCTCGAATTGGATCGCGACGCGCGCGGTGTGCCCCACCTCAAAGCCGTATATGTGCACTGGCGCCCCAAGGGAGCTTATCAGGACGAGAAGCTTTTTTCGGATGGGACACTTCGGTTCCTGGGGTTTCTCTGGTCGCTGTTGGAGGGTCAAGGCCCCTTGCTTCTGGAAGAGCCCGAACTCTCGCTCCATCCCGGCATAGTTCGGCGGCTCGCGAGAATGATGTACGGCCTTCAAAGAGCAAAAAAGCCCCAACGCCAGGTACTCGTCAGCACGCATAGTTATGAACTGGTGTCCGACAAAGGAATTGGAGCAGATGAAGTCCTTGTGCTGCGTCCGACGAAAGAGGGAACACACGCAATTGTCGGAAAGGATGACAGGCAGATAAAAACCCTCCTCGAGGCGGGGGCAAGTGTAGCCGAAGCGGTACTACCCGCAACCGAGCCCAAGAGGGCGGTGCAGTTAGAACTGCCATTTTTGGATCCCGGACAATGACCGGCAACCTGACCGTGGACATCGCAGTGGAGGGAGACTTAGATGAAGCGGTTCTGAGCAAGGTGCTCGCCTCCGTCGGTATCGAACTCAGACGCGTCTTCGGCAAAAGGGGGAAAGACCAGCTCAGGCTGAACGTCCGGCGGTACAACAAGGCCGCCCAGCACGGAGCATGGGTCGTGTTGGTGGATCTCAATAATGATGCTGAATGTCCACCTCCCTTCGTCGCGTCCTGGCTTCCTCACCGAAATGCAAACCTTCAGCTCCGCGTTGCGGTGCGCGCGGTAGAAGCGTGGCTGCTGGCAGACCAAGCAGAGATCGCTCGTTTCCTTAAAGTGCCAGAGCTAAAAGTCCCGCGACACCCGGAGAATGAGGTCAATCCGAAAATCAGCCTCATAAACCTCGCACGTCGCTCCAGGAGCAAAAGGCTTCGCGAGGACATGGCGCCAAGGCCGGACAGCGCGGCCCGTCAGGGACCCGGCTACACGAGCAGGTTAATAGAGTTTGCCATCCGATACTGGAATCCTGAGCGCGCGGCAAAGCGCGCGCAAAGTCTTGCGCGAAGTCTCAACTCCTTATTGCAGTGGAAAGCAGGTAGAAACCGATAAATATTGCTTCCGATGCAATAAGTCGGGAAGAAGGCTTGTCCCAACAGACCATGCCCGCCCCAGGAGGCGCGGTTGGGGGCCGCACCCATTGTGGGTTGGAATTACCCGGCTCCGAGGGATACCATTGAGTCGCAGGCCGGCGTCTTTGACGATGAATTGGCTGCGGGAACGGAGAAAAGGATTTCAACGCTTTGATAAGGAGAATGTCATGGCACCGCAAAACCGGAAGAAAGGGCAGAGGCTCTCTGAGGGAGTAGGTTGCACGAGGCGGTCGTTCCTGAAGGGTGGCGTAGCTGCGGCAGGGACGCTGGCTCTTCGGCGGCGAGCTTTTTCTCAGGAGGCGGAAGGCTCGTCCGGGGATAGAGACGTCGGAAAGGTCAAAAACGTCATCGTCATCATCTCCGATACCATGCGCCGCGACGCGGTGAAGTGCTACGAGAATAGCTGGGTTCACAGCGACAATCTTGCGGAGTTTGCGAAACGATGCCTGATTTTTGATAACGCATACATCGCGTCCTTTCCGACTGTTCCGATGCGGAACGACGTTCTGACGGGGACTTATACTTTCACCTACAAGGCCTGGTCGCCGATTGACGCCAAAGCGGTCACCATCCAGAGCGTCCTGCGGAGGGCTGGCATCCTCACGGCGCTCGTCGTGGACACGCCGCATCCCTTCGCCCCCGGTTACAACTACCAGCGAGGCTTCCACTCCTGGCAGCTCATCCGCGGGCAGGAAAACGATCCCTGGCGAACTTCCCCGGAGAAGGTGACTTTGCCCTGCGACGAAAACAAGCTCCGCCGCCCGCAGACAGTAATCCAGTATCTTCGCAACGTCGCCGATAGGAAATCCGAGCAAGATTATTTCGTGGCAAGAACAATGAGGAGAGCCACTCTGTGGCTGGAGCGGAATCGGGGCAGCAGGCCCTTCTTCCTTTACGTGGACACCTTTGACTCGCACGAGCCGTGGGACCCGCCCGCATGGTATGTCGAACAATACCAGAAGGGCTACACCGGCCAAGATGTGATTTACCCCCGGTACGACCGCTGGAGAGAGTTCCTCACGGAGGAGGAGCTGCACAGATGCCGCTGCCTGTACGCGGGCGAGGCGACGATGGTTGATACCTGGATAGGCTACCTTCTTCGCAAGGTCGAGGAGCTGGGACTTCTCCGCGACACCATGATTATAATAACCTCCGATCACGGCTTCTGCCTCGGAGAGCACGGCCACATCGGAAAATCCCTCATCAGAAAGAACAGCTACAAGGACATCCCTCTCTACCCGGAGATCAGCCGCATCCCGTTCCTGGTCTATCATCCGGAGCTGAAAGGCGGCAATCGCGTCAAGGCTTTCGTGCAGCCGCCGGATATGATGCCAACGATTCTCGAATGCCTGGGCGTCAAAATCCCGAAGAGCGTTCGGGGCAAATCGCTCGTGCCGCTGCTAAGCGGGCTCAGGGACAAGGTAAGGGACTTCGTGATTTCCTCTCCGACCATTTCCCATCCGGGCATGAAAATCCCCCGCCCTTGCACCCGGAGCAGCATCGTCAATAGCGAATGGTTTCTCGTTTACGGCGCACAGGTTAACCCAGGTGGCATGGGCATCTTGCCAATGATTCTCCACGGGTCCCGCCTCCAGCGGGATGCCACGTCAGAGGGGCGAGCGGCAGCCGCAAAGACCCAAGCCGTGGACAGCGTGAAGCGAGAAGAGGCTGCCCTCGAAGAAGACCGCTTCTCGCCGGAGCTTTACCATCTCCCCTCTGACCCGAACTGCGACAAAAACGTCATCGCCGAGCATCGCGACGCCGCCAGGGAGATGCACAGCCTCTACTACAATTTCCTCGTCAAAGCCGCCGTCCCCGAGCGGCACCTGAAGTACTTCTGCACCATTTGACAAACACGCCCGCAGCCAGCGCCCTTCGCCTTCTGCGTCTTAGAACCTTGCCGTTCTCTGCGCCCTCCCTGCGTGCTCTGCGCCCTCTGCGGTGAACCTCAGCCCGTCCTCGCCCCCTCACTCGATTCCGATTCTGTAGAACTTGCGGGCAGACCTTGTGTCGGAATGGGCCCAGGCGGTCGCACGCCCCCGGATGCTATCTTTGCCTCCCGACTCTATCGCTCGGTGCGCAAGCCGAAGCGCGAGCGGGTGCTGTGGGGTTGGGGAAGGCGGTTGTTGCTGCTTTCTCAGGCGAGCCGGAATGACTTCGCCTGCGTTCAGAATGATATGCCGAGGCTGGCCAGGCCGGAAAACCCGCTGAGATCGATTTCGGCCTCTGTGCTGCCAAAGCTGACCTCTGCGTCGTCGAACGTATGGTCATAGCGGGCCCGCAGGCCCAATGAGACGCTGCTGCCAAGCTGGAAAATAACCCCGGCCTCGCCGTAGGCCCCCAATTCAAAAGCATTGTCGGCGTCTGAATAGCTCGCTGAATCGAGAGCCACACCGTTTTCCGTCGCCGCCCAGTGAAAATCAGAATCAGCGCTGACGAAGTTTCCGGAAAGCCCCGCACCTACGATGTAGGATAGCTTTGCACCTTTCCCTCGAATGTCCAGACCCAGCGACAAAACCCAAAGCTGCACACCTATATCCTGGTGGACGCTGTGGTAGATTTCCGTAAGAGAAGAGGTTCGTCCCACGCCGACATGTCTTTGTGCGGGGATATTGGGGATTATGTATCCGGGGCCTTGCTTTGTTCCAGAGTAAGGCGCCGGCGGAACCCAGCTTGGGTCTGTCAGGAGATTGTAGGTGTCGGTAACTCTCGCGACTTGAGGGCCCCAGATATACCCGGGGTCTTCAAACCCGGCGCTGCCGCCAAACGATGTGAAGCCAAGTCCCAGAACGAGAGACGCCGACATGCCCTTGGAGGTGAAAACGTTCCGGCCGATTCGGGCTTCTCCTCCGATCTCGTCATCAAGGTCGAGGGAAAACCTATCCCTCGTGCTGAGGCTTTCCCCTCCAACGGAATACGTGCTGTCGTGGAATACGAGCTGGTTACCGACGATTTGTTCGTTCCTATCGTATCCCCAGTACCAGGTGTTGTTGTCCCACACCCCCGTCCCATAGTCCCGCTTGACGTAGCCGTCCTGGTACGTCCTGTCCGCTACAGCGTTGACCGGCCCAATGGCGTTGTTGCTTGGGGGCACAGGAGGCCGATAACGGGAAAGGTCCGGGAGCGACTTGATTCGAAAATTGACGTCCCCTCCGGCTCTCCAGAAAGGCCCGAACTCGAAAAACCACTTGTTCTCTCCGAGCGACCCCGCTGCCCCTGCCGCCGGTTCCAGGCAACTGGACACCGGGCAGAGAGATTGTATCGCAACTGCCGCAGCCGCTACCACCATATACTTTGGAAAAGCTCTCGGTGACTTCATGTTTGTGTCCTCCAAAAAGCAGAGTGTTGTTTATCCCGCGAAAGCGTCTGTCCACGTCTCTCACTCACGGAGATGGCCCTCGGATGCGGTAGAAACGACAGGTGATGCCCTCAGGCAGCCAATCCGCCCATTGCGTGATCTGACCCCCGGAGGGTATCTCGTCTGCTATGGGTACCCAGGGACCCTGTAAACTGGCAGCGGCTTCCACCACATACACAGCCCCTTCCTCCGATTCCCACTGGAGAAGAATTGATCCCGCGGGTTCAGAAAGCACACGCTCGACGCGGAAGCGCGACCCGGCAGCTACCACCACCGGGTCGTATGCCCACACTTCGATCTCAGGCTCAAAATTCGGATTTCGGTCCTTGATGTAGAACTCCAGCACGACCTCCGGGGATGTCTCGCCCGGACCGAGCGGCGCCCAATCGCTGACGTCCACGTAATAGTAATCGCCCGAATGGGGATACTCTTCCGAACTGATTCCGTCGGCGTTCCACAGCTTTCCCTCCGAGTCAGGCCCAGACACGGTGAAGACCACGTCTTTCACAACCAGCCATATCGGTGTGGTGAACGTTCGGGCCGGAGGGTTCTCAGGTCCCGTTGTGTTTTTCAAACGCACGTGAGCGGGGAACGTACCTGTCGTATATCTGACCGGCTCAATGTCGAGCTGATAAGTCTCGCTCGGCATCCTCACGATGTAGTTTTTCTCGAACACAATCGCGCCACCGTCAGCCAACTCCTTTTCTTCATTCACCGGCTTCCTCGGCCAGGCGCCCGATTGCGATTGCCAGGTGATGTGCCATGTGCCCGACGGCATGTTCGCATAGACCTTCTCGAACACCTTTGGATCACCTGTCGCTTCAGTGCTCCCCTGCAGCGCATGGCCCCCGGGGAGCCTTTTGAGGACGAAGTCGGCTTCAGTATTCGATCTCACACTGATTAATAGGGGGGGAACGTACTCATACGCACCCATGTCCGCAACCGCCAGACGATCGCGATCACCGTCTACGATGCGCGGATTGCCATCCAGGTCAACGGCCTCCATCATCCAATCCTCGTTCACGCCGGCGTCAATGCAAGGCGATGCCTCCGCCAGACGGTAGTCGTTATCCTGATAAGTTTCAGGGTCATCATCGGGCCCGTCCGGATCAACGAATCGCGGGTCCTGGGAAATGTTGCCTTCGCCGGCTGCCGTCCAGTTCTGGATGCAGGAATATCTGGGTACGCTCGAGTCATAAAGCTGCGCGCCCTCGGCAGCCCTATTCCCCCAGATGATGCAGTTTGCGATGGTGCCGTCGAACTCACACAGGCCGCCGCCGTTCCTACCGGCCGAGTTTTCGGTGATCGTGTTGTTCCAGATTATGCCGTCGCAACAATGCAGACCATCGCGGCGACACCAGTGCAGTCCCCCGCCATCCCGTTCAGCCGAGTTACCGGTGATCACGTTATTGCGGATCGTGCCCTTGCACCAACTGAGCCCGCCGCCGTCCGCATCGGCCGAGTTTCCGGAAATCGTGTTGCTTTCAATAGTACCGTCGCAATAATAAAGCCCGCCACCCCGCCGAGCCGAGTTTCCTGTGATCGTGTTCCTCCGGATGGTGCCAGGGCAGGCGAAGAGGCCCCCGCCGTAACTCTCGGCAGCGTTGTCAGAGACAGTGTTGTTCTGGATGGTGCCGTGGCAGCTATGCAGGCCGCCGCCATAGCCAGCCGCGTTTCCAGAAATGATGTTGTTCCGCATGGTGCCCTGGCAGTAATAGAGCCCGCCTCCATAGTATTGGGCCGAGTTACCGGTGATCACGTTGTTCTCGATCATCGCGCTCCCACCGGAGATTCCGCCGCCATGACGAGCTTTGCCATTCCGAACGGTAAAACCGGAGAAGACGCAAGTTTCGTCTTCTGTTCCGTCGAAGGTGACGACGGAGGCGGCCTGGTTGCCATCAATGATGGCGTTGTCAACAACGGCCGGGTCGGCGGGATCCGTGCTGCGCAGGATGATCTCCTTGCCGTTAAAATGGATGTTCTCCAGGTAGGTCCCCTGCGCGACGATGACCGTGTCGCCATCGGAGGCGGCGTTTATGCCCTCCTGAATCGTTTTGAAGGCTGTTTCCCAGCAGGTCCCGTCGCCGGAAGTGGGCACCGAACCGTCCACGTACCACAATGCCGCCTGGCAGGTAGGGTTCAGTCCGCGATCGTATTCCTCGATGTTTGAGATAAGGTCCCCATCAGCGTCGTCGCTTGCTTCCTGGCGGAGATCCCTGAAGAATTCCATTTCCCAGTCATCGGCGAGTCCGTCGTTGTCGCTATCGGCCGACTTGGAGGTCGCCTCAGGCGTGTTTCCGTAGGCGCCGATGTTGATGCGTCCTCCGCTGGGCGCAGGCTCTTCCCAACAAGGGGAGCCCGGAGCACCCGCATCTATGCACGGAGACCAGCTCTTCAGGTGATAGTCCCCATTGGGTGCATCCACGAAGTAGGGATGGTGGGCAATGTTCCCCTGGCCACCACCCGTCCAAGCCTGGATGCAGGAGTAAATGGGCACACTACAATCGGAAATCTGGCATAGCCCCCGGTTTCCCCAGATGATGCAGTTCTGGATCGTGCCCTTGCAATCGGCCATTCCGCCGCCCGCAGCGCCGGCATCTTCCAGCGAGTTGCCAAAGACCGTGTTGTTTCGGATGATCCAGTGACACTGATACAACCCACCGCTGCCCCATTTGGCGGTGTTGCCGGAGATGATGTTGTTCTGGATCGTTGCGTAGCATTCGCTCAGCCCGCCGCCGGGATTTCCTGAGATCGTGTTGTTCTGAATGACCCCAGAGCAATTAGCCAGCCCGCCCGCGGAACGAGCGCGGTTTCCGGTGATGGTGTTGTTCTGGATGGTGCCGTCGCAGGAACGCAGCCCGCCGCCGGAATTCCAGTCGCCTGTGGCGGAGTTTCCTGAGATCGTGTTGTTCTCGATTGTCCCGTCACAGTCATACAGCCCGGCGCCCCCGCGCCATTCCCGCCAGGACATGTTCCCTGTAATCACGTTGTTCTGGATGGCGCCGTCGCAGTAAGCGAGCCCACCACCGTCACCCGCGGAGTTAGCGCTGATGATATTGTTCTCAATCGTGGCGTGAGTGTGATCGAACTCGGTCCCGCCGCAGATGCCGCCACCGTGATCAGCGCGCCCTTTGCGAATGGTAAACCCGGAGAGGACGCATGTTTCATCTTCTGTCCCGGCGAATGCGACAACGGAGCCGCTTCGCTTGCCGTCAATGACCGTGTTTTCCACAACGGTCGGGTCGGTTGGCTCCGTGCTACCGAGCGTGATGTTCTTGCCCTTGAACTGAATGTTCTCAACATAAGTCCCTTCAGCAACGATGACCGTATCGCCGGGGGATGCTGCATCTATCCCCTCCTGGATCGTCTCGAATCCAGCTTCAAAGGATTTCCCGTCGCGGGGCTGCGTCGCGCCAGCGTTAACGTACCATGTCTCGGCTGAGGCAACTCCGGAGTGCGAAAAGGCAAGGAAAAGCAAGACGGCGAAAAGAGAAGAATTCTTAGACATGATTGGCGCCCTCCCCTTGTGCGTTATTTGCGGGCTACTGCCCCTTTATTTCCCCTTTATCAACGAGGGTCATCCCGACACCTTGCGCAGAATACTGTGCCACAGACTCACCCTCTGTCAACCGCTTTTTTGCCTGCCCTCGCGTCAACTTCTCATCGCACAGGTGCGGCTGTATTTGGGTGGCAAGGAAAGCAGCCAGAAGGATTTAACGCAGAGTCGCAGTGATGGAGATGAGAGGGACCCGGTCCTCGGCTGCCCCACGCGAATCTTTTCTTCTCTCGGCGAATTGCCCCTGAATGGGGCAAGTATCGAGAATCGCCGCCCAGGAGCCTTTCGCTGGCTGCTTGCATTGGTTGTAGCCGCTCCGCCTCGATTTTGGTACGATTACCCAAGAAGCCGGAGCGATGAGGGCAAAATCAGATACGGAAGATGCTTGGCGTGCTGGCGAGACAACAAGGAAGAGAGCCCCGCGAAACGCGGGGTCGCAAAGGCGCGAAGCGTGCTCGGTGGGTGAGCCGGGCGTTCTGGAGGCGCATCTCCCGAAGTGTGCGCTGAACAGACAAATCGTGGAGGTAAACACGAATGACTACCGCTATCTCACGGCTCGTGGCCTTGGCCATGCTCATCACGCCGGCTTTTCCCTGCCTCGTCGAGGCTGCTCGTAGCGGCTCCCTGCCTGCGAGCGACAAAGCGAAGCCCCTCCGCGTTATCGTCAACATTCCCCAAAAGGCAGGCACATGGCATCCCGGGCTCGTCGCCAACGTCGGCTATGACCCGCTTTATCGAGGGACCGTTGATAAGCGACTGAAGGATGCGTGGAGGCAAATCAAGGAGTCGGGTGCGCTTTTCTATGTTCGATGCCACAACGTCTTCTCCGATTCTGAATACGGGTGCAGGGTTTATTCGGAGGATGCGTCCGGAAAGCCACTCTATGATTGGACCTTTCTGGATAAGGTTCTGGAGGTCATTCTGGGCGCCGGGATGCGCCCAATCATCGAGTGCGATTTCATGCCGGATGCTCTCGCCGACGGAGAGATTGTCAGAAACTACGGCGGCGGGGCCATAAACCTCCCAAAAGACTTTGGCAAGTGGAAGACACTGGTCCGTGAGCTCGTCCGCCACTGCGAGAAACGTTACGGGAAAGAGGAAGTCCGCAAATGGTTTTTCGAGGTATGGAACGAGCCGGATGTGGGTAAATATTGGATCGGTGGCGGGCGGCCGATGAAGTACGAGAACATCGTCCGCTTCTTCAAGCTCTATGATTTCTTCGCCGCCGGAGCGAAGGAAGCCGACCCGCATGTCAGCATAGGTGGACCGGCGCTTGGCGGCTGTAACATTGACTATACCTTTGCGCGCTATTTCATGCGGCACTGCGCCCGCGGGCAGAACTTCGCCACCGGGAGAAAAGAAGGGGCGCCGATTGATTTCATCTCGTGGCACGCTTACGGCGAGCTGGACTACATCCTCGACGTCAACGAGAAATACTCGCGAATCATCGAGAAGGAAGCGCCTTCACTGTCGAAATGCCGGCGACACCTGAACGAATGGGGCCAGCCGCTCGGCGAGGGCGGCAACTGGCCGCGAACCCACAATCATTACGAAGCCGCCTTCACCTGCTCGCTGCTGCGAGAGGTTTTAGCCACGAAGAGCGCAAAAGTTGACCTCATGCTGAGGTGGGGAGGCCTGAGCGGGAACTATTTCAACGGCTGGAGGTCCCTCTTCACTCGCATCGGCGACAAGACCGTCCCTGTCTCCCTTTTCAATTTCTATCGCCTCCTGGGCAAGATGTCCTCGAGTCGGGTCAAAGCAACACTCAACCCCTCTGACAAGTCCGCCGGCGCCATAGCCACAAGCGCCGCCCCGAATACACTTCAAATTCTCCTTTGGCGCTTCGACGAGAAGAACTGCGCCGGCGCCGGGCCGGAACGCAAGTTTACTGTCACGGTGAGAGGCTTTCAGAGGCATATCAAGACGGTCGGAAGCTGGCATTATCTGATAGACCCCGAGCACTGCGACGCATGGTCAGAGTGGACGCGAATCGGCAACCCGAAACCCGCCTCTTCCGGGCAGGCTGAAGCGATATTCCGGAAAGCCGTCCTCTCGATTGCCGGCGAGAAGCGAAATATCCCCGTGCGGCGGGAGCAAGCAATCATTACCCTCTCCCTCCATCCCAACTCCGTATGCTTGCTCGTGCTCGGAAAAGAGGGAAGCGCCACGGAAGGAGCACCGCCTGTAAAACCGCCTCCGCCGAAACTCCGCCTTCCAAAGCCCCTTTTGCCATAAGGCGTCCGCTGTTGCCTTCGTGCATTTGCCTGAACGCGGCCCGCGAGCCAGCTTTCATCCCCGTCGCGAAGGCTCTGAGCGTTTGTCCGATCGGCCTCGGCGGTTGCACTCAAAAGGATTCGCGTTCTTCGGTTTGTCTGAGGCGGCGCAACTATTCGGGCCCTCGCAGCCGCTCGAAGGAGACCAACTCCTCGAACTCGAATAGCGTTCCCATGGCGAGGTTATCGGTTTCGATGCCCTCCTCCTGGCACGCCGCAAGGGGATTCAGTCCAGCCCGGACAATCATGCCAGTCCTTCCCTCGCAAACCGGGATGTCCAGAAGCGGCTGCCCCGGCTTCCCGATGACTATTATTGCCCCAAGCCCGATGTCCTCCAGCTTCCTCCTCAACTTCTCCGCCGACCGCAAAGCCGCCGAGGGTATCTCACGAAAACTTGCCCCGATCATTCCGCTTCCAGTTGTCGTCACCTTGCCAACACTGGTCATTCCTCCTTTGATAAATATCTCCAGCGGATCGAGCGTAGTGCCGTCGTAATTGATCAACTGCGTGAACCGAACCGGTTGACCATCCCTCACCTCCAGCAGGCCCCCAAACCGGGAGGTCACCGGAATCCCCGCGTTGAGAAAAATCCCATTGATTGTCACGCTGCAAACCGTGGCGATGGCAGTTCGTCCTTCCGGAACGACAAAGTTTCCCAGTTGATGACCTGCCTCCCCCATGACCACGAAGCGCCCCATTCCCAATCCGGCCTCAAACGCAGAAACAATCCGTTTCACTGCACGCCCGACATCTTCCTTTTTCAAAGTCGAGATGTTCAAGATGATGCTTCCGGCGAGCCGCTTGGGAGAGAAAGTCATTCGGTAGGAAAGCTCGTCAATCCTGCAAACCACCAGCCCAACTTTCTCGAAAACGAAAGACTCCGACACCTCCTTCATCCCCGCCGGAGTGATCGTTCGCCCGCGCCTTCCAACCTTCTTCGTGAACCCTTTACGGTCCGTCCATCCGAGATAGTATCTGACCGTCCTCTGGCTGAGATTGATCCCGTACGCCCGTATCTCCCTGGCGACCCGCGTCGCCCCGAGGGGCTTCCTCCGCCCCTCAAGGGCACGCAGAATAGCCATCACAGATTTCTTCGTTTTTTCCTCCATTGCTTCTCCTTCCGATAGGCAATCCTGCTCCAAGCTTACCGTTACCTGAGACGACAGTCAAGGATGAAATAGGCAATATTGCCGTATTTTGCGGACCGAAAAATCCCGGCGATTTTCTGTTGACAGACTTGATTCAGGGCGATATTATGGGGACACAACCGGAGGAAGCGGGGAATCCCGTCTTTCGCTGAAAAGGCAATAGGTTGCTGTCTTGCAGTACCACTTTTCGCCGCTCTTCAGCGTCTGGCGAATCCGCTGCAGTTGTTGAGGACATAGTTGATGCTGATGCCTCGGCGGGAACTTTGCGGGTGCTGCTGCCTATTTTCGATTGCGGACAGGAATCAATTAAAGAGCCCATAGAACACTTAATCGGTTTTGCTTCTTTTCCGAAAAGAAGAATCCGCTCTGGGCCATCCGGGCCCGCCGCCTCCGCGTTGCGGATTACAGATTGGGCATTCCGGAGTCCGGAGTCCGGAGTCCGAAATCAGAAATGGGTCGCGCGCCCCGCGCTGGTCAACGTTCTTTTACAAAAAGAACCAAAATCGGAGGAAAGATGGTAAACGCGTCCGAAATCATGGAGCGGGTCATGGAAAGGAACCCGGGGGAATCCGAGTTCCATCAGGCTGTACACGAAGTTCTGACATCTGTCGTGCCGGTCCTGGAGAAAAATCCCCGGTACGTCAAAAGCAGGGTATTCGAGCGGATTGTGGAGCCGGAAAGACAGATAATCTTCCGTGTTCCCTGGCAGGACGACAAGGAGGATGTCCACATCAACCGGGGCTTTCGGGTGCAGTTCAACAGCGCCATCGGCCCTTACAAAGGCGGATTGCGTTTTCACCCTTCTGTGAACCTCGGAATCATTAAGTTCCTCGGTTTCGAGCAAGTCTTCAAGAATGCGCTAACGGGCCTCGCGATGGGCGGTGGTAAAGGCGGGTCGGATTTCGACCCGAAAGGCAAGTCGGACGACGAGGTCATGCGATTCTGCCAGAGCTTTATGAGCGAGCTCGCCCGGCACATCGGCGCTGACACAGACGTTCCCGCCGGGGACATCGGCGTCGGCGCCCGCGAAATCGGGTTTTTGTTCGGGCAATACAAACGGATCAAGAACCTCTTCGAGGGCGTTCTCACGGGGAAGGGGTTGAACTGGGGCGGCAGCCTCGTTCGAACGGAGGCGACAGGTTACGGCGTTATCTATTTTCTCGAGGAGATGCTGCGTTCCAAGGGGAAAACCATTGAGGGAATGACCGCCGTCAGCTCGGGCTCGGGGAACGCATCCATTTACACGGTCGAGAAATGCCAGCAACTCGGCGCAAAAGTCGTCGCCATGTCTGACTCCAATGGTTACGTGCATGACCCGGAAGGGATTAACCTCGAAACCGTCAAGCGAATCAAAGAAGTTGAGCGGGGAAGAATAAAGGAGTATCTGAAAACTCACCCGCATGCCTCTTTCCATGACGATTGGAAAGGCATGTGGTCTATCAAGACGGACATCGCGCTTCCCAACGCGACCCAAAACGAGATTGACAGAGAATCCGCGGAGATGCTCGTCGGCAACGGTGTGATTGCCGTCGCAGAAGGCGCCAACATGCCGAGCACGCCGGAAGCGGTGCAGGTCTTCCAGGAGGCGGGAGTCCTCTTCGGGCCGGCGAAGGCCGCCAACGCCGGGGGTGTCGCAGTCTCCGGACTCGAAATGGCGCAGAACAGCCAGAGGGTCTCCTGGACCTTCGAGGAAGCCGACGCCAAGCTCAAGGCCATTATGCGCAACATCTACGAAAGCGCCAGTAAAGCCGCGGAAGAATACGGCTGTCCCGGCAACCTTGTCGCCGGCGCCAACATCGCGGGCTTCGTCAAAGTCGCCGACGCCATGCTCGATCAAGGCCTGGTTTGATTTCGGATTGCAGATTCCGGATTTCGGGATGGGCGCCCGGGGGCCCGTTTAGGACAGCGGGGCTTCCCCACCGGCATCCGCAATCCGCAATGGCGCTCCCTCTCGATATTCCTTCCGCCCCGTGCTAAAACTGCGTATGATTTTAGTGGGGATAGCTCAAGCATCTTTTCGCCGATGTCAGCGAGCGCAGGGCGCGCGATTGTCCTGTCCGCCGAATTGCCCTGAGCGAGAAGCCCGGAGGCGCGACGGGCAGCGCGGAGGTCCAAGCCCAGTGTAGGACCTTCGTCCAGGGTCGCTGTAAACAGTCGGGTATGCGCTGGAGTAAGTCGGGCGCGGACGAAATTCTGCGTGTGCGCTGCGGCCTGCGCGATACCAGCTTCGATCGCCTATGGGATCACACCAGATAATCCATGGCCCTCTGGCACAAACGCAGCCTACGCCAACAGCGAAAGAAGGCTGCCTAAAATGGCACGATTACGCGGCCGCACGCGGCCTACCCCCCAACCTTGACACTTATCTATAGGCGCGAGTATGATAAAAGACAAGGAGGTTCATGGAGAACGTCCTGGCTTTGCACTTGGTTCAAGGAGACGGAGGCGCCGGTGATAAGAGATCAGTTGTCACGGTCTGCGAAGGCAGCGTTGCGAGAGCGGGTTAAGGAGCTAACCTGTCTTTATGGGATTGCCCAGACAGCTGGAAGGCCCGGAATAACGTTAGAAGAGATTCTTCAGAGCATTGTTGAGCTTCTTCCTCCCGCCTGGCAATATCCGGAGGTCACCTTCGCGCGGATCGTTTTGGACGGGAATTCTTACTCAACACCCGGTTTTCGTGCGTGCCGCCAGAAGCAGACGGCGGACATTGTTGTGAGCGGCGCGCGGCGTGGGCTTGTCGAGGTCGTTTATGCGAAGGAGAAACCGGAACTTGATGAGGGCCCGTTCCTAAAAGAAGAGCGAAACCTAATCAATGCCGTAGCCAGGCAGGTGGCGTTAATCATCGAGCGCAGACAATCCGAAAAGGATAAAGCGAAACTCGAGGGTCAGCTCCGGCACGCTGACCGCCTGGCCACCATCGGACTGCTCGCCGCGGGTGTTGCACACGAACTGAATGAGCCTCTGGGCAATATCCTGGGATTCGCGCAACTTGCAAGGAAATGCCAGGGGCTGCCCAAATCGGCGAAACAGGATATTGAGAAGATAGAGTCCGCATCTCTGCATGCGCGGGAAGTCATCAAGAAGCTTCTCGTATTCGCCCGGCAGATGCCCCCGCAGAAAACGCGAGTCAATTTAGACCAGGTGGTCGAAGAAACGCTTGATTTCTTCGAATCGCGGTGTGCCGAGGCTGGAATCGAAGTTGAATGCTCGCTTTCGGGGGACCTCCCAGAAATCACAGCCGACCAAGCACAACTCAATCAGGTTCTCGTGAATCTGGTTGTCAATGCCTTGCAGGCGATGCCGGAAGGAGGCAAGCTCACGGTGCGAACACGGGCTTGCGAAAATGACGTGTCGTTGATTGTGGAAGATACAGGCACGGGCATGAGCGAGGACGTTCAGGAGCAAATACTTGTACCGTTCTTTACGACAAAGGACGTCGGCGAAGGCACGGGCTTGGGACTGCCGGTTGTTCATGGAATCGTCACCTCACACGGGGGCAGTATCCAGGTCGAGAGCAAGCTCGGCCGAGGCACGCGGTTTGAAATTCGGCTGCCTGTGGAAGGGTCGCAAAGTTTGAAGGAAAACGGCTAAGATGACATCTTCGCCCGAGAGAGAACGCATCCTGGTTGTGGATGACTCCCCGAGCACGCTGGAAGTAGTTCAGCGAAACTTGACGGCGGAGGGATATCACGTCTTCACGTGTCCTGGTGTGACTCAGGCGATTGACGTGCTTGAGGGAACACACGTGGACCTGGTCATTACCGACCTCAAGATGCCCAAAATCAGCGGGTTGGACCTGATTCGGCACGTCCGGGAAAACTTCAAGGACGCCGAGGTCATGATGATTACCGGCTATCCCTCGATAGAGGGAGCGGTCGAGGCGGTGAAAACCGGCGCCGAGGAGTATCTTGCGATACCTTTTACCGACGAGGAACTCCTGTCCGCCGTTCGGCATGCGCTCGAGAAACTGCGTGTCCGCCGATACGGGTGGGAGATGTCGCCGCAGACGGTTTCGGCGCCGCATGGTCTTATTGGCAAGTCGAAAGCCATGCGCAGGATTTTCCACGCCATCACCAAGGCGGCGTCCACATCTGCTACCGTACTCATCACGGGTGAGAGCGGGACGGGCAAAGAACTCGTGGCCAGGGCCATTCATTACAGTAGCACACGTTCTTCCGCGCCGTTTGTGCCCGTCAACTGCGGAGGCATCCCGGAGGGACTGCTTGAGAGCGAGCTTTTCGGGCATGTCAAGGGAGCCTTCACCGGCGCAACGGAGGCGCGGGCGGGCTTTTTTCATGCCGCGGACAATGGCACAATCTTTCTCGACGAAGTCAGCGAAATGAGCCTTTCCATGCAAGTCAAACTTCTCCGGGTACTTGAGGATAAGGAAATATGCATGCTTGGATCCAACCGGACTCGAAAAGTGGACGCCAGGATTCTGGCCGCGACCAACAAGGATTTGCAGACTCTGGTAAAGAAGGGGCTTTTCCGCGAAGACCTGTTTTACCGCCTCAACGTCATCACGGTCGCCATCTCACCATTGCGGGAAAGGGGCGAGGACATTCTGTTGTTAGCCCGCCATTACGCAACCAAGTTTGCCGAAGAACTGGGTAAGCCTCCAGCCCGCTTTTCCGATGATGCTTTACAGGTTTTGAGAAGCTATGGTTGGCCGGGGAACGTGAGAGAACTTGAGAATGTAATACAGCGCCTGATACTGATGACAGACGGGGATCTCATCGAGGTGCCAGACCTGCCCTCGCTTATGCGTTTTTCGGCCTTGCGGAAAACGGGATTCACCCGAACCCTCGCCGCAGTGGAGGGCGAATACATCCGCAACGTCCTGGCAAGCGCGGGCGGCAACAAAACCCGCGCCGCGGAGATTCTCGGCATTGACCGCAAGACCTTGCGGGAAAAGCTTAAGAACGTCAAAAAGTCTTCATCCTGAATGTCTCACGCCGGGGAGATTCTCTCCGGTGGTACAAATCTCCTCGCTCGTCCACTGCATTCCCGGCTCGCATGTCAATGCGACGGGGCGCCCTCCATCAAAAAGAGTTATCCGGTGAGACTCGTTGATTCCCTTTGACTTAGGGCACTGCTCTTCCCTCGCATCCGGGTTCACGCCAGGCATGAATACCAGCCGCTTTGCATCGTTCAATCGTTGGTACGACGTTTGCTCCTGTGCTTCCTTGGGGCGGTCAGAAAAAAGCGAAGTGAGGAGAGCGCCATGTCGGGAACTGCGGAATATTATGGTCTATGCTCGACGTGCAACAACGCTTCAAGCTGCACGTTTCCGAGAGATCCAAACAAACCGGTGGTGCACTGCGAAGAGTTCGACATTGGCGAACCCTCTCCCGTAAAGACCGCCGGCAAAGACAGGTCATCGCCGACCCAGTCGTATGCTCCTAAGGGCAAAGATGTAACCGAATTCATGGGACTGTGCAGCAATTGCGAGAACCGTGAAACCTGCACGTTTCCAAAGCCCGAAGGAGGCGTCTGGCATTGCGAGGAGTACCGATAGAATGATACAAGACATCGCTACCCGGAACAAGGGGGACGTCCACGCACAACAAGAGGTGGATACGGAAGTTATCCTGGGAATCTTGGAGAGACACGACAAGGCGCGGGGCGCGCTGATCGCCGTTCTTGAGGAAATCCAGGCTCAATATGGATGTCTTCCCGAGGAAGCACTCAGAACCGTAGCCAACGAGATGGGGCGGCCGCTGGTGGACCTATATGGTGTCGCCACGTTCTATCGCTCGTTCAGCCTGCAACCTCGAGGCAAACATCTCATATCCGTGTGTCTCGGGACTGCCTGCCACGTCCGGGGCGCGCCGAGGATTGCGGAAGAGTTCGAGCGACAACTCGGAATCAAGGCCGGTGAGACAACGCCGGACGAAGAGTTCACGCTGCAGACGGTGAACTGCTTAGGGGCCTGCGCTCTCGGGCCAGTCGTTGTCATTGATGGCCATTATTCCTCAAAAGTCAGAAAATCAAAAGTCAAGCAACTAATACAGGATACTCTGGAAGGGCTTGACAAGATTGAGATCGGACAGGATAAACGCATCTTTCCCATCGAAGTAAGCTGTCCCCGCTGCAACCACAGTCTGATGGACAAGAGCCTCACCATAGACGACCACGCTTCAATCCAGGTAAGCGTATCTTTTGACCATAAGCACGGTTGGCTCAGGCTATCTTCGCTGTATGGTAGTTATAATATCTCGGCCGAGCACAGTATCCCCTTAGGCACGGTCGTGAGTTTCTTCTGTCCGCATTGCCACGCGGAACTAATCGGATCCTGGGAGTGCCCCACGTGCGGTGCGCCGATGGTGCCGATGATCGTCCGCGGGGGCGGGATGGTCCAAATTTGCTCGCGTCGTGGATGCAACGGCCACATGTTAGACCTGGTTTGACCAACACCCTCCCGGGGGAGACGGTTTGCTGTTGGTATGTATTCCCATGAGGTAGCAAAATGCCACGGTTATCTTCCATAGATCAGCTAAAAGAATTGCGAAAGATGCTCCTTGATGACACAGACGAAAGTAAGCCCCGCATCGTTGTCTGCTCCGGGACGGCTTGCCAGGCAAGTGGCTCAAGCGACATCATACGGGTCGCGAAACGCTATATAATGGAGCGGCACCTGCTCCAAAAGATGTCGCTGCGAGTTACGGGATGCCACGGTTTCTGCGAGATGGGTCCTTTCATTCTCACGCAGCCACAGAACGCATTTTACCCCCAGGTGACGCTTGATGACGTTCCCAGGATCATTGACGCGTTACTCTCAGGCGACTACGTTGAGGACTTATTGTATCGGGACCCCCACACTGGGAAGAAATACCACAATCGCCGCGACATACCATTCTTCAAGAATCAGAAGCGTAGTATCTTAGGCTTGAACCACAAGCTGGACCCGATTCGAATTTACGACTACATTGCGCAAGCAGGTTACAGTGCTCTCGAAGCGGTGTTATCTAAGGAAAGCCCCCAGTGGGTACTGAAGGAACTGAAGCGCTCGGGCTTGCGTGGTCGCGGCGGCGCCGGCTTTCCGACGGGATTGAAGTGGGAGTTGCTGGCAAAGCAGCCAAACGGCGACGGCAAGTTTCTCGTGTGCAACGCGGATGAGGGCGACCCCGGCGCCTACATGGACCGTAGCGTACTCGAGGGCAACCCGCATAGCATCATCGAAGGAATGATCATCGGCGCCTACGGAACCGGGGCCACGGAAGGCATCGTTTATGTCCGCAATGAATACCCCCTTGCCATCAAGCATCTCATGGTGGCCCTCAGGCAGGCTCGCGAACACGGTCTTTTGGGCGGGGACATCCTGGGAAGCGGCTTTTCCTTCGACATCAAGCTCGCCAGAGGCGCCGGAGCCTTCGTGTGCGGCGAGGAAACGGCTCTCATAAGGTCTATCGAGGGGAAAATGGGTGAGCCGCGCCAGCGGCCTCCGTTTCCCGTCCAGAAAGGCATAGATGGCAAGCCCACGGCAATCAACAACGTCGAAACCTGGGCCAACATCCCGCTCATCTTCAGGCTCGGGGCCGACGAGTTTGCGAAGATCGGGACCAAAGGTAACTCCGGCACCAAGATATTTAGCCTGGTCGGCAAGATCAAAAACACCGGCCTTGTCGAGGTCCCCATGGGCATTACCATCAGGGAAATCGTCTATGACATCGGAGGCGGCCCAGTGGGCAAGGCTAAGATAAAGGCGGTTCAGACGGGCGGGCCGTCCGGCGGCTGCATCCCTGCCGAAAGGTTCGATCTCCCCATTGATTACGACAGTCTCACCGAAGCGGGATCAATGATGGGATCGGGCGGGATGATCGTCATGGACGAGAACACGTGTATGGTGGATATCGCCAAGTACTTCATGAATTTCCTAAAAGATGAATCATGCGGCAAATGCTTTACATGCCGCAAAGGCACACAGAGGATGTACGAAATCCTCGACGATATTTCTAAGGGCAAGGGGACACTTGAGCAATTGCATCTTCTTGAGGAACTGGCACACGTTGTGAAAGACACCACCATGTGCGGACTGGGGCAGACCGCGTCGAACCCCGTTCTGAGTACGCTACGCTACTTCCGCAATGAGTACGAGCGGCATGTGGTTGACAAAAGATGTGATGCCTTCGTGTGCCGTGACGTGGTGGGAGCTCCTTGCCAGGCTGCTTGCCCCTTGGGCACCGAGGTCTGGCGCTATGTTGCCCTCCTTGAAAAGGGCGAATACGAAGAAGCCTACAAAGTTATCAGGGAGGCCAATCCGTTTCCGTCGGTCTGTGCTCGCGTTTGCGATCGCAAGTGCGAACAGAGATGTAGTCTTGGGACTACAGGGGGCGAACCCATCGCTATCCGAGCCTTGAAAAGATTTGTCACCGACCGGGTTGATCCATCGGTGTACAAACCAGTGAGAGTTCGCCGGGACGGGGAGGATGTGCCCAGGGTGGCGATCGTGGGCGCAGGCCCTGCCGGCCTCACCGCGGCCCATCAGCTTTCGCTTCTTGGCTACAAAGTCACTCTCTTCGAGGCGGAAGATGAGCCGGGCGGAATGCTCATCAGTTGTATCCCGGCCTATCGCCTGCCGCGGGATGTGGCTCAAAACGAGATAGAATCGCTCCTCGATGAAAACATCACCCTCAAATGCGCAATTGCCCTGGGGCGGGACATGACCATTGACAACCTCTTTGCGGATGGCTTCAAGGCCGTTTTCCTGGCAATAGGAGCGGACAGGAGCTGGCGGTTGGGTCTCGAAGGTGAATATCTGGAGGGGGTCCATTCCTCCATGGAATTCCTGAAGGCCTTCAATTTGAGAGGCCAGGAGTTGGCCGGAGGGCATGTGGGTATCATCGGTGGCGGTAACTCTGCTGTGGACGCCGCGAGGGTGGCTATTCGGCAGGAAAACGTCCAAAGCGTGACACTGCTCTACCGCCGCACTTGCCAGGAGATGCCTGCTTACGCGGAAGAGGTCGAAGCCGCTCTGGAGGAGGGGATAAAACTCGAAACCTTGGTTTCCCCGGTAAAGATTCGTTACATCGAAGCCGCTATGAAAGAGGGGGTAAAGGTTGAGACATGGGTCTCCCCTGTAAAAATACATTCCAAGGCTGGGCGCCTGGTGGGCATCGAGTGCATCAGGAACAATCTCGGCGATGTGGACTCAAGCGGCCGGCGCAGACCGGTTCCCGTGCCCGGCACCGAGTTCAGTATATCCTTGAATACCCTGATTGTAGCCATCGGCGAACGCCCGGATAGCGATTGCCTTGCCTCCATGGGCGTGGAGCTCGACAAGGGGGGGAAGCCGCGTGTTGATGCCGAATCTCTTTACACCAATCGCCGGGGTGTGTTTGCCGGTGGGGATTTGGTTACCGGCCCCAATACGGTCGTTGATGCCATCGCCGCCGGGCGGAAGGTGGCAATGGTTATAGACCGCTACGTGCGAGGCAAAGAGCTGAGGGAACTGCCCAAGGTAACACTGCCGCAAGTTTTCATAGAGCCAACTGAGGTCAGCGATGAAGAACTCGAAGAGGCCCGCAGGGTAGAACCCGCTACGCTCCCACCCGAATCACGAAAGAAAAACTTCGCGGAGGTCGAGATGGCCCTGTCTGTTGAGGAAGCAACCCGTGAGGCCCGAAGGTGCCTGAGGTGTGACCTTGAGTTCACACGGCCCGAAAACGATGAACCAACTCGCTCAGCAGTAAAGGGAAAATCGGCATGATTACATTGAGCATTAACGGACTACCTGTTTCGGTCGAAGAAGGCACAACCCTCCTGGAAGCCGCGAGGTTTCTGGGATTTCCGGTCCCCACCCTGTGCCACAGGGACGGGCTGTCGGCTTATGGTGCGTGCCGGCTGTGCGTAGTGGAGATCGGAGAGGGCCCGCGAGCAAAACTGGTCTCGTCGTGCACCTACCCTGCCGAAGAGGGACTCAACGTGCGAACAGCCTCCTCGCGTGTCCTCCGGGCTCGCAGGATGATATTGGAACTCCTGCTCGCCTCGTGTCCTCAGTCCAAGACCATCCAGGACCTTGCCGCAGCCCACGGAGTCCGCCAGCAGCGCTTCAAACAGGAGTACGAGGACTGCATCCTGTGCGGCCTGTGTGTGCGAATGTGCCAGGAGCAGATGATGGCGGGGGCCATCGGCTTCCGCAACCGGGGTGAGAAGAGGAGCATCGGCACGCCCTTTGATGTCAAATCAGATGTCTGCCGGCTGTGCGGAGCGTGTATGTACATCTGCCCCACCTGTCAGTTGCGGTGCACTTACAACGAGCCGGAAAAGGCCATCTGCGGAGGGTGCGAAAACCTGACCCCGCCCTGCATCGAGAAGGAACAGTTCGATGACATGATGTGCTATATGGATCCCTGTGTTGCTTGCGAGATAGAAAAGGAGTGATGAGAAGAAAGGAGTAGAAGCGAATGACAATGACGCTCTCCAAAATAAATGCCTCGGCCGCGACTTTGACCAAGAACAGGACCGAAGGCTCCGTAGTTCCTGCCTCGGGCATGTGCGTCACCTGTGTGGACGGCTGCATCGGCATGTGCGAGATCGGCAAGTCCGCCTACCGGGGCCACGAAGTCATCTACCCGCAGCCTTTCGGCGTGATAACGACCGCCGCCGAGAAAACGTATCCCGTTGACTATTCCCACTTCAACGTCATGGGAACCGCTGTTGGGGCGCACGGCATCGAAGCGGACAGCGACAAAGCGATTTTCCCGGCTGTCAATCTGGAAGTCGCTTTTGGCCGCGATAAGGGCTTAAAGTTCAACTATCCCTGGCTCATCCCCGGAATCGGCTCGACCAACATCGCCAAGAACAATTGGGAAGGACTCGCCATCGGGTCCGCTCTGGCGGGGACCGGTCTTACAATTGGCGAGAACGTGGTCGGCATGGACCCCGAATCTGTCATCAAGAACGGCCAGGTTGTGGATACGGTTGACCTGAAGCGCCGTGTGAAGCTATTCAAAGATCATCAGCGAAACGGCTGCGGCGCCATCATCCTGCAGGCGAATATAGAGGATACCCGGCTCGGCGTGCATGAATATGCCATCGAAAAGCTCGGGGTGGAATGCGTCGAGCTCAAGTGGGGCCAGGGCGCCAAGGACATCGGCGGCGAAGTCAAGATCAGGGACCTCGAGAAGGCTCAGCTTCTATGCGAGCGAGGGTACATCGTGCTTCCAAACCCGACCGATCCGGTCGTTATCAAGGCTTTTGAGCGGGGCGCCTTCAAGGAGTTTGAGCGGCATTCGCGGGTGGGCATGGTGACCGAGGAATCATTTGCCAAACGTGTGGAGGAACTGCGAAGTGCCGGCGCCAAATACATCTTCCTAAAAACCGGCGCCTATCGCCCCGCGGACCTCGCGAGGGCGGTGTTATTTGCCTCCCGGTATAAGCTTGACCTTCTAACCGTGGACGGCGCAGGCGGCGGCACCGGCATGAGCCCCTGGCGCATGATGAACGAGTGGGGCGTACCTCCTGTCGTTCTCCACTCCCTTCTATATCAGTACACTAAACGCCTCGCCGACAAGGGACAACATGTGCCCGCTCTGGCCGTCGCTGGCGGATTTGCCTTCGAAGATCAAATCTTCAAAGGACTTGCCCTTGGCGCCCCGTTCGTCAAGCTCGTGGGCATGGCCCGGGCTCCCATTGCTGCGGCCATGGTAGGTAAAACAATCGGGCGGGCCATTGATGATCACCAGATTCCCGTGTACATCGAGCGTTTCGGGAATTCGAAGGACGAAATTTTTGTCACCGCCAGCATGCTCCGCAAGGAACTGGGTGACGAGGAATTTGAAAACCTTCCTACCGGCGCCTTGGGTCTTTACACTTATTACGAGCGCCTTGCGCAAGGCTTGCGCCAGCTAATGGCCGGCAGCCGAAAATTTGCTCTGGAACATGTATCGCGAGATGATATAGCAGCCCTGACCCGTGAGGCGGCCGACATTAGTGGGATTCAGTATGTGATGGATGTGGATCAAGCGCAGGTTGACAGAATGCTCGACAGTTAAAATCCCAGTCTCAAGATTCCCGGATTTGAGTGAATTCGGGGTCTCACTTCTTTTCATGCGATGAGGTCGCCATCTCCGGCCTCGAAATGGCGCAAAACAGCCAGAGGGTCTCCTGGGCCTTCGAGGAAGCCGACGCCAAGCTCAAGGCCATTATGCGCAACATCTACGAAAGCGCCAGTAAAGCCGCGGAAGAATACGGCTGTCCCGGCAACCTTGTCGCCGGCGCCAACATCGCGGGCTTCGTCAAAGTCGCCGACGCCATGCTCGATCAAGGCCTGGTTTGATTTCGGATTGCAGATTCCGGATTTCGGAATGGGCGCCCGGGGGCCCGTTTAGGACAGCGGCTCTTCCCCACCGGCATCCGCAATCCGCAATGGCGCTCCCTCTCGACATTTCCTCCCACTCATGCTAAAATTGCGTATGATTTCAGTAGGGATAGCTCAGGTATCTCTTCGCCGCTGTCAGCAAGCGCAGGGGGGCCCGGCTGTTCTTTCCGCAGAGTTGCTCTGGGCGGGAAGCCCCGGCGGGGCGGGTTTTTAGCATGAAAAATTCGCGATAGGTGACCACGATGAAATTGAGTACTCTCCTCACGATTTCTGTTCTCCTCGCCATTACCCCGGTGTGGCTTTGCGGTGTGAGCGGCAAGGTTGTCATCAATGAGATCATGTACAACCCCGACAGGCTCCAGGGCGACGACGAGTATTACGAATGGGTTGAGCTGCACAACACCGGGGATACCGGCGTTGACCTCAGCGGATGGCAGTTGAGAGATAGCGACCCCACGAACGAGCCTTTCGTCATGCCCAGTAACACCGAAATCGAACCTGGCGGCTACCTCGTCGTCTGCAGCAGCGCGACTCACGTGTACTACACGTACGGCATTCAGAACTACATCGGCAATTTCGCCGGCAGGTTCCGCCTCGGCAACGGTGGAGATACCGTCACGCTTCTGGACGATTCCGGCGGGCAGATTGATGGGGTCATTTACAATGACGATTATCCGTGGCCCTTTCAGGCGGACGGCGTTGGCCCTTCTCTGGAAAGGGTCAATCCCCTCGGAGAGAGTGACGACGCGCACAATTGGGCGCCAAGCCTGCGCAAAGACCCTACCGATAAACCCGGCACCCCCGGCACGCAAAACTCCCTCTTCTCCGACGGCACGGCGCCTCCTATCGTCATCAATGAAATACATTATCATCCCGCGTGCGGAGGCGACGACGATGAGTATGTCGAGCTTTACAACGCCTCCGATTCCGAGATGAGCCTCGATGGCTGGCAATTCACCAACGGTGTCTTCTTTACTTTCCCCGAGGGCACGACAATCGCCACCCATGAATATCTGGTCGTCTGCAAAAACCCCGACTGGATCAAAGCCAATTATGGCATCGAAAACGTCATTGGCGATACCGGTCCTGTCACCACATTCGGCGAGTTGGACAACGGCGGCGAGACCATCGTTCTTCGGGACGCCGCCGGACGCCTGGTTGACTTTGTGCCATACAGCGACGGGGAGTACTGGCCTATCGCCGCTGACGGTTACGGTCCCTCTCTCGAGTGCATCAACCCCAACCTCGCCAATAATGACCAGGGGAACTGGGCCGCCGCATCCGTCACCCGCAGGTGGGTTTACGTCGAGACTTCCCCGGCGAATCCGACCGGCGACATGCTCTATTTCTACCTGAACGGCGAGGGAGAAGCTCTCCTTGACGACATTGCCCTCGTACCGGATGGCGGCGGAGAAAACCTCGTCCCCAACGGAGATTTCGAGACCGACTGTGGCACGGGCGTCTCGCCCGTGGAAGATCATGGGCAGGATGCCCATGCCACTTCCGGGTGGGTGAAATACGGCAATCATTCCGCATCAATCAAGATTGATACCGCCGCTCATTCCGGAGCAGCCTGCATGAAGCTCATCTCCACCGGCGATGGCGGTGGCGGCGACTGCCGGAACTACGTCGGCATTTCCATCCCCGGCATTTCCATGGGCGAAGAATACGTATTGTCTTTCTGGGCCAAGCCTCTTGGAACGCGGGGCGAGACCAGATTGACCGCAAGGCTTGCCAACAGCCGCAGCACAAAAGGCGTTTACGCCGCAGCAGACCTCGCAAAAGGGGGATTCGCCTCCACACCGGGTTCCCAGAACAGCGCCCACGCCGAGAATCTTCCTCCCTTCATCTATCGCGTGCAACATTCCCCCGACGTTCCGACCTCCGAAGAGCCGGTCCAGATAATCGCGCGCGTCGTGGATGACAGCGCGCTCTCCTCGGTCTCGATGTCTATCGAATACAGCGTCGGCGAAGATTGGTCCTCGCTGCCGATGTCCGATGATGGGCAGCATGGAGATGGTGAAGCTGGCGATGGCGAGTTCGGAGCACAGATTCCCCCGCAGCCGAGCCTTACGGTCGTTCGTTTCCGAGTCGTGGCGGAGGACTCCGAGGGCGGCGTCGGCGTTTCACCGGATGCCGATGACATGAAATCCAGCCACGCCTATTTTTGCTATGACGATGGTGTCGCGTCGAACCTGCCCATCTACTTTTTGTTTGTCAGCGAGGAGAACCGGCGCCGCCTCCAGGAGCTCGGTTCCCGGGATGATTACGTGCCGGGTACTTTTGTCTATGAAGGGGAGGTTTACGACAAGGTTCGCGTCCGGTGGTTTGGGAGCTTTTCGGAACGCGTCGCAATCACGAAAAAGAACTGGAGGATAAAATTCAACCCCTGGCAAAAGCTGCACGGCGTCTTTAGCGGATTCGCGCCCAGCGGCGGCGAATTCAAAGTGGGCTCTCTAATCTTACTCGGCGGCGATTATGACGACCTGAGCCTCCGCGGCTCCGCCTGTCTCAGAGAGATGCTCACGCAGCGCGCTTTCTGGTACGCCGGCTGCTCGTACAGTGCAACCGAATACGTTCGCCTCCAACTCAACGGCTCCCCTTACGGCCTGATGCTTAGCCTCGAACGGCCCGACACCGATTACCTCGAGAGAAACCATAGAGACAGGGACGGAGACCTCTTCCAGGCCCGCAGCCTTCCCGGACAGCCGCCCAGCAACATGAGCGTCCTTCCATCCTATGACGACTATAATTTCGCCTACGACAGGAAAACCAACAGACTCGAACCGCACGACCGCCTGGTCTCTCTTATCGAAAACTTGCAGGACAAACCCGAAACCGAGATCGAGGACTTCTTCAACAACAATCTCAACGTGCAAAGCTACGCCAGCTATCTCGCCGGGGCGGCTCTCGCACAGAGTTGGGTCAGTCCGTCCCGCGATTACTACCTCTTTCGCGGCAAGAGCGGCGCCGAGGAGACGTATCTCTGGGAAGTCATGCCCTGGGGCGGCGAACATAACTGGGAACGCCCAAGCCTCCCGGTGCTCAACGGCATCGTCGGGCAAAACGAGTATTCCCTTCCCAACATCATGCGAACACGTTTCCTGAACAATCCCGAGCTTGAGAGCCTCTTTGCCGACCGCCTCCGGCAGCTCCTCGACACCATCTACACCGAGCAGCACCTATTTTTCGTCATTGATCAGGTTACTGTCGCCATTCAAGCCGAGGCTGACGCCGACCGCAACTCCTGGTGGCCGGAGGCCGCTTCACTTGCTCACCATGCCGCCGCCCTCAAGACCAATGTCACCGCCAGGCGAGCTTTCCTGTACTGCTGGCTCGATGGCGCCGAAGGCCCCGCTCAACCCGTGAACCTTTCCCCTGCCGCCGGCGCGCAGCACATGTCCGACCCCATCACACTCGTCGCGAGCGAATTCTCCGCGCCACCCCCCGGCAGCATTCACCAGTCCAGCCGTTGGCAGGTTCGCGCCGAAGAAGGGCTTTACAGCAACGCGGTATGGGATTCAGGCGACGACCCGGTCAACAAGACTTCTGTGACCCTCCCCCCCGGCACTCTCCAACAAGAACGTATATTCTTATGGCACGTCTGCTATAAGGACGACCAGGGCAGATGCAGCCTCTGGTCCGACGAGACATCCTTCGCCACCACCCTCGACACCGTCCCCCCCTCCGTAATCTCTGCCTTCTCGATGCCGGATGTCGAGGATGAAGTTGCGGTCGTTTTTAGCGAGCCGCTTGACCTCGCCTCCGCAAGAGACCCTTCCAACTATCTCCTCAACGACACCGACTTGCCGGATGCCGCCTCCCTCTCGGCTGACGGTTTGACCGTCACCCTCTCCGTTCCGCCCGGCCTGCCATTGTTCTCGCTCACCATCAACAATATCTCCGACAAGGCTCATCCGCCCAACGTCATCCTTCCGGACACGAAAGTCTCCATTCAAGTGTGGGCTTCCCCCGAGACAAAAATCAATTTCCAGCCGGATTCCGAGTTGGCTCCGCCGGGATACCTCAAAGATGCTGGCGCCCCTTTTGATGAAGGAAGGGGCTACGGATGGACAACCGATGTCACGAGCCTCGCCCGGGTGAGAAACGTCCAGACTGACCCACGCCTCGACACTCTCCTTCAATTCGCCGGCGGGGAATCCGCATGGGAGCTTGCCCTTCCTTCCCCGGCAAAATACCGCGTAACCGTCTGCATCGGCGATGCCGCGTCGGAATCCATCTACGACCTCGCCATCGAAGGACGCTGGGTTGTAACCGGACTATACCTGCCCGCGAATGAGTTCCGCGAGGTCACCGCCGAAGTTGACCTTACCGATGGCCGCCTCACCCTTTACGGTGGTGATATTTATCAGAGCACTCGCGTCGCGTATCTCGACCTTTTGTCCAGTGCAACCGTCTTCAGAATGACAAACGTAGCTCCAGAGACCTCCAACCCCGATTGGCTGGACGTAACCTGGAGCTACGTGCCCGATGCCAGCTATAAAATCCACTGGGCGGACGACCTTTCCTCCTGGAACGCCATCACCCCTGACCCCGCCGATATGACGATTGATGCGCAAGCCGGAACCGTCACCTGGACCGACAAAGGCGCCTCCCCAGGCATGGGTGGACTCGCCCCCGGACAAACAACAAGGCGATTCTATAGAGTAGAACTCTTGACTCCATAGTAGGCGCGTGAGGGTCCCATTAGTCATCATCTACTCTGCGCCTCTGCGCCTTGGCGTTAAGGAATGTTGGATTATGAAACGCAGAGGCGCGAAGCCGCGGAGCAAATTTCCGGGGAACCCGGGTTGGGTCTTTGCTTACTTCAGCTTGTCCGTCAGCGCCACAACCCTCTTGCCGAGAACCTGGCACTGTTTGCGAACTCTCTCGTCCGGGGCGCCGATGGACACCGGCCCGTAATGGTCTCCCGCCGAGTTTCCCTGCACCACCATCCCGTGGATAAGGAACGCACGCAGAATATCCAGGATTGTCGTCTCGTTACCGCCTCCGATGTTTGCCGAGGAAGAAAATGCCGCGCCGACCTTCCCTTCCAGTTGCCCGTGGAAGTTCACGCTCTCGTCCAGAAGCCTCTTTATCTCGGCTGCCATGGAACCGTAATATGTTGGTGACCCGATAACGATTGCGTCGTAACCAAGCAACTCATCGGCTTTGGCCTCCCCGACGTCTTTGAGAGTTACATCTCCGCCGGCGTCTCTCGCCCCCTGTGCGACAAGCTCCGCCATTTGCTTTGTGTTTCCGGTCCGAGAGTAGTAGAGAACCAGAACTTTGCTTGCCATCTTTCGCCTCCTTGTCTTTCGCTTAACTGCTTACCGCAGAGATCGCTGAGGCCGCAAAGGGGCCTGTGGAGATTGTTCCACTTCTCGGCGTGCGCTGCGCTCTCCGCGACGACCATTGTTCTGCTCGCTGGAAAGGATAACTGCGCATCGCCCTTTTCCACAATCCCAAAATTCTCCAACGCCCGGCAAGCGGTCCACGCCCGAGCAAGAAGGCCCCCATCACGAGCTCTCACCCTCTCTGCGTTTCTTACTGTTTTATTTCTCAACGCAAAGGCGCGGAGGCGCAGAGCATTTCGCAACGGGCCGGGCGAAGAATCCGTCCTCTGACGGAGCGCTTGAGGGCGACGTGAGATAACGCTTCTGTCGGCGGCGTGAGCTGTGGTAATATCCTGCCGCTTGACAGGCGGGGGCAAGGCAAGATTTCTCACAAACTCGTGTGAATAAACTTCCTGGCCAAAAAGAAAGGTGACTCGATGGGAAAGAAGAACCTGTCCTCGTTTAGTGCATTGCTGTTGGTTGTCCCCGGCCTGGCAGGCGCATCGGCAGAAGGCTGCCACGACATTTCCAACCCCCTTGGCCGTGCTGCCGAGGATGGTGGAGCCAGCCAGAAGAACATAGAAACGGCTTACGGTAAATTGCCCCTGAGCTTCGAGCTCAACCGCGGCCAGACGGACGCTCGCGTCAAGTTTCTCTCCCGCGGCAGCGGCTACACGCTCTTTCTGACCCGTACCGAAGCAGTCCTGGCCCTCAGGAACTCCCAAAGGGCGGAGGACGCTGCGGAGAAGGAGCGTGGCATCGAAAGAGCCCAACAGCCGAAAACCCAAACCCCGGCCACCGTCCTGCGTATGCGCCTTCTGGGCGCCAACACCGCGCCGCAGGTGGATGGTGTGGACGCCCTCCCCGGCAAAAGCCACTACTTCATCGGAAGCGATCCCAAGAAATGGCGCACGAATATCTCTCAGTACGCCCGCGTGCGATACAGGGAGGTTTACCCCGGCATTGACCTCATTTACTACGGCAATCAGCGGCGTCTGGAATACGACTTCGTAGTCTCGCCCGGCGCTGATCCGAAGGCCATCCGCCTCGCGTTCAGTGGCGCGGAAAAGCTCAGCCTCGACGACGAAGGCAACCTCATCCTGCACACGGAAGGTGGTGATGTCCGCCAGCGGGCGCCCATTGTCTATCAGGACGTACACGGCCAAAAGTGCAGCGTTTCGGGGGAATATTTCCTGCGAGGCGAGGACGAGGTGGCATTTCAGGTCGCGAGTTACGACCGCGGCAGACCTCTGGTCATTGATCCAATTCTCAGCTACTCCACCTATCTCGGCGGCAGCTCGCGCGACAGCGGCTCGGCCATCGCCGTGGACGGCTCAGGCCATGCTTATGTGGCGGGATGGACGAATTCTCCCGACTTCCCCACCACAACTTCTCCACCGGCGCCTCCTGCTGAGGTGGACGTGTTCGTCGCCAAGTTCGACCTGAACGGTCACGAGCTGATCTACTCCACCTACATAGGCGGCGACGGTGAGGATCAACCCGAGGGGATCGCAGTGGATCGCCCCGGGAACGCATACGTCACGGGGAGAACAGAGTCGAGCGACTTCCCCCGAAAGAACGCATTCCAGAACAGTTATGGGGGGGACCAGGACGCCTTCGTAATGAAGCTCAAAAGCGACGGTTCCGCCCTTTGGTACTCAACATACCTGGGATCCAGTGCCAGCGATACCGGCTCGGCCATAGCTGTTGACGACTCCGCCTGCGCCTACGTGGCTGGGTTTACCTCGGGGACAGACTTTCCCACGGGGCCGTGGCCGTGCACCAAATTCACCTGCCCGTTTCAGAGGGCAAACGCTGGTGAGGACGACGCATTCGTGACAAAGTTAAATGAGAAGGGAGATGATCTTGTGTATTCCACTTACTTGGGCGGGAGCCAAAACGAAAAAGCTGACGGCATCGCCTTGGATGACTCCGGAAACGTCTATGTAGTAGGCGAAACGGCCTCCTCGGACTTGCCCACGAAAAACCCGCTCCAGGCCTCCCTTGGAGGGACTCGCGACGGCTTCGTGTCCAAGCTCGACGATAGGGGCCACGCTCTTGTGTTTTCCACATATTTGGGGGGTAGCAATTACGAGCGAACTCGGGGCATTGCCTTGGATTCTTCCGGCAACGCGTATGTGGCCGGTGCAACCGACTCGGACGATTTCCCGACCACGCCGGCTGCTTTCGACCGGACCTATCGCGGTGACACGGACATCTTTATCGCCAAGCTCAGCCTCGCTTGCGATAACCTCGAGTATTCCACTTACCTGGGAGGTGAAAGCATGGACGCCGTTAAGACGATGGCTGTGACCGCGTCCGGCAATGTTCATGTCACCGGGTACACGGAGTCGGCCGACTTCCCGACGGCGGACGCGGTCCAGTCTCAGAAAGCGGGAGGCGCCGATGCTTTTGTCACCAAGCTCAATCGTGAGGGCTCCAGGCTTCTTTACTCCACCTACCTCGGTGGGAGCGGTCAGGACTACGGCGCAGGCATCGCACTGGATGCCTCCGGCGACGCCTATGTGACGGGAATAACAGTCTCCAGCGATTTCCCCGCAGCGCCGTATCCCTGTGACCCTGGCCGCACGTGTCCCTTCCAGCCCCTGTATGGCGGCGGAGGCGGCGACGCCTACGTGACGAAGATCGTAGATATGCCCCCGGGCGGTTTCAAGATTCTCAGCATAGAGGCGACGGGCGAGAACGACATAGACATTACGTGGACATCGCAGGAGGGCAGAATGTACAGAGTCATATATCAGTATGATATTGCGCTGCCCTACTGGTACACCATGATTACGCTTGAAGGTACCGGCAAGACGATCACCACGACGTTCGAGGGGTTCCGCAAGCAGCCCCGCGCGTTTTTTGAGGTAGGCCGAGTCGAATGAGGCTGTTGCCTCGGCGGAACGCGCCACCCCGAGACTGCGAAAGTGACATAGCTTTACCTGAAGCTCGGTATCGTAAGCCCTTTCACGACCGCTCGCTGGCACAGGATGAAGACAAGAACGAGGGGGATTGCTGTCACCACGAGTGCTGCCATGGCCACCTCGGGGGAATTGGCGGCATCTCGCGATACGAATTGGTAAAGCCAGACCATCAGCGGCCACATCTTCTCTTTTTGACAGGTGAGCAGCGGCCACATGAACATCCCATAAGCGAAGACGAACGTCTGTAGTGCGACCACCGCGAGGATAGGCTTTGATAAGGGGAGGCAAACGTGGGCGAAGGTGCGGAGCTCGCCTGCCCCATCGAGGGAGGCCGCGTCAAAAAGCTCCGCGGGAAGTCTGTCGAAAAAGCTTTTGAGGACGAATATTCCCACTCCACTTGCCATGACGGGAAGGATAACCGCCCAGTAGGAGTTGAGAAGACCGATGCTTCTGAGAAGGAGAAAGTTGGGAATCATGGTCAATGCGGTGGGGAATGCCGCGCCAGCGAGAAGGAAAAAGTGGAGACGGTGGCTGAAGCTGGAGCGAAATCTGCTGAGTGCGTAGGCGGCGAGAGGGTTGACGATTAAAACCCCGCCGATGGACAGGACGCACAAGATGACTGTGTTGAGCAGCGCACGCCCACGCACGCTGATGAATCGCGCCACCGCCACGAAGTTCCTCAGCACGAAAGCCACGCGGATAGCGGCTTTTCTCTCGTAGAACTCCAGAAGGTCAGCCTCCTTGTAAGGAGGGCGGACGGCCTCAAAAGAGGAATAGTCGGCGGCGTGCTCACTGTTGAGGCGGTCGAGGGTGAGGTACTTTTCACGGAGATAATTGCGAAAATTGGCTTCCGGGTCCTGAAAGCGAATGGACTCGTAAGGCACGACTTTCTCCACGAGCTCTATCCACAGCAGCCGGACTTTTTTATTCGCCGGCATCGCGTAATAGAACGGAATTTCCTCGAACGCGACGTACGGCTTGCCGAGGGCGGCGGAAAGTTTCTCAAGAGACCCGCCGAACGTCTTTTTCAGGTGGCCGTACCACAGTCGCCGGATTTCCTCGCTGTCTTCGAGAGCTATGAGGCGAAGGGGTAATGCGGTTTTCACGAACTCGACGATGTCGTGATCGGGGAGAATCGCAGGGAGGGCAATCACGTCAAAAGACGCGTTCTCTCTCTTATGAGCGGCGTTCAAAAGCGCCAGCTCGCCGTATTTTTCTGAAAGGAACCGCTGCCAGGCTCGACGCAGTGGGTTCGGAAGGCAAACGTCCTCCCAGCTTTCCCATGCCGTCCGGTTAGCTGTGTTGTATTCATCGAGCGACCCGTATTGCTCGATGAGCTTCCCGGTGAGGAGTTGCTCCGCCTTCTTTCGCTCGTGCGCTTCCGCAAAAGTTTTGAAACTTGTGCCTCCTTCCCTGTTGAGGCTTTCGATGGTGAGGTATTCTCTTTTCAGCTCGGTGATGTAGGTGGAACGGACAATCTCCTCGTGGTATTGCCGCTCCGACACCGACACAAGCAGGTGCGATGGAGCGAGCTCCCTGACAAAATATTCCCATAGCGCCCTTTGTTTAGGCTCTTTCGGCAGCCTCGTAGCGAGCTTCAGCTCGAAGAAAGCTTTGTTCCGCGTGGAAAACTCGGCGTTGTAATTGGCGATGGCGCCGAATTTCTCCCGGAGCATTCGCTCATAGAGAAGCCGAGTGGTTGAGTTGACAACGAGCCTAACCGCGCTCAGGTCATCAACCGAACGCAGAAACTCGCCCCAGTCAGAGACCTCGCCCCCCGTAACCAGACGCTGAGAGCGAAAGACCACCTCCCTGAAAGACGCGTCCCGACGACCGTAAAGGGAATTGAACGAGCCGAGGCTGTATTTCCGGGCGAGAAAATCCTGGTAGATTTGCGAGACGCACAGTGCCTGGATGTCCCCCGGGGGGAGCTCTCTCTTGTAATCGAGCCAGTCGTTCATCCGGGGTGAGTCTTCCGGCCGCCAGGCGCGTGCTTCGAGATTCTCCGGCGGAATGCGCAAATCGCGGAGAGTGCGGAGATGGATGTGGTAAACTCGGCTGACCTTGTCCGCGATAACCCTATCGTCTTTTTTCAGCGCCTCGAACGACTTCGTCTTGAACCCTTTGTCAGCGTTGAATCTTTGGACGTCGCGCCGATTTTCCTGCTCGATTCGCCTGGCATATTTCTCGCGCAGGAAGTTCAGAAAACCGGCTTTCACTTTTGAGCCGGATGCGAGAGATTCGTTGCAGAAATAGACGCCGCAGAGTTCGATAGGCAGGCTTTTCTTAAAGTCCAGCCAATCCTCGACTCTCCTTTTTACAGCTTGCCGCCAGTGGGGGTCCCTCGACTTCATCCCTTTGTAAACGTCACTGAAGAGGTCGCCCTCGAGCATGGCTCTCTTCAGGTCGGATAGGGAATTGATGGGAAGGTCGTACCTTGCCCCAAGGCTGGCAATGCCGCTGGAGCGGCCCGCATATTTCTCGTGGAGGTATTTACCCAGAAGAGTGCTGTCATCCCAGAGGAAAACGGGCAGAGGGTAGAACCGGTCGTATTCGATGGTTGTCATGGAGGAGGTGAGCATCAGGACGAACGGATAAATGATGACCACCGCGCCAGCCGCCAGCAAAAGATAGACCGCCGTGAAAGCCAGACGCGCGAAAAGAGTTTTTCGTCCGAGCCTGGAGATGTGCATTTGTTGTCCGTCTCCGTTCTCGAAAACAAGTGGCATGGGCATCCTGCCCATGACCGTCCACGGTTCTACCGGCGAAACCTCAATGTCATATGTCCACCTCGCCGCAGGCGGCGAAAATCCGCCCCCAGGAACCGCCTGAGCTGATAGACCGCGAGCCCGATTACCATGCTGGCCAGAATCCACGCCAGAGCGGTTGCGTAGCCGAACCTCAGGTATATGAACGCCTTGTACCAGACATCGAGAGCGAGCACTTTCGTCCTGCCATCGGGTTGCCCGCCAGTCAGCACGAATATGTTGCGGATAGCCTGCGAAGTCCCGACAAGCGCTCCGATGAGATTGATGGTAACCAAGGGCCTCAGCTCGGCAAGAGTAATGTGCCGAATCTTGGCGAAAATCCCTGCCCCGTCGAGGTCCGCCGATTCGTAAAGTTGTGTCGGAATGCTTCGCAGGGCTGCCAGGTAGATGAGGCTGCCCGGTCCGGCTGATGCCCACGCCGCGGGCAAAATCACACAGACCATTGTCCACAATCCCCCTGCCGCCGGATTCCCCAGCCAGTTAATCGGGCGCCTCAGCGGCTGAATTCGCGGGATGAGCAGGATCAATCCGGCGGAGAGAATCAGCAGAACCACCCCGGGGATGAATTCGCGTCTTCGGAAGAAAAGAGCTGATAGAGCGGCGAAAGCGACCATGACAAGGAAAGGGAGAATGAGATACGTCGAGCGGGGCATGTGCAGAAGAAGCCAGTTGAGGAAACCCGTTTCCGTGGGATCGTACATTAGCTTCCACAAAAGGGCGACCGCCAGCCCGCTTGTCAGCGCAGGAAGATAAAAGACTGTCCGAAGCAGATGCTTCCCCCGAGGAACCTCCGCCAGAAGCAGCGCCAGTATAATCGGCCCTCCGAACCCTAAAGCCAGGCTCAGCCCCACGAAGATGATGGTCTGAAGAAGAATATGCCAGAACTCAGGAGAAGAGAGGATGGAGACGAAGTTGACAACGCCGAGGAATCTATTCTCGCCAGCGGCCCGCCAATCCGAGAAAGCCATTTGTGTGCCTCTCAAAAGCGGAAGCCAAACCCACAATATCAGCAGAATCAAGGCTGGCGCCAGAAGCAGCCACGCGAGAACTCGCCTCTTTCCGATTTCGGATTTCGGACTTCGGATTTCGGATTCTGAAGTCGGCGGCCGCCGTTTCGCATTCCGTAATCCGCAATCTGCAATCCGCAATCCGCGATCCGCGATGGCGCGTGGCTTCATTCCGCAATCCGCAATCCGCAATCCGCAATGACGCGTTCCCTGATAGAGCCACCGCACGGCGAGAAGCAGGAGGATTGCCAGAGGAACAAGAATCCCGGAAACTCCCTTTCTCTGTTTATGCGGGGCAGTGGGATCTTCCGTGCCAATCGTCGCGGCACACTTCTCGGCAGCTTCATCGAGCGCCGCCCTCAAATCCATTTTCTCGCCTGTACAGGCGTTGCGGAGCAATTCTCGCATCTCCGTGGCCATGAAAGCCGACCAGTCTGGCGCCCACGGGGCGACGCGGCCGGAAGAGAGGCTCTCCTGCTCGACCAGTACCCAACTTCCCGGCAGAGATTGATAGAGCTGCGGATAGCCGGCGAGGAGCAGGTGCGTCGGGCGGACGCCTCGGGCGTAACCCTCCTCCACGAGCCAGTGCGCCATCGCAATTCTCCCTTTATCGCTCATGCGGTGCTCTATGAGCCGCCATACAGCATCCCGGGTAGTTTTGGGCGAAGAGGATTTTATCCCCCACATCTTGACGCTGATGAGGTTCGCGGATAATCCCCCACGAAGCTCACGTCCTATCAGATTGACGGAGGTCGAATCGCGGCGGCAAATTGCGCGGCCGGACGCCTTCATTTCGCCCGTCAGAATTATCGGCTCGCCGCAGCGAGGACACTCGACCCACTGCCATCCCGAGGGGAGGAGCATCATCCCAATATCCTCGGCGGGAAGAGAGAGCTTGGCGATGAAACGATAAGGGTCGGCGACCATCACCATCGCCACTTCACTCCTCTCGAACAGCTTCGCGAGCAGATTGGCGCGGTCGGCGGTCTGGGGTCTGGGGTTTGGGGTCTGCGGTCTGGAGTTTGGGGTCTGGGGTTTGGGGTCTGCGGTCTGGGGTTTGGGGTTTGGGGTCTGCGGTCTGGGGTCTGGGGTCTGGGGTTTGGGGTCTGGGGTCTGGGGTGTGGGGTGTGGAGGGAACCCAGGCGATCCCCGCTCCCCGAAACCCGAAACCCGCTCCCCGACCCCCGATCCCTGTTCCCCGATCTCCGATCCCCGATCCCCGAAACCCGACCCCCGCTCCCCGAAACCCTCCGCCTCGACCTCGCGAACCACCCCGCGATAGATTCGGCTCGCTGGCGGATATGGGAAAACATGGCCGCATCCTTTCGGGCCTATGCACGCAAGCATCACGGGCTTGGCCGTTTTTGCCGGAACGTTGACCGGCTCGCCGCAGCGGGGACAGCGAGTCCAGCGCAGTGAGCGAAGGAGAGAGTAGTACTTCAACGCCGCCACTCCGGCATCGCTATTGAAAGCCGGAGCCCATGACTGCCGAGCACGAAGCAGACTCCTTCCACAACGAGGGCATTTTGCTGGAAACCCCGCGTCTTTCTTCGCCTCCACTCGGTGTCCACCCCGACAAAACTTTATCTTATGCACTGCGTCGCCGCCTGCTTGCCAGAGGTAGTTGAGCCATTCGCAGGAAGGGTCAATTCCGCAGGCGAACCCGTACTGTCCTTTCTGGACCCGCGCCCTGCGAATCGGCTTGTCCGGGTCAGTCAATTTCTGGGCAGTGTAGATGAAGGCGTCCCAGTCCGGCGGCGAGGAATCAGGGTCTAAGCCGGCGCTGACGAAAAGGTCTCTTCTATAGACAAGACAAGTGAAGCCGGCGCCCATCGGCACGCCATAGACTCTCCCATCTCGGATGGACGCTGCACGGAATCGCTCCGGAACCCTCTCCCATTCGGAACAGGCCGTGCACCGTCTTCCAATTCGCACCGCGACACTGTACTTACCGGTCTGGCGGTCTCTGTAGAACAGCTCGTTTTTCCTCGCGTCGAGGCGTCGCCCATCCGGGTCAACGGGCCGACCCGACTTATCTTTGAGAACTTCGAATATGTATTCGTCCAGCGGATAAAGGAAATCATCGTCGGAGAGAAGCTGGGAATCTTCGAGGTTAGAAACGATGTGGTCGGGGCCGGCATCGCCGAGCATGGCAAACAGCAGACGCGACCGCCCGGCCGGGAGAATCGCCGGCGGAAGATGCAGCGAGCGGAAGGGAATCAGCTCGATGTCGGGATTGCGGACGAGGAAATCGCGATAAAAAGCCACCCGCGCCCGCGTCAGCGGGTCTTCCCCTTCCTCGACGTAATCAGTGGACTGAACAGGCGTTCTCCCAGCAGAATGGCTCTGCGACTCTGGGAGCAACAGGGCGAAAGACATCGCCGCGAGGAATCCTGCCAGTTGTGGGACGCATCTTCGTTTCATCGCAGAAAGGGTCTATTCTCGGATTCGCCCTGGCACGCAACCTTGACGCCGGGCGTTGCCGCTGGCTCGCCGAGTTTCAGGGAGAACGAATCGGACGGCAGCCAGACCAACCGATTTTAATGTAGCACAAGATTAGGCCGGGCAGGAAGGTTTTGCGAGCGGGTTGGCTGTATGAAGAGCTTGTGTTCCCGAATTCCGCCCTCCGGGGACGTCCGGCGAAATGAGTTTTTTCAGGCCGTCACGACACCCCGAGGGTTCTACTGATAGAGTTGTCATGCCGGAGAAACCGTAGGCGTTGGGTTTACAGGCGTCGCTAAATCCTCTGGTCCTCGCGGATGATTTTGCGGCAGCCGCCCTCGTTGGTCAGGGACCAATCGGTCGGCGGTAAAACCTCCTCCAGGCGCGCCTCCTGCCCGATAGCCGTGAGGCGGTCGTAGATGAGCTGCCATGCGCAATCCATGTCCGGATTGACTTCGCATTTGCCGTCGTGAGAGCCGCCGCATGGCCCGTTGAGCATGTGCTTCGCGCAGCGTGCCACAGGGCAAATTCCGCCGAAGGAGGCGAGCCGGCACTGCCCGCAGCCGGTGCATTTCTCGGTCCAGATTCCCTGCTCTTCGAGGATGCCGATGAACTGCGTATCCACCCCCGGGAAAACCGGCTTCTTCGGAAAGCGCTCCGCGATGGCTTGCACGCCAGCGCCACACGCCATAGAAAGGATGGCGTCGGCCTCGTCCAGCTCCTTCCAGACCTCGTCAATGAAGACGTCATCGCACTGGCGCTCAATGGTCAGGTCGCTGATTTCCTTTTCCAATCCATCGAGGCGATAGGTCATTCGCAGGGCGGAAGCTGTCATCCCCGCCTCCCGCTCTCCTCCCACAAGGCAAACGGTAACGCACGTTCCGCAGCCGAGCACCACAATGCGCTGATAAGGAGCGAGGACCTCTTTCAACTCTCCGATACTCTTTCTGCTTGCGACGATCATCTCTATCTTCTCCCAACATCGGATTTAGGAAGGGTACTTTTTTGACGGGATAACCCCGCCTTGTGCGGGGGATTATAGCTCGCCAACTGGCTCTGGCCGCGTGCCTGAAAGGATGGCGTTTATTCTGTTATCCTGTCGAAGGCTCTTCGGTTTTCCGCAATCCGCGATCCGCAATCTGCAATCCGCAATCCGCAATGAGAGGGCTCGGCCCCAACTCTCTCACCTGCTCGGTGAACTCCGTGACGATGCGGGCAAAGTCCTGCCCCATCGCCGAGGACAGGTTGACCATCCGAACGCGGCTGGAGTCGAGGCCGACTTCCTCCAGAATTCGGCTGACGTGTTCCACGCGACGTCTCGCTCGGAGGTTTCCCTCCTGAAAATGGCATCCCCCTTCCAAACAGCCGGCGACCAGGACCCCGTCCACGCCCTCTTCGAGCGCCTGCATGATGTGGAGGGGGTCAACTCGCCCCGAGCAGGGCACCCGGACGATGCGGACGTTCGCAGGATATTGCGCACGCATCGTTCCCGCGAGGTCCGCGGCGGTGTATGCGCAGTAATGGCAGCAAAAGGCGAGTATTCTCGGCTCGTATCCTGTCATCCGAAATTCCTACCCTGTTACGCTCATTGCCGCAATCGCGGCGGATAATTGAGAATCCATGAAGTTGTGCAACTGAATTGCCCTCGCGGGGCACTCCGCCGCACAGCTCCCGCAGCCCATGCACTTGGCGGGGTCAATCTCGATCCGCCGGTGCTCGTTCAGAAGGCTGATGCCCGGGGCGCCGTAAGGACAAACCCTCGTGCAAGTCATGCAGCACACGCACTTCCTGTCATCCACCCAGGCAATCTCTCCGCCGACCACCAACATGTCTTTGGAAAGAATGGTGGCGGCGCGCCCGGCAACCGCCCCGGCCTGAAAGACGTTTTCCTTGAGCAGCTTGGGCGAGTGAGCCAGCCCGCAGAGGAAAATGCCCTCTGTGGCGAAATCCACCGGGCGCAGCTTCACGTGCGCCTCGAGGAAAAAACCGTCCTCGTTAAGAGGAAGTTTCGCGAGGTCGGAGATTTCTTGATTGTCGTCGGCGGGAACAATTGCCGTTGAAAGGACCAGGAGGTCTGCCCTCAGCGGCATGCGTTTGCCAGTGACCGGGTCATCGAGCTCGACTACCAATTCTTGCCCAGCGACGACGCCGGGCGGTCTCTCAGGTTCGTAGCGGAAAAAGAGAACGCCGGCTTCTCTGGCTCTCTGGTACTCGGTTTCGTGGTAGCCGTAAGTCCGGATGTCCCGGTACAGGACAACGATGGTCGCTTCCGGACTTCGCTCCTTAATTTTCAATGCGTTTTTCACCGCTTGCGCACAGCAAACGCGGCTGCAATAGGGCCGCTCGCGGTCGCGGGAGCCAACGCACTGAATCATGACCACGGTATCACCGTCGCCAACTCCGCAATCACCGCCGGCAATTCGTGCTTCGAGTTCTCTCTGAGTTACGACACGCGGGTCCTCTCCGTAAAGGAATTGGCGGGGCTTGAACTCTCTTCCGCCGGTGGCGACGATAAGAACGCCGTGATTGATCTCGACCTTCTCGCCGTCGGAGGCACTTATGGTGCTGATGAAGTCGCCGGCATGTCCCTCGACACCCACCAGCCGGCAGCCGAGATGAAGTTTTACCCTTTCGCTATTCGTGACGGATTGAATCAACCTTTCCCGAAAAGCGTCAACGTCGTCTCCCTCGAGAGTGTAGTGAAGCTCGCAAAGCCCGCCGCCGAGATGCTCTTCTTTTTCGATGAGATGTACGTCGAATCCCTGTCCGGCGAGGGAGAGAGCCGCGGTCATACCGGACGGCCCCCCGCCGAGAACAAGGGCGGATTTGACGACCGGCAGTTCCTCGGGCGTCCTCGGAGTGAGCCGGACGGTGCGGGCGACCGCCATGCGAACCAGTTCGGTAGCTTTCTCAGTCGCAGTCTTGGGCACGCTTGCATGGACCCAGGAGCACTGCTCGCGAATGTTTGCCATCTCAACCAGAAAGGGATTGATGCCGATTTCCCTCGCCGTCTCCCGGAAAAGCGCGAGGTGCGTGCGGGGAGTGCAGGATGCCACAAGCAGCCTGTTCAGGCCCTTCTCACGGGCGATTTCCTTGATGCGGTCCTGCGAATTGTCCGCACAGGCGTACATGGCAGTCTCGGCGTGCTCCACGAAAGGCAACTCTCTCGCCGCCTCGACCACCCGCTCGACGTCAACTACGGAGGCTATGTTTGTGCCGCAGTGGCAAACGAAGACGCCGACCCTCGGCGTGGCGTCGGTGAAGTCGTGCTCTGGCGGATAGCTCTTTTCCGTGACGAGCTCACCGCGGGCGGCCGAGAGCAGTTCCATCGCGCACGCAGCGGCGGCGCTGCCCTGCATTACGGTCTCGGGTATATCCTTCGGCTCCTGGAAAACGCCGGCGACGAAAATGCCGTCCCGCGAGGTCCGCGCCGGGTCGAGGGGATCCGTCCGGCAAAAACCGAACTCATTGAGCCGGACACGCAGCTTCTCGGCGGTTCGCCGAACCTCCTCGCTGGGCTGAAGTCCCGTCGAGAGCACGATCATGTCGAACTCCCGCTCCACGCGGTCATCGCCTTCGTCAACGTAGGAAATGTGAAGGTCTTTGCTGTGCGGAAGCTCGACCACGCGGGAGACCATCCCCCGGACAAACTCTATCCCATATTCCTCCTTCGCTCTTTCGTAGTACCGGTCGAAGCCCTTTCCGAAAGCGCGGATGTCCATGAAAAAAATCGTGACCTGCACGTCCGGGGAGTTCTCGCGTGCGATGACCGCCTCCTTGATAGCTGCCATGCAGCAGAAAGCTGAGCAATACCTGTTCCCTGCGACCGCATCGCGCGAGCCGACGCACTGGATAAAGGCTATGCGTTTGGGCTCCTCGGAGTCCGAGGGACGGCGCACGTGGCCCTCGTACGGCCCCGCTGCCGAAAGCATTCGCTCGAACTGGACGTTCGTAATCACGTTGTCGTAGCGACCGTATCCGAACTCGCCGCGGACGCGCGGATTGAACTCCTCCAGCCCCGGCGCCAAAACCACTGCTCCAGCTTTAAGCTCCATGACCTCTTCTTTTTGCTCGTGCAGAATCGCGCGCGCATCGCACGCTTCGACGCACTGCATACACTCGCAGCACTCCCCGCACGAGAGGCATCGGGTCGCCTCGCTGATGGCCTGCTCCGGGCTGTAACCTTCAGGCGGCATTTTGAGGCGGGGCTGTCCGTTAAACCCGCGCTCGGCGAGATCGCTGTCGAGCCTGTGATGCTGCGCCTCGTCCCAGGGCCTTATTTTGGGGGGTCGCCCCTCGGTCAAATCCTGTCCGGTGAGATAGCGATGAATGGACTCGGCAGCTCGTCTGCCAGCGGCGACTGCCTCGCTGAGGGTCCCCGCTCCGACGACCACATCGCCGCCCGCAAAAACCCCGGGCTTATTGGTAGCGAGGGTGATGGGGTCGGTGTAGATTAGTCCGGACCGGTCCGTTTGCGCGTCAAGCTCGCGATTGAACAGCGGGTCGGGCCTTTGTCCGATGGTGACAATGGCGTCATCGCAATCAATCGTGAACTCGGAACCCTCGATGGGAATGGGACGGCGGCGACCGGAACCATCGAGCTTCTCGGAAAGGCGCATGCGGAGGCACTTCACAGCTTTCAGGCGACCTTCTTCGCCCAAAAAGGCGACAGGACTGGCCAGGAAAACGAAATTCACTCCCTCTCGCACAGCCTCTTCCACTTCACCGGGGTCTGCCGGCATCTCCCGTCGAGTTCGGCGGTAAAGGACGGTAACGTCACTGCCGCTCATTCTCAGGGCAATGCGCGCCGCATCCAGGGCGGCGTTGCCTCCGCCAATGACCACAACTCGCTGGCCGAGAAGCGGGTTCCGGCCGAGATTCGCTTTTCGGATGAATTCAATTCCAGGATGGACGCCCTGAAGATTTTCGCCCGGAATCTTTAGAGATATACTTCTATGGGCGCCGGCGGCGATGAAAACGGCATCGTACCCCCGCTTCTGCATGAGGTCCGGTATCGTCGTGCCGTCGCCAATCGGGGAGTTTGTGTGGATGTGGACGCCCATGTTGACGATGCGGTCTATCTCCCCATCGAGAACTTCTCGCGGCAGCCGAAACGCGGGGACGCCCGCTCTCATCATGCCACCCGGTTTGTTCGTGGCTTCGAAGATGTCCACGCCGTAGCCCTCGAGCCGTAGCCGGTGAGCGGCGCTCAGCCCGGCCGGGCCCGAGCCGACGATAGCGACGCGCTGCGGGCGTGACTCGTTGACCTCGGACGAAGGAGACACCCCCTCGCTCTTCTCCCAATCGGCGATGAACCGCTTAATGCCCCGAATGGAAACCGCGCCATCAAACCGGGAACGCTGACACTCTGTCTCACAGGGGCGATGGCAAACGTAACCGCACAACCCGGGAAAAGGATTTGTCTCACGTATGATGCGAGCCGCCTCGGCGAATTTTCCCGCAGCAACCAGGGCGATGTATGCGGGGATGTTCTGGTCGAGAGGGCATACCGCCATGCACGGCGGCCTCTCTCGTTTGCTGATGGCGAAGACGTTCGGAACGGACTGCGGGTAGGGCGCGAAAATTGCCGCGCGCGTGTCGAGGCCCTTGTTCCACTCGTTCGGGAGGCGCACCGGACAAGCCTGCACGCAATCGCCGCAGGCTGTGCATTTGTTCTCGTCAACGTATCGCGGTTTCCTCCGGAGGCGAACGGTGAAGTTGCCCGCTTTTCCACCCGCGTCCTCGATGTCTGTCAGGGTGAGGATCTCGATGTTCGGGTGACGGGCGCACTCGACCAGTTTCGGCGAAAGGATGCACGTCGCGCAGTCGCCGGTGGGAAAGGTTTTGTCGAGCAGGGCCATTCTTCCGCCAATGGAAGGGGATGGCTCGACCAGGTAAACCTTGAACCCGGAATCCGCCATGTCGAGAGATGCCTGGATGCCGGCGATGCCCGCCCCGCAAACCACAACGGCGCCAACTTTTTCTTCGCTTGCTTCCACCATTCTATTTCCTACTGCTGCAATGCGGCAGATCTTCCCCCTCCGGCTATTCGCCTGAGAACATCTTTCGGGTCCACGATGAGGCGGTGCAAACCCAGCCGTCGGCTGGGCAGACCGAGCGATAGTCCTATTAACTGCGTGAAGTAGAAAACCGGCAGACCGAAACGCTCATTGCGTTGACGCTCGATATCCCTCTGGCGAAGGTCGAGGTTGCTCTGACAAAAGGGGCAGGCGACAGCAATACAGTCCGCGCCGGACTCCTTGGCCATGGAGAGAATCTTGCCGCTGAGCCGACTCGCCATCCCCGGGTTTGTGATGGAGGATGCGGCGCCGCAGCACTCGGTCTTGTACGGCCACTCGAGCGGTTCGGCGCCGATAGCTTCCATGCAATCGTCCATGAGGCGGGGATTTTCCGGGTCGTCGAAGATACTCACTTCCCGGGGCCTTGCGAGCAAACAGCCGTAATAGCAGGCCACCTTGAGTCCCCGCAGCTCGTTGGTGACGGAGCGGCGGATGGTTTCCAGACCGACATCGTGGACGAGGATCTCAAGGATATGCCGGACGTTGAGCGAGCCGTCGTAGGGACGCCCGACGATTGCTTCCGTCTCCGCTCGCACGGCAGAATTGTTGCGCACCGCGATGTTCGCCACTCGCAAGGAGTGAAAGCACGCCGCACACGCCACCGCCACATCACGCCCAAGCTCCTTGGCGCGGGAGAGGTTTTCGACAGGCAAAGCAAACGAGAGTTTCTCATTAGTCGCATGAGCCGGTGTCGAGCCGCAACAAACCCAGTCCGGCAGCTCAAGAAGCTCCACGCCAAGAGCGGCGCAGACGGCTTGCGTAGATTCGCGATATTCTCTCGCTGTCGAATGGAGAGAGCAGCCGGGATAGAACGTATATCTCATCTTTTCAGTCATCTGAGCTTCCTGCTCTTCTGAAATATTTGCCTCAAGTTGTTCCGCCTCCTGCTGAAATGGGGAACGGGACGGAGTTTGCCTTTCCGAAGCATCACGGGGAACTTAGCCACGTCCGAGAGAAGGTTCAGCGACCCTACCTTGAACGTCCCCATCAGGCCCAGCTCGTAGATGCGTCCTAAGCGCTTCACCCACTCCAGGAAAACGCGGTTGAAAAACGAGACCTGCCGGACAGATTTCGGGACCTCCTCCCGACGCGCCATGGCTCTCAGGGCGTCAATCACTGCCGGGGTGTTGACGTTCATGGGGCAGCGTGTCACACAGGTCTGGCACGAAACGCACGTCCAGATTCCCGTGCTGCGGAGGGCTTCTTCTCTGCGGCCCATCTGAACGAGGCGAATGATCTGGTGCGGGTGGAGGTCGCTGTCCCGTTCCATGGGGCAGCCGGAAGAGCATTTCTTGCACTGATAGCACGAGAGGATGCGCAGCTCGCCCCTCGGGTCGAGCTCTCGCGAGAATCCCGCATCAATTTGTTGCAATTCAAGACCATTCATGATTTTCAAATCAAACGCTTCAACCGTGTTCGCGCCGCTCTCCCCTGATGAAATTGCTCCTATTCGTTCTCTTCGGGCAGCTCCGTTAGCACTGCCAGCTTCACGGCTCGAACCTTTCGGTAAACCCTTTCCGGGGGCTGAACCGTGCCGTCAACCGTGAGTAGCTGCTCGACGCTGATGTCGAATTCGCGTTCGTTCTCCCTCAGCATATCCTCGACTAATCCCCAGTCCGCGGGCGTCAGCTCGCAGAATTCGCCGCCGTTGAGCTGGTCCTCCGTAAGGCGGCGGTGTGGGTCGCGGACATATATCGCTCCGCCGGACGCCAGAGAGAAGAGATTCCCCCCCGGATACGGTGCTTCCATCTCGACTATTCGCCCTTCATCATCGAATTCGATGCCATTCAGAACGACGAAGCCGCCTCCCCGCAAAGGATCGCCCGCCATGAACGACTCCGCGAGATAATCGAGGCATGTGCCGTTGATGACCACGCGAGGGCAACCGACGGCGTTGATCAGCGGCCTGCCAGCAGCATTCCCCAGCACGAATATTCGCCCGCCCTTTGCACCGTACAGGAAAGTCTGCCCCACATCACCGTGAACAACGAGCTTGCCTCGGTGAAGAATCTGTCCCATCTGGTCCTGGCCGTTCCAGTGCACGTTGACGGTCATTCCACCGATGCCGGAGCCGAGGTAGTCCCCGGTGCTGTCGTAGGCGTCAACGACCACGTCGTCCGTGCCGGGGCCTAACCCGCATCCGAGAAAGCGCTGGCCCACGTAGCCGTAGCAGATGAAGCGCCTCCAGCCCATTTCGTAAGCTCGAACGACCAGCCGTGAGTCGCATTCGTCGCCCTGCGGCGGAAAATCCCGCGCGTTCACGACAAGAACCTCCTGCTGTTCGCGAGGTGGGCACAAATCAGCCCGACCTTCCCACTCAATGAAGCCGTACCGTGAGGAAGCGCCATCGCCCAGTCGCGGAACCCTCCCGAAGATTTCGTGAAGAGAACGGTGAACGACGTCCAGTACGGAGCTTCGCTTCTTGTCGCCGGTCGAGTAGCGCCGGTCATTGAGGAGAGTAAGAGCTTCGATTGCCGAGGCAAGGCTTTCGTCGTCGCCGGAGGCCGCCTGAACGATCTGACGGCAGGCCGCCCTGAAATCGCTGAATGACCAGGAGCCCATTCTCTCCCTGCAGAATTGATAAACCTCGCGAGAACGCCCCTCGCTCAGAAACCGTTCTATCTCCCTCGTCTCGGCATCGCAATTCTCGGAAGCGAGGATTGGGAGGCTCAAGTCGGCGTGTTTCTGATTCGCCGGGGTTGAGATAAGCCGACCGAACTTGTCCGTGCAGGTGAGCTTCTTGTCGCTGCCGCCGTTGCCCGCGACCGTGAATACGAAGGCGCCGCCGTCGGTGTGGCTTCCGCCGCGAGCGTTCCAATAACGATCCGCGATGGGGCAAAACCGGCTGTCCTCTTCTGCCAGGCTCTGAAGCGTGCCGTCAATCGCCTGCTTCTCAGAGCAAATCAGCCCTATCTGCACCTCCCCCTCCTGAAGCGCGAAGACCTGTGGCCGCAGCATCGCGGTATCGGTAATGCCGATGAGTTGCAGGCGGTTTCTCTCGGGGTCGTTCCGCCCAATGATGAAAAACCACGGCCCGTCCGGGGAGGCGTGAATATGAGCGGCCTGAATTTGGCGATAGACACGCTGCTTCTCCGGCGGAAGGTGCTCGAAATCCCTCTCCGTCGTGGGCGCAAGAGCCTCGATGATGTACTCGAGAGGGTATTTGTACACGCGATTCCAGAGGTCGAAAAGGAGCACCGAAACCTCCGTGTCGGTCAGGAAGAGCGGCCTGATATTCCGCTGGGCAAGGTATTCGCAGACGGAATGGTAATTGGCGAAATCGCCGTTGTGGACAAGCGCCTCGTGCATTCCGCAGAAGGGATGAGCCCCGCCCGGATGCCAGACGCGGCCTTTGGTCGGATACCGCTGGTGGGCGATCCAGATGTGAGCTTCGAGGTCCTCGAGCATGTAATACTGAGTCGCCTGCTCCGCATAGCCGACGATCTTGAACATGCACATGTTCCGGCCGTGGGAGAGGACGAAAGCCCGCTTCTCGCCCAGGGAGGCGTAGTATTTTACGTTGAGGCGAAGGGAGTTTTGATAGACGAATTCGTCCTCAATGTCCCTCGCAGGCGCATCCTCGAGACCGTGCTCCGCGGCGAACTTTTCCAAGAGCGCTGGCTTAGCCCTAACGAAGTACCTCCTCACGTCGGGCGGGCGAACCTCCAATCCCTCGATGTCCCGATAATCCGCGACGGTCTCGACATCTCCCCCGGCATGGACATCGAAGACGGGATCAATGAACTCTTTCTCGATCTCGCCCTTTGCCTCGGGATCGAGCAGGGCGACCTGCACGAGGTAATCCTCCTCGAGGATTTCTCGAGAGACACCGAGCTTTCCAGCAACCAGTCCGGCGGCTGCAATGCCCCCGCCTTTTCCGTTACCGCGATTGTGCATCTGGACGGACGGAGCGTAGATATGCTTGCCGCGGACCGGAATGCTGCAAGCGAATCCGGTCACGCCGCAGCCACCCTCCGCCGCCTCGACGCGATTCCGAGGGAGAGCCCTTCCGTCCGCGGCAAGTGCTCGACGGCTGTTGATGAGACGTTCTGGAAGGAGTTCAGCAGCGCTCATTTTTTCGTTCGGTCCTCGTAATCCAGGTGCAGGAGGAGGTCCGTTCGACCTCGCAATTCCGTTATGCTTTTCATGCCGAATCGTCGCAAAATATCCACGAACTGAATGTGCCACGCGTTCAAGAGATTGATGAGGCGTTGCGTTGCCCAACCTAATGTCATTTTCTGAGCGAGCTTCTCATCCGTCGTGGCGATGCCGCGGGGGCATCCCCGCCCGCTCTCGCAGTTCCCGCAGCGGACGCAGCCGAGGGCCACAAGCTCCGTAGTTCCTATCACCACGCCGTCGGCTCCCAGGGCGATGGCTTTGGCGGCGTCGTAGGCGGTGCGAATGCCGCCGCTGGCGACAAGAGTTACCTTGTCCCGGATTCCCTCCGACCGCAAGAACGCGTGCACCCTCGGTATCGCGTATTCGATTGGCATGGCGATGTTTTTCTTGGCGATGTCGGGGGCGGCGCCGGTGCCCCCGTAACTCCCGTCGAGATGGATGATGTGGGCGCCGGCAAAATAGCTCCCCACCGCGACCATGTCCACGTCAACGGGCGTCGAAACCTTCACGGCAATCAGAGCCCGCGGGTTGATCCGCTTCATCCAATCAATATGCTTCTTGTGATCCTCGACGGAGTAAACACTGTGAAACGGGAACGGCGAAAACAGCGAACTGCCCGTAACAGTCCCCCGCATGGCGGCGACAGCCAGGGTAACCTTGTCGCCGAGGAGGTGCCCGCCAAGCCCCGGCTTTGCCCCCTGGGCGTACTTGAATTCCACAATCGGCGCCCTCTGTATCGTCTCCTCCCGCACGCCGAACAACCCGGTCGCCACCTGCGTGATGATGTGGTCTTTGAAGGGGATTAGCCGCTCCGGATAACCTCCTTCCCCAGAGCAAGTGAACGTGTTCCAGGCGGCGGAAGCTCGCGCCCTGGCAAGCATGGTTATGAGACTGACCGAGCCGAAGGACATCCCTCCGCCGTAAACCGGCATGTCAATTCGCACCTGCGGACGCTCATCGTCTCTTCGCTTGTTAAGCTCGATTGCCGTCGAGATTTCCGATTTCGCATTTCGGATTTCGGATTTCGGATTCTGCAATCCGCAATCTGCAATCTGCAATGGGAAGCGGAAGCGTATTCGGTCAAATCCCCCGCCGGAGGCTCCAATCTTATATTCGAGGTCTCCGTTGGGCACTTCTCCGGTCTCGGCCATTCGCCACGTGCTGAGGATGAGGTCGGCGGTCCAGCGATAGTCCCCGAGCGATTCGTAGATGGGGCTGAGTTCGACCCTCAGGGCGTTCTGCGGGCAGTGGTCAGGGCAGAATCGCCCGATTTCCCTGCATTTGAATCCCTCGCACAAATAGTCTCGCGGCGGCAGGAAATGGCTGTATCCTTCCGGCTTGACGTGCACGCCGCAGGGGCAAATCTCCACGCACTTCCCGCACATCTTGCAAGCCGCGCTCCGCCATACCTTGTACTTCCCGGCAGATTTGCGAAACCGCTCCTCCGCCCGCCGGACTCTTCGCTCCGGGATGGCGTCCAGTTTTTCCTCTTCATTTATGCCGTCGAGCTGTGTTGCTTCCATCGTTTTACGCTGTAACCGCCGCTCCTACTCCCGCTTTTCGCCGCCCGAAAATCGGCCCGAAGCTCTCTCGCTCCAGATCTTCAAAAAACATAGCTCGCCCGACCTCGCCCCGCAGCCTCCGAACCTCCCTTATGCCCATGGCGCCGAGCACCTCGATTAGCTGGCTTCTCCACGCCCCTACAAGGTTCATTATTCGCTGAGTCGCATAACCGAGGTCAATGTTGGCCAGCTCAACCGGGCACTCCAATCCTCTCAGGCATGAGCCGCAAACCCTGCACTCCATCGCAATCGGGACAGGCATGTCAATGCCGACAAGGTCCGCCCCGCAGATGATTTCCTTGGCCATGTGCTCTGCGAGGGCGATGCCGCCGGAGGCGATGAGCGTCACCTTGTCGCGGAGCTGAGCCTCCACAAGTGCGCGATGCACCTCTCGGCTCACCCGGCTGATATGGCGAGGGCTTCTCTCCTCCCATTCCTTTCCTTCCCAGTCTGCGTACAAATGGATAACCTCGACCCCTTCCTTCGTCAACCGGGCAGCGCGTTGTGGAGACCGGCGGTCAAATCTCACTCGCACCGCCACCGCTACCGACGGACTGACTTTCTTGATGGCGACGACCTTCTCGATGACGTCATCCGCATCTGCGATCTCAATCATCGGGGCTTTTTTCAGCCTCGGGTCGTCCGGGCGAAACTCCTCATCGAGGAGGGGAACAATGGATTCCTTATAGGGTTCGAGGGACTCCGTCAGGTCCCCGAACCGAACGATGGAAAAAGTGCCCAGCCGGTGAGCGGCGTTTGCGGAAGCGAGAGCCACCGATGCGGGTACCTTGAAATGCGGCACAACATCGAACACCAGCGGCACAGGCAGCTCCAACAACGCAGGAGGAGGTTCACCAAGCTCGCCCTGCGGGTCGAAACGCAGGCGAGGGAGCTTCCGTCCGATGTCCACCGATGTGCTGATATATTCCCGTCCATGGATGCCGTCGCGCGTTGGTCGGACGATCTCCGACATGTCAGTCCACATCGAGTCGAAACCTGGCCCGACGAAAGGCCCGCCGTATCCGGCCCCGGAGACGGGTATCTTGCCGGTTTCGGCCTGATACCACGTCGTAGATATTATGTCGGCGTCCCAGAAACCGCCCCCGAGGGCTTCGAATTCCGGGTTGACTTTCCGCGAAAGAAGCCCTTTGGTGCAGCTCTGCACGCAGCAGAGACAATTCTTACATTCGTAAAGATAATCCAGATAGCCTTCGATCTTGCGGAGGCGGGTATCCTCCTCCTTGTAACAATCGTAAACGCACTCCCTCTTGACGCAGTTGTGGCATGCGGAACAGTCTTCTCGCCGGTCAACGATTCCGTACTTGCCGATGCGCTTGAATCTCGGAGGCGCCGCACACGTCGGTATTTGATATTTTCTCGGCACAAGGTATCTCCCGGCGTCGGGTCTCGGGTTTGGGGTTTCGGGTTTCGGGGCGCCTGGCGCCTCACCCCAGACCCCATACCCGATACCCCAGACCCCAAACCCCATACAGCGGTCTATCCTGTTATCCTGTCAAAATTCCGAGTCATATAGTTTCGCGGAGTCGAGCAGCTCCGGAAGGGATTCCTCCCTGCCTCTGGCCCAGAGATGAATCCCTCTCACACCTCGGAGGCTCCTGACCTGTTCGACCATCTCAGAGGCGACGAGCAATCCTTCCCGTTCCCCATTTGCGGCGTCGCTCAGGCGACGGATGATGCCCTCAGGAATATTCATTCCCCGATAGGTCTCATTGAGCTTCCTCGCTTCGTCGGCTGAACCGAGCCACATTATTCCCGCGATAAGGCAAACTCTCTCCGGCACGCCCCTTCCGCCGAGTAGGTTCAGCCATTCGCGGAAGCGCGATAGGTCGAAAACCGGCTGGGTGATGATGAAATCAGCCCCGGCTTTGACCTTTTTCTCAACTCGCAACGCCCTCAGCTCAATGGGCCCCGCGAAAGGGTTGGCGGCGCCGCCGAGGAATACGGACACCGGGAGCTCCATTCTCTGCCCGCTGGAGAGAACCCCGCCATCGCGCATTGACCGAAAAATGCCTATCGCCTGAATCGAATCCACATCATATACGCCGCGAGCTTGGCTTTCCGCCGTGAGAGCCTGATGGTGACCGGACAGGACAAGAACGTCGCCGATCCCTAAGGACACCGCGCCCAAAAGCGACGACTGAAGACCAATCCGGTTTGCATCGCGTGTCAACATGGTGATGACAGGGTCCACCCCTGCCGATTTTACGTGGGTTGCAGCCGCAAGACTGCTCGTATGAACGCCATCAACATTCGCCTCCACGACCATCGCGTGAACCTTGCCCTTCAGAATAGAGGCAACGGCCTTGACCTTTTCGGGGTCGCCGCCACAGGGAGGCGTCACCTCCGCCGTAACTGCAAACCGGCCTTCCTTAATCGCTTCCGATAGATTGCTCATGAAATTGCCGCCCGATCCTCAGGTGGTTTCGGTCTCCTTGCAGAGTTTCAATTTGCTGGGACCCAGCGCCCGTGCAGCCGCCAGAAACTCTCCCACAACCTCACGAACGCCCTTCTCGTCCATCGGCTCCCGAAGGAAAAGAGAGAGTCTTTCCCCTTTGATACCTATCTCGTCAAGAATCCGGCGCACAAAGGCGACTCGCTTTTGCGCGCGAAGGTTTCCGTCCATTGTCCGGCACTTCCCAATGGGGCAACCGATAAGACATACCGCGTCGCAGCCCTCTTCAAAAGCCTTCAGGAGATACCTGGGATCAATCTTCCCCAGGCACGGAACCAGCTCAACATGAACTTGCTCCGCAAAGCCAGTTTCCGGCCACGGTCTTCCTTCAAGGCGGCCGGTCAACGTATTAGGGCAGACGAGAATCCTGACCCGTAAAGGTTCACTCCCAGGCAATTGTTGCCCTTTCCCTCCTAAGTGGGTTTATGCCGTATCCCAAACCTGTGTAATGTAAATGATACCGCCTGCCGAAGTCAATCAATCTAAGTGGTCTGGGTGTGGCTGCGTTTCGGTGGGATGCCATGACGCCTTCTTTCGTCCTTCTCGCAGGCGGCATTCACGCCGTCCCCATGTCGAGTCTCCGTCTCTATCGCACAATTCAGGACAGGAGCATAGCATTTTAGCCGGGCTTTAGCCGGCGCCAAGCCCTGGAACGCCGCAATATCGGAGAACGCGCCTTTTTTCCAGACCGGTGTCCTGAGGCTTGCTAACTCTGCCCTTACAAGGCGCCCCGAAAGCAATCTTCAACCCTGAAAGGGCGCGATATTGCAGCCGAGGGCAGCGCCCTGGGGATCGCACGTGGAAAAATGCAAAAGCCCTGAAGGGGCGTGATAAATCACTCGCAAATGTGGGCTTCGTTCCCAACGACAAGAGACCCGACATCCGTGCCACTGAAACGCGGCCAGACCCCTGCGATAAGTAGTATTGACGATTCCGTCCAATTGCGGTAAACCATTTGGAGAATTGGAGGTTCGTAAGAAGTCCCTTCAGCAAGACGAATAACAAATAGGCTTGGCGTATCATTTCACGCTGCGGAAGGAGGTCTGTCCATGAAGCCGATACTCGCATTGGTAGTCGTACTGCAATTAACTGTCTTCGCGGGGAAACACGACCGGTTGAACACGCCGGCGAGGGTCTCGATAACCCTCCCCGCCTCAATGGATGAGGTTCGCTCGGTTGTCCTGAAGGCCCCCGACGGAAAGCAAATCGTCGGGCAACTGACCGCCCCGGGGCTGCTTTCCACGCCAGCTCAGACTCCTAAAGGGCAGGTCCGGCGCGAACTGAATTTCATCCTCCCGAAGCTCAAAGCCGGCGAATCTGTTACACTGGAGGCAGCGATTCGGCCCGTCGCCGAGGCAGCCGCGAAAGGTTTCCACTGGGATGGCGTCCCCGGTGAGTACAAGGAGCTGAGCTTCGGCAAGCGGCCCGTCCTGCGGTACATGTACAAAGCGCTCGACGACTCGACGAAGGAATCGCGAGAGCTGACCTACAAAGTTTACCATCACCTGTACAATCCCTCCGGCAAGCGACTCGTTACGAAAGGCCCCGGAGGCTTGTACACGCATCACCGAGCCTTGTTCTACGGCTTCAACCAAATCACCTACGACGATGGCAAGAAAACGGACGTGTGGCACTGCAAGGGCGACGCCCACCAGTCGCACGAGGGCTTTCTGTCGAGCGAGGCGGGGCCGGTTCTGGGGCGACACCGCGTGGCGATTGACTGGCACGGCGTAGGGAAGGAAGTTTTCGCGCGAGAACAGCGGGAAATGACCGTTTACAATGTCCCGGGCGGAGTGCTGGTCGAGTTCGCCTCTCGCCTGCGGAGCGCGGACGGCAAGGTTAAACTGGACGGCGACCCGCAGCACGCAGGCTTCCAGTTCCGCGCGGACAACGAGGTCGCGGACAAGACCAGCGGCCAGACCTATTACCTCCGCCCCGACGGGAAAGGCAAGCTTGGGGAGACCCGCAACTGGCCGGGCAACAAAAAGTTTGTCAACCTGCCCTGGAACGCCATGAGTTTTGTCCTCGGCGGAAAGCGTTACACTGCCAACTACCTTGACAAACCGAGCAACCCGAAGGAGGCAAGATATAGTGAGCGGCCCTACGGGCGCTTCGGCTCATATTTCGAGTATGAGCTGGAGGGGGCCAATGAGCTGGCAATCAACTACCGCATCTGGCTACAAGAAGGCGAGATGACGATCGAAAAAGTCGCTGCCAAGAGCGCGGACTTTGTCGAGCCGGTGAAGGTGAAGGCTATGGTGGGATATCGCGCAAGATGAGAAAGTGGCACTCCGTCCTATTATTAGCCGCGTTGACGTTCTTTGTCAGGGTTGGGAGTGTGTGCCCCGCAGAACGCGGGGCACCCTGGCGCCGCCATGCCATTGACGATTCATCCCGAGGCGCCGACGGAGTGCGCCTCGCCGACATCAACGGCGATGGGCTGATGGACATCACCACACCCTGGGAAGAAGGAGGGCGGGTGCGCGTCTATCTCAACCCCGGTCTCTCCGGGTCGAAAGCAAAGTGGCCGGCAGTCACCGTCGGCGAGGTCGGCTCTCCGGAAGACGCGGTTTTTGTGGACCTGGATGGCGACGGCGCGGTTGACGTAGTGAGCTGCTGCGAGGGAAAAGTCAAAACGATGTGGGCGCATTGGTCGCCGAGCGACACCGCGAAGCGCCTGCGCCCCGGGTCGTGGAAGACGGAGCCGATTCCGGAATGTAACGCCGCCGTCCCGGCGGCTGTCGCGAGGGTGTCTCGCCCTCGGCGGGGGCTGGATGCCCCCGCGGCTGCCGGCAAGATGCCGGCGGTACAACCAGCCAAAGGGGCGAAAAGTTGGATGTTCTGCGTGCCAATGCAGATTGACGGCAAGAACGGGATTGATCTCGTCGCGGGAGCGAAAGGGCGCGACGCCGAGATTGGGTGGCTGCAATCGCCACCGAATCCACGCGACCTCGCCGGTTGGAGATGGCATCCGCTCTGCGACGCGGGCTGGATCATGTCGCTGTTTGCGGTTGATATGGATGGTGACGGCTACCTCGATGTTCTCGCGTCCGACAGGAAGGGACCGGCACGAGGCTGCTTTTGGCTGGAAAATCCGCGACCAGTGGCCGAGCAGACGCTCCCCTGGAAAAGGCATCCCATCGGCGGCGAAGACAGGGCGGTGATGTTCATCGTCCCGGCGGACCTTGACCAAGACGGATTGCCCGACGTGCTCGCCGCTACCGCCGGGCATGAGTTGGTCTATTGGCGGCGGAAGTCAACAGACGGCCTGGCATGGGAGAGCTTCACGATCCAGCTCCCTCCGACAGCGGGGACCGGAAAGGGGGTCAGTGTCGGCGACATTGACATGGACGGCAAGCCGGACATTATCTTCAGCTGCGAGCATGCCAGCGGAAAGTCGGGCGTCATGTGGATGTCCTATCGCGATGCTGCGACCGACCCTCTGTGGAATGCGCATGAGATCAGCGGCCCGCAAGGGGTTAAATACGACCTCGTCCAACTGCTCGACCTCGACGGTGACGGAGACCCCGACGTGCTCACCTGCGAGGAGCAAAGCAACCTCGGCGTTGTCTGGTACGAGAACCCGACCAGCCGATCTTCCTCGGCGCGTCGGCCGGCATCCTCGTTCGACGACGCGGACCCGCAGCAACTGATTAAATGAGTCGCCAGCATCCTCAATCTGGAAAAAGACACAGGGAAGGAACAACTATGAGGGATTTAATCTTTGCCGTGGTACTTTGCTCTTTCATTGCGACATCAGCGGGGGCGGCCGAGGAAATGGTTTACAAGCCAACCTGGAAGTCAATCAACAGCCGCTCTTGTCCGAAGTGGTTCGGCGATGCGAAGTTCGGGATTTTCATCCACTGGGGCGTCTATTCCGTCCCCGCCTGGGGACCGAAGGGAAGATATTCCGAGTGGTACTGGCACGATATGCAAAACAAGAAAGGGCAGACCTGGAAATTCCACGCTGATACTTACGGCGAGGATTTCAAGTACCAGGATTTCGCGCCGCTGTTCAAAGCGGAAATGTTTCACCCAAAAGAATGGGCTGATTTGTTCAGGCGGTCGGGGGCGCGTTACGTCGTACTGACCTCCAAGCACCACGACGGCTTCTGCCTCTGGCCGAGCGCGGAAAGCTGGAACTGGAACAGTGTGTGCGTCGGGCCGCACCGCGACCTTGCGGGCGAGCTTATCGAAGCCGTTCGGGAAGCGGGTCTGAAGATGGGCTTCTATTATTCTCTTTACGAATGGTATCACCCGTTCTACCGGAAAGATGTCAAGCGCTATGTCGCGGAGCACATGCTGCCGCAAATGAAGGACCTTGTGAGCCGTTACAAGCCGGACATTGTGTGGGGAGACGGAGAATGGGAACAGCCGAGTGAGATTTGGCGGAGCGCGGAGTTTCTCGCGTGGCTGTTCAACGAATCGCCAGCCCCAAAGGATGTGGTTGTCAATGACCGCTGGGGCAAGGAGAGTCGCGCCAGAGACGGCGGCTTCTACACAACCGAGTACGGGCTGGTGCACGGGGAGTCCGTGGGGAAATACGTGAAGGAGTGGGAGGAGTGCCGGGGAATGGGCCACTCCTTTGGCTACAATCGCAACGAAGACATTTCAGATTACAGGAAAGCGGGCGAGCTGATTCACATGTTAATCGAAATAGTGAGCAAGGGCGGCAACCTCCTTCTCGATATTGGTCCGACAGCGGACGGCCGCATTCCTGTGATTATGCAGGAACGGCTGCTTCAGATTGGCGACTGGCTGAAGGTGAACGGCGAGGCTATCTACGGGACCCGACCCTGGCGAAAGACCTCGGAAGGAAAAATGGTGCGGTACACCTCGAAGGGCGACACCATTTATGCCATCTGCCTGCGCTGGCCGGGTCGTGAGCTGATTCTCGCTGAGCCGAAGCCGACCGCTGTGACCATGTTAGGTCTCGACAAGCCCCTCAAGTGGCGCCGGGTGGACGGTAAACTGCGCATTGAGGTTCCGTCGCTTTCGATAGACGAATTGCCTTGTGACCACGCTTACGTTTTCAAGCTGAGCGGTGTGGACTGAGAATCGGCAACCTGTGTTATCGGCGGTCTCAGAGCCAGTCGTAGGAGCCTTGCCGGATTAGCTGCCGACAATACGGATATATCGGGAAAAGCTCGGATTTCCATTATCGAAGACAATAAGGAGGAAACATGAGCGGGATGAATCGTAGAACCTTCTTGAAAACGTCAGCGGCGGGAGCTGCCTCGCTGGCTTTCTCGCCGGCGCTTGCGCGAAGGGACCGCCGCCCGAACGTCGTCTTCATCCTGACGGACGACCAGCGATGGGATGGGATGAGCTGCGCCGGCCATTCTTTCCTGAAGACGCCCAACATGGACCGCATCGCCAACGAGGGCGTGAGGTTCGCGAACATGTTCGTCACGACCTCCTTGTGCTCGCCGTGCCGTGCGAGCTACCTCAGCGGACTTTACGCCCACAGCCACAAAGTCGTCAACAATTTCACCGATTTCCCCGTGAACCTCGCCGGTTATCACCGCCGCCTGCACGATTCCGGCTACGAGACCGCCTACATCGGCAAGTGGCACATGGGAGAGCAGAGCGACGAGCGGCGACCGGGGTTCGATTACTGGGCGAGCCATAAGGGACAGGGGAAGTACTTCGATAACACTTTCAACATCAACGGCAAGAGGCAGTCGCTGAAGGGATACTACACTCACCGAGTGACGGAGCTGGCGGTGGACTGGCTCAATCGCGCCGCGGCGCGACGCCGCCCCTTCCTGCTGATCCTCGGCCACAAGGCGGCTCATTGCCCCTTCGAGCCGGAGCCGAAGTACGCAAACGTTTTCGACGACGTGAAAATTGAGAAGCCGCCCACGGCGAACGATACCGGCGAAGGTAAACCGGAGTGGATTCGCCAGCGTGTCCCAACCTGGCATGGAATTGACGGCCCCCTCTTTGGGGCAAAAACATACGACAGATTCATCCGAACCTATCTCGGCACCCTGTTGTCCGTTGACGACAGCGTCGGGGAACTCTATGAAACCTTGAAGGCTATCGGCGAGCTGGACAATACTCTGTTGCTTTTTGGAAGCGACAACGGGTCCATGCTCGGCGAACATGGCGCGGTTGACAAACGAACCATGTACGAAGAAAGCATTCGCGTGCCCTTGTTGGTGCGATACCCTGAGCTGATTCGACAACCTCGCGTCGTCAAGGAAATGGTCCTGAGCGAGGACGTCGCCCCGAGCATCCTCGACATCTGCCGCGCCAAACCTCTCCGAAAGGTGCACGGCATGTCCTGGAAGAAACTGCTCCACGGATGGGCCATCTGGGGCAGGAATTCGTGGTACTACGAGTACAACTACGAGAAGGAGTTCCCCTACACGCCCAACGTGAGAGGCATCCGAACCACGGATTGGAAGTATATCCATTATCCAAACGGGGACGACCAGCCGGATAAGTACATCGCGGAGCTTTACAACCTCAAGGACGATCCGCTGGAAACGAAAAACCTTATAAATGTTCGGGAAGCGCACAGAAAGCTCGAAGAGCTCAAGGCGGAATTGCGGCGGTTGCAGGAAGTTACAGGCGCGCTGCCGGATGAGATGCCGGTCAATCCCGAGATAAAGACGGGGCTGCCGGAGGAGTCCATTCGGTAGAGTGTAATCCCTCAGTTACGGGTGGCTGGGGCTGAAACCGCAGAGTGCGCAGAGCACGCAGAGGTGCCATTGTACCGCCGGCATCTTGTCCCGCGTTTCGCTGGAGGACATCCTGCCCCTGCCGAGGGCGGGACGCCCTCGGGACTGCCGGCGAGACGCCAGCGTT